>NZ_CP085081.1:3555000-4155000 GCF_023243115.1 Sediminicoccus sp. KRV36
CAGGCTCATCAGCGTTTCATTGCCGGCCAGCGTGTCATTCGCCAGCATCCAGGTATGGCCATCGGGCTGCGCCCGCGCCGTCTCCGTGGAGGCGACCGAACCCGAGGCTCCGGCGCGGTTGTCCACCACGATCGGCCGGCCGAGGATCTCCTGCAGGCGCGGCTGGAGAATGCGCGCCACCGTGTCATTCGAGCCGCCCGGCGGGAAGGGGATGATGATGCGAACAGGCCGCTCCGGCCAGGCCTGCGCCCAGGCCCCCACGGCGAGGCCGGGCGTTGCAAGCAAGGACCCCAGGGCAGTACGACGGCGCATCTTGTGGCTCTCCCGGATTTGATTGCCGCCACCAGACCACAGGCCGCCGCCCCGCCTCAAGAGGCTTGTGCGAAGCCCGCGCGGATCGCCTCGACCAGCGCCTCACCCCCCGGCGAGAGCGGTGCATCCCCCACCGCCAGCAGGATGCCCATCTGCGGCAGTTCCGGCAGCCCTTCGGCCGCACCCATCCAGGCGAGGCCGGGCGGCAGGCGCGTCGGCGTGGAAATCGTGATGGCAAGCCCCGCCAGGGCCACCGCGAAGCAGCCCGATTGCGTGGTGCTGTTGTAGCTGATGCGCACGCGCCGCCCCTCGCGCCCCAGCGCCTCCAGCGCGGCACGGCGCCAGGTGCAGCCGGGATGGGCGGCGGCCAGGGGCAAGGGGTCGCGCTTGTGCAGTGTGGCCCCCTGCGGCCCGACCCAGCGCAGCGGGCCGCGCCAGACTTCCTCGCCCTCGCGCCCATGGCCCTCGGTCAGCAGAGCGAGGTCGATATGGCCATGCGCCAGGCGCTGGGCCAACTCCTCGGAGGACATGCAGAGCACATCCACCTCGATCCCCGGATGCGTGCGGGCGAAGCGGGCGAGGATGCCGGGCAGCCATTGCAGCGCATAGTCATCCGGGCTGCCCAGCCGGACCTGGCCGGTCAGTCCGGGCGTGCGGAACGTGGTGATGATCTCCTCATTCAGCGCCAGCAGGGTGCGCGCGCGCTCCAGCAGCCAGGCGCCCTTGGGGGTAGGCTCGAGGCCGCGATGGCCGCGGCGCAGCAACTCCTCGCCCAGCACCTCCTCCAGCCGGCGCATCTGCATCGAAACGGCCGATTGCGTGCGGCCGATGCGCTCGGCCGTGCGGGTGACGCTCTCGCCCTCGGCGATGAGGACGAAGCTGCGGAGCAATTCAGGATCAAGGCCGGCGGGAAGGTTCATGAGTCATCATCACAATAATTGATGTTGACCGTCAAGATTAGTCGTTTGAATGATGTTTCCCAGCCTGGGATAACAGCGTTGCGACTTAGAAAAGGAACGCACCCATGTCCGCCCAGTTCAGCCCCCTTCCCTCCGCCCTGCGGCTTCCGGCCCGGTTCGCGGCGCCGAAGGTTGGCCTTGTCTGGCTGACTTACCTGGCCCGTTTCTGGCGCGCCTATGACACCCGCCGCCAACTCAACGAGCTGGACGCGCATCTGCTGCGCGACATCGGCGTGACGCGGCTGGACGCGCAACTGGAAGCCTCCCGCAAGCCCTGGGACCTCCAGGGCCGCTGATCAGCGGATCGCGGCCCAGCTGGTCGCCGCCGCCTGGCGCGCCGCCTCACGCCAGGGGCGGCCGCGGGTATCACGGATCGGCCCAGGCTGATCCGGCAGGGCCGCGAGCGCGATGCCCATCCGCTCCACCTCGGCCATGGCTTCGCGAATATCGAGGATGAAGACCTGGCGCCGCGCGCCCTCGGCCAGGCCGGCGAGATCCACGCCGGTCATGGCCGCCAGCAGCGGCGCGCCGCCCGGGTTGGGCAGCGCCGTGGTCAGCCCCATCACGCGGCCTGAACGATCCACCACCGGCCCGCCAGAGAATCCCATCAGTGCCCCCAGCCCGGCCGTGAAGCCGGGGCCGAAGCCGCGCATCTGCACATAGGGCCGCGCCACCCGGCCCTCGGCCAGCGCCCGGCCCAGGCCTTCCGGCCCCATCGCCCAGACCGGCTCCCCCGCCACGGGCAATCCGGGCGCCAGGGCGGCCGGACGCAGGAAGCCCTCGGGCATGCGCAGCACGGCCAGATCCATATGGGGGCTGGTGCCGACCAGAATGGCCGGCACCTCGGCCAGGCCATCCGCACGGCGGATCGTGACGGGTCCGCCCGCCTGGCGCATCACATGCGCATTGGTCAGCACATGCCGGTCATCCACGGCGATGGCCGCGCCCACGGACACGCCGCTGGCCTGCAGGCTGGCCAGACTGTCCCGCGCTACCCGCGCGGCGGGCGTCCCCTCGGCCTGCTGGGCGGGCAGCGGGGCGCAGCCCATGAGGAGCGTGAACCCCAAGGCCAGCGCGGGCGCCAGAATGGCAAGGCGAGGCATGTTTTCCGGCATGGAAATGTTCTGCTTCCGGTTTGATACCGGGTCAGCCTGGCGAAGAAAAGTTGATAATTTCCTGGCAGGCGCAGCGGCCTGTGGAAGATTCCAGGGATGGCTTGGGGATCAGACGCAACCCCGGAAAGCTTGACCTTGCAAAGGAGAGTATTTAGAACATTTCAAGAACATCATGCTCCTCTCCCCTCGCCCCTCGCCCCAGGCCCCGATGGCCGATGCCGAGCCGCAAGCCCCGGCGCCGATGGACCGCACCGGCCTTCTGGCTGGCCTGCGGGCACGGATCGCGCGCCTCGATCCCGGGCTGGAAACCGCCCGCGCCACCCTGCCCCTCTCACCCGAACTGGATGCCCACCTGCCCTGGGGCGGCCTGCCGCTCGCCGGGCTGCATGAGGTGCTGGCGGCCGAGCCCGGGGCCGGCATGGGATTCTCGGCGCTGCTCCTGGCCCGTGCGCAGGCGGCGCTGCCCGGCCGCTCCGTCCTCTGGATCGCCGGCGAGCCTGATGCCTATCCGCCGGGCCTGGCGCAGCTCGGCCTCTCCGCCGCCAGCCTGATCCTGATCCGCGCCCCCCGCCCGGCCGATGCGCTCTGGGCGGCCGAGGAAGGGTTGCGCTGCCCCGCCATCGCCGCCGTGCTGCTGATGAATGCAGCGCCCGACCTGACGGCTGCCCGCCGCCTGCAACTCGCGGCCGAGACGGGGGGCGGCATCGGGTTGCTGCTGCGGGGCGATGATGAAAGCCCCGGCCCCACCGCGGCACTGACTCGCTGGCGCCTCTCGGCCCGCGCGGCCGAAGGTGGTTCACCGCACCATCTGGGCGATCCCGCCTGGGAGATCGCGCTGCTGCGCGCCCGCGGCGGAAGGCCGGGCGCCTGGGCGGGCGAGTGGGATGCGCTGCGGGGCGAATTGCGCGTTCTGGCCCCGGCTCTGCCGGAACGGCGGGCGCGGGGGGCGTGATGACGGGAAAAGAGGCCTCCGGCGGCTGGGGCCCCATATCCAGGACAGGGCGGCCCCAGACCCCTCCCCTCAAGTACTGGGGTCTGGGGCCTTCTCATGAAGCGCGCGGCGCATGACCGGCCGCCGCGCCGCGCGCACGCCGCGCCTGCCGCTCTTCGAGGCCGGCCCGCCCGTGGCCCCGCCCCTGCCCCCCGCCGCGCCCGAGGCGCCACGCGGCACGCGCCGCTTCCTGATGCTGCATGGCGCGGGCCTCGCCTGCCCCCGCGCCGCCATCTGGGCGCTGCGCTTCTCGCCCCTGGTCGGCATCTGGCGCGAGGAGGGGCTGCTGATCGAAACCACCGGCCTGCCCGAACCCGAGCCCGCATTGCTCGCCCGCGTGCTCGCCGGTTTCGGGAAGGCCGGGCATCCGGCACGCGGGCTGATCGGCGCGGCCCCGGCCGCCCTGGCGGCGCTGCTGCGCGCGGGCCTGCCCTCCCAGGTGCTGGATGCCGAGCCGGATCTGGCGCGCCTGCCGGTCAGCGCGCTCGCCCTGCCCGAGGCGATGATCGCGGCCCTGCATCGCCTCGGCCTGCGCGAGGTGGCGGCGCTGGAGGCGCAGCCGCGTGGCCCGCTGGCGCGGCGCTTCGGCCCCGCCATCGCCCAGGAGTTGGCCGCCCTGCGCGGCGCCATCGCCCCCTTCACCCCCATCCGGCCGCCGCCGCAGCACGTCGCCGCCCGGGATTTTCTCTCACCCCTGGTCACCGCGCCGGGGCTGGAGCGCATGATCGGCGCGCTGATCGCCACACTGTGCGAAGGGCTGCTGGCGGCGGGCGAAGGCGTGCGCGTCCTGCGCCTCACCGCCTTTCGCGGCGATGGCTCCTGGCAGGAGCTGCGCCAGGGCCTCGGCCAGGCCAGCCGCGAGCCCGCCCATCTGCAGCGCCTGATGGCCCGCCGCGTGGAGGAGTTGCGGCCCGAACTGGGTTTCGAGCGCCTGATCCTCGCCGCCGAAGTGACGGAGGCCCTCACCCCCCGCCAGCCCGGCCTGCCCGGCGAGGACACCGCGCCCGAGGCCTTGGCCACGCTGCTGGATCGGCTGGGGCAACGCGTCCAGCTCTGGCGCCTCGCCCCGCATGCCTCGCATTGGCCCGAGCGCGCCATCCGCCGGGTCAGCGCCTTCACGGCCCCCGCCGTCTTCACCCCGGCACCCCGTCCGCTGCGCCTGCTGCGCCGGCCGCTCGCGCTGGAGGCCGTGGCCCTGCTGCCCGATGCACCGCCCTCCCTGCTCAGGCTGGGCCGCCAGGCGCATCGCATCACCCGCGCCATGGGGCCGGAACGGCTGGAGCCCGAATGGTGGCAGGGCCACACCGCCCGCCCGCGCGACTATTACGCCGTGCAGACCGAAAGCGGCGCGCGCTGGTGGGTCTGCCGCAGCGGAGCGCCAGGGGCGCCGGATAATCGCTGGTATCTGCATGGATATATGGTGTGATCTTCGGCGAACCCGCCGCCCTCTCCAACTTCTCCTTCCTGGAGGGCGCCTCCCACGCGCGGGAGCTGGTGGAGACGGCCCAAAGCCTGGGCCATTCGCTGATCGGCGTGGCCGACCGTCAGGGCTTCGCCGGCAGCGTGCAGGCCATGGTGGCGGCCGAGCAGGCAGGGATGCGCTATCTGCTGGGCGTGCGGCTCACCCTGCTGGACGGCGCCGAATACTTGGCCTGGCCGAGCGACCGCGCCGCCTATGGGCGCCTCACCGCCATGCTCTCGGCCGCGCGCATGGAGGCGCCCAAGGGCGAATGCCCGCTGACGCGCGAGGCGCTGATCCAGGCCGCACTAGGCCAGGCACTGGCGCTCATCGCCCCCCGCCACCCCGATGCCAATTTCGCCACGCGGCTGCGGCGCGATACGGCCGAATTTGGCCGGGTGCTCGCCATGCCGCTAATGGTCGCGGCGAGCCATCGCGCCACCGGCGATGATCGCGCCCGGCTGGATACCCTCGCCGCCATGGGCGCGCGCCTGATCGCCGCGGGCGGCGCGCGCTACCACGCGGCCCATCGAAGGCGCCTCGCCGATGTGCTCAGCGCCATCCGCCTGGGCCGCCCCGTGGCGGAACTCGGCCTGGACGCCGAACCCAATGGCGAGGCTTGCCTCAAGCCCGAGGCCGAACTGCGCCGCCTGTTCCAGGGGCATGCGGCGGCGGTGGATCGCGTGGCGGAGCTGGCGGATGTCGCGCGCTTCTCCCTGCGCGAGCTCGCCTATGAATACCCGGACGAAATTCTCGATCCCGGCCGCACGCCGCAGGAAACCCTGGAAGCCCGGGTTGCGGCCGCGACGCGCGAAACCTGGCCCGAGGGCGTGCCCCCCAAGGTCCAGGCGCAGCTTGCGCATGAAATCGCGCTCATCGCCAAGCTCAACTACGCGCCCTATTTCCTGACCGTGCATGAGATCGTGCGCTATGCGCGCTCCATCAACATCCTCTGCCAGGGGCGCGGCTCGGCGGCCAATTCGGCGGTGTGCTACGTGCTCGGCATCACCGCCGTGCCGCCCGACAAGCACGACCTGCTGTTCGAGCGCTTCATCAGCGAAGCGCGCGACGAACCGCCCGATATCGACGTGGATTTCGAGCACGAGCGGCGCGAGGAGGTGATCCAGCACATCTACCAGCGCTATGGCCGGCATCGCGCCGCCATCGCCGCCACCGTGATCCGCTTCCGCGAACGCAGCGCCATCCGCGAGGTGGGCAAGGCGCTGGGCCTGGATGAGGCGGTAACGGCGCCACTCGCCAAGGCCGTCTGGGGCGCGGGCGATGCGACCTGGGAGGAGATCGCCGCCGAACACGGCCTCGATGCCGAGGACCCGCGCCTGAAGCTCGCCTGCGAACTGGCCGATGAGATCCAGGATTTCCCGCGTCATTTGGCCACCCATGTCGGTGGCTTCGTCATCACCCGCGGGCCGCTGACCGAGTTATGCGTCGTGACCCGCGCGGCGATGGTGGATCGCCACACCATCGAATGGGACAAGGACGACATCGAGGCGCTGCGCATGCTGAAGGTGGATGTGCTGGGCCTGGGCATGCTGAGCTGCATCCGCCGTGGCCTGGCGCTCATCGGCAAATCCGCGCTGACCGACATCCCGCAGGATGACCCCGCCACCTATGAGATGCTGAGCCGGGCGGACAGCCTGGGTGTATTTCAGGTGGAAAGCCGCGCGCAGATGAACATGCTGCCGCGCCTGCGCCCGCGCCAATTCTACGATCTGGTGATCGAGGTCGCGATCGTGCGCCCGGGCCCCATCCAGGGCGACATGGTCCACCCCTATCTGCGCCGCCGCAATGGCGAGGAACCAGCCGAGGTGCCGCGCGGGCTGGAGGGTGTGCTGGGCAAGACGCTCGGCGTGCCGCTGTTCCAGGAGCAGGCGATGAAGATCGCCATTGTTGGCGCCGGCTTCTCGGCCACGCGGGCGGACCAGCTGCGCCGCGCGATGGCGACCTTCAAGCGCAACGGGCAGCTGCCGCAATTCCGCGCCGAATTCCTCGAAGGCATGGCGCGCAATGGCTACGACCCCGGCTTCGCCGAGCGCTGCTTCAAGCAGCTGGAGGGCTTCGGTACCTATGGCTTTCCGGAGAGCCATGCGGCGAGCTTCGCGCAGCTGGTCTACATCTCGGCCTGGCTGAAATGCCACCATCCGGCGGCCTTCGCGGCGGCATTGCTGAACAGTCAGCCCATGGGTTTCTACGCCCCGGCGCAGATCATCCGCGATGCGCGCGAGCATGGCGTGCGCGTGCTGCCGATTGATGTGACGGTGAGCGATTGGGATTGCGGCCTGGAGTATGCTGTCCCGCCCGATTCAGACCTCTGGGCTGCGCCCTCCGATCATCGGGCGCATGCCGGCCCACCCGATTCAGACCTCCGGGCTGCGCCCTCCGATCATCGGGCGCATGCCGGCCCGCCCGATTCAGATCTCCGGGCTGCGCCCTCCGATCATCGG
Source organism: Sediminicoccus sp. KRV36 (assembly GCF_023243115.1). Lineage (NCBI taxonomy): Bacteria > Pseudomonadati > Pseudomonadota > Alphaproteobacteria > Acetobacterales > Roseomonadaceae > Sediminicoccus > Sediminicoccus sp. KRV36. The sequence continues at coordinate 3,562,299 of NZ_CP085081.1, forward strand.
GCGGGGGGCGCCCTGCGCCTCGGCCTGTGCCAGGTGACGGGCCTGGGCGAGGCCGTGGCGCAGCGCATCGCGGCCGCGCGCCCCTTCGCCGATTTCCGCGACCTGGTGCGCCGCGCAGGCCTGGATCGCGGCGCGATGGAGCGCCTGGCCGAAGCGGATGCGCTGCGGGGCCTCGGCCTCGACCGCCGCGCGGCACTGTGGGAAGCGGCGGCGGTCGAGCACGCCATGGAACTCGCCGCCCCGATCACGGAAGCCGCGCCGCAACTCCCGCTGGCCACGGCGGGTGAGCGCGTGGTGCTGGATTATGCCGGCACCGGCCTCACCCTCGGCCCGCATCCACTGGCGCTGCTGCGCGGCGAGCTCGCGCGGCGGGGTGCGGTCAGCACGCAGGAATACGCCCGCGCCCGGCAAGGCAAATGGCTGCGTGTGGCCGGCCTCGTGCTCGTGCGGCAGCGGCCAGGGAGTGCCAAGGGCGTCATGTTCTTCACCATCGAGGATGAGCACGGCACGGCCAACCTCGTTCTCTTCCCCGATATCTCGAAGCGCTTCCGGCGTGAGGTGGTGGCCGCCCGGCTGCTCATCGCCGAGGGCCGGCTGGAGCGCACCGAGGCGCATGTGCCCATCCTTCACCTGCTGGTCCGCAAGCTGGAGGATCACTCGGCCCTGCTGCACGGGCTGCATGCGCTGGATGGCGACACCTGGGCCAAATCCATCGCCCATGCGGATGAGGTGCTGCGGCCTAACCTCTCGCCCGATCCGCGGGTGAAGCGCCAGGAAGCGCTGCGCCAGCCGAGCCGGGATTTCCATTGATCCCGCGAGAGAGCCTTCGGATAACGGGCCAGGTGAAGCGGCAAGCCGGCCCATCACCTCCCCCGGCCAGGTGTTATGGCGCAAACTCCGCGCGGATCGCGGCACCATGCTCGCCCAGGCCAGGCACCGGCCCAAAGTCACGCGCCCCATCGCTGAAACGCGCGGCCGGGGCGGCCAGCGCCACGGGCCCCTTTTCCGTCTCGACCGTGATGCGCCGCAGCGCCTTGTGGCGGGACAGCCCGGCCACGTCATTGACGAAGCCATAGGCGGTATTGGCGCGGGTCAGCCGTGCCACGCAGGCCTCCCGGTCATGCGCCTTGAAGACGGCCGCGATATGCGCATCCACCATCGGCCGCTGCGCCACGCGTTCGAGATTGATGCGAAAGCCCTCGCGCTCCGTCAGGCTCTTGTCATCCAGGAAATGCTCGGCGAATTGCGCCCATTCGCGCTCATTCTGGATGGAGATGAGGATCAGCGCGCCATCGCTCGTCTCAAAAGCGCCATAGGGGCAAAGCGACGGGTGCGCGAGGCCGATGCGCTGCGGCTCCTTGCCGGTGCCTTCCAGATACAGCAGCGGCACATTCATCCATTCCGCCATGCCGTCGAACAGGCTGACCGCGACACCTTTGCCGCGGCCGGTGATGCCACGCTCGATCAGCGCCTCCAGCACGGCGGCATGCGCGTTCATGCCGCAGGCGATATCGCAGGCCGAGACGCCGACGCGGCCCGGCCCCTCTGGCCGGCCGGTGACGGAAGTCAGGCCGCTTTCCGCCTGCACCAGCAGGTCATAGGCCTTCATGCCGGCATATTCGCCCTCCTCGCCGTAACCGCTGATATCCACGGTGATCAGGCGCGGATGCCTCGCGCGCAATTCGGCCGAGCCGAAGCCCGCGCGGCCCATCGCGCCGGGCGCCAGATTCTGGATGAAGACATCGGCCTTTTCCAGCAGCCGGGCGAGCAGCGCCTTGTCCTCAGGCTGCTTGATGTCGAGGCACAGGCTTTCCTTGCCGCGGTTCAGCCAGACGAAATAGGTGGAAAGCCCATGGCAGGCCGCGTCATAGCCGCGCGCGAAGTCCCCCTCGGCCCGCTCGATCTTGATGACCCGCGCCCCGGCATCGGCGAGCTTCATCGAGCAGATGGGTGCCGCCACCGCCTGTTCCATCGAGACCACAAGCAGCCCCGCCAAAGGTTTCCCGCTCAATCCTCAACCCCCTCGTTCCATGCGCGCCGCATGAATGAATGCACCCCAGCGGGCGTGTTCGGCGCGGATCAAAGCCGCCGCCGCCACCGGGCCCCGCTCGGCGCCCTCGGGCGTGATGACGGAGTCCGTGGCGAGGCGCCGGGCTACCATCTCATCCTCCAGCGCGCCCTCCAAGGCCTGCGCCAGGGTCGCGATGATCGGCGCGGCCGTGCCGGCGGGCGCGGCCAGCATGTTCCAGATGGCAAGCTCAGGCATCGCCAGGCCGATTTCGGCCGCCGTCGGCACCGTCGCGATCTCCGGCAGGCGCTGCGGGCCCAGCACCGCGATCGCCCGCGCGCCGAGATGCGTGGCGGGGATGGCGGTGATCGCCTGGTCCACCATGATATCGAGCAGCCCGGCCTGCAGATCCTCCAGCGCCGGCCCGCCACCCGGATAGGTGACGAGTTCCCCGCCATCGCCCAGGGCGCGCATCAGCATCACACCGCCCATGTGCAGCGCACTGCCCCGCCCGGCGCTGCCAATGCTCAGCCGCCCCTCCCGGGCCAGCCGGCGCAACCCCGCCACGTCCGTGATGCCGGAGACGCGGCTGGCCAGCAGCACCATGGGGTTGGTGCCGATCAGCCCGATCGGATTGAGATCTACGAGGGGGTCATAGGCCAGCCGCTCGAACAAATGCGGGTTGAAGGCGAAGGTGCCGAGATTGCCGATCAGCAGCGTCCGCCCATCCGGCGCGGCGTGGGTCAATTGGCCGATGGCGCGCTGGCCGCTTTCACCAGCCATGTTCTCGATCACCACCTCCGCACCCAGGCGCTGGGCCAGCGCGGGGGCGATCAGCCGGGCCAGGACATCCGTGGCCCCGCCCGCGGCGAAGGGGATGAGCAGGGTGATCGGCCCCTCGGGTCCGGCGGCCAAGGCGGGGCTGGCCGCCAGCCAGCTCAACAGGGCGCGACGTGTCATCCGTGGCATGCTGGCGCCTCCCACCTTTCCCGGCGTGCCGGTTGGCACCATATTGACACAAGACTGCCATTACGGCGCGGGAAGGTTAAGCACCCCGCATCAGGAGCCCAGGCCATGCCCTTCCCGCATCGCACATCCCCATGACCATGTCCTGGGGTGACAAATACCGCGCCGCCAAGCCCGCCCGCGTGACCGTTCTCGAAAAGCCCTTCGCCGGGCTGCGGGAGGGGGCGCGGCTGTTCATCGCCTCCCCCAAGGTGATTGACGCCTATCTGCGCGCCATCCCGCCCGGCAAGACCAAGGATGTGGCCGCGATGCGCGCCGCCCTGGCGAAGAAGAACAAGGCCGAGGCCACCTGCCCCACCTCCACCGCCATCTTCGTGCGCATCGTCGCCGAATGCGCGCTGGAGCGTGTGGCGGGCGGCGAGGCGGTGAGTGCCGTGCCGCCCTTCTGGCGCATCGTGGAACCTGAGGGGTCGCTCGCGCAGAAACTCTCCTGCGGGCCGGAATTCATCGCCGCCCAGCGTGCGCTGGAAGCCCCCGAGAAGCCCGTGAAAACCCCCAGGAAGAAGGCCGTCGCCGCATGACCCAACGCTTTCCCGGCAGCAATCCGACGCGCAGCCGCGCCGTGCTGCACAATGGCATCGTGACCACGGTGGCGACGTCTCCCGTGAAATCCGATTCCATGTATGAGCAAACCCAGGGCGCGCTTGCCGCCATCACCGGCGCCCTGCAGGCGGCCGGCAGCAGCCAAGCGCAAATCCTGACCGCCATCTGCTACTGCGCCGATATGAGCCGCAAGGCGGAGCTGAACCAGGCCTGGGATGAATGGGTGGACCGCGCGAATATCCCGATGCGCGCGGTGCTTGGCGTGCAGCTCGAAGGGCGGGACCTGATCGAGATCATCGCCACAGCCGCCGTTTGATCGCCCTCAGTAGCTGCGCGGCATGCCCAGGACGTGTTCGCCGATATAGCTCAGGATCAGGTTGGTGCTGATCGGCGCCACCTGATAGAGCCGCGCCTCGCGGAACTTGCGCTCCACATCATATTCCTCGGCGAAGCCGAAGCCGCCATGGGTCTGCACGCAGGCCTCAGCCGCCGCCCAGGCCGCATCGGCGGCGAGCATCTTGGCGGTATTGGCTTCCTCGCCGCAGGGCAGGCCGGCTTCGAATTTCTCCAGCCCCTTGTGCAGCAGCGCCTCGGCCGCGCGCATCTGGGCATAAGCCTTGGCGATGGGGAATTGCACGCCCTGGTTCTGGCCGATCGGCCGGCCGAACAGGATGCGCTCCTTCGCATAGGCCACCGATTTCTGCGTGAACCACTTGGCATCGCCGATGCTCTCGCTGGCGATCAGCAGGCGCTCGGCATTCATGCCGTCCAGGATGTAGCGGAAGCCACGCCCCTCGACGCCGACCAGGTTTTCGGCCGGAACTTCCATGTTGTCGAAGAAGACCTCGCAGGAATTGTGGTTCATCATCGTGCGGATCGGGCGGATGGTGAGGCCTTTCGCCGTGCGCATGTCCACGATGAAGGTGGAGAGGCCCTCGGTCTTCTTCGCCACCTGGTCCTTCGGGGTGGTGCGGGCCAGCAGCAGCATCAGGTCCGAGTGTTCGGCGCGGCTGGTCCAGATCTTCTGGCCATTCACGATGTATGTGTCGCCCTGCTTCACCGCCGTGGTGCGCAGGTTGGTGGTGTCCGTGCCGCTGGTGGGCTCGGTCACGCCGAAGGCCTGCAAACGCAGTGTCCCCTCGGCGATGCCCGGCAGATAGCGCTGCTTCTGCTCGGGCGAGCCATGCTTGAGGATGGTGCCCATGATGTACATCTGCGCGTGGCAGGCGGCACCGTTGCAGCCCTCGGCGTGGATCGTCTCCAGGATCGCAGCCGCGGCGGAAAGGGCCAGGCCGGCACCGCCGAATTCCTCGGGAATGAGGGCGCCCAGATAGCCAGCCTGGGTCAGGGCGGTGACGAATTCCGTGGGATAGCCGCGGCGGGCATCGAGCTCGCGCCAGTATTCGCCCGGGAAGCGGGCACAGAGCTTGCGCACCTCCTCACGGATTTCGGCATGCGGGTCTGCGGCGATGAGGGCTTGATCCATGGGGCGTCTCCTTGCCGCCAGGATTAGGCCCCGAAACACACTCAGGCAAGGACCAACGGCCGGGCGGCGCAGCAACGCGCCATGCCGTCCATCACCAGCGCATCGAAGGCCGCCGCGCCGTGCGCTGCGGTCTCCGTCACTGAAGCCGCATGGCCGCACGGCGTGACGGAGGGCCCACGCACCGCCACGTGAGGTTGGCGCATCAATCCGCCTGCACGCGGTGCTCCCGCACGAGGCCGCCCCATTGCGCGATCTGCCGCTCCAGGAAGGGGCCGAGAACGCTCTTGTCGCCCAGCACCACCCGGGCCTGCTGCACCTCGGTCATGGTGCGGGTCACCCGCTCCTCACGGAAGGATTCCTGCAGGGCGGTGAACATGCGGGCCTGCATCGCCTCGGGCGTGCCATGCGGCGCGAAGACGCCCCACCAGGCCTCCGCCTCAAGCCCGGTGAAGCCGCCTTCCAGCGCGGTCGGCACATCGCGCAGCTGCGGCAGGCGCTCGGGCCCGAATTGCACGATGGGGCGCAGCGTACCGCCGGCGATATGCGGCGCCACCACGGCGGCACTGCCGATCATCATCTCGACATGGCCGGCCACCGTGTCGTTCACGGCCAGGCCACCCCCGCGATAGGGCAGATGCGCCATGCGCACGCCGGTCTGCGCGGCGAGCATGATCATCGTCAGATGCCCGATCGTGCCATTGCCCGTGCTGCCGTAATTCACCGCATCGGGCCGCGCCCGCGCCGCCGCCACCACATCGGCCAGGTTGCGATAGGGCTTGTCCGGCTTGGTCGCGATCACATAGGGCGCGCCGCCGATCAGCATCACGGGATCAAGGTCCCGCGTGATGTTGAAGGGCAGGTTGGGCAGCAGGGCCGGCAGCGTCGCGTGGCTGTCGAAGGTGAGCAGCCAGGTCTGCCCATCGGGCCGCGCCGTCGCCACCGCCTGGGTGCCGAGCGAGCCCGCGGCACCGCTGCGATTCTCCACCACCACCGGAACGCCCAGCCGCTGCGTGAGGCCGGGCGAAGCGAGGCGCGCCACCGCATCCGTGCTGCCACCCGGGGCGAAGGGAACGATGATGCGGATGCTGCCCGAAGGCCAGTTCTGCGCGCTGGCAATGGCGGGTGCCGCCAGCATGGCGCCCAAGGCCCCGCGCCGTGTGATCTGGATCATGTTTTCCCCCATTTGCTCGTCAAGTTGTTGTCTATTCAAGCTTGGCACCCGTGGCCGCGACGATGGGCCGCCACTTCGCCTGTTCCGCCGCGATGTAGTCGCCGCTTTGCGTGGGCGACAAGCTGCCCCCCACCTCAAAGCCGGCAGCCTCCAGCTCGGTCCGGAAATCGGCGGCGCGCAGCGTCACGGTGATCGCCTCGGCAAGGCGCGCGCGGATCGGCTCGGGCGTGCCGATGGGCAGCATGACCGCCAGCCAGACCGCCGCCTCGAAGCCCGCGAGGTTGAGGGCCTCGGCCACGGTCGGCACCTCGGGCACCAACGGGCTGCGCGCGCGGGACGCCACGGCCAGCATGCGGGCACGGCCGGAGCGATGCTGCTCCAGCGTGGTGGCGACGGTGTCGGTGATGGCATCCAGATGCCCACCCAGCAGATCAGCCATGGCAGGCGCGCTGCCGCGATAGGGGACATGCTCGATATCCACCCCGGCCTCGCGCTTGAACAGCTCGAACGACATGTGCAGGTAGCTGCCTGTCCCAGGGGAGCCGTAGCGCAGCGCCCCAGGCCGCGCCCGCGCGGCGGCGACCAGGCCAGCTAGGCTGTCCGCGACGCCGGGCCGCACCACGAAGGCGACGGTGGCCGCCCCCGGAATGGCGACGGGCAGGAAATCACGCAGCGGATCGAATTGCGGGCGCTCGGCCAGCAGCGGATAGAGTCCCAGAGTACTGGCGGTGCCGAACAGCATGGTCTGCCCGTCGGGCCTGGCGCGCGCCGCCTCCAGCGTACCGATGGCGCCCGCGGCACCGGCGCGGTTCTCGATCACCACCGGCTGGCCCAACTGCGCCGGCAGCCGCGCCGCGAGGCGGCGGGCAAAGACATCCGTGGCACCCCCCGGCGGGAACGGCACGATCATGCGCAGCGGGCGATCCGGCCAGGCTTGCGCCTGTGCGACCAGCGGCGCCGCCAAAGGCGCCAGGAGGAGCGCGCGGCGCTTCACAGCCCGGCCTCCCGCCAGGCCGGCGCCGGCTCGGCCGGATGCGCCCCCAGCCCCGCCGCGCGGATGCCCATGATGGCGGCATATTCATCGCGGTCCGAGGCATCGCCCGAAACGCCCACCGCGCCGATCGCCTGGCCCTGCGCATCCAGGATGAGCACGCCGCCAGGGACAGGGATGAAGCGCCCTTCGCTCGCGGCGGCGATGGCGGCCTGAAACGCCACGCGCTCCCTCAGGCGGTCCCGCACCACGCGGCTGCCGATGCCCATGCCGAGTGCCGCCTGCGCCTTGCCACGCGCGATCTCGAAGCGCAGCACGCCGCAGCCATCCTCACGCCGGAAGGCCACAAGCTGAGCGCCCGCATCGAGCACGGCGACGGCGAGCGGCAGCAACCCCTCGGCACGGGCCGCGGCCAGCGTGCCATTCAGCACCGCTTCCGCCTGCTCCATGCGCAGCGCCGAGGCGATGGGTACCAGGAAATAGCCTTCGGCCATGCGCGCGATCCCTCCTCCCGGCCGTCATTTTGCATCGCGGCCGGGTTGCTGGAGGTCACGCTATCGCATCGGATGCAGGTGCGGGAGGGGCCGGTTTGATCCGGCGCAAAGCCACCGCCCGCAAAGCTTCCTATAAGAGGTCAACCGCCGCCCATCCCATTCGTTGAAGCCATGGGCACGCATCGCGCGGAACGCCGGAAGGAAGAAGACGCATGAAATCCAAGGAATTGATGACCACCAACCCCGTGGTCATCTCGCCCGAGACACCCGTTTCCGCCATTGCCGAGTTGCTGGCAGCGCGCGGGATTTCCGCCGTGCCGGTGGTGGATGCCGAAGGCATGCCGCAGGGCATCGTCACCGAGGGCGACCTGATCCGCCGCCTGGCCGAGCATCCGCCCGGGCCGCTCACCTGGTTCCTGAACCTGTTCTCACAGTCGGCGCCGCTGATCGAGCGCTTCGCCAAGGCGCATGGCAAGACAGCCCGCGACGTGATGACCAAGGACCTGGTCACCGTCAGCGAGACCGAGACGGCCGAGCGCATCGCGGAGCTGATGGAGCAGAATCACATCCGGCGCGTGCTGGTGGTGAAGGGCGGCCGGCTGATCGGCATCGTCAGCCGCGCCGATCTGCTGCGGGCCATCCTGCGTGGCGAGACGACGCCGCAGGAAACCCATGACGACCACGGCATCCAGCTGGCGCTGGTCAAGGCGATGCGCGCGCAGCCCTGGGTGGATACCTATTGGATCTATCCCTCGATCAAGGCGGGCACCGTCACCTTCCACGGCTTCGCGCGGAACGACACGATGCGCCAGGGCCTCTCCATCATGGCGCGCGAGATCCCCGGCGTCGTCGCGGTGAAGGACGAAATGACGGCGATGCCGCTGATCCTGCGCGCAAGCTTCTGAGCCTGCGCGCAGGCCGCCAGCGCCGGATCGCCGGCGCTGGCGGTGCGTGGGCTTCAGACGTTGGCGCCCTCGATCACATTGCCGAAGCGCGCCCAGCCCGTGCCGGTCCAGCGCTGCAGCTGCATCTGGCGGATCACGTTGAAATTGGTGGGCTGGGTCTGCACCTTCACGCCGGGCAGCAATGTCGCGATCTCCATCGGCGCGATACTCGCCGCTTGGCGCATCACATTCTCCCGGCTGAAGTCATTGCCGCACTGGCGCAGCACCTGGATCATGGTGGTGCCGACGCCATAGCCATAGGTGAAGTTGTTGTCGGTCAGGTCGGCGCCGGGAATGAAGCGCTGCATGAAGGCGCGCCATTCATTCATCCCCGGATCATTGGCCCAGGCGGGGTCGCTCTGGTCCTTGCGATAGTCGGAGGTGATGAGGCCGACACCGCGTTCCGGCCCTGCCGGCTGCATCACGGCACCGACCGAGACCGAGACGTTGGTCATGAACATCATCGGGCGCCAGCCGATGTCATGCACGCGCCGGATCGCCTGCGCCGCGAAGCGCGGGATGACGCCGCAGATGAGCACATCGGCACCGCCGGCCTGAAGCTGGACGATCTGGCTGTCCACCGTCGGGTCGGTGGCTTCATTGGTGGCGACGCGGACCATGGAATCAAAGCGCGGCCCCAGCACATCGCGCACGCCGTTCAGATAATCCCGGCCGAAATCGTCATTCTGGTGCAGCAGCGCGATCTTCGCGTTGGGCCGCGTCTCCAGGATGTGCTTGGCGTAGATCTGTGCTTCCACGCGGTAGCTGGGCTGCCAGCCGATGGTCCAGGGATATTCGCGCGGATTGGCCCATTTATCCGCACCCGTCGCCAGAAACAGATGTGGCACGCGGCGCTGATTCATGTAGCGGTGCACGGCATTGTTGGTGGGCGTGCCGAGCTGGTTGAAGGTGAAGGCCACGCGGTCCTGCTCGACCAGGCGGCGCGTCTGCTCCAGCGTGCGGGGCGGCGCATAGGCATCGTCATAGACGATGAAGTTGATGCGCCGCCCGCCCACGCCGCCCTCATCGTTCAGCCGGCGGAACATCGCCGTCAGGCAGGTGGAGATCACCGAATAGGCCGATGCCGGACCCGAGAGCGAATTGGTGCTGCCGATGCGGATTTCCGTGGCGGTCACCCCGGGCGCTTCCTGCGCGGGGGCGATGTTGGGCAAGGCGAGGCTGGCGCCCGAAGCGATCAGGACCGTACGACGTGTCGTGCTCATGATGTTTCCCTCCCAGGAATGCTGCGTTTTTTTGTGGTGAAGCGACGGACCAGCCCGGCGACGCCATCCGGCAGGATAAACAGGAACAGGATCAGGATGCCGCCATAAATCACGCCGGGTGCCGAACGGCTGATGGCCTCGGCGAGGTTGGGGACGAACAGGACAAACAGCCCGCCAAAGACGGAGCCGAGGATGGACCCCACACCGCCCACCACCATGCCGACAAACAGGCTGATGGAGAGGATGAAGGTGAAGCTGTCAGGTGCCACGAATTCCACCACGGCGGCCGAGAGCGAGCCCGCCATGCCGGTGATGATGGCACTCACGGCAAAGGTGCGGGTCTTGAGGCTGGCGAGGTCCATGCCCATCGCCTCGGCAGCGGTGGGGTTGTCCCGCACGGCCATCATGGCGCGGCCGATGCGCCCACGCAGCAGGTTCGCCACCAGCAGGTAGCAGAGGCCGGCCACCAGCAGCGCCACCACATACATGTACTGGTCGGGCGTGAGGGCCAGCCAGGCGGGCGCCTCGGGCTTGAGCAGGAACAGCCCCTGCACGCCCCCCGTCCAGGCCTCGACCGCTTTGTGCTTGAGGATCTGCGGCACCGCCACGGCCAGCGCGAAGGTGGTCAGTGCCAAATAAAGCCCGCCCAGCCGCAGCGCGGGAAACCCAACCCCCCAGCCGACCGCCCCGCACACGATGGCAGAGACCGGCAAGGTCGCCCAGAAGGACCAGTCGAGCAGCGACATGGGAATGGCGGTCGCATAGGCGCCGACGGCGAAAAAGGCGCCATGGCCAAGCGAGATCTGGCCATTATAGCCGGTCACGATGTTCAGCCCGAGCACGGCGAGCGCCATGATCACCGCGAGGGTGAGCTGGAACAGGTGAAAGCTCTCCAGCACCCAGAGCGGGACGAGGGCGAGGGCAAACCCGGCGGCGAGGAGCGGCGGCTTCATGCGCTCACACCCGGCTGAAGACGACGCGGCCGAACAGGCCGGAGGGCCGCACGACCAGCACGCCGATGATGATGACCAGCGCCACGGTCAGCTTCAGTTCCGTGCCCACCACATAGGCGCCGGCCAGATTCTCCAGCACGCCCACGGTGAAGCCACCGATCACCGCCCCGGTCGGGTTATCAATCCCGCCCAGCAGCGCACCGGCAAAGGCATAGAGCAGGATGCCCAGCATCATGTTCGGATCCAGGAAGACGGCGGGTGCGACCATCATCCCCGCCACGGAACCGATGGCGGCGGCCAGGCCCCAGCCCAGCGCCAGCATCCACCCCACGCGAATGCCCACCAGCCGCGCCGAGCGCGGATTATAGGCGGCCGCGCGCATGGCCAACCCCAGCGAGGTATGCGCAAAGAACAGATAGACCAGGACCAGCACCGCCAGCGTCACCGCGGTGCTGCCCAGTTCATGCGCCGAGACCAGCCCGCCGAACAGCAGCCCATCGCTCTGGAAGGGCGTTGGGAAGGCCTTGGTGGTGTAGCCGAAGATCCAGCCCGTCCCATTGCCGATGATGAGCAGCATGCCGATGAACACGCCTACATGCGTCAGCACCGGCGCATTCTGCACCGGCCGCATCAGGATGCGCTCCACCAGCGCGCCCATGATGAAGGAGACGACAAGTGTGGCGAAGAACGCAACCCAATAGGGCAGCCCCGCCTGGATCATCGTCAGGGCGATGAAGGTGGAGAGCGTCGCCATCTCACCCTGGGCGAAGTTCACGTGATGCGTGGCCTGGTAGATCATCACCAGGGCGAGTGCCACGGAGGCATAGATGCCGCCCGTGGCGATGCCGGCGACGAGCTGATGCGCAAATCCATCCATGGGCTATTCCCTCCCCCAGCCGGCCGATTCAGACCTTCGCTCCTGCGTCGCTTCGCTCATCGGACGGGGCCCTGCCGTCCGGCCGATTCAGACCTTCGCTCCTGCGTCGCTTCGCTCATCGGACGGGTCAGTATCCCAGATAGGCGCGGCGGATGGCCTCATCCTGGCGGATTTCGGCGGCGGGGCCGGAGGTGACGATGTGGCCCGTCTCCAGCAGGTAGGCGCGGTCGGCCAGTTCCAGTGCGAGATTCGCGTTCTGCTCCACCAGCAGGATGCCAACCCCGCTCTCCTCGCGGATGCGCCGCATGATGCCGAAGATTTCCTGCACGATGAGGGGCGCCAGGCCAAAGGAGGGCTCATCGAGCAGCAGCAGCCTGGGCCGCATCAGCAGCGCCCGCGCAATCGCCAGCATCTGCTGCTCACCACCCGAGAGCGTGCCGGCCTGCTGCTTCCAGCGCTGCCTGAGGCGGGGGAACCACGCCCACATGCGCTCGAAATCCTGCTGCACCTCGGCATCGCGGCGCGTATAGGCGCCGAGCCGGAAATTCTCCTCGACGGTGAGTTCCATGAAGGTGCCGCGCCCGTCGGGCACATGCGCGACACCGAGCCGCGCGATCTCCTCCGTGGCCATGCCGGTGATGCGCTGGCCGCGGAACAGGACATCGCCCTCCGCGCGGATCATGCCGCAGACGGCGCGCAGCGTGGTGGTCTTGCCCGCGCCATTGGCGCCGAGCAGCGCCGTCACGCTGCCTTCCTCCACGACGAAATCCAGGCCGTGCAGCACCTGGATCGGGCCATATCCGCCGCGCAGGGCCTTCGCTTCAAGCAGCATGCGCGTCATGCCCATCCCCGAGATAGGCGCGGATCACATCGGCATTGGTGCGCACCTCATGCGGCGTGCCATCGGCGATCTTCTTGCCGAAATCGAGCGCCACGACCTTGTCCGAGACGCGCATCACCAGGCTCATGTGATGCTCGACGAGAAGGATACTGAGGTCGAAGCTGGCCCGCACCTGTTGCAGCAGCGTGGCCAGTTCATCCACCTCGCCGTGATTCAACCCGCCAGCCGGCTCATCCAGCAGCAGCAGCTTGGGGGCCGAGATCAGCGCGCGCGCCATCTCGACGCGCTTCTGGGTGCCAAAGGGCAGGTCCGCGACGAGCACATCCGCCACATCCTGCAACGCCAGCAGGGCCAGCAACGCATCCGCCCGGCGCCCGGCCTCCGCTTCCTCGTGGCGGGCGGCGGGCAGGCGCAGCGCATTGGCGAGGAAGCCGGCACGCCCCGCGGAATGGGCCCCCGCGAGCACGTTCTCCCGCACGGACATGCTGCGGAACAGCGCCAGGTTCTGGAAGGTGCGGCCGAGGCCCAGCGGCGCCATCGCGTGGCGCGGCAGGCCGGTGGTGTCGGTGCCGGCGAAGATCACGCGGCCCTCGCTTGGCCGGTAGATTCCGCTGATGATGTTGAACAGCGTGGTCTTGCCCGCGCCATTGGGGCCAATCAGCCCGCAAATCTGGCGCTCCTCCACGTCGAAGGACACGCCTCCCACGGCGGTGACGCCGCCGAAGCGCATCACGACGTCGCGCACTTCAAGCAACGCCAAGCGTTGCTCCCGCTGTCCTGGGCGCCATGCTTCCTCCCTGGGCCGCCGCTTTGCGGTCGGTTTCTTCCTGGAGGTCAATGCAGCCTGAAATCCTCGGCCGCTGCAAGCATGAAGTTCGGGCAGCTCAACCAGGGGTCGCAGCGCAGCCCAGCCAATCGCCCGGCAGCGGGCGGCTACGCGGCCTTGCCAGCCTGGGACTGGCTCGCGCGCAGCGCCTCGGCCGAGCGGCGCACCACTTCCGCGATTTCCAGGAACTGGCCGGCCAGCGGATTGGTCTTGCGCCAGATCATGCCGATCCTCCGGGAGGGCCGCGGGCTCTTGAAGCGCGTGACGCAGACCGAGGAGGAGCGCGTTTCCACCGCCACCGCCATCTCCGGGATGAGGGTCACGCCGATGCCGGCACTGACCATCTGCACCAGCGTCGAGAGCGAGCTGCCATCCAGCAATTCGCGCGGCAGCGCCGAATGCAGATTGCAGAAGGAGAGCGCCTGGTCCCGGAAGCAATGGCCTTCCTCCAGCAGGAGCAGGCGCATCTTGCGCAGCGTCTCGACATTGGGGACGGGCTTGCCCGCATCCTCGCCCGGCCGCACCAGGACGAAATCCTCCGAGAAGAGCGTCACTTCGGTGAAGGAGGATTCGGAGACCGGCAAGGCCACGATCGCCGCGTCAATCCGGCCTTCCGCCAGCTCATGGATCAGGTTCGGCGTCAGGGTTTCCCGCACATGGATATCCACGCCCGCATAGGCGCGCGTCAGCTGCGCGATGATCGTCGGCAGCAGATAGGGCGCGATGGTCGGGATCACGCCGATGCGCAACCGCCCGACCAGTTGCTCGCGCGAGGCGCGGGCGAGGTCCGCCAATTCATCCACCGCGCGCAGGATGCCCCGGACGCGCTGGGCGAATTCCTCGCCGAAATTCGTGAGGCGTGTCTGGCGCGCGCCGCGCTCAAACAGAACGGCGCCCAGCACCTCCTCCAGTTCCTTGATCTGCATGGACAGGGCCGGCTGCGAGATGGCGCATTGATCGGCCGCCCGGCCGAAATGGCCGTGCCGGGCCAGGGCTTCGAAATAGCGGAACTGCTTGAGCGTCAGACTCATTGATCATTTTTCCTGATCGGAGAAATCAGTAGATTTAACTTATTCTAATCGCAGCTCTTTGGTAAGACTGCGCTCAGGGAAACAGGGAGCAGCCAATGCGCAAAGCAAACGACACTGAGCGGAGCAATCCAACCTCGCGGCAAGCAGCCTCGGACAGGCGGCCAATTCGCGGCTCCGGGCCGGCTCACCCAGCACAGGCCGAAGCCGGCCGCCGCCCCCTGGCCGTACGGGCTTTCCCACACGGCTGACCCCGCCGCGTCTGCCTGACCGCAGGGGCAGGACGCGACCTCTTTCCCAATCGTCCTCGCCAGAGGACCGGACCAACCAAGATCGGAGACTCATGATGGACGGAAATACTGGCCCAAGTGCCGGAAAATGCCCGGTGATGCATGGCGCGCCCCGGCACGCGACCCTGGGGGCCGGCCGGTCGCTGCGCGATTGGTGGCCGAACCAGCTCAACCTCAAGATTCTTCACCAGAATTCCGCGCTGTCCAATCCCCTGGGCAAGGGCTTCAACTACGCCGAGGAGTTCAAGAAGCTCGACCTCGCGGCGGTGAAGCAGGACATCATCGCGCTGATGCGCGTCTCGCAGGATTGGTGGCCGGCCGATTACGGGCATTACGGGCCCTTCTTCATCCGCATGTCCTGGCACGCGGCGGGCACCTATCGCACCGGTGACGGCCGTGGCGGCGCCTCGAACGGCGCCCACCGTTTCGCGCCCGAGAACAGCTGGCCCGACAACGGCAATCTGGACAAGGCGCGCCGCCTGCTGTGGCCGGTCAAGCAGAAATACGGCAACAAGCTCTCCTGGGCTGATCTCTTCATCCTCGCAGGCAATTGCGCGATCGAGTCCATGGGGCTGAAGCCCTTCGGCTTCGGCGGTGGCCGCGTGGATATCTACGAGCCCGAGGAAGACATCTACTGGGGCAATGAGGACACCTGGCTGGGCGACAAGCGCTACACCGGGGACCGCGAGCTCGAAAACCCGCTCGCCGCCGTGCAGATGGGCCTGATCTACGTCAATCCGGAAGGGCCGAACGGCGTTCCGGACCCGCTCGCCTCGGCCCGCGACATTCGCGAGACCTTCGCCCGCATGGCGATGAATGACGAGGAGACGGTGGCCCTGACCGCGGGCGGCCACACCTTCGGCAAGTGCCATGGCGCGGGCGATACCGCGCATGTCGGCCGCGAGCCGGAGGGGGCCAGCATCGAGGAGCAGGGCCTGGGCTGGAAGAGCAGCTTCGGCACCGGCAAGGGCGCGGACGCCATCACCAGCGGCATCGAAGGTGCATGGACCATCAACCCGATCCAGTGGGACAGCAACTACTTCGAGAACCTGCTGAACCATGACTGGGTGCTGACCAAGAGCCCGGCCGGCGCGCATCAGTGGATCCCGGCCAATGGCGCCCTCGCGGACGCCGTGCCCGACGCGCATGACCCCAGCAAGCGCCACGCGCCGATCATGACCACGGCGGACATGGCGATGAAGCTGGACCCGGTCTACGGCGAAATCTCCAAGCGCTTCCTGGCCAATCCGGACCAGTTCGCGGATGCCTTCGCCCGCGCCTGGTTCAAGCTGACCCACCGCGACATGGGACCGAAGGCGCGCTACCTCGGCCCCGATGTGCCCGCCGAGGAGCTGATCTGGCAGGACCCCGTCCCGCCCGTGACGCATGCCCTGGTGGATGCGGCCGATATCGCGGCGCTGAAGGCGAAGATCCTCGCCACCGGCCTCACGGTTGCGGAGATGGTAAGAACCGCCTGGGCCTCGGCCTCGACCTATCGTGGCTCGGACCGGCGGGGTGGCGCCAATGGCGCGCGCATCCGGCTGGCGCCGCAGAAGGACTGGGCGGTGAATGAGCCTGCTCATCTGGCTGGCGTGCTCGCCAAGCTGGAAGCCGTGCAGGCCGCGTTCAACGCCTCGGCCACGGGTGGCAAGAAGATCTCGCTCGCGGATCTCATCGTGCTGGCTGGCGGCGTGGGTGTGGAGCAGGCGGCGAAGGCGGCCGGGCATGACGTCACGGTGCCCTTCACCCCTGGCCGCACGGATGCGCTGCAGGAGCAGACGGATGTCGAATCCTTCAGCGTGCTGGAGCCGACGGCCGATGGCTTCCGCAACCACCTGAAGACGCAATACACCGTCTCGGCCGAAGAACTGCTCGTGGATCGCGCGCAGCTTCTGACGCTGACGGCACCGGAGATGACGGTGCTGGTGGGTGGGCTGCGCGTGCTGGGCGCCAATACGGGCGGCTCGAAGCACGGCGTCTTCACGCAGCGCCCCGGTGCGCTCACGAACGACTTCTTCGTGAACCTGCTGGATATGGGCACCGCCTGGACTCCGGCCGCGGAGGGCGTGTTTGAAGGCCGTGACCGCGCGACGGGTGCCGTGAAGTGGACCGGCACGCGGGTAGACCTGGTCTTCGGGTCGAACTCGCAGCTTCGCGCGCTGTGCGAAGTCTTTGCCAGCCATGGCTCGGAAGCCGCCTTCGTGCAGGATTTCGTGGCCGCCTGGACCAAGGTGATGAACCTGGACCGCTTCGACCTGGCCTGATCAGCCACCCCGCATCCGGGTGTCGTCGCATGGCGGCGGCATCCGGATGGCAGCCATCACCTGCCCGGCGCGCGAGCGCCGTGTGCAGGGAAAGCATTTTCAAACCGTGCGACTTCGCCCGGCGAATCTGCAAACACATGACAACAGGAGCCTGGGCGCGCTTCACCGTCTTCTCTTCCGGTGAAACGCCTCCATACAGGCGCCGGGCGGCCCTGCCCCCGGTGCCATTTTCCTCCAAACGCCCGGCTGGCCGCCAGTTCACGGCGCGCGGCGCGAAACTCCATCCTTGATGAACACCTCAAAGGGCGAAGTGCCCTCGGCACTGCGGTCCATGGCCGACCAGCGCGCCCGCGTGCACAGGATACCGCCCTGCACCGGCACCGCGTGGAACAGCGCGATATTGCGGAACACCTGCCCATCCGGCAGCGTCGCCGTGAAGGGCGTGACACAGCGATCATCCAGCACGATCGGATCATATTCGCCGATCATGACGCCAGCGCCGCCGGTGCTCTCGAAGCGCGGCACGAGGCGCTCCCAGCTTTCATAGTTGGGCTGGGCCAGGGCGGGGGTCGCGGTCAGGGCAAGCAACAGGGCAATGCGGCGCATGGCGTGTCTCCGTGGGGTTCACGGAGGCGTTACGCGGCGGAGCTGCCCCTGGATGCGTCCGGGAAATTTCCGCCCATGGCCAGCGTCAGCGTCCGCGCCGCGTCATGCACGCGCGGGCCCATCGCGGCGATCTTCGCATCGGTCATCCGCACGGTGGGGCCGGAGATGGAGACACCCCCCACCGGCTCGCCGAATTCATTGAAGACCGGGGCGGCCACGCAGCGCATGCCGAGGTTGCGCTCCTCGTCATCCACCGAGAAGCCGCGCGCGCGAATGCCCAGCAGATCCGCCGCAAGGCTGGCGCGTGTCGCATGCGTCTTTTCCGTGAAGACCTCCAGCACCAGGCGCTTGAGCATGGCATCGCGCTGGCGCGGCGCCGTGAAGGCGAGGATGGCCTTGCCAATGCCCGAGGCATGCAAGGGGCTGCGGGTGCCGGGGCGGAAGAAGGCGCGGATCGCCTCATGCGTTTCCACTTGGCTGACAAACACCACGCAATCCTCATCCGCGACAGCGAGGTTGGCCGTCTCGCCCGATTCCAGCATCAGCCCCTGGATGATGGCGCGGCCCTGCTCGGCCAGCTTGCGGCGGCGCAGGAAGGCGGCACCCATGCGGAAGGTCTCGATCCCGATGAACCAGAGCTGATCCGCCTCGTTGAACTCCAGCATGCCGTGCGATTGCAGCGTGGTGAGCATGCGATAGGCGGTGGAGGCGGCGAGGCCCGATTGCTGCGAGATCTCGGTCAGCGAAAGCCCTGCCCCCCCGGCCACCAGCTTCATCAGCGCGATGGCACGATCGAGCGACTGGACGGAGCCCACCTCATTGGTGGTGGTGGCGCTGCCGCGGGGCCGGCCGCGGGAGCGCTTTTCGCCGGGCGGCTCGGAAATATTTTTTGCCATTCGGAAAACTCCAAGCGCGCTGGAAAACTCAAAGCACCTTAAAATCAGATGTTTGCGGTGATTTTTTTGCAATGCAAAAAACTATTTTGAAAAAATTGCACCAAAAAACGCCATCTGTCATCTACGGGCATCGAAACGAACTCGCGGGAGAAGACCTCATGGCCAAGATGCGCGCAGTGGATGCAGCGGTTCTCGTGCTGGAAAAGGAAGGCGTGGATTGCGCCTTCGGCGTCCCCGGGGCCGCGATCAATCCTTTCTACAATGCGATGAAGAAGCACGGCAAAATGCGCCACATCCTGGCGCGCCATGTCGAGGGCGCCTCGCATATGGCCGAGGGCTATACCCGCGCCAAGGCCGGCAATATCGGCCTGTGCATCGGCACCTCCGGCCCCGCCGGCACCGACATGATCACCGGCCTCTATTCCGCCCAGGCCGACAGCATCCCCATCCTCTGCGTCACCGGCCAAGCGCCCCGCGCCAAGCTGCAGAAGGAGGATTTCCAGGCGGTGGACATCGCCTCCATCGCCGCCCCAGTGACCAAGTGGGCCGTGACGGTGATGGAGCCCTACCTGGTGCCCATGGCCTTCCAGAAGGCCTTCCACCTGATGCGCAGCGGCCGCCCCGGCCCCGTGCTGATTGACCTTCCCGTGGACGTGCAGGTGGCCGAGATCGAGTTCGATATCGAGACCTACACCTCGCTGCCCGTCTACAAGCCCGCCGCCAGCCGCGCCCAGATCGAGAAGGCGCTGACCATGCTGAACGAGGCGGAGCGCCCGCTCATCGTCGCCGGCGGCGGCATCATCAATGCCGATGCCAGCGCCGAGCTGGTGGAATTCGCTGAGATCACCGGCATCCCCGTAATCCCCACACTGATGGGCTGGGGCACCATCCCTGACGACCATGACCTGATGGCCGGGATGTGCGGGCTGCAGACCAGCCACCGCTACGGCAATGCCAATATGCTCGCCGCCGATTTCGTGCTGGGCATCGGCAATCGCTGGGCGAACCGCCAGACCGGCAGCATCGAGAAGTTCACGGCCGGCCGGAAGTTCGTGCATGTGGACATCGAGGGCACGCAGATCGGCCGCGTCTTCGCGCCCGATTACGGCATCGTCTCCGATGCGCTTGCCGCCCTCGACCTGTTTGTGAAGGTGGCGATCGAGTGGAAGACGGCGGGCAAGCTGCGCGACCGATCAGCCTGGGCGGCCGAGTGCCTGGCGCGCAAGCAATCCATGCTGCGCGAGACGCATTACGACCAGGTGCCGCTCAAGCCGCAGCGCGTCTATCAGGAGATGAACGAGGCCTTCGGACGGGACACCTGCTACGTCACCACCATCGGGATCAGCCAGATCGCGGGTGCGCAGCACCTGCGCGTCTACAACCCCCGCAACTGGATCAATTGCGGCCAGGCCGGCCCGCTGGGCTGGACGCTGCCGGCGGCTCTCGGCGTGCGCGCGGCCGACCCCGACAAGCAGATCGTCGCACTCTCCGGCGATTACGACTTCCAGTTCCTGATCGAGGAGCTGGCGGTCGGCGCCCAGCACAAGCTGCCCTATCTGCATGTGGTGGTGAACAACTCCTATCTGGGCTTGATCCGCCAGGCGCAGCGCGGCTTCGAGATGGATTTCGAGGTCTCTCTTTCTTTCGAAAACATCAATATGGAGCATGACGAGGCGCTCTCCGGCTATGGCGTGGACCATGTGGCCGTCGCCGAGGGCCTGGGCTGCAAGGCGATCCGCGTGAAGAGCCCGAATGAGTTCAAGCAGGCCTTCGCCGATGCCAAGGCGTTGATGGAAAAGCACCAGGTGCCGGTGGTGATCGAGTTCATCCTGGAGAAGGTGACCAATATCCCGATGGGCACCGAGATTGACGCGATCAACGAGTTCGGTGGTGCCCTCGATGTGACGCCGGCGGAGAGGGAATTGGCGCCCGCCAAGTAGCCTCTGCCTTGCGTCACCTGTGATGACACGCCTAGGCTCCGGGTGCCGCAACACCTGGAGCCCGTGATGAAGCGCCGCCTCCTCCTCTCGGTGCTGGGCACGCCCGCGCTGATAATACCCGCGCTGGCCACACCCGCATTGGCCCAATCGCCCTGGCCGAACCGCCCCATCCGCATCATCGTGCCTTTCGCGGCGGGCGGCTCGCCGGATGTGATCGCCCGGCGCCTGGCAGCGCATTTCACCCAAAGCTTCGGGCAGCCTGCCGTGGTGGAGAACCGCACCGGCGCGGGCGGGATCATCGCCAGCGAAGCCGTGGCGAAGGCGGCCCCGGATGGCCACACGCTGGGCATCAGCAATGCCCTGCCGCATGTCACCTCACCCTTGCTGAACCCGGCGACGCCCTATGACCCGCTGCATGATTTCACCCATCTGGCGATCCTGGCGGGCTTCCCCCTCGCACTCGGCGTCAGCGCGGCGGGGCCGATCCAGACACTGGAGGAGTTCCTTGCCGCCAGCCGCGCCAAGCCGGGGGGTGCCAGCATCGGGACGCCGGGCCAGGCCTCGCTGCCGCATATCGGCATGGAATTGCTGCGCCAGACGCGCGGCCTGAACTACGTGCATGTGCCCTTCCGCGGCGGAGCGCCGGCGGCGGTGCTGGAGACCATCGCCGGACGGCTGGACGCCACCTTCGCGGGCTTTGGCGAGATGGCCGCGAATGACCGCATCCGCGTGATCGCGATGGCCGCCGAGCAACGCCTGCCAAGCCGGCCGGAATTGCCGACCTTCCGCGACAGCGGGCTCGATCTGGTCGCCACCGTCTGGTTCGGGCTTTGCGCGCCCGCCGGCCTGCCCCCCGCCATCGCGGCGCGGCTGAGCGAGGCGGCCATCGCCACCGCGGCCGAGCCCAGCTTTACGGCGAGCCTTACCCCGCTCGGCCTGCTTCCCGGGATGCGCATGGGCATGCCCCAGGCGGGCGCCTATGTCGCGAGCGAGTTGGCCCGCTGGGGTGAAGTGGTCCGCCAGGCCAACATCACCGCCGGATAGGTCAGGGGCGCAAGGCCGCTGTCAGGAACCGCACGATCTCGGCGTTGAACTGCGTGTGAAAAGCCGCGCGGTCAAAGCCCGGGCGGCTGGTGCAGATGGCCGGTACGGCGCGGGCCAGGATCTCGGTGCAGGGAGCCTGGAAGTCGTAATGCCCGGCACCCGCCACCAGATGAAATTCCGGCGGGCGCGGCAGGGCGGCACGCACCGGCTCGGCATAGAACGGTGCTGGAAGGACCGCATCCTCGGCCGCCTGCCAGAGCTGCACGGGCATGCTGAGCGCGGCCAGCGTACCGGGGCCGAAGGTGTAGCCCAGGGCGGGAGCCGCCACGACCAGGGCGCGCAACGGCAAGGGACTGCGGACCAGGGCGGCAGGGGCTGTTGCAATCGCGGTGGGGGCGCCATTGGCGATCAGCCGGCATTCGAAGACCTCGGGGTGGGCAGCGCAATGCGCGGCGATCAGCGTTCGGTCCGGCATGCCGCCCGCCGCCACCAGCACGGTGAAGGCGCCGGCAGAGTAGCCAAAGGCGGCGATGCGGCCGGAATCCACCGCGCCGGGGCTCCAGCTTTCCGCCACATGGCCGATGACGGCCACGAATTGCCGGGTGCGCGCCGCAAGATCCGTGGCGCCGGAGCGGTCGCGGAAATTATCGCCCGGATGGGTCGGCGCGGCCACGATGAACCCCGCCCCAGCCAGCGCCATGGCCGTATCGGCATGGCTCTGCGAGAAGGCCCCGCTGCCATGCGAGAAGACCACAAGCGGCAAGGCCCGGCCGCGCAGTGCCGCGCCCGGCGAGGCACTTTCCGCCGGATACCACAGGCTGGTCTCGATCGCGGGTGCCGCGCCGTCGGGCACCTGGATCACCCGGGTGCTGACGGCACCGCCATCGGCCCTGGCCGGAAGCTGACTGGCGAGAAGCACGAGCAGAGCGGCGAGGAAACGGCGCATGGATGACCCTCCGGAAGCAGGTCAGCGGACGCTAGGCGCCTTTCCCGCGAATCCCTATTGCGGCCGCACACCCATCGCGATGGTCCGCTCATCCATGCGCGGATCATGCCGCAGGCCGCGCCGCACCGCCCAGGTGTTCAGATATTGCACGAGCTGGATCACCGGGCGTTCCTCGGCGAACATCGTCACCGCCTCCTGCCACATCGCCTCGCGCCGCTCCTCATCCATGGTGGCGGAGGCCTGCGCGGTGAAGCGGTCGAAGAAGGGGTTGGAATAGCGCGCATTGTTGTTGGCGCCGGTCAGCCGCTGCCGGTCATTGGTGGAGATGATGTTCACCAGGAAATTCGACGCCTCGCCCGTCGAGCTTCCCCAGGCGCCGAGCTGCATGCCGAATTCGACGCGCGCGCGGCGCGGCACGAAGCCCGCCCAGGGCAACGCCTCCACCTGGGTGCGCACGCCGATGCGCGTCCACATCTGTGCGACCCCCTGCGCCAGGCGCGCATCATTGGGCCAGCGGTCATTCGGGGTGGAGAGCGTCAGGCGGAAGCCGTCCGGGAAGCCCGCCTCGGCCAGCAGGCGGCGGGCGGCCTCCGCGTCGAAAGCGTCCGGCCGGATGTTCGGGTTGTAGCCAAAGGCTCCCGGGGGCAGCCATTGCGCGGTGGATTGCGCGGCCCCCTCCATCACGCGCTCCACCAGCGCATCACGATTGATGGCGAGGCTGAGCGCGCGGCGCACCCGCGGATCCTTGAAGGGATTGGCGGCCAGCGGCTGGCCGGCATTGTCGGTGACGCCGGGCGGTGCCGTATCGCGCGAGTAATCCGGCGCCAGGTAGACGGTGCGCAGGCTCGGGATTTCCGTCACCGTCACGCGCGGGTCCCGGCGCAGCCTTGCGAGGTCACTGGTCGGGATCTGCTCGATCACATCCACATCGCCCGCCAGCAGGGCCGCGGTGCGGGAGGCATCGTTCAGCAGCATGCGGTAGCTGACGCGGGCCCAGGGCTCGGCACCGCCGAAATAGGCGTCATTGCGCGTCATCTCCACCCGGTCCCCGGTGCGAAAGGCGACGAAGCGATAGGGGCCGGTGCCGATCGCCGCGCGGCCGCTGTTGAAATCCTCAGTCGCGGCCCCCTCCGCCGCATGCCGCGCGATGATGGAGACCGAGGCGAGATCGAGCGGCATGAGCGGGTGCGGCGCGTGGGTGTGCAGCCGGATCAGATGCGGGTTTACCACCTCGACGCGCTGGATCGCGCGGAGGAAGCCGCCAAACCCACCGGGCGAATTGGGGACATTCGGCACCCGGCCGAAGGTGAAGACCACGTCATCGGCGGTGAAGGGCCGGCCATCATGCCAGGTGACGCCCTGGCGCAGCTCCATTTCCCAGATCGTGTCCGAGACGGGCCGCCAGGCAGTGGCCAGCGAGGGATGCGGACGCGCCCGGCCATCGCGCTCGATCAGCCGGTCGAAAATATGCATGGTCAGCGCATTGTTCGGGCCGACATTGTGGAAATGCGGGTCAATGGTGGTGACCGGCGCGCCCGAGCCGACCCCCAGCGTCTGAGAGCCCGCCGGAAGGCTGAACGCCACCGCCAGCGCCATGCCCAGAACTGCCCGCTTGTCCATGTTCATCTCCCTGATCTTTCCTGGGAGGCTAACATGGGGCCTTGGCGGGCGACTACTCTTCGTCGCGCCGCATGCGCTGCTGGACCACGGGGCGCGTCGGGCCGGCACCCTGACGGCCGATCGGGATGGAGCGGACCTTCACCTCCGGCATCGGGCGCTGAAGGTCGATGTGCAGCAGGCCATTATCCAGGAAGGCGCCCTCGACCTCGATCCCCTCGGCCAGAACGAAGGCGCGCTGGAATTGCCGGGCGGCGATGCCGCGATGAATGAAGATCCGCCCATCCGCCTCGTCGCGCTGGCGGCC
Source organism: Sediminicoccus sp. KRV36 (assembly GCF_023243115.1). NCBI lineage: Bacteria > Pseudomonadati > Pseudomonadota > Alphaproteobacteria > Acetobacterales > Roseomonadaceae > Sediminicoccus > Sediminicoccus sp. KRV36. Next base: position 3,586,620 of record NZ_CP085081.1, read on the forward strand.
GCGGATGACGAGCTGGTTATCCTCCTGCGTGATCGCCAGGTCCTCCATGGAGAAGCCCGCGACGGCGAGGGTGATGCGCAGCCGCGCCTCGCCGGTCTGCTCGATATTGTAGGGCGGGTAACCTTCGGCGTTCTTCTGCACGCGGTCGAGCATTTGTTCGAGGTGGTCAAAGCCGAGAAACAGCGGCGAACCAAACACCGAGGATCGTGACATGCAGCCTCCTGCCGGGAGCGAGGACAGACCGAAACCCCATGGCGGCGGCACCGGACCCGCAAGACTTGGCCCGCGCGCCGCGCCGTTGCAAGGGTGGGGGCCAGGCGCTACCTCACACCTCATCATGACCGACGAAAAACTCCCGATCCTGCTGGTGCCCGACCCGAGGCTGCGCCTGAAGGCCCGCCCCGTGGCCGAGGGCGATGACGCGGCGGTGCGCGCACTCGCGCCGCGCATGCTGGCGACGATGTATGCCGCCCCCGGCATTGGCCTCGCGGCGCCGCAGATCGGCTCGGATCTGCGGCTCATCGTGCTGGATTGCGGCGGCAAGGACACGCCGGAACCCATGGTGCTGATCAACCCCGAGATCATCGCCGAAAGCCGCGAGCGCGCCCTGCGCGAGGAGGGCTGTCTCTCGCTCCCCGGGCTCTACGCCGATGTGGAACGCCCGCAGCGCATCAAGCTGCGCTGGCGCGAGCTGGACGGCATGCGCCGGGAGATGGAGGCGGATGGCCTGCTCGGCGTGTGCCTGCAGCATGAGATCGACCATCTGAACGGCGTGCTCTTCGTGGATCATCTTTCGGCCTTGAAGCGCAACATGATGCTGCGCAAACTGGCCAAGGAGCTGAAGCTCAAGGCGCGCGACGCTGATGGTGGTTGACCACGGCGACCGCGCCGCACCGCAGCCACGCCGCGGCGAGGACCAGCGCGTGGATCGCATGCGCGCGGCGCCGGGTCGCAGCGCGTGAGTGGCGACCGCCAGCCCCTGCGCATCGCCTTCATGGGCAGCCCGGATTTCGCGGTCCCCGCACTGAGGGCGCTGCACGCGGCCGGGCATGACATCCGCGCCGTCTATACCCAGCCGCCCAAGCCCGCGGGGCGTGGCCAGCAGGAAACCCCCTGCCCCGTGCACCGCGCCGCCCTGGCGCTGGGGCTCGAGGTGCGCACGCCCGCACGGGTGAAGCGCGACGCCCAGGCCCATGCCGATTTCGCGGCCCTCGACCTCGATGTGGCGGTGGTCGCGGCCTATGGGCTGATCCTGCCGCCGGCCATGCTGGCGGCGCCGCGCCGTGGCTGCCTGAACATCCATGCCTCGCTGCTGCCGCGCTGGCGGGGTGCCGCGCCGATCCATGCCGCCATCCTGCATGGCGATGCGCAAAGCGGCGTCACCATCATGCGCATGGAGGAGGGGCTGGATACCGGGCCCATGCTGCTCGCGGAATCCGTCGGGCTGACACGGCAGAGCACCACCGCGGCCCTGCATGATGCGCTGGCCGCCATGGGCGCCCGACTGATCCTGCGCGCGCTGGCGGAGTCCCCCCCCGAAACCCCGCAGCCCGAAGCCGGCGTCACCTATGCGCCCAAGCTGACCAAGGCGGATGGGTTGCTCGACTGGGCGCAGCCGGCCGCCGCGCTGGATGCGCGGGTGCGGGCCATGAACCCCTGGCCTGGTGCCTATTTCCCGCATGCCGGGGACATGCTGCGCGTGCTGGCGGCGGAACCCGCCGAGGACATGGGCGCGCCAGGCGCCATGCCGCCAGGAACGGTCCTGCCGGGTGCTGGCCTCGTCATTGCCTGCGGCGAGGGCGCGCTGCGCCTGTTGCGGCTGCAACGCCCGGGCCGGGCCGCGATGGAGGCGGAAGCGCTGCTGCGTGGCTACCCGCTGGCGCCCGGGCTGATCCTGGCCTGATGCCCAGTTATGCGCTGCTGGTGGAGTATGACGGCACCGAATTCGTCGGCTGGCAGCGGCAATCCAACGGGCTTTCGGTGCAGCAGGTGATCGAGGCGGCAGCGGCCCGTCTCAATGCCGGCGTGCTGCCCACCGCCACCGCCTCGGGCCGGACGGATTCGGGCGTGCATGCCGAGGGGCAGGTGGTGCAGCTCAGTGTCAGCGCGGATCTCTCGCCAGCGAAGCTCCGGGCCGCCATGGATTTCCACACCCGGCCCTACCGCATCGCCATCCGTGGCGCGGCCTTCGCTGCCCCGGGCTGGTCACCGCGCTTCTCGGCGATCCAGCGGCATTATCGCTTCCGGATCCTCAACCGCCCGGCGCGGCCCGCGCTGGAAGAGGGGCGCGTCTGGCATGTGCCGCTGCCGCTAGATGCGGCAGCCATGCATGCGGCGGCGCAGCTGCTGCTGGGGCGGCATGACTTCTCCGCCTACCGCGCCACCTCCTGCCAGGCGGAATCGGCGGTGCGCACGATGGAGCGGCTGGATGTGCTGCGTGTGGCGGAGGAGATCCACATCTTCGTCAGCGCCCGCAGCTTCCTGCACCACCAGGTCCGCAACCTCGCCGGCACCCTGTATGAGGTGGGGCTCGGGCGGCGCCCGGTGGAATGGCCAAGGACCGTGCTGGATGGAAAGGATCGCCGGGCGGCGGGGCAGACCGCGCCGCCGCAGGGGCTCAGCCTGCTGCGGGTGGATTATCCCGAGCCGATCGCCTGGCTGTGATCAATTGCCGGAAATGCGGCCCGTCACCCCACCGATGAACAGGCCGAGTGCCAGGTCCAGCACGACGAACATCACCGCCGTGGCACTCTGCACACCCAGCGCCGTGCGGGTGACGAACCATTCGAGCCACATGGCATAGCCCACCGCCGCGAGACCCATCGCATTGCCGAGCCAGGCGGGCAGCCCCAGGGCCGTCGGGATCAGCAACACCACCAGCAGCAGATATTGCACGACATTGGACCAGTTCCAGGCGGCGATGAATTGCGGCCATTGCTCGCCGCGCTTGGCCTGCTCGGCCAGGATGCGCGAGGCGAGGGCAAAGGCGACCCAGCCCAGCGAATAGCCGATCACCTCGCCCGTCAGGGCGATCAGCACGCCGGCGGGGGGCGCACCCTGCGCCCACCAGGCGATGAGCCGCAGCACGACAAAGAGCGGCAGGCAGATCGCCGCCGCCAGGAAGGAATGCCGCGCGGAAGCCATGCCCGGCGGAATGAGCAGAAGCCCGGCGGCCTTGCCGCGCGCAAAGAGCCAGGCCGAGGCCAGCCCGTTGGTGATGCTCGGCGGATTCAGCGGAGGCACTCCTCGATGACGGCACGGTAGAGCCCGGCCAATGCACGCAATTCCTCGACCGGCGCCGATTCATCGCGCTGGTGCAGGCTGGCCCCCACGGCGCCGAGTTCGGCCACCGGGCAATGGCGGGTGATGAACCGCGCATCCGAGGTTCCGCCACCCGTATCGAGCTTGGGCGTCAGCCCCGTGCTGCGCTGCACCGCGCGGCTCAGCGCCTCGACGAAGGGACCGGGCTGGGTAAGGAAGCTCTCGCCCGAGACCTGGACGCGCAGGCTGTGATCCGGCGCGTGTTCGGCCAGCACGTCGCGCAGATGCGCGGTAAGGGCTTCCGAGGTGTGCAGCTCGTTGAAGCGGATGTTCAGGAAGGCGCTGGCTTGCGCCGGGATCACGTTGGTCGCGGAATTATCCACCTGGATGCCGGTGACCTGCAGCGTCGAGGCTTCGAACCAGGTGCTGCCCGCATCGAGCGGTGTCGCGGTCAGCGCATCCAGCACGCGGATCAGGCGATGCACCGGGTTATCGGCCAGTTGCGGATAGGCGCTGTGGCCCTGGCGGCCCTGGATGGTGATCCAGGCATTCATGCTGCCGCGCCGGCCGATCTTGATGGTATCGCCCAGCGCTGCCTTCGACGTCGGCTCGCCCACCACGCAGATATCCGGCGTGTGGCCGTGCGCGGCCATCCATTCCAGCACGCGGCGCGTGCCATCCACGGAAGGCCCCTCCTCATCACCGGTGATGAGCAGCGAGAGCGATCCAGGGTGATCCGGATGGGCGGCCAGGTAGTCGGTCAGGCCGGCCACGAAGGCGGCGATGCCGCCCTTCATGTCGCAGGCGCCGCGGCCATAGAGCACGCCATCGCGGATCACGGCGGCGAAGGGGTTGTCGGCCCAGGCGGCCTCATCGCCGGGCGGGACCACATCGGTGTGGCCGGCGTAGCAGAAATGCGGCGCGCCGGTGCCGCGTCGGGCAAAGAGGTTGTCCACCTCGTTGAAACGCAGCCGCGTGCAGGTGAAGCCGAGCGGACGGAGTGCGGCCTCCATCACATCCAGCGCGCCATCATCGGCCGGCGTCACGCTGCGGCAGCGGATCAGCGCCTGCGCAAGGGGGATCGGATCAGCCGCAGCGGTCATGGCTGAGGCCGCTCCGCGGCAGGGCGGCAGCGCATCAGCGCCTGCGCAAGGGGGATGGGGTCGGCCGTGTTATTCGCCACGCTCGGCCCGCCGCCAATCATCGGTCAACTGACCCGCGAAGCCCCAATCCTCCTCGGCGATCTCCTGGATCACGACATGCGTGTGCTCGGGCTTCTTGCCGAGCACACGCGCCAGCGTCGCCGTGAAGTCGCGCACGATCTCGGCCTTTTGCGCCCGGGTGGCGCCCGCCGTGATCTGGAGGTTCACATAGGGCACGCTTCAGTCACGCAGCAGATCATTGATGCTGGTCTTGGCGCGCGTCTGCGCATCCACGCGCTTCACGATCACCGCGCAATAAAGCGACGGCCCCGGCGAACCATCGGGCAGCGGCTTGCCCGGCAGATTGCCCGGCACCACCACGGAATAGGATGGCACGCGGCCGATGAAGATCTCGCCCGTCGCGCGGTCCACGATCTTGGTGGTGGCCGAGAGGAACACGCCCATGGCCAACACCGAGCCCTGCTCGACGATCACGCCCTCCACCACCTCGGAGCGCGCGCCGATGAAGCAATCATCCTCGATGACCACCGGATTGGCCTGCAGGGGCTCCAGCACGCCACCAATGCCCACACCGCCCGAGAGATGCACATTCTTGCCGATCTGCGCGCAGGAGCCGACGGTGGCCCAGGTATCCACCATGGTATTGGCGCCGACATGGGCCCCGAGATTCACGAAGCTCGGCATCAGCACCACATTGGGGGCGATATAGGCGGAATGGCGGGCCACGGCGCCCGGCACGGCGCGGAAGCCGGCTTCCTTCCATCGGTTCGGACCCCAGCCGGCCCATTTGAGCGCGACCTTGTCATAGGCGCCGGCGGCGGTGTCCATCGGCGCCGAATCGGTCAGCCGGAAGGAGAGCAGCACGGCCTGCTTCAGCCATTGATTGACCTGCCAGCCCGCGGCACCCTTTTCGGCCACGCGCGCCTCGCCACGATCCAGCATCTCCAGCGCGGCCTGCACATCCTCCCGGGCCTCACCTTGAGTGGCGGAGGAGAGCGTGTCGCGCTTCTCCCAGAGGGCTTCGATGCGGGCTTGCAGGCTCATGGGATGCGGGCTCCTTGGATGTCGGGCGCAGGCTTCGCAGCGAGGGGCCGGGGTGTCAATCTGGCGGGGGTGTCGGCTGGTGCGGCGCGGGTCAAATGGCTTCCGGTGAAAAGCCGCCCCTGATAAGCACGCAGCCGCAACCATTCGGACCCCAAGCGCCATGCCAAAGCCCCTCTGGCTCGCCCTGATCCTGCCGCTGATGGCCGCGGGCTTCGCTCCCTCGGCCGAGGCGCAACCGGCCCGCGCCCAGCCTGCAGCGCCTGCGCCCGCAGCGCCCGCGCCCGCAGCACCTTCCCCACCGGCACCCGCAGCCGCACCAGCGCCGACACCCTCCGCCGAACTCCCGGACCGCACCCAGGCCAATTTCGGCGATTGGCTGGTGCGCTGCGAAACCCAGCGCCCCGCCGGCCAGCCCGTGGCGCGCGTCTGCGAGCTGGCGATCGCCATGAATGACCAGCGCGGCCAGCCCATCGCGCAGCTGGTCATCGGGCGCCCCGGGCGGGCCGATCCGCACCGCATGCTGGTGCAGCTGCCGCTGGAGCTGCGTGTGGACCAACCCGCCCGGCTGCTGATCGACCCTGGCGCCCCGCCGGCCGAGGCGCTCATCCTCCCCTTCCGCCTGTGCAGCGCGTCACGCGGTGGCTGCTTTGGCGAGCTGGAAGCCATCCCGGCGCCCGTGCTGGCCCGCATGCGCGCGCGGGCCGAGGCGCAGGGCCGGCTGGATTTCCGCGACAGCGCGGGGCGCGAGATCCAGATCCTCTTCAGCTTCCGCGGTTTTGGCCAGGCGCTGGACGGGCTGGCGCGGGAAATTGGCGGCTGATTGCAGCACCAGGGGCAGCCGATCCACACCGGCTTCACCACCCCGCCCATCGCCTCGACACAGAGCCTGAAGCCGGTTTGCCGCAGGGCGACGCCATGCCAAGCTTGCGCCCTTGCTTGAGGGATTTCCGCGCATGGCCGATGCCGATCTGAACAGCGCCGCCTGGCGCGTGCCGCCCACGCGCTACCTCGCGTCACGCCCCGTGGAATATGCGCTGCCGGCGGAGCCCGTTTCATGCCACGTCACCATGCAGGATGGCTGCCGCCTTGCCGTGGATGTCTGGCTGCCGGAGGGCGCGCGGAGCGCCGTGCCCGCCATCCTGATCCACACCCCCTATTACCGCCGCTTCGCCATGCGCCCCGGCAGCGAGGGCGAGGCCTGCCCCAATGCGGCGAAATTCCGCGATGCCTTCGTGCCGCGCGGCTATGCGCTGGTGGTCGTGGATATTCGCGGCACCGGGGCCAGCTTCGGCACGCGCGACAGTTTCCGCTCCCCGCGTGAACGCGAGGATGCGCGCCAGATCAGCGACTGGATCGTGGCGCAGCCCTGGTCCGACGGACGGATCGGCGCCACGGGCATTTCCTATCCCGGTGCCGCCTCCGATTTCCTGGCCAGCACCGGGCACCCGGCCGTGCGCGCCATCATCCCGCTGTTTGCCGTCTGGGACACCTGGGCCGATCACTATTACCCGGGCGGGGTTTTCCTGAACCGCCTGGCCCAGGTCTATGACGAACTCATGGTCGCGATGGACCATGACCGGCGGGACCTGCTGTCCAAGGTGAGTTACTTTTCCAACCCGGACCTGGCCGGCCCCGCCCCCGTGGATGACGACACCGATGGCAGCCTGGTGCGCGCGGCCGTGGCGGAGCATCTCGGCAATTTCCGCATGCCCGATTTCATCACCGACCTCGCCTTTCGCGAGGAGGCGCTGCCCTATGATCCGGGCTTCTCCTCGGCGCAGATCAGCCCCTATGCGGTCAGCGCGTCCATCCCGAAGGATGTCGCGATCTACGCCGTCTCGGGCTGGCTGGATGGGGTGGGCTACGCCAATTCGGCCATCGCGCGCTACCTGACGATGCAGGGCAACCCCACGCATCTGCTGCTGGGCCCGTGGGACCACGGGGCGCGCTGCAATGTCTCGCCCTGGCGGTCGCGGATCGAGCCGGAATTCGCGCTGCTGGGCGAGATGCTGCGCTTCTTCGACGAATATCTGATGGGCCATGACACCGGCCTGCGCGACGAAGCGCCGATCCATTACTTTTCCATGCATGGCGAGAGCTGGAACGCCGCCGCGAGCTGGCCGCCGGTGCCGGACACCGCGCGGCTGCATTTCGCCCCCGGCGCACTCGGCACGGCGCCCGGCAGCAACAGCGTGGCCCACCACCCGAGCGACTTCGCCTGGGGTTCGGGCGATGGCACGCGCTATGAGCGCATCGCCGCCATCAATGCGCTCGACTACCACACGGACTGGACGGAGCGGCAGGCCGCCCTGCCCGGCTATGACACGGCCCCCTTCGAGCAGGATATGGTGCTCAGCGGCCATGTGATCGCCGAGCTGATGATCGCCTCCAGCGAGGCGGATGCCTCCATCCTCTGCTACATTTCCGAGATCGAGCCGGATGGCACGGCGCGCTACGTGACCGAGGGGCTGTTGCGCGCCCTGCACCGGCAGGAGGCGCCCAACCCGCCCGAATACCAATCCACCTGGCCCTTCCGGAGCTTCCACCGCGCCGACGCGAAGCCGCTCACGCCGGGTGTCGCGGAGCGCATGCGAATTCCCCTGCTGCCCACCTCCTGGGTGTTCCGGAAGGGCTCCGTGCTGCGCTTCTCGCTGGCGGGGACGGATGCGCATCACATCAAGCAGATCCCGCATGGCCGCCCGCCGGTGCTGAGCCTGCATCTGGGCCAATGCGCCCTCGATCTGCCGTTGAAACCCTTCGAGGAGTGACCCGCATGCGCCCCACCCGCCGCGCCCTGCTGACCCAAACCCTGCTCACCTTGCCGCTGGCCAGCACAGCCTTCGCGCAATTCCCGGCACGCCCCTTGCGCATGATCCTGCCGCAGCCGCCCGGCTCGGCGAATGACGCGGTGGCGCGGATCATCGCCGAGCCCATGGGCCGCGCGCTGGGCCAGCCCGTGGTGATCGAAAACCGGCCCGGCGCGAATGGGATGGTGGCCATCAACCTGCTGAAGCAACAGGCGCCGGATGGCACGGCGATGCTGCTCTCCGGCGTCTCGCAGCTCTCCTTCAACCCGCATCTCTATCCGAATCTGCCCTATGATCCGGTGCGGGATTTCACCTATGTGGCGCCCGTCACGGATGCGCCCTTCATCCTGATTGCCAGCAAGCGCTCGGGCATCACCAATGTCGCGCAATTGCTGGAGCGCGCGCGGGCCGAGCCGGGGCGACTGACCTATTCCAGCGCCGGCATCGGCAATTCGACGCATCTCTCGGTGGAAATGATCGCGGATCGCGCGAATGTGCGCTTCACCCATGTGCCCTATGCCGGGGCCGGCCAGGCGCTGACCAGCGTGATCTCCGGCGAGACGGATTTCATGATCATCGTGCTGGCCGTGGCACTCGGCCAGGTGCGGGCGGGGGCGGTTTCGCCGCTTGCGCTGGTCGCGCCCAGGCGGCTGCCCTTCCTGCCGGACCTCGTCACCCAGGCGGAGGCGGGCATCACAGCACCGCTCATGCCGGGCTGGTTCGGGCTGCTGGGGCCGGCCGGCGTGCCCGAGCCGGTCGTGGTCCAGGTGAATGCCGCCGTGCGCGCGGCCCTGGCCGATGAGAATGTGCAGCGGCGGCTGGCCGATGTGGTGCTGGTGCCCATCCCCGGCTCACCCGCCGAGCTGCTGGCGCGCATGCAGGAGGATAGCCGCGTCTGGGGTGAATTCATCCGCGCGCGGGGCTTGCGGCCGGAATAGCGGCCCTTGCCGAACCGCGCCGTCGCGCTGACACTGTGACGCGTAGGAAACGGAAACATCCCATGAAACTCGCCTATTCGCCTGCCAGCCCCTATGTCCGCAAATGCATGGCCTGCGCCATCGCCCGCGGCATTGATGCCCAGATCGAGCTCTGGACGGTGCCCACGGTGGACCCCTCGCTGGTGCCGGTGAACCCGCTCTCGAAGGTGCCCTCCCTCGTCACGCCCGAGGGGCAGTCGCTCTATGACAGCCCGGTGGTCTGCGAATATCTCGACAGCGTCGGCACAGCGCCCGGCCTGTTCCCGGCACCTGGCCCCGCGCGCTGGAATGCGCTGCGCCAGCAGGCGCTGGGCGATGGCATCATGGACGCGACGCAGCCGCGCCGCCGCGAAGTGGCCCTGCCGCAGGATGAGGGACGCATCACCTATATCCAGGGCCAGCAGCTCAAGGTGACCCGCGCGCTGGACTCGCTGGAAGCCGAGGCCGACACACTCGGCATGCTCACCACCATCGGCGAGATCACCATCGCCTGCGCGCTGGGCTATCTCGATTTCCGCTATGCGCATGAGCCCTGGCGCCCCGGGCACCCGAAGCTGGAAGCCTGGTATGCCAAGGTGGTGGCGCTGCCGCCGATGGCGCGGACCATGCCGCCCGCTGGATGACAATTGCGCGACGGGGGTTTTGGCCTGGCCCCCGTCGCGCCTAACATGCGCGGCGCCCACGGAGACCGCCGCCATGTCCGCCACCGACCCACGCCTCACCCAGATCGCCGAGCTGATCGAACTGAAGGCCGATGGCCAATACGGCCTCTCCGACATCAACCAGCGGCAGCACGCGCTGCAAGCCGCCTGGCTGGCCGAGCGGGCCGGATGTTCGGAGGCGCTGATCGCCGCCGCCCTGCTGCATGACATCGGCCACATGGTGCATAACCTCGGCGAAAACCCGGCCGAGGACGGCGTGGATGATGAGCATGAGCGGCTGGGCCATGAATTCCTCGCCGGCATGTTCGGCCCCGCGGTGACAGAGCCGGTGCGGCTGCATGTGGCGGCCAAGCGGTATCTCTGCGCGGTGGAGCCGGATTACTTCGCCAAGCTCTCCCGCGATTCCGTCCTCAGCCTGAGCCTGCAAGGCGGACCGATGTCACCCGAGGAAGTCGCGGCCTTCGAAGCGGTGCCGGAATACGCCGATGCGGTACAACTGCGGCGCTTCGACGAGCAGGCGAAGGTGAAGGGGCTGGAGACGCCGCCGGCTGCGCATTTCCTGCGATATGTGGAGCGGGTGATCCGGCCACAGTAGAAAAGGGCCTCCGGCGGCTGGGGCCGAAAGGCCCCAGACCCCGATTATTCTCGCTCTATCCCGGCCATGCGGACGACCTCGGACCAACGGGCGCGTTCCGCAGTCAGCATGCGGTCCATGTCCTCGGGGGTGCCGCCGACGGGCTCGGCGCCCCAGCTCAGCAAGCGCTCGCGCACCTCGGGGATGCGGATGATCTGGTCGATCTCGCTGGCAAGGCGGCGGCGGATGTCCATCGGCGTGCCGGCCGGGGCCGCATAGCCCAGCCAGGCATTGGCCTCGTAGCCGGCAATCCCGGCCTCCTGCAGCGTTGGCACATCCGGCAGCAGCGAAAACCGCCGCGTGCCACCCACCGCCAGCGGCCGCAGCGTGCCTGCCCGGAAATCCTCCAGGAAGGACGGCGCCTGCTCGATGACGAGCTGGATGCGCCCCGCCAGCAGATCGGTGCGGGCCGGGGCACCGCCGCGATACTGCACCATCTCCATCTCGACATTGCCGGCGAGCGCCCGGAACATCTCGACCGTGAGGCGCGAAGCCATGCCCGATGTGGCGAAGTTGATGGAACCCGGCCGCGCGCGTGCCAGCGCCAGAAACTCCGCGACCGTCGTGACGCCCAGCGAGGCCGGCACCACCATCACATAGGGGATCAGCGCGACCATGGAGACACCGACCAGGTCGCGCGCCGGATCATAGGGCAGGGTCTTGTAGACGAAGGGATTCACCGCCATCGGCCCCGGACTGCCGGCGAGCAGCGTGTAGCCATCGGGGGCGGCCTTCGCCACGGCATCCGCGCCCAATATGCCAAAGGCGCCGGCACGATTCTCGACCGCCACCTGCTGGCCCAGCGGGCGGGCCAGGTTCTCGGCGATGAGGCGGGCGATGAGGTCGGTGGCGCCGCCCGGCGCGAAAGGGACAACGACGCGCAGCGGGCGCGCAGGCCAGCCCTGCGCCCGCGCGAGCGAGGGCGCGGCCAGTGCGGCGAGGGTGGCGCGGCGAGAGAGGTTCATTCGGCGGCCCTCTGCATGAAGAAGCGGTTCTCCGGCCGCGCGAGGCCGAGATTATCGCGCAGGGTCCGGCCCTCATACGCGGTCCGGAACAGGCCACGGCGCTGCAATTCCGGCACCACCAGGCGAATGAAGCGCTCAAGCCCCGTCGGCACCACCGGGGCCGCGATCATGAAGCCGTCGCAGGCTTTCTCCAGGTACCAGCGCTCCATCAGGTCGGCCACCTGCATGGCGCTGCCCTTGAAGAAATTGCCGGCCATTTGCGGCAGGATGCTGCGATAGGTTTCGCGCACCGTCATCTTCTGCTCCAGGGCTTTCGCCACGATCGCCTTGCCGATGCCCGTCGGGCCGATGTGCTCGAAATCCAGCGCCGGGAAAGGGCCATCCAGCGGATAGGCGGACATCTTCACGCCGACCATCTTCGACAGGTAGTCGAGCCCCACAGCGGGCGGCACCAGGTCATCCAGTTCCTGCGCCAGATGATCCGCCTCCTCGGCGGTTTCGGCGGCGATGATGGTCACACCGCTCAGGATCTTCAGGCTCTCCGGGGTCCGGCCATGTTTCGGCAGCCGGCCCTTGAGGTCGGCATAGAGTTTCTGCGCGCGCTCGATCGTGCCCTCGATGGCGAAGACGCAATCGGCCGTGGCGGCGGAAAGTTCGCGGCCCGTCTCCGACTGCCCGGCCGAGAAGATCACCGGATGGCCCTGCGGCGGGCGCGGCGCATTCAGCGGCCCGGCCACCTGGAAATGCTTTCCGCGATGGTTCAGCGCATGCACCTTGCTCGGGTCGAGGTAGCGGCCGCTGGACTTGTCCTGCGGGAAGGCATCATCCGCCCAGGAATCCCAGAGCCCCTTCACGATGCCCGCGAACTCGGCGGCGCGCTCGTAGCGATCATCGCGCGGGACGTGTTCCTCATGGGAGAAGTTCAGCGCATCGCCAGGGTTGGAGGTGGTGACGAGGTTCCAGCCCGCCCGCCCCTTGCTGATATGATCCAGCGAGGCAAAGCGGCGCGCGACCGAAAACGGCTCGTCATAGGTGGTGGTGGTGGTGGCGACGAGGCCGATATGCTCGGTCACCATCGCCAGCGCCGAAAGCAGCGTCACCGGCTCGAACACACCCGGCCGGTCAGACGGGCTGGTGGCGGCGAACAGGTCCGGCTTGTCGAGGTTCCGGACGCCATTGCCGTCGGCGAGGAAGAGCAGGTCGAACTTCCCGCCCTCGGCGATGCGCGCGAGGCGCACGGCATTCTCCAGGTTGCTGGCGGGCTTGTCCCAGGCGGTGGGGTGGCGCCATTCGCCGACATGGGAGCCCTGGGCATTGGCATTGGCGGCGAGGATCATGGGCATGCGCGCACTCCTTTGCGCGCAGCTTCGCGCCGGAGGCTTGCCGCGCGCAAGGGTGGCTTGGGCCGGGCCGCGTCAATGCTGGCCGACGCTCCGCGTCAACGCTGGCCGACGCTCCGCGTCAACGCTGGCCGACGCTCCGCGTCAACGCTGGCCGACGCTCCGCGTCAATGCGGGGCGACGCGCCGCCGGACCATCCGCGTCTGCCCGGTGACGCCGCAAGCCTTTGCGCGCTCCAGCTGTGCGGCCGCTTGCGCCGCGGAGGGCAGCGGGTCCGAAATGACGACGTAGAGTCCCTGCACCAGGCCGTCATAGAAATTGCTCTCCTCGGCCGCGACCTGGATGCCGCAGGCCAAGAGCCGTCGCATCGTCGCAAGATCCGCGCGGTCACGCGTCGAGCTGTAGAGGTTGTGTGGCTGCGTGCCCCCCGTCTGGGCCCCGGTTTGGCAAGGAGCCACTGCCAACAGAAGACACAGCGAGAAGGATATCTTGAGGCGCGGCACAGGCATGTTCCTGACATTGATGGAGAGCCGCAGCCTATAGCGGGGCAGTTCAGGCAAGAAGCCGCCCGCAGCAGGCCGGGTTGTATTCACCGGCTGGCAGCGCGTTCCGGTTGCATTTTCGCATCCGGTATGATCGCATCGGGCGTCGGCGCGAAGGATATCCCCATGCCAGCCCAATTTTTCGGCGTCTATCGCGGGCGCATCGTGAACACCCAGGACCCGACGGCGTCCGGCCGCGTCCAGGTGACGGTCCCGGCCATCGCTGCCGTGAACGCACTCTGGGCGCCGGTTGCCGGGCCCTTCGCGCCGGTTCGTGCCGCGCCGCAGATCGGCGCCACGGTCTGGGTGGCCTTCGAGGCCGGCGACAAGGACCATCCCGTGGTGCTCGGCACCTCCCCCTGAGGTACTGCGCCCTGAGATGCTGGGCCCTGAGGTGCTGCGCCATGGGCAGGCTTCAGGCGGTGGCGACGGGCCGGCGCACGGCGGAAATCTTCTGGTTCATATAGACCCCGGCCAGCACCGGCGCATGCTTCGGGGCCTCGCCGGGCGCCACCGTGCCGGGCAGGGCCGCAACCGGCGCGTCGTAATTCGGATGGCAGAAAAAGCCGAGTGACAGGCGACGCATGGCCCAGCCCTCGCCTTCCGGGTTGACCACGCGATGCACGGTGCTGACCCAGCGCCCATTGGTCCATTGCTGCATCAGGTCACCGATATTGATCACATAAGCGCCGGGCGGCGGTTCAACCGGCGCGAAGCTGCCATCGGGGCGTTGCACCTGCAGCCCCGTGCCGCCCTCGGCTGGCGGCATCAGGATGGTCAGGCTGCCGAAATCACTATGCGCCCCGGCGCGCAGCTGGCCCGGGGCGGCGGGCGTGGTGCGGGCGCCATAATGCAGCGCATGCAGGGCGGCGAAATGATTATCGATCTTGTCGTCGAAGAAGCCGATCGGCAGGCCGAGCCCCACCGCGAAAGCGCGCATGAGCTCGCCCGAGAGGCGCTCCATCTCGCGGAAATAGGCGGTGAAGGCGGGGCGCAGCCCGGCCGGGCGCGCGGGCCAGAGATTGGGCTGGTAGAAGGGCCGCGCCTCGGGGATCGCGGCATATTGGCTGCCATTCGCCTCGGGCCGGCCCATCGAGAACAGCGAGCGCATGTCGGGCGGCGTTTCAACCCCGCGGGAGCGGGCCAGGGTATTGGTCTCGGGCGGCGTGTAGCCGCGCAGGAAGGTGCCGGGCGGGGGGCGCAGCGCCAGCTTTTCCGCCTCGGGCAGATCGAAGAACGCCAGCGATTCCCGGCGCACCTCGGCGATGAGTTCCGGCGGCACGGCATGGCCCTGCACGATGAGAAAGCCGATCTCACGGCAGGCCGCATCCACCTGCCGGCCGAGTGCTGCGATGGCGGCCGCGTCATGGCCGCGGATCGGGCTCAGATCCAGGATGGGAACCTCGGTCATGGCGTCTCTCCTGCGGTGGCGGCGATGATGGCGGCGAACCCGCCATCGGGTGGCCCTTGCGCTTCGGCTCCTCCCGAGACGAGGACCGCGCCATGGCCGATCAGCGCGCCCAGCATCGCCCCATAGGCGGCACGGGCGTGGCGGTGCATCGCCACGTCATTGTCTTCCAGCATGGCATGCGGCAGGCCCCGGATCAGCCCATCCCGCGGCGCATCGCCCTTGGAAATCGCGGCCAGCACCCGCGCGGATTGGGCATGCGGCAATTGCGGTGCTGCGATCAGGCCAAGCCGCGCGAGGATGGCCGCGGCACCGGGCGAATCCAGCGGGTCCTCCAGCAGCCCCGCCGCGATCGCGGCGCGCGGATCGCCGCCCGGGCCATTGGCGAGCAAAAGGATCTGCTGCCCCGGCCCGTCATGCCGGGCGACGACGAAGGCGCAATGCGCAAAGCAATCGGGCTCCTCCAGCGCGATCGCGGGAATCTGGCCGAGGGCCAGCGCAACACCCTGGGCAGCGGCGATGCGCACCCGCGCATCCTGCCCCGGCGCCGCCGCATCCGAAGGGGCGCGCACCAGCACGAGGCCGATTTCGGCGGGGTCGGTCAGGCCCAGTTGCGTCATCGCCGCACGGACCATGGCGGCCGTGGCCACGGCGTGCAGCACGCCCCCCTGATCCCGCGGGGCGATCACCGCGCGCTCCACCGCCGCCAGCAATCCCCGCGCGCCTGACCTGCCGCGCGACCAGACGACCAGATGCGGCGAGACCAGCCCCTCGGCCCCGCCGGAGACCAGGATGGGCACGCGCTCCGCCACCGCCTGCTCGGAGATCCCGAGGCGCCTGGCCAGGATGAGCCGCAGCAGCAGATCCACCCAGGGCTTGGTGAAATCATTGCGCAGCCCGTTGCCGCGCGTCTTGCACCAGATGGAGACGATGCCTGCGGGATCGAGCCGGCCATCGGCCAGCATGGCCTCGAAGCCTGCCAGGTCGTCAGGGGCCGCCATGGGCAGGCGGGTGGGAAAAATCGCCGTCATCCGGTCCATCAGGCCTCTCAGCGCGGGGTTTGATCTTGTCAGCAATCCGGGCGGCTTGCGAAGCGGCTTGCGGGGCTGCCTCGGGGCGGCGTCACAATTCGTGTCGCTCCGCTGCGCAAAAGCGATGCTATATGCTCCACATGACGCCGTCCGCTGCCCATGCCGCGATCCGCTTCGGCCTTGGGGCAAGGCCGGATGCGCCACTCCCGGACGACCCGAAGCCGTGGCTTGCCGCGCAGATCCGCCCGCTGGCCGAAGCGCCCGGGCCGAGCCTGGCCGAAATCCAGGCGATCCTCACCGACCGCAACCGGGAGCGCGCGGGGGAACTTCGCCGCGACCTGACCCGCGCCGAATCCCTGGCCTGGGCGCAGCGGGCGCTGATGACCGATGCGCCCTTCGCTGAACGCTGGGCGGATTTCTGGTTCAACCACCTCACCATCAGCCGCCGCGGTCCGGCCGCCGCCGCCTATGCCGGGAATTATCACCGGCTGGCCATCCGCCCGCATGTGTTCGGCCGCTTCGATGCCATGCTGCTGGCGGCGTACCGGCACCCGGCCATGCTGGCCTATCTGGACCAGGCGAGTTCAGTGGGGCCGGGCAGCCGGGGCGGCCAGCGCCGCAATGCAGGGTTGAACGAGAATCTGGCCCGCGAATGCCTGGAGCTGCACACCATCACGCCGGCCGGCGGCTATACCCAGGCCGATGTGGCGGCGCTGGCGCGCATCCTCACCGGCTGGTCCATCGCGCGCGGGGCCGAGCAGAATGAGCCGGCCGGCTTCATGTTCCGCGAGCCGGCGCATGAACCC
Source organism: Sediminicoccus sp. KRV36 (assembly GCF_023243115.1). Taxonomy (NCBI): domain Bacteria; kingdom Pseudomonadati; phylum Pseudomonadota; class Alphaproteobacteria; order Acetobacterales; family Roseomonadaceae; genus Sediminicoccus; species Sediminicoccus sp. KRV36. The sequence continues at coordinate 3,603,260 of NZ_CP085081.1, forward strand.
GGCCCCAAGACCCTGCTGGGCCGCCAGTATCCGGAAGGGCTGGAGGCCGGCGAACAGGCCCTGCTGTTCCTGGCCAACCAGCCCGCCACGCATCGCGCCCTGGCGCGCAAGCTCGCGCGGCATTTCATCAGCGATGATCCGCCAGCCGCCGCCGTGGCCCGGCTCGAGACGGCATTCCGGACCAGCCAGGGTGACCTCGGCATCGTCGCGCGGGCCGTGATCGCCGAGCCGGCGGCCTGGCAGCCCCTCACCAAGATCAAATCCGGCCAGGATTATACGCTGAGCGTCATGCGCGCCCTTGGCATGCCGGAGCGCGCGGCCCCGGCCGTACTGGGGACGATGACGCGGCTGGGGCAGGCGCTCTGGGGCGCCCCCGCGCCGATCGGCTGGGGCGATGACGCTGCGACATGGGCGGTGCCCGAGCAACTCATGCGCCGGGTGGATTGGGCGAATGAGTTGGCCGGCCGCGCCGATGCCGGCCAGCGCCTGCCCCTGGCCGAGCTGGCGGAAAACCTGCTGGGCCCGCTGGCCCGTGCCGAAACCGTGGCCGCTGCCCGCCGCGCCGGCTCCGCGCAGGAGGCGGTGCTCCTGATTCTCGCCAGCCCCGAGGCGCATCGCCGATGAACTTACCCCGAGGCGCACCGCCGATGAGCTTAGCCCGAGGTGCCGCACCGATGATCCTGCAACGCCGCTCCTTCCTGCTCGGCCTCGCGGGGGCTGTCACGCTTGGCCGCTCGCGCCTTGCCGTGGCGGCGGCCGGGCCGCTGAGCGAGCGCCGGCTGGTGGTTGTGCTGTTGCGCGGCGCGCTGGATGGGCTGGCCGCGGTGCAGCCCTATGGTGATCCGGATTTCGCCGGCCTGCGCGGGCCGCTTGCCCTGCCCGAGCCGGGCCAGGAGGGCGGCGTCCTGGACCTTGGCGGCCGCTATGGGCTGCATCCGGGCCTGTCGCATCTGCATGCGCTCTACCGCCAGGACCAGGCGCTGATGCTGCATGCGGTGGCCGGCCCCTGGCGCAGCCGCAGCCATTTCGAAGCGCAGGACCTGATGGAGGCGGGCTCCACCCGCCGCCTGCCGGATGGCTGGCTGAATCGCGCCTTGGCGACGCAGGCGGAAAACCCCGAATCGGCGCGGCGCGGCCTCGCCGTCGGGCTGGATATCCCCCTGCTGCTGCGCGGTGCGGTGCGCGTGGGCAGCTACGCGCCGCCCGGGCGGACCCATGCCGAGCCCGAGATCCTGGCGCAGCTGGCCCATTGGCACGCAGCGGACCCCAGCCTGGGGCCGGCCTTCGCCGAGGGGCTGCGTGCGCGCGGCTTCTCGGCCGCCGTGCTGACCGGGCAGGAGCCACCGCCCGCTGGCACCCATGCCTTCGTGGCGCTGGCGGGTGCCGCCGGCCGGCTGCTCGCCACGCCGCGCGGCCCGCGCGTTGCCGCACTGGAGCTGGGCGGATGGGACACGCATGCCGGCCAAGCCGGCCGCATCATGGGCCCGCTGCGCGCCCTGGATGACGGCGTGGAGGCGCTGCGCGTGGCGCTTGGTGCCAGCTGGTCGGAAACGGCGATCTTGGTGCTGACGGAGTTCGGCCGCACCGTGCGGGTGAACGGCACGGGCGGAACGGATCACGGGACGGCCGGCGTGGCCATCGTGCTGGGCGGCGCCGTGCGCGGCGGCCGCGTCATCGCCGATTGGCCCGGCCTTGGCACCGGCCGCCTGCATGAGAACCGGGACCTGATGCCGACGCTGGACCAGCGGCGCATCGCCAAGGGGCTGCTGTCGCAGCATCTCGGCCTGGACCGGGCCGCCCTGGCCCGCGCCTTCCCGGATAGCGAGGATGCGACGCCACTGCGCGGCCTGCTGCGCGCCGAGGCATAGCGCGCTTCACAGCCTGCCATCCGCACCGGCCCTGACGACGCCCCATGAACCGCGGCCGCGCTACCGCGCCGGTGCCCCGGCCGCCACCCAGGCGATGATCTTGCCGCGCTCCGCATCGGTGATGTCAGTCACATTGCCGGGCGGCATGGCCTCGGTCTGCACCTGCTGGCGCATCGCGGCCGCCCAGCGCCGGATCTGCGCCGGGGTGTCCAGCATGACGCCCTTGGGCGCGGCCGCGATGCCCTCAAAGCTGGGCCGGGCCGCGTGGCAGGCCGCGCAACGGCTGGCGGCGATGCCTTGCACCTCCTCGAAGCTGGGCACCTCAGCACTGGCGAAGCGCGGGTCCGTGCGCGGCGCGACCAGCAGCGCGAGCAGCCCCAGCACCGCCACGCCGCCGGCCGGCAGCGCCCAGTTGGAACGGCCGGAATGCCGCAGCACGAAGAATTGCCGGATCAGCGCGCCGGCCAGCGCCACCAGGATCAGCACCAGCCAGTTGAACTTCGCCTGGTACAGCATGGGGTAGTGGGGACTGATCATCAGCAGCAGCACCGGCAGCGTCAGATAGGTGTTGTGAACGCTGCGCTGGCGGCCCCATTCGGCGTATTTGAGGTCCGGCGCCAACCCGGCCTCGATGGCCTTCACCATCTTCTTCTGGCCGGGGATGATCACCATCGCGACATTCGCCACCATGATGGTGCCGGTGATCGCGCCGAGCAGCAAGAAGGCGCCGCGGCCTGAAAAGACATGCGTGGCGATCAGCGCCAGGAGGATGAGCAGACCAGAGCCCGCCAGCAGCAATTTTCGCTCATCCGTCATGCGGCGGCAGAGCAGATCATACCCGACCCAGCCGGCGATGATCATCAGCAGCGACAGCGCGATGGCCAGCCAGACCGGCAGGTCCAGCACGGCGGGGTCAATCAGATAGGTGCTGGCCTGCCCCCAATAGATCAGCATGAAGAGCGAAAACCCGCTGAGCCAGGTCCAGTAGGCCTCCCATTTGAACCAGTGCAGCGTGGTGGGCATCGCGGCCGGCGCGCCCTTGTATTTCTGCTTGTGGTAGAAGCCGCCGCCATGCAGCGACCATTGCTCGCCACGCACCAAAGGGTTGCCGTCCTTCGGTGGCTCCAGGCTATTGTCGAGGGCGATGAAGTAGAAGCTGGCGCCGATCCAGGCGATGCCGGTGATCATGTGCAGCCAGCGCAGCAGCAGGTTGGCCCATTCGGCCAGATAGGCGGCGTCCAGCTCCATCAGCTGCCCCGATAGCTGGTGTAGCCGAAGGGCGAGACCAGCAGCGGCACGTGGTAATGCACCTCTTCAGCCAATCCGAAGCTCAGCGTCACCTCATCGAGGAAGGGGGGCTCGGGCAGGGTCACGCCGCGGGCGCGGAAATAGGCGGCGACCTGATAGACCAGCTGGTAGCGGCCAGGGACATAGCTGGCCTCGGGCAGGAGGTCGCCGGGCGCGCGGCCATCGGCGGTGGTAACGCCCTCCGCCAGCTTCACCCGCGCCTCCCCTTCCAGCCGATACAGGGCAAAGCCCATCCCGGCACCGGGGCGACCATGGGCCGTATCGAGGACATGGGTGGAAAGACGGCTCATGGTGAGACCTCTTGCTGCAAGGCGTGTGGCTGGCGTGACCGGAGTGGCGAAGGGCCTAGCGACACAGCTGCGCCGAGTTTGCCCAGAATCGGCATGCAAAGCGACCCCTGCGATGTGTGGCGGCCGCGAGGAATCCCCACGCGTGAGCACCCCTGTGAGCAGATTTTGGCACCCCCACCGGGCCATCTGCCACCAGGATGCGCAGATCGCTCTCCAGGCCCGGGCTTTCCCCAAACCGTGCCGCGCGGCAGACGAAGGAAGCCCTCCGCCGGGGACGTGCGCGCAGATGCCTTGGCGGATCTTCGTGACCGGGGCCTGAGAGCGCGAGGCGCGTGCGGTGGTGGGTCGGGAGGGGATCGAACCCTCGGCCGCGAGATTAAAAGTCCCGTGCTCTACCCCTGAGCTACCGACCCGATATCAGCGCGGAGCGATTGACCCGCTGAGCGGATCATTCTCTCCGGCGATGGCCCCGAGCGCGCCTTGCCCGCCCATGAGACGCGTCTGCGCTGCTCAAGGACAGGGTTCGAGGCCCCGGGGCGTGCATCCCGTGCGGCGCGAAACACACCGCACGGGCTGGATTGTCAAGCCAGAGCGCGTTTCGTTCGCAAGGGCTCACTTCACAAGCTCCAGCCCCTTGTTTTCGAGCACCCTTATCCGTTCATACGCTTCCGTCTGAACAGATGATGCTGTGGCGGCCCGATCCTGATGCGCCTCGTTCGCGCATCGGGTGAATCGGCCAGCCGGGCTTGAACGATCAGGTATCCGCCAGGACGCGCATGCGGATCAGACGGTCCGCCGGGGCCGGAACCGTCCCGCCGCCGCCCACGCCGCGCTTGATGCGGTCCACGAACTCCATGCCGGCCGTGACCTGGCCCCAGATGGTGTATTGCCCATCGAGGCTCGGCGTCGGCGCGAACATGATGAAGAACTGGCTGTTCGCGCTGTTGGGGTCCTGCGCGCGGGCCATGCCGCAGGTGCCGCGCAGGAAGCGCGCGCGCGAGGGCGGGCTGAACTCGGCGCGGATATCGGCGAAGCCGCGGTCGCGGAAGCCGCCCGTGCCGGTGCCGGTCGGGTCGCCGCCCTGCGCCATGAAGCCTTCGATCACGCGGTGGAAGGGCGTGTTGTCATAGAGGCCCTGGCGGGTCAGCGTCTTGATGCGCTCGACATGCAGCGGCGCCAGATCCGGGCGGAGCTGAATGGTCACGCGGCCATTATCCTTCAGCTCCATGATCAGGGTATTCTCACGGTCCGGGGCGGCTTGCGCCTCGGCTTCATTCGTCTCGGACATTATCGCTCCTGCTGCGATCAGGGTTGTGGTCATCAAGGCTCGGCGGTTCATGCGTGTCCCTCCGTTTGGGTGGTCATTTGGCGACTTTGGCCAACGTGCGTTCCAGCGTGAGTGCCGGCACGAAGCTGGAGACATCGCCGCCCAGTTGCGCGATTTCCTTCACGAAGCGCGAGGAAATGAAGTGGTTCCGCTCGCTCGCCATGAGGAAGACGGTCTCGATCTCGGGATCGAGACGGGCATTCATCCCGCACATCTGGAACTCATAGTCGAAATCCGAGACGGCGCGCAGCCCACGCACGATCATTTGCGCGCCCACCTCGCGCGCGAAGCCGACCAGCAGGCCGGTGAAGGGCCGCACCTCGATCACGCAGCCGGTGCGCTTGGCCACGGCCTCGGTTTCGGCGGCGACAAGCTCCGCGCGTTCCTCGATGGAAAACAGCGGCCCCTTGCCGATATTCATGGCGACACCGATCACCAGCCGGTCCACCAACCGCGCGGCCCGGCCGATGACATCAAGGTGCCCGTTGGTCACGGGGTCGAAGGTGCCGGGATAAAGGGCGACGCGCTCAACCATTGTCTTCGCCCTCCGCGGGCGCATCCTCGGCATCATCCTCGAGGACGGGGAAGCAGCTGGTCACGCGCTCCGCATCGTCCAGGCGTTGCAGCATGACGCCCTGGGATTGCCGCCCCGTTTGGCGCACCTGCTCGGCCTCGAAGCGGATGGCCTGGCCGCCATCGGTCATCAGCATGATGTGATCCCCCGCCTGCACGGTGAAGCTTGCCACCACGGCCGCGCCCGTTCGGCGACTGAGCGTGATGCCGTTGATGCCCTGCCCGCCACGCCCGGTGACGCGGTATTCGTAGGCGCTGCTGCGCTTGCCGAAGCCGCGATCCGTCACGGTGAGCAGGAATTGCTCCGCCGCTTCCAGCTCCGCCAGGCGCTCGGCGCTGAGCGTGATGTCCTGCGTGCCGGCCTCCTCGGCGTCATCAGCGATGGGGGCCTCACCCTCCTCGGCGCCTTCGCCGCGGCGCTTCTGCTTGAGATAGGCCGTGCGTTCCTCCACCGAGGCAACGACATGGCCGAGCACGGCGAGCGCGATCACCGCATCCCCCTTGCCCAGCCGGATGCCGCGCACCCCGGTCGAATCGCGGCCCGAAAAGACGCGCAACGTATCCGCATCCGCGACGAAGCGGATCGCCTTGCCCATGCGCGTTGCCAGCAGTACGTCATCGCCTTCGCGGCAGGTGGCCACGCCGATCAGCGAATCGCCCTCATCCAGCTTCATGGCGATGAGGCCGGAGGAGCGCACATTGCGGAAGTCAGAGAGCCGGTTGCGGCGCACATTGCCGTCACTGGTGGCGAAGACGAGGTGCAGATGCTCCCACAGGCTCTCATCCTGCGGCAGAGGCAGCACGGCCGTGACCGTCTCGTTCTCCTGCAGTTGCAGCACCTGGCGCAGGGAACGCCCCTTGCCGCCGGTGCCGCCCTCGGGCAGCTGCCAGACCTTCTCGCGGAAGGCGATGCCGCGGCTGGTGAAGAACAGCACCCATTGGTGCGTGTGGCCAACGAAGCTGCGCACCACCACATCATCGGCGCGCGTCGAGGCGGCACTGCGCCCGCGCCCACCGCGATGCTGCGAGCGGAACACATCGAGCGGCGTGCGCTTCACATAGCCATCGCGCGTCAGCGTCACGATCATCGAGGCCGGCGCGATCAGGCTCTCATCGTCAATATCGGCCGCGTAATCCACGATCCGCGTCAGCCGCGGCGAATGCAGCGTGGCGCGAACGGCGAGCAACTCCTCGGTCATCACCTCCATGCGGCGCGGGCGGCTGGAGAGGATTTCCAGCAGTTCCACGATGCGGGCACCGACTTCCTTGAGTTCCGCGTCGATCTTCTCGCGCTCAAGCCCGGTCAGGCGTTGCAGGCGCAGTTCCAGGATGCCGCGCGCCTGGGCTTCCGTCAGGCGCATGGTGCCTTCGGGCGAGAGCTCATTGCCCTCATCCTGCACCAGCGCCACCAGGGGGGCGACATCGGCCGCCGGCCAGTCCCGCGCCATCAGCGCCACGCGGGCCGAGGCCGCATCCGCACTCTCGCGGATCAGGCGGATCACCGCGTCGATATTGGCGACCGCGATGGCGAGGCCCACCAGGTTGTGCGCGCGTTCCCGCGCCTTCATGAGCCGATGGCGCGAGCGGCGGAGGATCACCTCCTCGCGGAAGGCGATGAAGGCCAGCAGCGCGTCACGGATGCCCATCTGCTGCGGGCGGCCGCCGTTGAGTGCCAGGAAATTCACCGGGAAGCTGATCTGCAGCGAGGTCATCCGGTAGAGCTGGTTCAGCACCACCTCCGCCACGGCTTCGCGCTTCAGCTCGATCACGATGCGCAGGCCCGAGCGGTCACTCTCATCGCGCAGGTCGGTGATGCCTTCGATCAGCTTGGAGCGCACCAGTTCGGCGATGCGCTCGATCAGGACCGACTTGTTCACCTGGTAGGGGATTTCGTTGACGATGATGGCCTGGCGCTGGCCCTTCATCTCCTCGATCACGCAATCGGCGCGCAGCGGGATGGAGCCGCGCCCCATCTCGAAGGCCGAGCGGATGCCGGCACGGCCGAGGATGATGCCACCCGTCGGGAAATCCGGGCCGGGGATGATGGCCATCAGCTCTTCGAGCGTCGTCTCTGGCTCGGCCACCAGCTTGAGCGTGGCGTCAATCACCTCGGTCGGGTTGTGCGGCGGGATGTTGGTCGCCATGCCGACGGCGATGCCGCCCGCGCCATTCACCAGCAAATTCGGGAAGGCGGCCGGCAGGACGCGCGGCTCATTGGCGCTTTCGTCGTAGTTCGGCGTGAAATCCACCGTGTCTTCGTCAATGCCCTCCAGCAGCGCGCCGGCGGCCTTGGCGAGGCGGACCTCGGTGTAGCGCATGGCCGCCGGCGGGTCGCCATCCATCGAGCCGAAATTGCCCTGGCCATCCACCAGCGGCACGCGCATCGAGAAGCCCTGCGCCATGCGCACCATGGCGTCATAGATCGCGCTGTCCCCGTGCGGATGATACTTGCCCATCACGTCACCCACCACGCGGGCCGATTTGCGGTGCGGCTTGTCCGGCGTGTAGCCGGCCTCATGCATGGCAAACAGGATGCGGCGATGCACCGGCTTCAGGCCATCGCGCACATCGGGCAGCGCGCGGCTGACGATGACGGACATCGCGTAGTCGAGGTAGGAGCGGCGCATCTCCTCTTCGAGGGCGATGGGGGCCACGTCCAGGGGCTTGGGGATTTCGTCGCTCAAAGAATCTTGGTCCTGGGTTTAAGGCCAGGGGCTCTGCCCCTGGACCCCGGCAGGAAACTTAGTTTCCTGCACCTTCAACAAATGGGGTGCAGGGGACTGGTCCCCTGCTGGGGGGCGAGGGGGGCAAAGCCCCTCGCAATCCCTCAGAAGGGAATATCATCATCCATATCCGGCTTCTTCCCCGAATCCCACCCCGCGCGCGGCGCGCCTGCCCGCGCCGGGGCCGAACTGCGCTCACCGCCGCCGCCGGAATAGCTGCGTTCCTCGCCCATATCGCCGCCACCCGAGGCGCGGCCGCCGACCAGCTGCAATTCGCCGCGGAACTGGCGGAGCACGATGCGCTTCGTCTTGCGCTCATTGCCGTCCTTGTCGGTGAAGCTCTGCGTCTCGATCTGGCCTTCGATGTAAACCTCGCTGCCCTTCTTCAGGTACTTCTCCGCGACGTCGCCCAGCCGGTCATTGTAGATTTCGACGTCATGCCACTCGGTGCGTTCCTGCTGATTGCCTTCGCGGTCCTTGTAGCGCTCCGAGGTCGCCAAGCCGAATTTCACGACCTTGCCGCCATTCTGGAAGTTCCGCACCTCGGGATCCTTGCCAAGGCGCCCCAGAAGAATAACCTTATTGATGCCGGCCATGGGCCAAGCCTCCTTGCAAATCGGTGTCGGAACCTAGCTTTTCCCAAGAGGCCGGGCCAGCCCCGGCCCTCGGCTTTGCACTCCCCCACGATATGGTGCAAAACCGCCCAGAACACAACGCGAACATTATCCCCCGGAGTGCTTTCCATGCCGCGCGACGCGCCCCCTGCCCCACTGGCCAAAGCGGGGCCGCCCAAGGCTGACCTCATCCGGATTCGCGGCGCGCGCCAGCATAATCTTAAATCGGTGGATCTGGACCTGCCACGCGGCAAGCTGGTGGTGCTGACCGGGCTTTCGGGTTCGGGCAAATCCTCTCTCGCCTTCGATACGATCTATGCGGAGGGGCAGCGGCGCTACGTCGAATCGCTCAGCGCCTATGCGCGGCAATTCCTGCAACTCATGCAGAAGCCGGATGTGGACAGCATCGAGGGGCTTTCACCCGCGATTTCCATCGAGCAGAAGACCACCTCGCACAATCCGCGCTCCACCGTCGGCACGGTGACGGAAATCCACGACTATATGCGCCTGCTCTGGGCGCGGGTGGGCGTGCCCTATTCGCCCGCGACGGGCCTGCCGATCGAAGCGCAAACCGTCAGCCAGATGGTGGACCGCGTGATGAACATGCCCGAGGGAACGCGGCTGCTGATCCTCGCCCCGGTGATTCGCGGCAAGAAGGGCGAATACCGCAAGGAGCTCTCGGAATATCAGCGCCGCGGCTTTGAGCGGGTGAAGATCAACGGCACCCTCACTCTGATCAGCGAGGCGCCGAAGCTCGACAAGAAGCTGAAGCACGATATTGACGTGGTGGTGGACCGCGTCGTGGTGCGGGACGGTCTGGCGCAGCGCCTGGCGGACAGCTTCGAGACAGCCTTGGCGCTGGCCGATGGCATTGCCTATGCCGAGACCGTTTCTGGCGGCGCCAGCGCCGACGCCGATGGCGGCGAGCGGACCGTGTTCAGCCAGAAATTCGCCTGCCCCGTCTCGGGCTTCTCCATCGAGGAGATCGAGCCCCGGCTGTTCAGCTTCAACTCGCCGCAGGGCGCCTGCCCCACCTGTGACGGCCTGGGCACGGAAAGCTTCTTCGACCCGGCACTCGTCATCCCCAACCCGGCGCTGAGCCTGAAGGAGGGCGCCATCGTCCCCTGGGCCGGCAATGCCAGCAGCCCCTATTATGACCAGACGCTGGTCAGCCTCGCCAAGCACCTCAAGATCGGCATGGAAAAGCCCTGGGAGGAGCTGCCGCCCGAGGCGCAGAACGCGATCCTGCACGGCACCGGCACCGAGCCCGTCACGCTGCGCTACAAGGACGGCCTGCGCGCCTATGAGGTGCAAAAGCCCTTCGAGGGCGTGATCAAGAACCTGGAACGCCGCTTCCGCGAAAGCGACAACCCCTGGGTGCGCGAGGATATGGCGCGCTACCAGGCCGATCGCCCCTGCCATGTCTGCCATGGCCATCGCCTCAAGCCGCAGTCCCTGGCCGTGAAGGTCGCGGGCTGCCACATCGGCGAGGCCTCGGCGCTGTCGATCCGGCGTGCGCGGGACTGGTTCGGCGCCGTGATGCCGACGCTGACACCGCAGCGCCAGGAGATCGCCCGCCGCATCCTGCGCGAGATCGAGGACCGTTTGCAGTTCCTCAACGATGTGGGGCTCGACTATCTCTCGCTCTCGCGCAGCAGCGCCACGCTCTCGGGCGGCGAGAGCCAGCGCATTCGCCTGGCCTCGCAGATCGGGTCCGGCCTGACGGGCGTGCTCTATGTGCTGGATGAGCCCAGCATCGGCCTGCACCAGCGCGACAATGAACGCCTGCTGGTGACGCTGCGGCGGCTGCGCGACATCGGCAATTCCGTCATCGTCGTCGAGCATGACGAGGATGCGATCCGCAGCGCCGATTACCTGGTGGATATCGGCCCTGGTGCGGGCAAGGCCGGCGGCACCGTGGTCAGCCAGGGCACGCCCGAGGAAGTCACGGCCGACCCCAACAGCCTGACCGGCGCCTATCTCTCGGGGCGCCGCGAAATCCCGATGCCGGCGCAACGCCGCGCCTTCGACAAGAAGCGCCTGCTGCGCGTGGTGGGGGCCACGGGCAACAACCTGAAGGACGTGACCGCCGAATTCCCGCTCGGCACCTTCACCGCCGTCGCCGGCGTCTCGGGCGGCGGCAAATCCACGCTGGTGATCGAGACGCTGTTCAACGGCCTCTCGCGCAAGCTGATGGGCGCCTCCGTCGTGCCGGCACCGCACCAGCGCATCGAGGGGATCGAGCTGGTGGACAAGGTGATTGATATTGACCAGTCGCCCATCGGCCGCACGCCACGTTCCAACCCGGCCACCTACACCGGCCTGTTTGCCCCGATCCGCGACTGGTTTTCCGAGCTGCCGGATTCACGCGGCCGCGGCTACAAGCCCGGCCGCTTCAGCTTCAACGTGAAGGGCGGCCGCTGCGAGGCCTGCCAGGGCGACGGCGTCATCAAGATCGAGATGCACTTCCTGCCCGATGTCTACGTCACCTGCGACACCTGCAAGGGCAAGCGCTACAACCGCGAAACCCTGGAAGTGAAGTTCCGCGGCAAGTCCATCGCCGATGTGCTGGACATGACCGTGACGGAGGGGCGCGAGTTCTTCTCGGCCGTGCCCAGCATCCACGAAAAGCTGCGCATGCTGGAGGAGGTGGGGCTGGGCTACATCCATCTCGGCCAGCAGGCGACGACACTTTCGGGCGGCGAGGCGCAGCGCATCAAGCTCGCCAAGGAGCTTTCGCGCCGCGCCACCGGCCGCACGCTCTACATTCTGGATGAACCGACAACCGGCCTGCATTTCGAGGATGTGCGCAAGCTGCTCGATGTGCTGCACGCGCTGGTGAATACCGGGAACACTGTGGTGGTGATCGAGCATAATCTGGAGGTCATCAAGACGGCCGATTGGGTGCTCGACCTCGGCCCCGAAGGCGGTGAGGGCGGGGGGCGCGTGGTAGCTTCCGGCACGCCGGAGGATATCGCGGCCAACCCCGAGAGCCATACGGGGCGCTTTCTCAAGCCCATCCTGGCACGGCATGGACCCGTAGCGGCAAAAGCGAAGCGCGCGCGCAAGGCATAACCCCCCCCGGGCCGCTGCCGCGAAGATCAGGCAGGGCAGCGCAAGGTCGCGCCGTAGGACACGCCGCCCGGTGCATTCACGCTGGTCTGGCGGTAGACGCCTGTGATCGGCCGCAGCACGGATGATGCCGTCACGCAGAACAGGCTGCCTTCGGAATTCGGCAGGACCCCGGCGATGGCGGAGTTCAACGTCACGATACGGGCATGGGCAACGACCCCGCCAAGGACGATCCCGCCCGCGATGAAACCAGCAGCGAACATCGCGACAGGGGAAGCTTTCATGACCATGGTCTCCTTCAAGCCGTGACCATGCCGGCCTTGTGCCGGCCGCGGCAATGGCACGGCGCCGATCAGCCCGATCGCCGGCGCCGATGGCCGCCTGTGGCATCGGCCATTCCGCCGTGGCGCGGGGTGGCCAGCCTAGTCACCCCGCGCTTGGGCACGCCTCAGCGCCAGCCACGCTGATGGCCGCCCTGCCAGCCGGGGTTGTAGCCCCCGCGATACACCGGCTGCTGATAGGCATAGGAGCGGCCATAGCCGCCGCCGCCATACTGGCCGCGATGATGCGGCCCGACGCAGGCGCTCAGCGTCGTCAGCAGGAGGATGGCACCGGCCACGCGGACCAGGGGGGATTGGGAAAAAAGCTTGGCCATGACGGCCTCCGGAAGCGACGGGGTTGCATCTGTCGCTGAGGGAGAGAAAAGCATCGCCGCAAGGCGCGACCACGCCCGAATCAAGGCCGAATCAAAGCAGCTTCGTCGCCAGCATGATGTCGGCATCGTCCAGGCTGCGGCGCAGCGTGAAGCCCAGCTTGCGCATGAAGCCCTGCATGGGCGCGTTGTCCGCCAGCACATGCCCGACCAGTTCCGTGATCCCCTCGGCCCGTGCCCAATCCATGGCGCGTTCCATCAGGTGGCGCGCCAGCCCGGTGCCCTTGGCCGCCGGGCTCACCACCACGGCGAATTCGGCGGCGTTGCCGCTTCCTTCGCGGATCACGCGGGCAGTGCCGAAATTCCGCCCCTCCCGCGTGGCGATGAAGGCCATCTCCCGCCCGTAATCAATCTGCGTCAGGCGGGCGAGCATGGCGGGCGGCAATTCCTTCATGGTGGAGAAGAAGCGAAACCGCACATCCTCGGGCGGCAATTCGAGGAAGAAGGCGCCTTGCGCCGCGGCATCCTCCGGGCGGATGGGCCGCACCTCGAACAGGCTGCCATCGCGCCCGGTGAAGCCCGCCACCAGCTCCGCCGGATAGGGCGGAATGGCAAAGAGCGCCGCCTCCCCCGCCGCCCGCAGCCGGATCGCGGCATCCGCCGCCAGCACGCCCGAGGCATCGGCAAAAAGCGGATTGACGTCGAGTGCCGCGATCTCGGGGAAATCCACCTGCAGCTGGCTGATCCGCACCAGCGCGTCGGCGATGGCCGGCTCATGCACCGGTGGCCGGTCGCGAAAGCCCGGCAGCAGCCGCGCAAGCCTGGTGCGCGCGATCAGGCCATGCGCCAACGAGAGATTGAGCGGCGGCAGGTCCAGCGCTTCATCGGCCGCGATCTCGGCCGTGGTGCCGCCCTGGCCGAAGCCGATCCAGGGGCCGAACATCGCATCCTCGGCCAGGCGCAGGCGCAACTCCATGCCGCCGCGCCGCGCCATGCGCTGCACCAGGAAGCCCGCCATCGCGACACCCGGCGCACGCCGCGGCACCTCCTCGGCCATGAGTTCGGCGGCCGCGCGGACGCTGTCGAAATGCCGCAGGTTCAGCACCACGCCGCCCGCTTCGCTCTTGTGGCGCAGCAGGGCGCGCGCCTTGAGCGCCACGGGCGGGCCGAGTGCCACGGCCGCCACGGCGGCTTCCGTCGGGGTCGTGCAGATGCGCGGCGGCAAGGTCGCGATGCCATAGGCGGCCAGCACGGCCAGCGCCTCATCCTCGAACAGCTCCAGCCGGCCAGCCGCGCGCACCGCCGCGAACAAGGCGCGCACCACAGGCCGGTCGGGCGTCAATTCCAGCACATCCGAGGCCGGGAGTTCCGCGGCCGTCGCGCGGTTGCGGCGCTCGGCGGCCAGGTGAGCGGCGCCGCGCACCACGCCCTCGGGCGTGTTGAAGACCGGCAGCCCTGCTTCGGAGAGTGCCGCGCGCTCGCCCTGGGCGCTCGCCTCACCCGCCCAGCCGAGCAGGATGGGCGCGCCACGATTGCCGCGCGCGGCGGTGGCAAAGGCCTCGATGGGGGCGGCGTCCTGCTCCGGCGCATGCAGGGCGATCACCACATCCACCTCGGCGGCACCAGCCAGCAGCCGGGCGGCCTGGGCCAGCCCCGCCCCGGCCCGGCTGCCGAGCGAGAGCGGGTTGCGCACCTCCCACCCCTCGGGGATCAGCGGGCCGAGTGCGGCCTGGGTTGCCGCGCTGAATTCCGCCAGGCGCAGCCCATGCCCCAGTGCGGCATCCGCCGCGAGCCGCGCCACACCCAGCCCATTGGCCAGGATGGCAATCCGGTCCGCCTGGCCCGCCCCGCCGCGCGGCTTGGTGCGGGCCAGGGTTTCGGCCGCGGCCAGCCATTCCTCGAAGCCTTCGGCGCGCAGCACGCCGGCGCGGCGCAGCACGGCGGCCATCACGCCATCGGCGATGCCGCTCGGGTCATCCATGCGGCCACCCGCGCGCAGCGCCAGCACCGGCCGCGTCCGCGCCACCGCCCGCGCCGCCGAGACGAAGAAGCGCCTTTGCTTGATGCGGCGGATTTCCAGCATGACGCAGGCCGTCCCGGTATCACGCGCCAGCCAGTCGAGCCCGGAAGCAAAGCCGAGCCCGTCATTGGAACCGATGCCGATGATGTGGCTGAAGCCCAGCCCCTCGGCCGCGGCCCAGTCGATCACGGCGCGCGCAATGGCCGAGGATTGCGCCATGAGCGCCAGTTTCCCAGGCCGGATCGGCAGATGCGACAGCGTGGCGTTCAGGCCGATGCCGGGCAGGGCGAGGCCGAAGCTGCGCTCGCCCACCGCCTGCACGCCGGCTTGCGCGGCCATGGCGGCAAGGCCCGGAGCGGCGGTCGGCACGATGGCCACGAAGCAGCCCATGGCGGCAATCCGCGCGAGCTCCGTGGCCTGCGCCTCGGGCCGGACGCACAGGACGGCCAGGTCCGGCGTGCCCTCGGGCGTGGCGAAACCATCGCCCATCAATTGGCCGTGAAAGCCGCCCGCCGCCAGGTTGCGGGCCAGGACGGCCGATTCCGGCAATTCGGGGTCGGCGCGGAACCACACCGAGCGCGGCTGGAAGAAGGCCGTCTCGCGAAAGCCTTTGCCGGGCCGGCCGGTGAGCAGGAGGGACATGGCAACAGCATATCAGGCGCGGCGGCCCGATGGGAGGTTTCCGCCTTTGCCCGTCCTGATCTAGGCTTTGGCACAGAGCGGCCCGAGCCGCCGAAAACACAGGGAAGAACGACCATGCGAAGCCTCCTCGCCGCCTTTGCGCTGCTGGTGCTTGCCTTGCCCTCCCTCGCCTCGGCCCAGGCGCCCATCACCCTTGTGGTGAATTTCGTGGCGGGCGGCCCCTCGGACCTGATGGGGCGGCTGCTGGCGCCCGAGCTCTCGGCCGCCATGGGCACCCAGGTGCTGATCAAGAACAGCGCCGGCGCGGCCGGGGGCATCGGCGCGGCGGAAGTGGCCCGCGCCCGGCCGGATGGCGCCACGCTGCTGCTCTCGCCCATCGGCGCCATGGCGATCCAGCCGCATTTCCGCGCCGACCTTCCCTATCGCCCGGCCGATTTCGCGCCGATCTGCCAGGTGGCCGACACGCCCGTGGTGGTGATGTCCGCACCGGGCAGCCCGCTGCGCAGCCTGGCGGAAGTGGTCTCCCGCGCGCGTGAGGCGAATGGCGGCTTCAACTTCGCCTCCACCGGCCCGGGCTCGCTGCCGCATATCGCCACGGTCGCGCTGGCCCGGGCGGCAGGCGTGCCGATGACCCACATCCCCTATCGCGGCAATGCCGAGGCGGTGACGGCGCTGCTGCGCGGCGATGTCAGTATCTTCGCCGATCAGCCGGGCACGCTGCGCGCCAACAACCTGCAGGCCATCGCCATCCTGGCCGAGCGCCGCACGGCGGAATTCCCGGACACGCCCACACTGCGAGAGCAAGGGTTGGACATGGTCTATTCCATCTGGTCCGGCATCTTCGCCCCCGCCGGCACGCCGCCCGAATTCCTGGCGCGCATGGAGGCCGCCTGCGAGCGCGCACTGCGCTCCCCTGCCGTGATCGAGGGCTTCCAGCGGCTGGCGACCCCCATCGTCTTCCGCAACCAGCGCGATTTCGGCGCCTTCTGGCAGGGCGAGCTGGAGAAGTTCCGCGGCATCGTGCAGGCGGCGGGAATCCGGCCCGGCGACTGAAGATGCGGCGAAGCATCGACGCCATCCCGCCGCAGCGGCGGGAAGCCAGATCCCGGCTTCGCGGGATCCAGCAGCCGCGTGCATGAAGCTGTCGCGCCAGCGATGGCAGCCAACAACCCATCGCGCCTGCCGGAGGCGCCACGCAGGGGAGAGACGGGGGGCAATGCCTGCGGAATTGGCCGAACCCAACCCCCTCCTGCCCTCACGCCACCACAGCGGCTAAGCTGCGCCGACGCAGCAAAGGACTCCCGCATGACCGAATGGCCCCGCCCGGTGGATGGCACTGTCACTCCCCGCTTCGCCGGCCCCGCCACCTTCATGCGCCTGCCGGTGATGGCGGATGCAAGTGGCCTCGACATCGCGATCTTCGGCATTCCCTTCGATGGCGGCACCACCAACCGGCCCGGCACACGCCACGGCCCGCGCCAGCTGCGCGAGGCCTCAGGCCTCATGCGCCGCGTGCATCCGATCAGCCTGACCGAGCCCTATACGCTCTGCCGCGTGGCCGATCTCGGCGATCTGCAGACCAACCCGACAGACCTGATGCAGACGCTGGACCTGGTGACGGCGCAGGTGGCCGCCATCCGCAAGGCGGGGGCCTGGACGCTGGCGGCGGGTGGGGATCACCTTCTCTCGCTGCCGCTGCTGCGGGGCATCATCCAGGCCGAGCCTGGCCTCGCGCCCCTCGGCATGGTGCATTTCGATGCCCATTCCGACACGAATGACAGCTATTTCGGCGGCACCCGCTACACCCATGGCACACCCTTCCGCCGCGCCATCGAGGAGGGGCTGCTGGACCCGAAGCGCATCGTGCAGATCGGCATTCGCGGCTCGCTCTACGCCGCTGATGACATGGACTGGGCGCGTGAGGTGGGCATCCGCATCATGACCATCGAGGAATGCGAGCGGATGGGCCCCGATGCCGTGGCGGCGGAAGCGGTCCATCTGGCCGGCGGCGGCCCCACCTACCTCACCTTCGACATTGACAGCATTGACCCCGCCTTCGCACCCGGCACCGGCACGCCCGAGGTGGGCGGCTTCACCCCGCGCGAGGCGATGCGCATCCTGCGCGGGCTGCAAGGCCTCGATCTGGTCGGCGCCGATCTGGTGGAAGTCTCGCCGCCCTATGACCCGAGCGGCGGCACCGCCATGGTGGGAGCGACCATGATGTTCGAGATCTTGTGCCTCATGGCCGAATCGCGGGCACGTCTGCGCCCTGGCTGAGGCAATTGGCGCCTGGCGGCCGTGATTCACCCCAGGGCGGGCCTTCTGGCGGTGCGGCACGCGGGGGATGCTGGGCGCTCAAATCCGGGGGACCCCCATGCGCCGCACCCTTCTGCTCCTCGCCGCCCTCACCTGGCCACTCGCCGCCCAGGCGCAGGCGCCCATCACCATCGTGGTGAATTTCGGCGCGGGCGGCTCGGCTGATCGGATGGCGCGGCTGATGGCGCCCGAAATGAGCGAATTGCTGGGCGCCCAGGTCATCGTGAAGAACACCACGGGGGCCGCTGGCGCCATCGGCGCTGCGGAAGTGGCCCGCGCCCGGCCGGATGGGCAGACGCTGCTGCTCTCCACCACCGGGCCGATGGGCATCCAGCCGCATTTCCGCAGTGACCTGCCTTATCGCGTGGCGGATTTCGCGCCGCTCTGCCAGCTGGGCGACGCGCCAGTGATGATGATGTCGGCCCCCAACAGCCCGATCCGCAATGTGCCCGCGCTGGTGGCCCAGGCGCAGGCGGCGCGCGGCGGCTTCACCTATGGCTCGGCGGGCCAGGGTTCGATCCCGCATATCGTCATGGTGGCCCTGGCCCGGCAGGCGAATGTCGAGATGATCCATGTGCCCTTCCGCGGCAGTGCGGAGGCGATCATCGCGCTGCTGCGCGGCGATGTGAGCGTCTATGCCGACCTGCCTGGCCCCTTGCGCGTCAACAACCTGCAGGCCGTGGGGGTGATGGCCGAGGCCCGCACCGCCGAATTCCCCGAGGTGCCCACCCTGCGCGAGCAGGGCTTCGACATGGTCTATTCCATCTGGGCCGGGCTGTTTGCGCCGGCCGGCACGCCGGCCGCCACGCTGGATCGGCTGCAATCCGCCTGCGAGCGCGGCTTGCAGCGCCCGGCCGTGGTGGAAGGGTTCCAGCGCATCGCCACCCCCATCGTGTTCCGTGGGCAGAGCGCCTTTGCCGCCTATTGGCAGGCGGAGCTGGAGAAATTCCGCGCGATCGTCCAGGCCTCGGGCATCCGGCCGGGCGATTGACGCGGCGGACGTAGGAACGTCCGGCCAGCCTGGCCTCCGGAGGGCACGTTGGAGGGCCCGCCAGAGGGATTGAAAAACCCGCGCCGAAGCCCGAAACTCCAGCCTTGCAAACCCGATCCCGCCGCCCGCAATTTTTCTACACCACCACGCCCCTGCCCTGCCCCTATCTGCCGGGCCGGACGGAGCGGAAGATCGTGACCGAATTGAGCGGCCCGGATTCCGAGCTGCTGCATGACCGCCTCTCCCGCGCCGGGTTCCGGCGCAGCCACAACATCGCCTATTCGCCGGTCTGCCCGGGTTGCCGCGCCTGCATCCCGATCCGCGTCCGCGCCGCCGATTTCGTGCCCAACCGCACGCAGCGCAAGATCGCCGCCCGCAACGCGGATCTTGATGTGCGCGCCGTACCCGCACGCGCCACGGCCGAGCAGTTCGCGCTGTTCCAGCATTATCAGCAAACGCGCCACCCGGGCGGCGACATGGCGGCGATGGGGTTCTACGACTACCGCGCCATGGTGGAGGACACGCCCATCACCACGGGGCTGGTCGAATTCCGGGACAGCACGGGCCGCCTGCTTGGCGCCTGCCTGACCGACTGGCTCTCGGATGGTCTCTCCGCCGTCTACAGCTTCTTCGCCCCCGAGGAGGATCGCCGCAGCCTCGGCGCCTTCGCCGTGATGTGGCTGCTGGCCGAGGCGGTGCGCGGCGGGCAGCCCTATGTCTATCTGGGCTATTGGGTCGCGGAGAGCCGGAAAATGGCCTACAAGGCCGGCTACCGGCCGGCCGAGGTGCTGATCCAGGGGCAATGGATGAAGCTTGGCGAGGATGTTCCCGTCACGGGCGAGCGGGTGAACGCCGAATAGAGCCACCTGCCTTCAGGCGAAGGCATCCGGCCCCAGCGCGCGATGCTCAGTTCCGGAACCGCGTCGAGGTCCGGCGCATCTCATAGAGGATCTGGCAGCGCCCCCGCCCGGGATGGCTGCCGGTGAAGCGGCGCGCATTATTGGCGCCTTCAAAGATCTGCCCGGTCCCGGCGCCGAACAGGCCGAAACTCGGCAGCGTCACCGCGCCATTCGGCCCCACCGTGGCCTCCAGCGGCGGATCGCCCGGCAGCCCCGCGATCTCGAAGCGATTGCCCCGCAGTTGCCCCGTCACCCGGGTCTGACCGGAGCGCCCGGTGGCCTGGCAATCCTGCAGCCGCGTTCCCTCATAGATGCCGTCATGCGGGCTGGTGCGCTGCGCCGAGGCCGGAGTGGCAAAGGTGGCCATCAGCAGGGCAGCCAGGAAAACACGGTGCATGATTCAACTTCCGAAGCGGTTGCTGCGCGGGAACCCGTTGGGCGGCGCCTTCCCGGCGCCGGCCCGGTTGCCACGCCAGGTGGTCAGATCGGTCTCCACCCGCACCCGGTCTCCCAGGCGCCAGCTCAACCCTTCCGCCCGCGTAAATACCTTGGCATCCGCCAGGCCGCCATCCTTGTAGGATTGCAACTGCACCCCGCGGCCGCGCGTCATGACCGGCAATTGCTCGATGGGGAAAACGAGCAGCTTGCGGTTATCCCCCACGACAGCGACGTGATCGCCCTCGGCCACCACACAGAGGGCGGCGCGCGTCGCGCCCTCCAGCACCAGGACCTGCTTGCCGGTGCGCTTTTCCGCGATCAGCTCGCCGGCTTCCACCAGGAAGCCCTTGCCATCGGCCGCGGCCACCAGGAAGCGGGAATTCTCGGCCGGCAGGAACATGGCCAGCACGCCATCCTCATTGGGCAGGTCGAGCATGAGGCGCAGCGGCTGGCCATCACCCCGGCCGCGCGGCAGGGTCTCGGCGCGCAGGGTGTAGGCCTTGCCGTTGCTGGTGAAGATGACGAGGCGATCGGTGCTTTGCGCATGCAGGCGGAAGGCGAGCGCATCGCCCTCCTTGAAGCGCAGCTCCGCATCCTCGGCCAGGTGGCCCTTCAGGGCGCGGATCCAGCCCTTTTCCGACAGCACCACAGTGAGGGGCTCGCGCTCGATGAAGGCGCTTTCATCCACCACCACGGCCGGCATGCCGGAGCCGATGGCGGTGCGCCGCGCACCCAGCTTGCCCTCGCCGAACTTCTTGCGCGTCTCCTCGATCTCGGCGGCGATGGCGGCCCAGCGCTTGCCCTCGGACGCGAGCAGCGCCTGCAGGCCCTTCTGCTCCTTCACGAGCTTCGCGTGCTCGCGCTTGATCTCCATTTCCTCCAGGCGGCGCAAGGCGCGCAGCCGCATGTTGAGGATGGCTTCCGCCTGCACTTCCGTGAGGCCGAAGGCGGCCATCAGCTTGGGGCGCGGCTCATCCTCGGTGCGGATGATGCGGATCACCTCGTCCAGGTTGAGATAGGCAATGAGGTAGCCATCCAGTACTTCCAGCCGGCGCGCGATGGCGGCCAGGCGGTGGTTGGTCCGGCGCAGCAACACCTCATGCCGGTGGTCCAGCCAGGCGCGCAGCGCCTCGCGCAGGGACATGACGCGTGGGGTGCGGTGCGCATCCAGCACATTCATGTTCAGGCTGAAGCGGCTTTCCAGCTGGGTCGCGCGGAACAGCGTCTCCATCAGCACGGCGGGCTCCACCGTGCGGTTGCGCGGCTCCAGCACCAGGCGGACATCTTCCGTGCTTTCGTCCCGCACATCGGCCAGGAGCGGGAGTTTCTTCTCCTCCAGCAGCAGCGCGATCTGTTCGATCAGCTTGGATTTCTGCACCTGGTAGGGGATTTCCGTAATCAGGATGGTCCAGGCGCCGCCCTTGCCCTTCTCGACCTCCCATTTCGCGCGCAGCCGGAAGCCGCCACGGCCGGTCGCATAGGCTTCGGCGATGCTTTCGGCGGGTTCCACCAGCACGCCACCGGTCGGGAAATCGGGGCCGGGCACATGGGTCAGCAGCTCGGCGTGGCTGATCTCGGGGTTGGCGATCAAGGCCAGTGCGGCGCCACACAACTCGCCCGCATTATGCGGCGGGATGCTGGTGGCCATGCCCACCGCGATGCCGGTCGCGCCATTGGCCAGCAGGTTCGGGAAGGCGGCGGGCAGGACGATGGGCTCGCGATCCTCGCCATCATAGGTGGCGCGGAAATCCACCGTGTCCTCGTCAATGCCCTGAAGCAGGGCCTGCGCCACCTCGGTCAGCCGCGCCTCGGTGTAGCGCATGGCGGCGGCGTTATCGCCGTCGATATTGCCGAAATTCCCCTGGCCTTCGACGAGCGTGTAGCGGGCCGCGAATTCCTGCGCCTGGCGCACCAGCGCGTCATAGATCGAAGCATCGCCATGCGGGTGATACTTGCCCATCACATCGCCCACGATGCGCGCGCATTTCTTGAAGCCTGAATCGGGGTCCAGCTTCAGCTGGTGCATGGCCCAGAGCAGGCGGCGATGCACGGGCTTCAGGCCATCGCGTACATCCGGCAGGCTGCGCGCCATGATGGTGGACATGGCATAGGCCAAATACCGCTCGCTCAGCGCCTCGCCCAGCCGCGTGTCGCGGATCTCGCCGCCTTCCTTCACCAGATCATCCGCCATGCGCAGTCGGTCCCGTCATCAAGGTCAAGCGGTCCTGCAGCCTCTCCCGCGCCGCGGGCAGCGGGCGGTGCTGATGGCCGAAGGCATCCCGGGTGAGGAAGAAGCCTGTCACGCGGAGTCCCGCAAGCCATTCCTGCACATCGGAGGGCTGCGCCGCATCGCGCAGGAAGGCGGGCAGCGGCAAGAGCCGATCGGCATAGGCTGCCCCCGCCTCGGCACTCACCGCCCGGCCGGATTTGGGGGAGACGAAGACGAGGTTTTCGGTGGCGCCGGTGGCGGCGCAGGTAGCGAGGTCCAGGCCATAGCCGAGTTCGGCCAGCAGCGTCGCTTCCCAATGGACCAGCAGGGGCAGGGCATGCTCCGGGCCGCGCGCCAGCGCCGCGATCACGCCGACCAGGCCGTGAAAGCTGCCCGGATGGGCCACGCGCTCCGGCAGGGCGCCATCCGCCACCGCACAGGCCGAGGTGAGGACCGAGAGCGAAAGCGCGTCATCCAGCGCGAGGGAGGCCGCCGCATGCACCATTTCCCCCGAAAGGCTGCCCAGCTGCTCGGCCAGGCGGGCGACCCAGCGCGCCTCGATCAGATTGCCCGGCTGCCAGAGTGCCGCCTGCCCGCGCGAGGCGCCGCCCTTGGCGAGGCCCGCATGCCGGCCCATCGCCTCGGTCAGCAGCGTGACCACTGCGCCGCCTTCGCCATGCGGGCGGGTGGCCAGCACGACGGCAGGGGCATTCCATTCGAGGGAAATTTTCTGCGCCCTCAGGGGCGGCGCAGCGCGAACGTGCCGGGGGCACGATGCGCGGCTTCGGCCAGCTTCACGGGTGGCCGCAGGCTCGGCGGCCTTGCCAGCCTTGGCTGAATGCGCCGGTCAGCCGTCATCTTCCAGGCCCAGCGCCCTGATCCGCCCGCCTTCCTCATCCCAGCCCGGCCGCTCCTTCACGTTCAGGAACAGATGGATCGGCCGTTCCAGCAGCGCCGTGAGTTCAAGGCGCGCCCGCTTGCCGATCTCCTTGATGCGCGCCCCCCCCTCGCCGATCAGGATGGCCTTCTGCGTGGCCCGCGCGATGTAGATGGTGCAATCCACCCGGGCACTGCCATCCGGGCGCTCGGTCCATTGCTCGGTCTCCACGCTCGCGTGGTGCGGCACTTCCTCATGCGTCTGGCGGAGGATCTGTTCGCGCACCACTTCGGCGGCCAGCATCCGGTTGGGCAGGTCGCTCAGCTCATCCTCGGGGAACATCCAGGGGCCGGGCTGCATCACCTCGGCCAGCTTGGTGCGCAGCTTTTCCAGGCCGCGCTTCTTCTCGGCCGAGATCATGAAGGTCTCGGCGAAGGGCAGCATCCTGTGCAGCTCCGCCGCCAGCGGCAGCAGCGTCTCGGGCGGGATCAGATCCACCTTGTTCAGCGCGAGCCAGACGGGGCGCTGCTGCTGGGCCAGGCGCTCGATGATGCCGCGCACCGTCTCGGTGATGCCGCTTTTCGCATCCACCAGCAGCAGCGCGAAATCCGCATCCTTGGCCCCCCCCCAGGCGGCCGAGACCATGGCGCGGTCCAGCCGGCGGCGCGGCGCGAAGATGCCCGGCGTATCCACCAGGATGATCTGCGCCGGCCCCTCGATCAGCACGGCGCGCACGCGGAAGCGCGTGGTCTGCGGCTTGGGTGAGACGATGGTGACCTTGGTGCCCGCCATGGCGTTCACCAGGGTGGATTTGCCCGCATTGGGCGCGCCCAGGATGGCCACGAAGCCGCAGCGCTGGGTCTCTTGGTCCGTCATGCCGTTCTCTCCGCGAGCCAGGCTTCCGCCGCCGCCTGTTCCGCCGCACGCTTATTCGTGCCGGCACCGACCGCTTCGCGCCCGGCGGCGATCACCGTCGACTCAAATCGGGAATCCACCCCTTCCCCGCCAACCGAGACGGTCATGTAGGCGGGCAGGCCCAGGCCCCGCTTCAGCGTCCATTCCTGCAACTCGCTCTTGGGCGAGCGCGGCGGCTGCGCCTGGCCTTCCAGCGCCGTCACCCATTCACGCTCGATCACGGCGCGGGCCGCGGGCAGGCCGCCATCCAGATAGAGGGCCGCCAGCACGGCCTCCAACGCATCGGCCAGCGCCGTGGCGCTACTGCGCAAGTTGCTGTGCCGCTGCGATGGCGGCAGCCGCAGGGCAGCACCCAGCCCCATGCGCTCGGCGATCGGCGCCAGCACATCGCGCGAGACGAGCAGACCGAACCGCTTGCCGAGATCGCCCTCGTTTTCCTGGGGATAGAGTTCCGAAAGCCATTCGGCCATGCACAGGCCGAGCACCCGGTCCCCCAGGAATTCCAGCCGCTCATTGGTCTTGGCGGCACCCGTCTCGCCCGCCGCGGAGGCATGGGTCAGCGCCCGGAGCAGCAGCGCACGATCCTTGAAGCGATGACCCAGGCGGGTTTCAAACGGCGTGAGGCCGTCCGTCATCGCACCGGGCCGCTTATCGGACTGCACTCAGCAGGCGGGAGTAACGGATGGCGAAAGGCCAGCCCCAGACCTCCCACCAGCGCGCACTGCCATCCACCGAGAAGAAGATGAACTCCGCCCGGCCCACCAGATTCTCGATGGGGATGAAGCCCACGGCGCTCGGCACGCGGCTGTCCAGGCTGTTGTCGCGATTATCACCCATGGCGAAGACATGCCCGTCCGGCACCTGGAATTCCGGCGTGTTGTCGAGCGGGCCGTCATCCGATTGCTCGATGATGAGGTGCGAGCGGCCGCCGGGCAGGAATTCGCGCCACTGCTGCACCGTCATGCGCGGGCCATCGCCCTCCGCCACGAAGGGGCCGAGCGATTCGCGCCGCACCGGCTGACCGTTCAGATGCAGGATGCCGCGCCGGACCTGCACGATATCCCCCGGCAGGCCGATGATGCGCTTGATGTAGTCCTGGCTGGTATCGCGCGGCAGCTTGAACACCGCCACATCGCCGCGCTGCGGCGTCGCCCCCCAGATGCGGCCCGAGAAGAGGTTCGGGCTGAACGGCATGGAGTGCCGCGAATAGCCATAGGAATACTTCGACACAAACAGGTAGTCGCCCACCAACAGCGTCGGGATCATCGAACCCGAGGGGATGTTGAACGGCTCGAACGCCACGGTGCGGATGCCAATGGCAATCAGCGCGGCGTAGAGGATCGTCTTGACGCTCTCGAGCCAGCCGCCCGTTTTCTTCTTCGTCATTGAGGTGGAGTTTTTCGCCATGGAGCTTGGGGAACCGCATCAGGAGCCTGGGGATTGAGCCCAGCCCCCGGCTGGAGTCAAGGAAGCACGGGCGATTCAGGCACGGCGGTGATGATGACGATGGCGCTGGCATAGGGGTATTCATCCGTCATGGTCAGCGCGATCTCCGCCCGATGCCCGGGCGGCGTCATGGCGGCGAGGCGCGCGGCCGCCCCCCCGCTCAGGCGAAGGGTGGGCTGGCCGGAAGGCAGGTTCACGACCCCCAGATCCTGCATGAAGACGCCGGCGCGAAATCCCGTGCCCAGGGCCTTGCTCGCGGCCTCCTTGGCGGCGAAGCGCTTGGCGTAGGTGCCGGCGCGGATGCGTTCGGTCCTCCGCTCGGCCTTGGCGCGCTCGATCGGGGTGAAGACCCGCTCCAGGAAGCGCGCGCCATGCCGCGCCATCACGGCCTCGATGCGGCGAATATCGCAGACGTCATTGCCGATGCCCAGGATCATGCCCTGCCCCACGCCGCCGCGCGGCCGGATTCGTTGCGGATGCGGCCGGCCGCGGGCCTCATCCCCGCGCCCGATCCACGCGCACGACGCCCTCACAGGCGCGCAGCGTGCCCATCACCTCGGCCAGGTGGCGCGTGTCGCGCACCTCCACATCCAGGTTCAGGTCGCATTCGTCATCATCGCGCCGGGCGAGGCGCAGATTGGTCAGCACGCCCTTCTGCTTGCTGATGGCATTGGCCACCCCCGAGAGGAGCTGCGGCCCATTCACCGCCGCGACCGAGAGCCGCACGACATGCGCGGCCGGCCCGAGGGACCCCTGCTCCCAATCCACATCGAGAAAGCGCTCCGGTGTGGCGGAGAAATTCTCCAGCATGTGGCAATCCTGGGTGTGCACGGTGACGCCCTTGCCGGTGGTGACGATGCCGACGATCCGGTCGCCCGGGATGGGGTGGCAGCATTGGGCGAAGTGCAGCTGCATCCCCGCCACCACGCCGGTGATGGGGGCGGCCGGCACCGAAGCCTGCTTCTGCCCATGGCGCCCCAGCCGCGCGCGGGGGGCGACAAGGCCCATCGGCTCCATGCCGCGCGCCGGCGCCCGCAATTCGGGGAAGGCCGCATTCACCACATCACGCGCGCTGATGCTGCCGGCGGCCACCGCGTGGAACATTTCCTCCACGCCCGATTGCCGGAGCGCCTTCACAGCGGGCTCCAGCAGCTTTTCCTGGAATTCCAGGCCGTTCTGGCGGAACGCCTTGACGATGGCGGTGCGGCCTTCGTCGCGCTGCTTCTGCTTTTCCTCGGCCTGGGCGAAGCGGCGGATGCGCGCCTGCGCCTTGCCCGACTTCACGAATTTCATCCAGGCCGGGTTGGGCTGGCCGCCCTTGGCCGTGATGATCTCCACCTGGTCGCCATTCAGCAGCTTGTGGTCGAGCTTGACGATGCGCCCATTCACCTTGGCGCCGACGCAGGCATCACCCACCTGGCTGTGCACGTGGTAGGCGAAATCCACCGGCGTGGCGCCTTGCGGCAGCTCGATCAGGTCGCCCTTGGGCGAAAAGCAGAAGACCAGCTCCCGATGCAGCTGGAGCTTTGTGCTCTCCATCGCGTCCTGGACTTCGGGCTCGCTCTCCAGGATGTCGAGCAGGGCGCGCACCCAAGGGTAGCTCTTGGCCTCGGCCGCCTGTCCGCCCTGCTTGTAGACCCAATGGGCCGCCAGGCCGTATTCGGCGATGTGGTGCATCTCCCGCGTGCGGATCTGCAATTCGATCTTGGCCTCGTCGCGGCGGCCGGGCAGCAGGACGCCGGTGTGCAGCGACTGGTAGCCATTGGTCTTGGGGGTGGAAATGTAGTCCTTGAAGCGCCCGGCGATCACCTTGAACGCGTCATGCACCGCGCCCAGGGCCATGTAGCAATGCGCGCGCTCGGGCACGATGATGCGAAAGGCCATCACATCCGAAAGCCCTTCGAAAGCAACGTTCTTCGCCTGCATCTTGCGCCAGATCGAATAGGGCGATTTCGCGCGCCCCGAGACTTCATCCACCGGTACGCCGTTGATTTCGAGCGCCTCGCGCAGCTCCTGCTCGATCTCGGGGATGATATCGGCCGAGCGGCCGCGCAGATAGGTCAGGCGCTGAGCGATGGTGGCCCAGGCATCGGGGTTGAGTTCGCGGAAACCCAGCGTCTCCAGCTCGGTCTTCAGCGCTTCCATGCCGATGCGCTCGGCCAGCGGGGCGTAGATGTCGAGTGTTTCGCGCGCCGTGCGCAGCCGGCTCTCGGGCTTCGTCACGAAGCCGATGGTGCGCATGTTGTGCAGCCGGTCCGCCAGCTTCACGAGGAGGACGCGCAGATCCTCGCTCATCGCCAGCAGCAGCTTGCGCAGGTTTTCGGCCTGCTTGGTGCGCTCGCTTTGTACCTCGATGCGGGAGAGCTTGGTGACGCCATCCACGAGGCGGGAGACTTCGGCGCCGAAGCGCTTTTCGATCTCGGCCAGGCTGTGCGGCGTATCCTCCACCACATCATGCAGCAGGGCGGTGGCGATGGTGGCGGTGTCGAGGTGGTAGCCCGCCAGGATTTCGGCGACGGCAATGGGATGGATGATGTAGGGCTCGCCATTCTGGCGGGCCTGGCTGGCATGGGCCTCCGCCGCGAAACGGCCGGCGCGCAGGATCACATCGGCATCGAGCCGGGGATCGGCCGCGGTGATCCGCTCGCAGAATTCAACGACGGCATCCAGGCCAGGGATGGCGGCCCCGCCGCCGGCCAGGCCATCAGGCGCGCGCGCCACCGCCGGATGATCCGGGGCGGCGCGGAGCGTCATCCGGGCTAACTCAGTCCTCGCGGCCGCCGAGTTCGGCGGCGAGTTGCGCTTCGAGGTCATCGGGGGAGAAATCCTCGCCCCCCAGTTCGGCGGGCAATTCCTCGTTCACATCCATGACGCCGAAGATGTTCTCGTTCGTGTCGATCAGATCCATCACCTCGTCCTCGACGGGCTCCGGCTCCGGCGCGCGGCTGAGGGACTTGATGAGATCCTGCTCGAGGGCCGGCAATTCCACCGTCTGGTCGGCGATTTCGCGCAGGGCGACGACGGGGTTCTTGTCATTGTCGCGATCAATGGTCAGGCTCTCGCCCCGGCTGATGTTGCGGGCGCGCTGGGCGGCGAGCAGAACCAGCTCGAAGCGATTCGGAACCTGGAGGATACAGTCTTCGACGGTGACGCGGGCCATGGGGAACCTCGGGCAATGAAGGGCGGCCGCAATTCTGGCGTGGGGGCCATGCTGCGGCGCGGCGAACCTGTCAGATAAGCGTTACGGGACGCGGGTGCAAGCGGCACTCCGCTCAGGGCGGCATGAAGGGCGGAGGGAAAGGGATGGCAAAGTTCATCACACGCGGGAAAAGGCATCGCGCGCCTGGGAGGCGTGGCCGTGGCAGCGGGTCCAGCCAAAGCATCCTAAGGGGGGAAGATCAGCATTGACTCGATTCCAGAACACTCCCTACTGAATAGCAACGAAGACTGCGCGCTTGCGCCAAAAACCTCCACACGGGCATCAAATTGCGTAAGACGCTCTTCTTTTTGGGCCCGCCGACTGGGCAAGCTTCGCCGATCTCCCCTCTGATCGAATGCCTCGACTTGGCCGCATCCGACGCAACACGCCAAGCCTTGTCCGACTTCAACCGCCGCCTGATCGCGAAGGCCGGCCGCGGCCCGTTGGATCCCAGACCCATCGCGCCGATCTGGGCCGAACCGCTGGAGCAGCGGCAATATACGCAATTTGCCGGCGGGTTGCTCGGCGATGCCGTGCGCCGTGACCCCGTCATTGCGTTGGAAGATCCGGGCCTCGCGCGCATGCTTCCCATCTGGCGCGCCGCTTGCCTCCACCATGCGGTGACCCCTTTGGTCGTGCTGATTGCCAGGGATCCGCGTGATGTGGCCGCCGACCTGGCAACGCGGTTCGGCCTGGCATCCGAGCAGGCGTATCTCCTGTGGCTGGCACATATGCTCGCCGCAGAAGAATTTTCCCGCCCCATGCGCCGCACGGTGCTGAACCATGACGCGCTTTACGCCGATTGGCGCTCCACCATCACAGCAGCCTTTGCCAGCCTCGATCTGGCGCCGCCCGAGACCCAAGGCCCCAAGGCCATGGCCCTGGACCACTGGCTCGTGGCGCATGCGGCAACGCCGCATCCCGAACGGCGCGACATCAGTGGCGATCAGCCTTTTGAGCAATTGGCGATGCAACTGCACGGCACCATGCTTCGTTCCGCTCCGGAGGATCGGTTGGACCGCCATGAATGGAACAAGGCCCGCGCTACGATGAAAACTGCCCTGGCAGAACATGCGCCAGACGCCGCGCCGCCGGGTCCTGCCGAATACCCAGCCGACGATGAGCCCATCCTGGCAAGGACCCGGGAAGTTTCCGGAACTTCCCGCCACGTGATTCTGCATTATCATCTCTTCAAGAACGCCGGCACATCGCTGGACCAGACGCTGAAAGCCCATTTCGGCCAAGCCTGGAGCGAGCGCGAGGGCCAGGGCGCAGGCTGGCGCAGCGCCGATATCGCCGATTACATCGCCGAACACCCCCAGATATCAGTCCTGTCATCCCATACGGCGCTGCTGCCGGTGCCCCGGATCGCCGATGTCATGGTTCATCCGTTGATCATGCTCCGTCATCCGCTCGACCGTGTGCGTTCCATTTATGAGTTCGAACGCCGGCAAACCAAGGATACGGAGGGTTCCATCCTTGCGCGAGGGACCGATCTTGCTGGCTATATCACTTGGCGCCTGGACCGCGACGGTGACCGATCCATCCGGAACTTCCAGACGCTGCGGCTTGCGCAAGCCTTACCCCCTACGGAAGGCACGGAGTTGATCCGCGCCATGGCTGCTGTCAGCGCCCTGCCGAATGTCGGTGTGGTGGAAGCGTATGACGCCTCGTTGCGCGCCTTCACCTTAGCCCTGGCGCCGCATTTCCCTGGGCTTTCCCTGACCCCAACGCGCGCGAACGTGACCCAGCGGCCAGGGCTTTCGCTCGATGATCGGTTGCGCGAACTGCAGCAGGAATTGGGAGAGGGCCTGTATGAACGGCTCGTTGAAGCCAACGCCGCCGACCTTGAATTGCACCGCTTCGCCTTGCGGCGCTACCAGGATAGCTGAAGCGACGCGGACGGCCTGCGGTCCAGGCGGTGGTTGTCGCCTTGATCAATCTTGAGAGATTGCGCTTCGCCTGCCGACTGCGACGATGGAAGCGCGCATTGCTCGATGGCGCGCCTATCGCCCGTAGCTGACCGGGCGGCAATGCCGATACACCAGCGCGGACCTGGCGCGGTCGTACAGATCAATCTTGGCCATCCATTCGCGCGTCATCTCGTGCCCCTGCTGGAAGGAGAAGCGGCTGCGGGCCAATTCCGCGGCATTGGCCTGGACGCGCCGCCACTCCGCCTCATCCGCATGAAGCCGCTCGATCGCCGAGGCCCATTCCTCCGCCGTGCGGGCCAGCCAGCAATCATGGCCGGCCGTGAGACCAATCCCTTCGGCGGCGATGGTCGAAAGCACGCTTGGCACCCCACGGGAGATGGCTTCCAGCACCTTGCCCTTCATGCCCGCCCCGGCCATCAGCGGCGCCACGAAGACGCGCGCCTGCTGGAAGACGGGGTCCAGGCTGGGGACGTAGCCGATCACCCTGATATTGCCGCCATCCAGCGCCTGGATGGACGGAGGCGGATTGCTGCCGACAATGCTCAGGATGATGTCCGGCGCGCGTTCGGCCAGCAGCGGCATGACATGCCGCGCCAGGAACTCTACCGCGGCGATATTGGGCGGGTGGCGGAAGCCGCCGACAAACAGCAGGCCGGAGGTCTCGGCGAAACGCGGCAGCGCCGCCTCGTTCACATCCACCACCCAGGGGAGCTTCGCCAGCTTCGCCTCCCCGAAGAGATGGCTTTCCAACACGGCGAGTTCGGTCTCGGAATAGCTCAGCGTCACGTCGCTCGCGCGCACCATGGCGAGTTCCGCCTCCCGCGTGGCCCTCGCCCCTTCGAAACTATAGGCGTCCGATCCGAGTGCCGCCTCCCGCGCTTCGCGCAGGAAATGGAGATCGGCCAGGCAGAAGGCCACCCGCACGGCGGGGGCATGCTCCCGCAGGGCGGGGAGCAGGTCCTGGGCCACCGAATACCGCGTCACATAGACGAGGTCATACTCATGGGCCGATTGCTCGATATACCGACCGAATGACGTGACAAAGGGCGCGTAGAGGCATTCGACGCCGATCCGCTGCAAGGCCAGGACATGGCGGTCCATATAGGCCAGGTTGCGCGGCAAGAAGCTGACCTTGGCCCCGCAGGCCTGCAGCAGCCGGATTTCCTGGAATGCCGCATAGCCGCCCGCATCGGCATCAACGGCGGGGAAGCGATGATCCACAAAGAGCACGCGCAACGTGACGTTGCGGTCCTTCTCGCGGTCCGGTGCCACGCCCTCCACACCATGACCGGCAAAGAGCTGCGCCCATTTGCGCTTGAACTTCGGGCGATTGATCTCCTGGAAGCGCTTCATGCCCGAGGTGACGGTGGTGCCCGAGGATTGCCCCTCATGATGAAACACCTGCGAGGTCGGCACATAGACCACCTTCAACCCCGCCTGCCGGACCTTCATCGCCAGGTCCGTATCTTCAAAATAGCCTGGCGCGAACTCCGCGCTGAACCCCCCCAGGGCCGACCAGAGATCGCGCCGAAGCAGGATGGCGGCCCCCGAGAGATAATCCACCTGGCGCACATAATTGTAGCGCGGATCCTGCGCATTGCCGTTCCGGCCGACATTCCAGGGATTGCCCGAACCCCAGACGATGCCACCGGCTTCCTGCAGGCGGCCATCGGGATAGAGCAGCTTGCTGCCGACCAGCCCGACGCCGTCGAAATTCTCGAACACCAGCAGCAACTCGGCCAGCCAGTTCGGGGTCACTTCCGTGTCATTGTTCAGGAAGCAGATGAATTCGCCCCGCGCGATCTGCGCGCCGTCATTGCAGGACGCCACGAACCCGAGGGCCGCGGAGTGGCGCACCACACGAACGCCGGGCAGGAATGTTTCGAGACTCGCGCTTTCATCGGTGGAGCCATCATCCACCAGGATGATCTCGAACGACGTCGGGTCAAAAGCAAACAGCAGGGACGCCACGCAATTGTAGGTGACCTCGAACTTGTCATGGATCGGGATCACGATGGAGACGCGCGGCGCATCAGCCTGGGGAACCCGCAGCACGGGATACTCCCTGCGCTTGCGAAAGCCCGTCAGCAACTCATCATGCAGCAGCGCCAGGTCTGGCGGCGCCCGCCACACCGGTTCACCGGAATGCGCGGCCCAGTCCCGATAGCTCTGGAAATGGAAGCGGGCAGCCGGCGATGCGTTGATATCCAGCGGTTGGCCCGCATGCAGCTGAAGCGCCGGCCAGGGCGTCATGTAGGCGGGCAGGATCTCCACCTGGGCGGCCAGTGGAATCTCTTCGGGCAATTGCCGCAACTCGATGAGATGAAGCATTCCATCCATATGCTTCGCACTCAGGTACAGTTCTACGGTGAAGGTGCCATCGGCGATCTGCGCATGTCCGGTGATGCTCAATTCACCATCCACGAAGGCGCCCAGGTTGAGGGAACTGAGGGAACCTGGCGCAAGCCGGCCGGCGATCCTGATCTGGCGATGCGAAACATCGAACTGCGTCACCTGGGGGGCGGTCGCCTGTTCCGGAAACTCGACATCCTCCAGGATTTCGACTGATCCCTGCAGATCCAGATGCAGCTTTACCAGCCCGACAGGGCCTGCCCGCAGGCCACGTGGCCGCGCCAACCTGGCCGAAATGGCCACCATGCCCTGCAATGCGCTCAAGTCGCGGAAGCGGCCCGGTGGCGCGTAGCTTGGGGCGGCATCGGCCTTGCGCTGCTGCTGCAGCGCGACCTTGGCGAAAAACACGTAGCTGGTGTCACGCCGGAGCGTGGGCCCCTTCTCGATGGTGATGGTGAGCGTGGCGGAAGCTGCGGGCGCCACCAGAAGCAGGGAGAGTTTCTGATAGTCTTCGACCGAAACCCCACCCCGGTGGCTGCTCGAAATGGGCCAGCTTTCCTGGCGCAACACTTCGCCCTCGGCACTGAGAAAGCTTGCGACGATCCGCCCTTCGCAGCGTTGGACAGCGGCGAGCATGGTCAACTCATACTGAGCCAGGGGCGAGACCGCGCAGGTCGCGTTCAGCGCGGGGTCCATCAGCACGGCCGTTGCCGCCACCAGCCCGCCCACTTCGCCTTGCGCCGCGGCAATCGCCTCGCCTTCATCGGCCGCCACGGACCCCAGGTAGAAGGTATCCACGCCCTCGATCATGTTTTCGGGGGAGTGGTTCTTGCCGCTCCTCGGGTGGCCGGCATGCTCGAACTGCCATTCCAGCGCGGGATTTTTCAGGAGGTCGGTCAAGGCGATGTCCATCACCTTCCGCTCCAGCAGGATGGCGGCCTCCAGCGAGGCGTCGGGCAGTTCGAACCAAAAGGCCGGTTCCTGGTCCGGGCGCGCGAAGACGACGACATTCAGCCGCCCGAGCTCATCCATCCGGTGTTCGGCGACATGCGAGGTGAGCGGGGCCGGCCGGGAAAGTGAAGAGAGCGCGGCCGCATCCCCGGGGCGAGCAGCGCCGATGGCAGGTTTCCGAATACCGGAATTCTGTGTTCCAGGGTTTTGACTGCCAGGGCTTCGGATTCCAGAGTTCACTCGAATAATCCTCTTCGATCCATTGGCATTCCTGCCCTGCCGCGATGATGAACCCTCCGCGCGAACTTCAGGCCGGGCTGCGGAAAAGCCTATACTTTTTCTGCCGATGGCAGCAAATCCTTGATGCGTCGGGGAAGATCCGGCGGGCGGCCTTCACTGGGCGCCGCGCGCAGGGCACGGCGTGGCCGCCCTGCCATCAGCCTGGGTGCTTTGCGGTGCTGGGGGTGGCAGCAGCCGCCAAAACGTCAGCGCTGACGCGCCGCCGCATCCCCGACATCTGGCGTGACCGATCCGGCGAACAGACCGCGGGCGTTTTTGCCTGAAGCCATCCTGTCGCTGAAATGGGATCAGGTGGCCCTCCACCTTAAAGGCCATGAGCAAATCGACTTCGGCGGCGACGTAGGCAACAAGCGGCGTGGCGTCGCGCCCATCGTCGGCAACACAGGTCTGGTCGCCGCGCTGAAGCACGCGAAGGGATTGGCAACGTCAGACTACGTGATCGAATTCCGAGGCGAACGCATCTCAGACGTGAAGACCGCGCTATCCGCCGCCTGCCGGCGTGCTGGGATCAAGCATATCAGTGCTCACACCCTCAAACACACTTCAATCACATGGATGGTCCAGGCCGGCATGTCTTATGAAAAAATCGCCAAAGCTACGCACACGTCAAAAGAAATCATCGAGCGTGTCTATGGGCACCATAATCCAGCGTTCTTGGCAGAAGTCGCTAACGCGGTTTCGTTCTGATTATGTTCGCTCTATGTTCGATAAATGCCGTTACTTGGACTCATACTGCATTTCAATCTCGCCATTTGGGCGATAAATGAAAAAGGCGCCCCGAAGGACGCCCTAAAAAACCCAATAAACTCAGTTGGATGAGTGGCGGACCCGAATGGATTCGAACCATCGACCTCTGCCTTCGGAGGGCAGCGCTCTATCCAGCTGAGCTACGGGTCCAGACCAAGGCCTTCCTAGCCGATGCCCTGGCGGCTTGGAAGGGCTTCAGTCGCCAAAAGGATCGGGCGTGCCCTCGGGCAGGGGCACACGCGCCACGTTCAACGTCAGGCCGACCGCCGTGTAATAGCCGCAGATGCCCAGAAGCTCGACGATTCCGGGTTCGCCGAACAGGGCTTTCGCGGCCTCGAAGGCGGCGTCGCTGACATCGCCATCGGCGTGCAACTCGGTGCAGAAGCGATACACGGCGACCTCATCCGCCGCCATGTCGGCGGGGGGCTGCCCCAGGCGCACGGCTTCGGCGATTTCGGGCCGCAGCCCGCCCTCCAGGGCCAGGGGGTGGTGGGCGAACCATTCGTAGCGCGCCCGGTACCGCTTGGCGGTGATCAGGATGGCCAGTTCCGAAAGCCGGGCGGGGAAGCTGCTGCCCCAGCGCATGAAGCGCCCGGCGCGTTGCAGTGCATCGGCCATGTCGGGGCTGTGCAGCCAGGCGGGGAAAGGCCCACGCAGCCCGCCGCGGGCGCCGGCGCCGATGTGTTCCGCCACTTCGCGCTGGCGGGCCGTCATGGTTTCAGGGGTCAGGGTGGTGAAGCGGGGCATGACGTTTCCTGTTGCCTTGTTCGCGGTAGGATGCAGCCCGCTCAGGAAAACGCCAATGCCCGCGAAGAACATCCTCTTCATCATGTGCGACCAGCTGCGCTGGGATCACCTTGGCTGCGCCGGCCATCCCTTTCTCAGGACGCCCAACATGGATGCGCTGGCGGCGCGCGGCGTGCGCTTCTCCCAGGCCTATGTGCAATCCGGCATTTGCGGCCCTTCGCGGATGAGCTTCTACACCGGCCGCTACGTCGCCAGCCACGGCGCCACGCATAACCGCGTGCCGCTCAGTGTCGGCGAGGTGACGCTGGGCTGGCATCTGCGCGAGGCGGGCCGCAGCCTGGCGCTGGCCGGCAAGACGCATTTCATGCCCGATGGCCATGGCATGAAGCGCCTGCTGCTGGATGGCCAGGATGAGCTGGCCGTGCTGCTGCGCGAGGGCTGGTTCACCCTGGTGGACCGCCATGACGGCCACCACGCCGAGACCGACAGCGGCTACGCCCATTGGCTGCGCGCCCAGGGCTATGAGAGCCCCGACCCCTGGACGGATCACGTCATCGCCGTGGAGAACGACAAGGGCGAGGTGCTGAACGGCTGGAAGATGCGCCATGCCCGGCTGCCCGCCCGCGTGCGCGAGGAGCACAGCGAGACCGCCTATACGACGGACCAGGCGCTGCGCTTCATCACCGAGCAGGGCGAGAAGCCCTGGGTGCTGCACCTCTCCTATGTGAAGCCGCATTGGCCCTATATCGCGCCCGCGCCCTTTCACGCGATGTACACGCCCGAGCAATGCCTGCCGGTGCAGCGCCATGCCGATGAGCGCGGCCCCGGCATCCATCCCGTGCTGCGCGAATTCCAGAATGAGGAGGTGGCGCAAAGCTTCCAGCAGGATGCTTGCATCGCCGCCGTACGCCCCACCTATCAGGGGTTGATCGCGCAGGTGGATGCGCATCTGGGCCGCGTCTGGGCGCTGCTGGAGGCGCAGGATCGCTGGCGCGACACGATGGTGATCTTCACCAGCGACCATGGCGATTACCTGGGCGACCATTGGCTGGGCGAGAAGGAGCTGTTCCACGACTGCATCCAGCGCGTGCCCTTCCTGCTTTACGATCCCTCACCCGAAGCCGATGCCACGCGCGGCACCACGGATGCCCGCTTCGTGCAGGCGATTGACGTGGTGCCCACCATCCTGGACGCGCTGGGCTTGCCGTCGCAGCCGCATCTGCTGGAAGGCGCTTCGCTGCTGCCGCTGACGCGCGGCACCGCGACCGAATGGCGCGATGCCGTGGTGAGCGAGCTGGACTGGACCTTCCGCGGTGCCCGCCGGCGCCTGGGCCTGCCCACCGGGCAGCACCGCGCGTTCATGATTCGCGACGCGCGCTGGAAATACATCCATTGGACCAGCGGGATGCCGGCGCAGCTCTACGACCTTGTGGCTGACCCCGAGGAGTTCCACGACCTCGGCACCGATCCTGGGCTGGAGGCGGTGCGCGCCGCAATGCGCGAGAAGCTGCTGGCCTGGGCGACGGGCCTCAAATGCCGCACGACGCTGAGCTGGGCGGAGGCGGAGTTCCGCACGGACCGGCACAAGGCGGCGGGGGTGTTCTACGGCGAGTGGTAGAAGCCTTAGCGAGGGGCTCTGCCCCTCGCGCTCCCCGGCAGGGAACTTGTTCCCTGCACCCTGATTTGATGGAAGGTGCAGGAAACTCAGTTTCCTGCCGGGGAGTTTGAGGGGCAGCGCCCCTCAACGGCCCACGGCATACCCTTGCATCCCGCGCGGATTGGCACCCGCGAAGATCTGCCCATCCTTCTCCCGCCGCGCGCCGGTCAGGCGGCCTTCGCTCCAATCGCCCCCCATCTCGGCCTTGTGGCCGCGCGCGCGCAATGCGGCCAGCACCTCGGGCGCGAAGCGGCCTTCCAGGACGAGCTTTCCGGGCTTGGCGCCGCGCGGCCAGAAGCTGCTGACCCAATGCTCGGAATGGAAGGAGGGCAGGTCGATCGCCTCCTGGATATTGAAGCCATGCGCCAGCATGCGGCTCAGCATGATGGGCTGCCACTGGTCCTGCTGCTCGCCGCCGGGTGTGCCGAAGCTCATCCAGGGCTTGCCCTCGCGCAGCACCATGGAGGGGGAGAGGGTGGTGCGCGGCCGCTTGCCCGGCATCAGCCCGTTGGGCAGCGTGGGGTCCAGCCAGAACATCTGGCAGCGCGTGCCCAGGCAGAAGCCCAGCTCCGGAATGGCGGGCGAGGATTGCAGCCAGCCGGCGGAGGGCGTGGCACTCACGAAATTCCCGTCGCGGTCAATCACATCCACATGGCAGGTGTCGCCGCCGGCGGCCCCAAGGCGCGAGACGGTGGGCTCGCCCGTGCCGGCGGCCATGGCCATTTCCTCGGCGCGGCGGACGGCGGCCGCGTAATCCACGCCGCGCACCGGCAGGCCATCCGGGTTGCCCGGGCGGAATTCGAGCGAGGCGTCATGCCCGATCAGCTTGCGGCGAAGTGCGGCGTATTCGGGCGAGAGCAGCGTGGCCAGCGGCACATCCACGAAGTTCGGATCGCCATAAAACGCCTCGCGATCGGCGAAGGCGAGCTTCATCGCCTCGGTCACGTGGTGGACGTAGTCCTCGCCCACCGGGTCCATGGCGGGCAGGTCATAGCCGGCCAGCAAAGCGAGGGTTTGCAGCATGGCAGGCCCCTGGCTCCAGGCGCCGCATTTCAGGACGGTGGTGCCCTGGTAGTCGAGCGTGACCGGTGCCTCGATCCCCGCGCGCCATTGCGACATGTCATGCGCCGTGATCACGCCGGCATGGCGCTGGCCGGAGGTGTCCATGGCCGGCGTGCGGGCGAAGCGCTCGATGGCTTCCGCGACGAAGCCGCCATACCAGGTGCGGCGGGCCGCCTCGATCTCGGCCTCGCGTGAGCGGCCGGGGCCTTCGGCCTCGCGCAGCACCCGCTCATAGGTGTCGGCAAGGGTGGGGTTGGCATAGAGCTGGCCGGGCTGGGGGCCGCCATTGCGCAGCCATAAGGCGGCGGAGCTGGTCCACTCGCTCTCGAACAATGGCCGCACGGTCGCGATGGTCTGGCAGATGCGCGGGACCATATGGGCGCCGTTCCGGGCATAGCCGATGGCATAGGCCAGCACGTCGCGCAGCCGCCAGGTGCCGTGGTTCTGCAGCATGGTGGCCCAGGCGTCGAAGGCGCCGGGGATGGGGGCGGGCAGGAAGCCGGTGCCCGGCATCATGTCGAGGCCGAGTTGCCGGGTGATGTGATCAACGCTCAAGCCGGAGGGGGCCGGACCCTGGCCGCAGATGACGATCTCGCGGCCCAGGCGCGCGTCATGCAGGATGATCGGGCAATCGCCGGCCGGGCCGTTCAGATGCGGCTCCACGATCTGCAAGGTGAAGCCGGCGGCGGCCGCGGCGTCAAAGGCATTGCCCCCGCGCTCCAATACGGCCATGCCAACCTGGCTCGCCAGCCAATGCGTGGTGGCGACCGCGCCAAAGGTGCCAGCGATCTCGGGGCGGGTGGTGAACATGGGATGACCTTTCGGATGCGCGCTGATCTGGGCGAAGATGCGGTTCGCGGTCAATCGGGAGGCGGCATGTTTTGGGTGGCGGTGGCGGGGCCCTCGGGTGCCGGGAAGGACACGCTGCTGGACGCCGTCCGGGCAGAACTGGCCGGCGATCCGCGGTTTCACTTCTCCCGCCGCAGCGTAACCCGCGCCGCCACTGCGGGCGGCGAGGCGCATGAATCCCTCTCGCCCGAGGCCTTCGAAGCCGCGCTGGAAGCGGGCGCCTTCATCTTGCACTGGCGCGCCCATGGGCTCTGCTATGGCATCCGCCATGCCGAGGCGCCGGCCGGGCGCGTGGCCGTGCTCAGCCTCTCGCGCGCCATGCTGCTGGAGGCCGCCGCACTGCGCCCGCTGCGCGTGATCGAGGTGACGGCCCCCCCTGCCCTGCTGGCCGAGCGCCTGGCCCGGCGCGGGCGGGAGGATGCGACCCGGATCGAGGCGCGGCTGGCCCGCGAGATCCGCCTGCCCGAGGGGCTGCACGTCATCCAGGTGGTGAATGACGGCCCGGTGGCGCGGGGGGCCGCTGCGCTGCGCGCGGCGCTGGAAGGGGTGGCCGCTTCTTGCATCCCCCGTTCTTGCGTTGGGGCCGGTTTTCGGCCATAGCGCTGCCATCCGCGGGGATGGCCCTACGGAAATCCACACGCGGTGCTCCCTTCCTCACGGCAAGGGTCCGGTCCTGGCAAATCGCCGGGGTTTGCATCGCGGAGGCTCAACCGGACTGATTTGGAAGGTATTTTACCATGGCGATGCCAGAAGTTTCCCTGCGCCAGCTGCTCGAGGCGGGCGTGCATTTCGGCCACCACACGCGGCGCTGGAACCCGCGCATGGCGCCCTTCATCTTCGGCGTGCGCAACCAGGTGCATATCCTGGATCTGCAGCAGACCGTGCCGATGCTGGAGCGCGCGCTGCGCACCGTGCGTGACACGGTGGCCGGCGGCGGCCGCGTGCTCTTCGTGGGCACCAAGAAGGCGGCCGCGGAATATGTGGCGGAAGCCGCGACGCGCTGCGGCCAGTACTACGTGAACCACCGCTGGCTCGGCGGCATGCTGACCAACTGGAAGACCATCACGGGCTCGATCAAGCGCCTGAAGGAGATGGATGCGCGCTTGCAGGGCAACATCGAGGGCCTGACCAAGAAGGAAATCCTGATGCTGAACCGGGAGCGCGACAAGCTTGACCGCGCACTCGGCGGCATCCGCGAAATGGGCGGCCTGCCCGACATGATTTTCGTGATCGACGTGGTGAAGGAGAAGCTCGCCATCGAGGAAGCCAACACGCTCGGCATCCCCGTGGTGGCCGTGGTGGACAGCAATTGCGATCCCACCGGCGTGACCTTCCCCATCCCGGGCAATGACGACGCCATCCGCGCGATCAACCTGTATTGCGACCTCGTCGCCGCGGCCGTGTTCGACGGTATCTCGGCTGAAATGCAGGCCTCGGGCCGCGATGTCGGCGCCATGGCCGAGCCGATGGCCGAGGAGCCGGTGATCGAAGTCGCCGCCGAAGAAGCCGCAATTGCTGCCCCTGCGGCCGCGAACTGAGCCCGACACAGAAGGAGCAAGACGATGGCTGAAGTCACGGCTTCCATGGTTCGGGACCTGCGCGATGCGACGGGTGCCGGCATGATGGATTGCAAGAAGGCGCTGGTGGAAAGCGGCGGCGATATCGAGGCCGCCATTGACTGGCTGCGCAAGAAGGGCCTCTCGGCAGCCGCCAAGAAGTCCGGCCGCGTGGCCGCCGAGGGCCTGGTGGGCGTGGCCTCGGGCCCGCACGTCGCCGCGATGGTCGAAGTCAATGCCGAGACGGATTTCGTTGCGCGCAATGAGAGCTTCCAGAATTTCGTCGCCGAAGTGGCAGGGCTCGCCCTCTCCGTCGGCGAGGATATCGAGGCGCTGAAGGCCGCGACCTATCCGGGCACGCAGCACAGCACCCAGGAAGAACTCACCAAGCTGATCGCCACCATCGGCGAGAACATGACCATCCGCCGCGCCAGCGTGCTGCGCGTCTCGAAGGGCACGGTCGCCACCTACATGCACAATGCGGTCAAGCCGGGCCTCGGCAAGATCGGCGTGCTGGTGGCGCTCGAAGGCGAGAACGAGATGCAGGTGATGGAGACGCTCGGCCGTCAGATCGGCATGCATGTCGCGGCGACGCGTCCGGCAGCGCTCGATGTGAGCGCGGTCGAGCCCTCGGCGCTGGAGCGTGAGAAGGCCGTGCTGACGGAACAGGCCATGGCCTCGGGCAAGCCCGAAGCCGTGATCCAGAAGATGGTCGAAGGCCGCATCCGCAAGTTCTACGAGGAAGTGGTGCTGCTGGAGCAGGTCTGGGTGCATGACGGCGAAAGCCGGGTGAAGGCCGTGGTGGAGAAGCTCGGCCTGAAGCTGATCGGCTTCACGCGCTACCAGCTCGGCGAAGGCATCGAGAAGCAGGTGACCGACTTCGCCGCCGAAGTGGCCGCGACGGCCGGCGTTTCCTGACGCGGATCTGAAGCCCGGCCCCATGCGGGCGGGCTTTGGATGGCTTGACCATCTGCCGGCGGGCGCCAACCCCGCCGGCCCCTTCCCCTTGCCGCCCCTCTGCATCCCTCGGGAGGGGGGGGGGACGCTTGCGGCGACCCGCCCCCCTGCTATCGTTCCGCCGACCGCCCCAACCGCCAAGAAACCGGACCCCCAGATGAGCGAACCGCCACGCTACAAGCGCGTCCTGCTGAAGGTCTCGGGGGAAGCCCTGATGGGCGACAAATCCTACGGCCTGGATGTCGCGACCATGAAGGCCATCGCGCAGGATGTGGCGGGCGTCGTGGAGCTCGGCGTCGAGGTCGCGATGGTGATTGGCGGCGGCAATATCTTCCGCGGTATCGCCGGTGCGGCCACGGGCATGGATCGCGCCCAGGCCGATTACATGGGCATGCTGGCGACGGTGATGAACGCGCTGGGCATGCAATCGGCGCTGGAAAAGATCGGCGTGCAGACCCGCGTGCAATCCGCGATTGAAATGAGCTCGATCTGCGAGCCCTATATCCGCAGGCGGGCCATGCGCCACATGGAGAAAGGCCGCGTCGTGATCTTCGGCGCCGGCACGGGCAACCCCTTCTTCACCACCGATACGGCGGCAGCACTTCGCGCGGCCGAGATGGGCTGCCAGGCGCTGCTCAAGGGCACCCAGGTGGATGGCGTCTATGACAGTGACCCGCGCAAGAACCCCCATGCGGAGCGCTACACCACGCTGACCTACCTCGAGATGCTCTCGCGCGATCTGGCGGTGATGGATGCGGCGGCGATTTCGGTGGCGCGCGAAAACCATTTGCCGATCATCGTGTTCAACATCCACGAACCTGGCGCCTTCACCGCCGTGATCCGCGGCGAAGGCCGCTTCACCACCGTGACCGATCATCCCTGAAGATGCGCCGCCCCTGATCCCCATGAAGCCCTTTCCGCCAACGCCACGGCAAGGCTGCCTCGCCCTCCCGCTCGCCCCTCGAACCGTGTCTTCAGCGACAACCCCGAAAGTGTGACTGCCATGGCCGCTGCCCCACCCGACAAACAGGTTCTCAAGGCCGATCTGGTGCGCCGCATGGATGGCGCGCTGGAGACGCTGAAGAAGGAGTTCACCGGCCTGCGCACCGGCCGCGCCAGCCCCTCCCTGCTGGAGCCGATCCGCGTCGAGGCCTATGGCAACAACCAGCCGCTCAGCCAGGTGGCCAATGTCTCGGTGGCCGGGCCTTCCATGCTGCAGGTTCAGGTCTGGGACCGTTCGGTGGTGAAGGCCGTCGAGATCGCCATCCGGGATTCGGGGCTGGGGCTGAACCCGCAATCCGAAGGCCAGACCATTCGCGTCATGCTGCCGCCGCTCACCGAGCAGCGCCGCAACGAATTGGCCAAGACGGCGGCCAAGTATTCCGAAGGCTGCAAGGTCTCGATCCGCGGCGTGCGCCGGGATGGCATGGAGCAGATCAACGCCTGGAAAAAGAAATCCGAAATCGGCGAGGATGACGCGAAGCGCTGGTCGGATGAGGTGCAGAAGCTGACCGATGAGTATGTGAAGAAGATCGATGTCCTGCTCGCGGAAAAGGAAAAGGACATCAAGACCGTTTGATGAGCGCGCACCCTGCTCCTGCGGCGGGTGTGGGGGCTGAGACGCCCCGGCATGTCGCCATCATCATGGATGGCAATCGCCGTTGGGCCCAGGCACGCGGCCTGCCGGTGGCGCTTGGCCATCGGGCGGGGGCGGATGCGGCGCGGCGGGCGATCGAGGCGGCGATCGGCGCGGGCGTCACCTGGCTGACGCTCTTTGCCTTTTCCTCCGAGAACTGGTCCCGGCCGGCCGATGAGGTGCAGGAACTGACCATGCTGCTGCGGCATTATCTGCGCGCCGAGGTCACCCAGCTGAGCAAGGAAGGCGTCCGCCTGCGCGTCATCGGCGAGCGCGGGCGCTTCGGCGAGGAGACGCTGAAAGCCATGGACTCGGCGGAGGAAGTCACCGCCGGCGGGCGGCGCCTCAACCTCACCATGGCGATTTCCTACGGGGCGCGGGCCGAGATCCTGGCCGCCGCACGCGCCGTGGCCGCCGCCGCCGCCCGGGGTGAGCTGGACCCGGCCGCGCTGGATGAAGCCAGCTTCGAGCGCCATCTTTTCACCGCCGACATGCCCGACCCCGACCTCATCATCCGGACCTCGGGCGAGCAGCGCATTTCCAATTTCCTGCTCTGGCAGGCCGCCTATGCGGAGCTGATCTTCCAGCCCGTGCTCTGGCCCGATTTCGGGGTGGAGGATTTCAACGCCGCCCTGGCCGCCTATGCCGCGCGTGAGCGGCGCTTCGGCGCGCGCAGCGTGTGATGGCCCCCTGCTGATGGCCCCCCGCTGATGGCGCAGCTCGCGGATTTGCGAACACGCGTGCTGACCGCCTCCATCATCGCGCCCGCCGCCTTGCTCTGCATCTGGTGGGGCGGCGCCTGGTGGTCCGGGTTGATGCTGCTTTGCGTGGCGGGGTTGGCCTGGGAATGGGTGCGGCTCTGCGGCGGGGCGGTCACGCGCCTGCCGGGCGCGTGGGTGCCGGCCTTCGCGCTGCTTGGCGCTGGGCTGGCATTGGCCGGCTGGCCCTGGGCCGGGCTGATCGTGGTGCTGCTCGGGGCGGGGCTGGTGCATCGCCTGGCCGCCGGATTGCCCGGCTTCTGGCTGGCCTTCGGGGTGTTCTACATCGGGGTCGCCGGCATTGCCCTGCTCGAATTGCGGCATGATGGCGCGGCGGGCCGCGGCAATGTGATTTTTCTGTTCCTGGTGGTCTGGGCCTCGGATATCGGGGCCTACTTCACCGGGCGGTTCCTGGGTGGCCCCAAGCTCGCGCCTGCCATATCGCCCAACAAGACCTGGTCCGGGGCGTTGGGCGGGGTGCTGGGCGCCATGCTGGTGGGGGT
Source organism: Sediminicoccus sp. KRV36 (assembly GCF_023243115.1). Classification (NCBI taxonomy): domain Bacteria; kingdom Pseudomonadati; phylum Pseudomonadota; class Alphaproteobacteria; order Acetobacterales; family Roseomonadaceae; genus Sediminicoccus; species Sediminicoccus sp. KRV36. The sequence goes on from NZ_CP085081.1 coordinate 3,647,648, forward strand.
GGCGGCGGCGCTGGCCCTGGGTGGCGGCAGTTCGATCATGGCCATCGCGGCCGTGGCCCTGGTGCTGGGCCTTGCCAGCCAATCCGGGGACATGTTTGAGAGCTGGATGAAGCGGCGTTTCGGCGTCAAGGATTCGTCCGCCCTGCTGCCCGGGCATGGCGGCCTGCTGGACCGGCTGGACGGCGTCCTGGCCGCGGCCCCCCTGGCGGCGTTGATCGGGCTGGCCGCCGGGCCGGGCATGCATGTGTGGAGATGGGTGTGACAGAGATTTCGGCGCGCAGCGTCACCGTGCTCGGCAGCACGGGCTCGATCGGGCGCAGCACCATGGCCCTGCTGGACGCGGCCCCCCCGGGCCGCTTCACCGTGCGCGCGCTGGTGGCCGGGCGGGATGTGGCGGCCCTCGCCGCCCAGGCCCGCGCCCACCGCGCCGAGCTGGCCGTGGTCGCGGATGAGGGCTGCTACGGCGCCTTGAAGGAGGCGCTCGCCGGCTCGGGGGTTGAGGTTGCCGCGGGGGCGGATGCGGTGATCGCCGCCGCCACCCGCCCGGCCGACTGGACCATGGCGGCCATCGTGGGGGCGGTCGGGCTGCGCAGCACACTGGCGGCGCTGACCCGCGGCGGCACCCTCGCTTTGGCCAACAAGGAAAGCCTGGTCTGCGCCGGGCAACTCGTGCTCGACCTCGCGGCCCGGCATGGCGCGACCCTGCTGCCCGTGGATTCCGAGCACAACGCCATCTTTCAGGCGCTCGACCCGCGCGATCCGCGCGTGATCGAGAAGATCATCCTCACCGCCTCGGGCGGCCCCTTTCGCGACTGGACGCTGACGCAGATGCGCGGCGCGACACCCGAGCAGGCGGTGCGCCACCCGGTCTGGTCCATGGGCGCCAAGATCAGCGTGGACAGCGCCACCATGTTCAACAAGGGGCTGGAGCTGATCGAGGCGGCGCGGCTGTTCCCCGTGCCGGCCGAACGGATCGAGGTGCTGGTGCATCGCCAATCCGCCGTGCATGGCATGGTGCAATACAGCGATGGCTCGCTGCTGGCGCAGCTCGGCTCGCCCGATATGCGCACGCCCATCGCCCATTGCCTGGCCTGGCCGGGACGGATGGCGGTGGACGTGCCACGGCTCGATCTGGCAGCCCTGGGCCGGCTGGATTTCGAGGCGCCCGACCCGGTGCGTTTCCCCGCGCTGCGCCTGGCCCGCGCGGCCCTGGCGGCGGAAGGTGGCGCGCCCTGCGTGCTGAATGCCGCCAATGAGATCGCCGTCGGCCTCTTTCTGGAGAAGCGCCTGGGCTTCCTGGACATCGCGGCCGTTGTGGAGGACACCCTCTCCGCATTGGCCGGGCGCGGCGTCGCTGATCTCGCCGCGGTGCTGGAATTGGACCAGGCGGCACGCCACATCGCAACTGGCCTGGCCGCGCACCGCGCGGCGGCCTGACGGAGCTTCAACTTGCTGGATTTCCTGCCCGATGCCGCGCGCACCATCATCGCCTTCCTGGTGGTGCTGGGCGTGCTCATTTTCTTCCACGAGCTGGGCCACTATGCCGCGGCCCGCTGGCGGCGGGTGCATGTGGATGCCTTCAGCATCGGCTTCGGCCGCGCCTTGCTGCGCTGGACCGACAAGCGCGGCACGGAATGGCGCCTCGCCTGGATTCCGCTGGGTGGCTATGTGAAGCTGCATGGCCAATCGCCCCTGGATGACACGCCGGAAGCCGAGCGCGTGCCGGAGCGCGAGGGACAGACCTTCCACAACAAGCCGGTGCTGGACCGCGCCATCGTCGTCGTGGCCGGCCCTGTTGCCAATTTCGTGCTGGCCATCCTGCTCTTTGCAGCGCTTTTCGCGACCCATGGCGCGCCGCGCGGCCTGACCACCATTGCCGCCGTCGGCCCGGGTTCCGCGGCCGAGCAGGCGGGTCTCGCACCGGGTGACGTGATTCTTTCGCTCGATGGGCAGCGCATCACCCGCTTCGAGCAGGTGCAGCGCCATATCCAGCCGCGTGCCGGGCAGGCGGTGCAGCTGCGCGTGGATCGTGACGGGCGGGAGGTCAATCTGACCGTCATTCCCGCCGCACAGGCGCGGGGCGATGCGGCGCCGGTCGGGGTGCTGGGCATCCAGGGCGGCCGGGCGCAGTTCGAGCGGCTGGGCCCGCTCGACGCCTTGTGGGCCGGCACGGTGCAGACCGCCGATGTCAGCTGGCAAACGCTGGTCGGCATCGGCGAAATGTTCGCCGGCACGCGCAGCCCCAAGGAACTGGGCGGGCCGATCCGCATTGCCGAGGTCTCGGGCGAGGCGGCGACCCTGGGCATCGTGCCACTGATCAATCTCATGGCTCTGCTCTCGGTCAGCCTCGCCTTGCTGAACCTGTTTCCGATTCCGCTGCTGGATGGCGGGCACTTGATGTTCTATGCGGCGGAAGCCATTCGTGGTCGCCCCCTGCCCCCGCGCGCGCTGGAATATGGCTTTCGCGCCGGATTCGCCGTCCTGATCGGGCTGTTTCTGTTTGCAACCTGGAATGATATCGCGCATGGCGGCATTGGTCGCTGGGTGGCGGGATGGGTCGGGTGAAGATCAAGATGCTCTCGGGGTGGCGGGCGCGGGCGCCTGAGGCTATGGTCCGGCCGCTTCCGCTGAGCCGTATCGGGATGGGTCCCTCATTGACACAGAAACTGCATCCAATCCTGCTGATCGCCGCTGGCCTCGCCATCCTGGCCCCAGCCCCCGCCGAGGCGCAGAATCGTCCGCGTCCGGCACCGGCACGCGCCGAGGTGCCCGGTGGGCCGATCAGCGCCGTCGAAGTGCGGGGCAACCAGCGCATCGAAATTGACACCATCCGCAGCTACATGCTGATCGGCCCGGGGGACGCTTACGACAGCGACCGTGTGGATCGCTCGCTGCGCAGCCTGTTCGCGACCGGCCTGTTCCGTGACGTGACGATCTCCCGCGATGGATCGCGCCTCATCGTCCAGATCGTCGAGAATCCGCTCATCAACCGCGTGGCCTTCGAGGGCAATCGCCGCGTCTCCGATGACGTGCTGCGGCCCGAAGTCCAGCTGCGTCCGCGTTCGGTCTTCACCACGCAGTTGGTGCAGGGGGACCGGCAGCGAATCCTGGATCTCTACGCGCGCCGTGGCCGCTTCGCCGCGCGGGTCGAGCCCAAGATCATTCAGCTCGACCAGAACCGCGTGGATGTCGTCTTCGAGATCACCGAGGGCGATGCGGCGCTGGTGGCGCGCGTGAATTTCGTCGGCAACCGCGCCTATTCCGATGCGCGCCTGGCCGACGTCATCTCCACCAAGGAAGCGGCCTGGTATCGCTTCCTCTCCTCCTCGGACACGTTCGACCCCGAGCGCCTGAATTTCGACCGCGAATTGCTGCGCCGCTACTATCTCCGCACCGGCTTCCCCGATGTGCAGGTCGGTGCCGCGACGGCGGAACTGGCACCGGACCGCAGCGGCTTCTTCCTGACCTACAACGTCACCGAGGGGCCGCGTTACACCTTCGGCACGGTGGAGATCACCTCGGCCTTCCCGAACCTGAATCCGGATGACCTGCGGCGCTTCGTCGAAGTCGGCTCGGGCAGCGTCTATAACGGTGACGCGGTGGAGCGGAGCGCGCAGGCCGTGGCCGATGGCGCCAATCTGCGCGGCTTCCCCTTCGTGGATGTGCAGCCGCAGATCACGCGCAACACCGAGAACAACACGATCAACATCACCTTCGCGGTGAATGAGGCGCCACGCGTCTTCGTCGAGCGCATCGACATCAACGGCAATACCCGCACCCAGGACCGTGTGATCCGGCGCGAATTCCGCCTGGCCGAGGGCGATGCCTTCAATGCGGCCCAGGTGCGCCGCTCCCGCGAGCGGCTGCGCAATCTCGGCTATTTCTCGGATGTGCAGATCGCCAATTCGCCCGGCTCCGCGCCGGACCGCACGGTGCTCACCACCCAGGTCGTCGAGCGCGCAACGGGCGAGGTCAGCATCGGCGGTGGCTATTCGACCGATGCGGGCTTCCTGGCCGATTTCGGCCTGCGTGAGCGCAACCTCTCGGGCACGGGCATTGATGGCCGCATCAACGCCACACTGGCGCAGCGCCGCAGCCAGCTGGATTTCTCGGTCACCAACCCGCAATTCCTGGACCGCAACCTCGCGGTCGGCATGGATCTCTTCTACATCCAGCGCAACCTGCAGACGGTGTCTCAGTTCAGCGAGCGCCGTGGCGGCTTCGCGCTGCGCGCGGGCTATGAATTCAACGAGCGGCTGCGGCAATCCTGGTCCTACAGCCTGATCAACCGGCAGATCTACAACATCCAGGCCGGCGCCTCGCAGTACATCCTGGAGCAGGCGGGAACCACCTTGCTCAGCCAGGTCAGCCAGACGCTGGCCTATGACACGCGTGACAACCTGATTGAGCCGCGGCGCGGCTACCTGCTGCGCCTCGGCACGGATTTCGCGGGCCTTGGCGGCGATGTGGCCTTCTTCCGCGGGCGCCTCGACGGCGCGCTGTTCCTGCCCTTCGAGCAGGTCTTCGGGCACCCGGATTACGTGCTCAGCCTGACGGGCAGCATCGGCTACATCCAGCCCTGGTCGAGCACGGCCAACCAGGAACGCATCGTGGACCGCTTCTTCCTGGGCGGCGAGAATCTGCGCGGCTTCGCGCTGGCCGGTGCTGGCCCGCGCGATCTGGGGACGAATGACGCCCTGGGCGGCCGCCGCATGTGGACGCAAAGCACGGAGATGCGTTTCCCCCTGCCCGGCATCCCTTCGGAGATCGGCCTGCTCGGGCGTGCCTTCGTGGATGTCGGCGCGCTCTGGGATACGGTCTCGGGCACCAATATCGGCACCACCTCCTCGCCGCGGGTCGGCACGGGCGTCGGCATCTCCTGGCGGAGCCCCTTCGGCCTGATCAACATCGATCTGGCCCAGGCCGTGGTGAAGCAATCCTACGACCAGACCCAGATTTTCCGTTTCGGCTTCGGCACGCGCTTCTGAGCGCGCAGACAGGTACACGACATGACATCTTTCAGAACCGCGCTGGCCTTGATGCTGGCCGTGGCATCGGCTCCGGCCTTCGCGCAGCAGAACCAGGAATGGTTCGTGCCGGGCCAGGGTGGCCAGCGGGCCCAGGGGCAGCCCCAACCCCAGCCGCGTCCCGGCCAGGCCCAGCCCGCCCAACGCCCGCCGCAGCCGCAGCAGCGGCCGGCCGCCTTGCCGCCCGGCTCCCCGCCGCCGGCCGCCCTCATCGGCATCGTGGATATTCCTGAAATCCAGCGCCTCTCCACCGCCTTCAACCAGGTGCGCGAGGAAATCGAACGCCGCCGCACGCGCCTGAATGACGACCTCCAGCGCGAGCAGAATGGCTGGCGTGAGGCGCAGCAGGCCCTGGCCGTGCAGCGCACGCAGATGACGCCGGACCAGATCCGCAACCGCGAACGTGAGCTGCAGGACCGCATTACCGACAGCCAGCGCATCTTCCGCAATCGCAGCCAGGCGATCGAGCAGGCGGCGCAGCAATCCCTGATGCAGATTGAGGAAGCGCTGGCCGGAATCGTTCGCCAGGTGGCCTCAAGCCGCAATGTGAACATCGTCATCCCGCGCCCGCTGGTGATCATGAATGACCCGGCTTTCGACCTGACCGAGGAAGTGGCGCAGCAATTCAACCGGACACTCCGGCAGGTGACGATCGCGCCCGATTCCGACGGTTCCGCGCCGCCAGCCGCCCCTGCCGCACCGACCGCGCGCCCGGCAGCGCCCCCGCAGCCCGCAGCACCGCCGCAGCGGCGCAACTGATCGCCCTCCGGCAGATGCGACGAGCCCGGCATGGCGGATGATCCGCGCTTCCTGGGGCCTGCCCGGCCACTGACCCTCGCGGCCATCCTGGCCGCTTCAGGCGGACAGCCGGGCGGCGATGCCGGCGCTGATGCCGGGCGGGTGTTTGCGGGCGTGGCCCCGCTCTCGACGGCCACGCCGGACCAGGTGAGCTATTGCGAAAGCCGCGCCTATGCCCAGACGCTGGCCGAGTCCCAAGCGGGTCTGGTGCTGGTCCCGGGTGAATTCGCGGCCCAGGTGCCGGCGGGCTGCATCGCGGTGATTTGCCGCAACCCTGCCCTGGCCTTCGGGCTGGTCGCGGCCCAGTTCCACCCGAAGCCAAGCCCGGACGGGCAGATCCATCCCTCGGCGACCATTCACCCCGAGGCGCGGATTGGCGCCGGCACCGAAATCGGCCCCCATGCCGTGATCGAGGCCGGGGCCGAAATCGGCCGGAATTGCCGCATCGGGCCCTTCGCCCTGATCGGTCATCATGTGGTCCTGGGGGATGATTGCGTCATCCACAGCCATTGCAGCGTGACCCATGCCGTGCTCGGCCGGGGCGTCGTGCTGCATCCGGGGGCACGGATCGGTCAGGAGGGCTTCGGCTTCACCGTCACCGAGGATGGCCGCTTCGTCACCGCCCCGCAGCTGGGCTCCGTCAGGCTCGGGGATGGCGTCGAGATCGGTGCCAATAGTTGCGTGGATCGCGGCAGCCTGGGCGAGACGGTGCTCGGCCCTGGCACAAGGCTCGATAACCTCGTTCAGGTCGGCCATAATGTGCGGACCGGGCGCGGCTGCATCCTGGTGGCGCAGGTCGGCGTCTCCGGCTCCACCACGCTGGGCGACTACGTGACGGCGGGCGGCCAGTCCGGCTTTGCGGGACATTTGAAGATTGGCAGCAAGGTGCGGATCGGCGCCCAGGCGGGTGTGATGAACGACATCCCGCCGGGCATCGAAATCCTAGGCTCCCCGGCGGCCCCCAAGAAGGAAGTCATTCGCTCCATGCTCGTCCTGAAGCGCCTCAGCAGCGAAACCCGCATTGCCAGCAAGCCAAGATCGGAGTGATGGACATGGATGAGGCCGCCCCCGCGCCGACTGTGATCGGCAGCTACAACATCGCGCAGATCATGCAGGCGATCCCGCATCGCTATCCCTTCCTGCTGATTGACCGGGTGGTGGACCTGGTGATCGGCGAATCCGCCATCGGCGTGAAGAACGTCTCCATCAACGAGAATTTCTTCCAGGGTCACTTCCCCTCCGAGCCCGTCATGCCCGGCGTGCTGCTGATCGAGAGCATGGCGCAGACTGCGGCCGTGCTGGTGGTCGCCACGCTGGGTCCGGCGGCCGAGGGCAAGCTGGTGTATTTCATGTCCATCGAGGGTGCGAAGTTCCGGCGCCCCGTGGTGCCGGGCGACCAGGTCATGGTCCATGTGACGAAAGTGCAGCGACGGATGAATGTGTGGAAATTCTCGGGCCAGGCCAAGGTGGACGGCCAGATCGTGGCTGAGGCGACCTACGCCGCCATGATCCGGGACCGGTGAGCCCCGTGGATCGCATCTCAGGCACGGCCCATATCCACCCCTCCGCCATCATCGAACCCGGCGCGCGGATCGGTGCCGGCTGCCGCATCGGCCCGTTCTGCATCGTCGGCGCCGCCGTCGTGCTTGAGGAGGGCGTCGAGCTCACTTCCCATGTGGTGATCGAGGGCATCACCACCATCGGGGCCGAAGCGCGGCTCTCGCCCTTCGCCTCGGTCGGCCTGCCGCCGCAGGACCTGAAGTACAAGGGCGAGCCCACGGGTGTCGTCGTCGGCGCGCGCACGCAGCTGCGCGAGCATGTCACGGTGCATCGCGGCAGCGTCGGCGGTGAGGGCATGACCCGGATCGGCAGCGATTGCCTGCTGATGGCCTGCAGCCATGTCGGTCATGACAGCCGCCTGGAGGACCGCGTGATCCTCGCCAACAACGTCATGCTGGGCGGGCATGTGCAGTTGGGCGAGCAATGCTTCCTGGGCGGCGGCGCGGCCATCCACCAATTGGTCCGCGTCGGGCGCCACGCGATGGTGGGCGGCCTGGCCGGCGTCACGAACGACATCCCGCCCTTCGGCAATGTCTTTGGCTTGCCCGCCCGCCTGGTCGGGCTGAATGTGGTGGGGCTGCGCCGCCGCGGCTTCTCGCGCGAGAATCTGCACGCGCTGCGCTCCGCCTTCCGGCTGCTGTTCCGCGACCCCGGCACCTTCGCCGCCCGCATGGACGCAGCCGAGCAGCGCTTCGCCGGTGACGCGCTGGTGGAGGAGGTGCTGGCCTTCCTGCGCTCGGCCGATCGCAAGCGCGAATTGATCCGCCCGGGCCGCATGGCCGCCGAATTGGGTGGTGACGAGGAAGAGGCTTGAAGCTCGGCCTGCTGGCCGGCGGCGGTCCCTTCCCGGCCCGTGTGGCCGAGGCCGCCATCGCTCGCGGCCATGAGGTGTTCGTCGTCCTTCTGCGCGATTTCTATGATGCGCCGGAATTGCGCGCCTATCCCCATATGGAGGAGCGCGTGGGGGCCGGAGGGGCCATCATCCAGCGGCTGCGCGCCGAGGGCGTCACGCATCTGGTGCTCTGCGGCAAGGCGAGCCGCATCTCACCGCTGACGCTGTGGCCCGATGCCTGGATGGCGCGGGTCATCGCCCGGCTGGGCAAGGCGATATTTGCCGGCGATGACACGCTGCTGCGCAACTTCATCGGCATCCTGGGCGAGGAGGGGTTCGAGGTGATCGCCCCGCAATCCCTGCTGCCCGCCAGCTTCGCCAACCCGGGCCTGCTCGCTGGGGAAGCGCCAGACGAATTGGCGCGGGCCGATATCATCCGCGGCATCGGCGTGTTGCGGGCGCTGGCGGATCATGATGTGGGGCAATCCGTCGTCGTTCAGCAGGGGCTGATCCTGGGGATCGAGGCGGTGGAGGGCACGGATGCGCTGCTGGCCCGCGCGGGCAGCCTGCGCCGGGACGGGCCTGGTGGAGTGCTGGTCAAGCTCGCCAAGCCGCAGCAGGAATTGCGGGTGGATGCGCCGGTGGTGGGCTCCATCACTGTGGCCCACGCGGCCGATGCGGGCTTGCGCGGCATCGCCATCGAGGCCGGGCGCACCATATTGGCCGATGGCGAAGGGCTGCTCGCCGCCGCCCGCAAGCGCGGGATTTTCGTGCTGGCGATCCAACCCGAAGAATTTGCACGCTCGGCCTGAGCGTGCCGTGTGACACATCCAGGAGAGACATGATGGACCATCCCTTCCGCTATCTGCACACCATGCTGCGCGTGGGCGACCTTGAGCGCAGCATCGCCTTCTACACCACGCATCTCGGCATGCGGGAGCTGCGCCGGAATGACGTGCCGGATGGCAAGTACACGCTGGTCTTCCTCGGCTATGGCGATGAGAAGACCGAGACGGTGCTGGAACTGACCTATAATTACGGCGTCACCGCCTACGAGATAGGCGGCGCCTTCGGGCATCTGGCGGTCGGCGTGCCCGATATCTATGGCGTGTGCGAGAAGATGCGGGCCGCGGGCGTGAAGATCTCGCGCGAGCCGGGGCCGGTGAAGTTCGGCACGACTCTGATTGCGTTCATCGAGGACCCGGACGGGTACAAGATTGAGCTGATTCAGCGAAAGTAGAAGAAAAACAGGGCCTCCGGCGGCCGGGGCCGAAAGGCCCCGGACCCCATCACCGCGCAGCTTTGCAAGCTCGGCGCCAAGGATCGGGGTCTGGGGCCAATGGCCCCAGCCGCCGGAGGCTCTCTTTGACTTACAGATACTTGACCAGAAACTCCGCCGTCCGCCCATTGGCGATGGTTGCCGCCCGCGCATCCCAGGCATGGCCGCCCATGCGGGCAAAGGCGTGGTCCACGCCCGGATAGACATGGCAGCTCACCTTCGGGTGGCCCGCCAGGCCTTCGGTGATCGCCTTCTGCGCGGCCGGCGGCACGAACTTGTCCAGCTCCGCGATATGCATCAGCAGCGGTCCCTTGATGCCGGGCGCATCGGCCAGCATCCCCTCGATACCCACGCCGTAATAGCTGACATTGCAATCCGCATCGGTATGCGCTGCCGTCTTGAAGGCCATGCGCCCGCCCAGGCAGAAGCCCATGGTGCCGACCTTGCCATTGGCGCCCGGCAGCTTGCGCGCGGCGGCGATGGTGGCGGCGAGGTCCGCGAGGCCCTTCTCCTGGTCGAAGCCATTGAGCAGCGCGAAGGCGCGGTCCCATTGCGCCTGGCCAGCATCGGGGTCGAGCTGCACGCCCGGCTCCTGGCGCCAGAACAGATCGGGCGCGACGGCGATGAAGCCCATATCGGCGACCCAGGCCGAGAGCGAGCGCATGGCCGCATTCACCCCGAAGATCTCCTGGATCATCACCACGACACCCGTGGGCTGCTGTGTCTTTGGGGCAACAACGACGCAGTCGAATGCACCGGTGCCATCCGTGGCGGCGATCTTGATGTCGGACATGGCGGGTTTTCCCTTGGCGAGATCGTGAATGACCGCCAAGTAACGGAAGATGGATCGCCGCGCCATGCTCGCCACCGTAACTTTGGGCCTCGCAGCGCCCGCATTGGCGCGTGCGGCGACCGATGCCGGGCTGGCCGCAGCGGGCTGGCAGCATCTCGAATATGACGGCATTCGCCCGGCCAGCTTTCGCGCCCTGCCCGATGGCGTGGCGGTGGAGGGCCAGGGTGCGGGCAGCTTCATCTGGCGCCGGGTCCCGGGGGCCGCTGCCTGCCTGAGCTGGCGCTGGCGTGTGGAGGCGGGGCCACCCCCCACCGACCTGACACGGCGCGGCGGCGATGACCGGGCGATTTCCCTCGCAGTCGGCTTCCAGGGCTGGCCCACGCGCTCGACCGTGTGGCAGCGCACGCAGCATGCCGTCGCCCAGGCCCGCGCAGGCAGCCACAGCCTGCCCCGCAGCATGCTGATCTACGCCTGGGGCGGCACTGGCCAGGAACCGGCGAGCTTCTACAGCCCCTGGATGGGCGGCCTGGGCAAGGTGCGGATCCTGCGCCCCGCCCAGGCGCCCACCGGGCGGTGGTTCGAGGAGCGGGTGGACCTGGCGGCCGAATGGCGCGCGGCCTTCGGTGGAGACCCGCCCCCCTTGCAGGAAATTGCCATCGGCACCGATGCCGACGATACACAGAGCCGGATTTCGGCGATGGTGGAGCGAATCCGCTTCACCGCCTGCAGCTAGGGCATGCGCCGTTCGCAGGCCCTCGTCGAGCAAGCTCAAGCCCGTTGTTGTTCGCGCATCCTTTTCCGTCCAGACGCTGATGTCTGAACGGAAGATGCCCCAGGAGAGACCATGCCGATCGAAAGCAAGGAATTCCGCAATGCGATGGCACGCCTGCCAGCCGCGGTGAACATCGTCACCACCGACGGCCCGGCGGGCCTCGGTGGCTTCACCGCCAGCGCCGTGTGCAGCGTGACGGACAGCCCGGCCACGCTGCTGGTCTGCATGAATCGCAGCGTTTCCTCCTGCGAGGCATTTCGCGCGAATGGCGTGCTGGCGGTGAATACCCTGTGTGGCTCCCAGCAGGAGTTGTCCGGCATTTTCGCGGGCTTCACCGGGGTGGATGGGCCGGCGCGCTTTGAAGCCGGCAACTGGGGCAAGCTCGTCACCGGCGCGCCCGTGCTGGAGGGCGCGCTGGTCTCCTTTGATGCCCGCATCACCGACCTGATCGAAAAGGGCACCCACCTCGTCCTCTTCGCCGAGATCGAGGCGATCCGTCTGGATGAAGGCGTGGATGAGGCGCTGCTCTACTTCGCGCGCGACTACCGGCGCGTGCTGGCCGCCTGAGCGGCGCGGCGCACCCGCCAGGGGGCCTCAGTCCAGCCGCACATTGTTCTCCCGCACGGCATTGCCCCATTTCGTCGACTCGCTGGCGATGAAGCCCGCGAATTGCTCGGGCGTGCTGGTCAGCACCTGCGCCCCGAGGCCGCCCAGCCTCTCGCGCATCGCGGGTTCCGCCAGGATGCGATGAACTTCCTGGTTGATGCGCAGGATGATGGGGGCTGGCGTGCCGGCGGGCGCGACGAGGCCGAGCCAGGCCGCGGCATCAAAGCCGGGCATGCCGCTTTCCGCCAGCGTCGGCAGGTCAGGCTGCCGGTCTGACCGCGCGGCCGTGGTCAATGCCAGGGCGCGCACCCGGCCCGCCTGGATATGCGGCAGCGAGAAGACTTCCGTCTCGAACATGAAATCCAGGCGCCCACCCAGCAGGTCGGTCAGCACCTGGGGCCCGCCGCGATAGGGCACATGCACCATCTCCAGCCCGCCCGCCGCGCGGGAGAACATCATGGTGATCAGATGCGCCGTGGTGCCGTTCCCCGGCGTGCCGAAGGTGATCTGGCCCGGGCGCGCGCGGGCCAGCGCGATGAGCTCCGCCGGGCTGCGCGCCGCGAGGCTGGGGTTCACCAGCAGCACGAAGGGCAGGTTCGCGACCAGCGTGATCGGCGCGAAATCCCGCACGCTGTCATAGCCGATATTGGCGTAGAGATTGGGGTTGGTGGCGAGTGGCGCCGTGGCCGAGAGCAGCAGCGTATAGCCATCGGGCGCGGCTTGCGCGGCGGCGGCGGCGGCGAGACTGCCCCCCTGGCCAGGCCGGTTTTCCACCAGCATGGACCAACCCGGATTCTCGCCCAGCCTTTCGGCGAGAAGCCGGGCGATGGTGTCCGTCGCCTGGCCAGGCGGGAAGCCGACGAGGATACGGATCGGCCGCGCGGGCCAGACCTGGGCGGAGGCGCGGCTGGCCAGCAGCAGCATGGGGGCCGCCAATAGGGCGCGCCGGATTTGTCCGTCTCTTTGCATGGAATTCCCCCTATGCGGCCTTGCATCCGGCCGGTTTCCCTCGTCAGAGTATGGGCAAGCCGGATTTGTCCTGGCAACTGGAATGCCTGGGGAGACGTCCATGATCTACGCCACCGCGGCGCAAGCCGCCGCCGCAACCCGATTTTCGCGCGTCGCCCCCGAGGGGGGATTGCTGTGGCGGACCGATTATTTCGGCCCACCACCCTCGCCCAAGGGCTCGAACTCGGTGGACCCCAGGGCGATGGGCGCGCTGGAGTATCTGCCCCCTGGCCCGGATGAGGTCCGCCCGCCCCAGGCCTTCCTGGTCGAGCAGGAAATGAACGCGGTGGTGCACCCGCATTTCCACTTCGTGGATCAGTTCCAGGTGGTGGTGGAGGGCGGCGGCGCCATCGGGCGGCATGCGGTGCAGCCCATCATGGCGCATTTCGCCGGGGCCAATACCGCCTATGGCCCCATCACCCCGGGTGAAGCGGGGCTGAAATACTTCACCCTGCGCGCCAGTGCGGATGGCACCGGCGCGCAATTCCTGCCCGCCGCGAAGGCGCGCATGGCGCGTGGCCCCAAGCGCTATGTGCTGGCGGACCCGGTGCTGCCCAGCACGCCAGCCGCCCTTGCGGGGCGGCGTGAAGCGTTGACGGAGATGGTGCTGGCCGAGCCGGATGGCCTGGCCATCCTCATGCTGCGCATCCCGCCGCATGGCCAGGCCACGGCCCCCGACCCGTCACGCGGGGCGGGGCAAAGCATGCTGGTTGCGGCGGGCGCCATTCGGCATCAGGGCGAGATGCTGGGCCGGCTGAGCGCGCTGTTCATTCCACGGGACGAGGCGCCCTTCCTGGCCGAAGCCGGGCCGGAAGGGGCGGAGATCCTGGTGTTGCAATATCCGCGGCCGGAACGGGAGTGAGGCGGACGCCGAGCTGGCGGAGGGGATGGGATTCGAACCCACGATAGGACTTGACATCCTATAACGGTTTAGCAAACCGCCGCCTTCGGCCACTCGGCCACCCCTCCGCAGGAGCTTGAAGTTCACACGACGTATGCAAAGCGGGTGATACAGGCCAAGCCCGATCCCGTCAAACCTTGCTCAGCTCAGTGCCACGTCAAAGCCCTTCGCCGTCGCCGGCCGGGCCATCATGCGCGCATACCAGGCGGCCACATGCGGCAGGTCATCGAAGGGCACCTGGTGCCGCTCATGCCGCCAGGCCCAGCCGAGGATGGCGAAATCGGCGATGCTGGGCTCGCCCGCGGTCGCCACGAAATCACGCCCGGCCAACCGGCGATCCAGCACGCCGTAGAGGCGCCGGGTCTCGGCATGGTAGCGGTTGAAGCCGTAATCTCGTGCCGGGCCTTCGGGCTGCATGAGGAAATGATGCACTTGGCCGGGCATCGGGCCAAAGCCGCCCATCTGCCACATCAGCCACTCCATCACCGGCACGCGGGCGCGCAAATCCTTCGGCATGAAGCGGCCTGTCTTCTCCGCCAGATAGTAAAGAATCGCCCCACTCTCGAAGACGGTGATGGGCGCGCCGCCCGGCCCATCGGGGTCCTTGATGGCGGGGATGCGGTTGTTGGGGGAGAATTCCAGGAAGCTCGGCTCGAACTGCTTCTTGTTGCTGATATCCACCGGCACCACGGTATAGGGCAGCCCCATCTCTTCCAGCGCCACGCTGATCTTGCGGCCATTGGGCGTGTTCCATGTGTGCAGTTCGATCGTCATGCGTGTGCCTTCTTTCCGACAGAGGATCCCCGCAGGATGACATCTTGCAGGGGCGAAATCACCCCCCGACAAGGATGCCCACATGACGCCCCGCCCCTCCCCCGATGTCCTGGCCCGCCTGCGCTATGAGGCTGGCAGCCATTCGGTGGTGCTCGCTTATCTGATCTGGTTTTTCCTGGGCTATGGCGGCGTGCACCGGATGTATCTGGGGCGCTGGATCAGTGGCCTGATCATGCTGGCGCTGTTCGGCGTTTCGCTGCTGCTGACACTTGTTTTCGTCGGCTATCTGGGGCTCGGCGTCATCATGATCTGGTGGGTGGTGGATGCGCTGCTGATCCCGGGGATGACGCGGCGGGCCAATTACCGGCTGATTGACCGCCTCTCCGGCTGAAAATGTCATGCCGTGGCGGTAACGCCCGGCTGCCCGGCGCGCTATGCTTGCGGACCAACCTGGAGGGCCGGAACATGTCCGACGTGAAGATCGAAATCGAAGGCGACAGCGATGCCGCCGTGGCGCTGGCCTTGCTGCGCATGATCGCCACCGCAGAAGGCAAGGATGAGGACGGGGACCGCGAATGGTTCCTCGAAACCTACGCCGCCTGCCTCGCCGTCGTGCGCGACGCCGAGGTGCTCGACCTCGACGATGACGAGGATGATGACGAGGACGAGGCGCCGAACTGAGGCCAATAAGGGCGCCTCACATGCCTGAAGCGGCTGGCCCGGGGCCCAGGCCCTGACTTCTGGTGGCGGCGGGGAGGACCCGCGCCGCCCGTCCCTATGGTCAGACGGTCTCTGGGCCCTCTGCTTTACCCAGCGGGTTCGCCCAGCTTCGCCTTCAGCACTTCGTTCACCAGCGCAGGATTTCCCTTGCCCGCCATGGCCTTCATGGTCTGGCCGACAAAGAAGCCGAACAGCCCGACCTTGCCGCCGCGATACTGCGCCACCTGGCCCGGGCTGCTCGCCAGCACGGCATCCACCGCGGCCTCGATGGCACCCGTATCCACCACCTGGCGCAGGCCGCGGGCATCCACGATCTCGGCCGCCCCCTTGCCCTCGTCGAACATGATCTCCAGCACATCCTTGGCGATCTTGCCGTTGATGGTCTTGTTGGCGATCAGGTCGAGCAGTTCGGCCAATGCAGACGGCCCCACGGGCGTCTCCTCGATGCCGAGGCCGCGCTTGTTGAGATGGCCGAAGAAATCCCCCGTCAGCCAATTCGCGACGGTCTTGGCATCCCGCTTGGCGCCCCCCTCTGGGCCCAGCACCGCCTCGAAGAAGGAAGCGGTTTCCTTCTCGATGGTCAGCACATGCGCGTCATAGGGCGAAAGCCCGAGGGCGACATAGCGCGCGCGCCGCGCATCCGGCAGTTCGGGCAATGAGGCCTTGAGCGCATCCACCCAGGATTGCTCGAACACCAGGGGGGGGAGGTCGGGGTCGGGGAAGTAGCGATAGTCATGCGCGTCTTCCTTGCTGCGCATGGAGCGCGTGGTGCCGCGTGCCGTATCGAACAGCCGCGTTTCCTGCTCGACCGTGCCGCCCGATTCCCAGACCTCGATCTGGCGCCGCGCCTCGGCCTCGACCGCCTGCATGACGAAGCGCACGGAATTGACGTTCTTCACCTCGCAGCGCGTGCGAAATTCCTCACCGGCCTTGCGGACGGAGACATTCACGTCGGCCCGCATGGAGCCCTCATCCATATTGCCGTCGCAGGTGCCAAGGTAGCGCGTGATCTGGCGGATCTTCGCGAGATAGGCACCGGCTTCCTCGGGGCTGCGGATATCGGGTTCGCTGACGATTTCCATCAGCGCCACGCCGGAGCGGTTCAGGTCAATGAACGACTTCCCCGGGTGCTGGTCATGCTGGGACTTGCCCGCATCCTGCTCCAGATGCAGGCGCGTGATGCCGATCTGCTTCACGCTGCCATCGGCCAGCGTGATTTCCACCACGCCCTCGCCCACGATGGGGTGGGCGAACTGGCTGATCTGATAGCCCTGCGGCAGATCGGCGTAGAAGTAGTTCTTACGGTCAAAGCGGGACCAGAGGTTGATCTTCGCATTCAGGCCGAGGCCGGTGCGCACGGCTTGGGCGATGCACTCGGCATTGATGACGGGCAGCATGCCGGGAAAGCCCGCATCCACGAAGCTCACCTGGCTGTTGGGCGAGGCGCCGAAGGCGGTGGCGGCACCCGAGAACAGCTTGGACTGCGAGGACACCTGCGCGTGGATCTCCAGGCCGCAGACGACCTCCCAGGGGCCGGTTTCGCCTTCAATCGTGTAGGTCATGCGTCTCAACCCATGCGAAAATGGCGCGCTGTTCGTGCGCAAGAAAAGCTGCGGGATCAGCGCCCACAACGACACCGAGGCGCGCGGCCATGGCACAGAAGCCAGCCAGTGCCCGCCCCTCCATGTGACCGGTCGCGAGTCCGGTTCGATTCACCACAATGGCGGAAATCAACGGACCGCCGGCACGCAGGCTACCGCGACAAAGTGCTTCCAGATGCGGGTCCATCGCGCGGCGCGCCTCGCGCCAGCACAGAAAGCTTGCTTCCGCCACGTCGCCATAGCTGAGGAAGCGGTTCATGCGGGCAGCGGCCAGGATGGCCGCGCGGCTGCGCGCGGCATCAAGGCGCGGGGTTTCCAGCGCGGCCAGCAGCGCCGCATCCGGCGCCGGATGGTCGCGCAGGGCCTCCAATCGATGCGCCCGCCAAAGCGGCGTCACGCCATCACCTGCGGCTTGGCGGTAAAGTTGGCCGCGCGCTCGATCGCCGCACCCACCGCAAAAACGGTTTCCTCATCGAAGGGCCGGCCGATCACCTGCAAGCCCAGCGGCAGCCCCTGCCCGTCCAGCCCGGCCGGCACGGCCAAACCGGGCAGCCCGGCAAGGTTCGCCGTCACGGTGAACACGTCGTTCAGATACATGGTCACAGGGTCATCCTGCTTCTCATCCATCGGGAAGGCGGCAGAGGGCGTGGCGGGCGTGACGATGGCGTCCACCTTCTCCCAGGCTTGCGTAAAGTCGCGGGCGATCAGGGCGCGGACCTTCTGCGCCTTCAGGTAATAGGCGTCGTAATAGCCGGCACTCAGCACATAGGTGCCGATCATGATGCGGCGCTTCACCTCGGCGCCAAAGCCGGCCGCGCGCGTGCGCTCATATAAATCGCGCAGATCGGAATCGCGTTCCGTCACGCGCAGCCCGTAGCGCACGCCGTCATAACGAGCGAGGTTGGAGGAGGCCTCGGCCGGTGCGACCACGTAATAGGTGGGCAGCGCGTATTTCGTGTGCGGCAGGCTGATCGGGATGATCTCCGCCCCCTGCTGCTTCAGCCAATCCAGCCCCTGCTGCCACAGCGCCTCGATCTCCGGCGCCAGGCCCGGCAGCGTGTATTCCGCCGGCACGCCGATGCGCAGCCCCTTCACCGAACGGGTGCAGGCGGCCGCAAAATCCGGCACGGCGATATTGGCGCTGGTGCTGTCCTTGGGGTCATGCCCCGCCATGCTGCGCAGCAGGATGGCGCAATCCTCGACGGAGCGCGCCACCGGTCCCGCCTGATCCAGCGAGGACGCAAAGGCCACGATGCCCCAGCGCGAGCAGCGCCCATAGGTCGGCTTGATGCCGGCAATGCCGCAAAACGCCGCCGGTTGGCGGATCGAGCCGCCGGTATCCGTCGCCGTGGCGCCCATGGCCAGGCGCGCAGCCACCGCCGCCGCCGAACCGCCGGAGGAGCCACCCGGCACCAGGCGCTTCTGCGGGTCATTGGCGCGCGACCAGGGATTCTCCACCGGCCCGAAGGCGGAGGTGGTGTTGGAGGAGCCCATGGCGAATTCATCGAGGTTCAGCTTGCCGAGGAACACCGCGCCATCGCGCTTGAGGTTCCCGCTGACGGTGCTCTCATAGGGCGGCACGAATTCGCCAAGGATCTTGCTCGCCGCCGTGGTGCGCAGCCCCTCGGTCGCGAAAAGATCCTTGATGCCGAGGGGGATGCCCTCCAGCGCACCTGCCTCGCCCTTGGTGCGCCGCGCATCGGAGGCATGGGCCTGCGCCATGGCGGCATCGCCGGCCACGGTGATATAGGCGTTGAGGCGCGGATTCAGCGCCTCGATCGCCTTGAGATAAGCGCCCGTCAGCTCAACGGCGCTGATCTCGCGCTGATCCAGCGCGCGCAGCCCCTCGGCGAGGGTAAGATCGGTCGGGCGCATTATTCCACCACCTTCGGCACACCAAAATATTCGCCCTCGCGGTCGGGCGCGTTGCGCAGCACGGCATCCGCCTGGCCGCCATCCGTCACGGCATCTTCACGCCAGGGCAGGGCAACCGGGTTGGGCGAGCCGCCGGCCATGGGCTCCACACCCTCGGTGTCCACCGCCTGCAATTGCTCGATCCAGCCCAGGATGCCGTTGATCTCGGCCTGGAGCTTTTCCACATCGGCATCATCGAGGCGCAGGCGGGCCAGGTTGGCCACGCGACGCACCGCCGCAGCATCAAGCGACATGTTGGCGCATACTTCCTTTGGTGAACGCGGCGGACCATAAGGCCGGGCATGCCTCTCATCAACATGGCCGAGTTGCGAAGCCTTTTGCCCCGCCACGCGCGGCTGCTGGGGCTTGACCCCGGGGCCAGGCTGATCGGCCTGGCGCTCAGTGATGTGACGCTCATGCTGGCCAGCCCCTATGGCAACCTGAAGCGGGGCAAGCTGCTGGCCAATGCCGCCGAAATCCGCGCCATCGCCGACAAGCAGGGGGTTGGCGGGCTAGTGGTGGGGTTGCCGCTCTCCATGGATGGCACGCGCGGCCCGGCGGCGCAGGCGGCGGGGGATTGGGCGCTGGCCCTCAGCGATTCGGCCGGCCTGCCCTGCGCCATGTGGGATGAGCGCCTGTCCAGCGCCGCCGTGAACCGCATGATGATCGCGGAGGCGGACATGACCCGAAAGCGCCGCGCGGCCCAGGTGGATGCAGCCGCGGCGGCCTATATGCTCCAGGCCGCACTGGATGCCACGGCCCCCCGCTTGGACGCGCCCCGCCCATCGCGCTACATGAACGACTTATGAGCGGATTCACCTACCCCATCCTGCCCACCGGGCATCTCCTCGCCATCGAGGGGCTGGAACCGCCGCATATCTCCGCCCTGCTGGACCTGGCCGAGAGCTACGCCCTGCTCAACCGCCAGGGCAAGACGCAGCGGGACCTGCTGCGCGGCCGCACGCTGATCAACCTGTTCTTCGAGGACAGCACCCGCACCCGCACCAGCTTCGAACTCGCCGGCAAGCGGCTGGGCGCCGATATCGTCAACATGTCGGTCTCCACCAGCAGCGTGAACAAGGGCGAAACCCTGCTCGACACCGCCGCCACGCTGAACGCCATGCACACGGATCTGCTGGTGATCCGCCACGCGCAATCGGGCGCGCCCGCTTTGCTGGCGCAGAAGGTGGATGCGGCCGTCATCAATGCCGGCGATGGCACGCATGAGCACCCGACCCAGGCGCTGCTGGATGCGCTGACCATCCGCCGCCGGAAGGGAAGGCTGGAAGGGCTGGTCGTCGCCATTTGCGGCGATGTGCTGCATTCGCGCGTGGCGCGCAGCAATATCCATCTGCTCTCGGCGATGGGGGCCAGCTTGCGCGTGGTCGGCCCGCCGACGCTGATTCCGGCCGAATGCGCGCGTCTCGGCGTGGAAGTCCATCACGACATGCGCAGCGGCCTGGCCGGTGCGGATGTGGTGATGATGCTGCGCCTGCAGCGTGAACGGATGAATGCGGGCCTCGTTCCCTCCCCGCGCGAATTCTTCCGCTTCTACGGGCTGGATGCCGCCAAGCTGGCCTACACCAAGCCCGACTCCATCGTGATGCATCCGGGCCCGATGAATCGCGGCATCGAGATTGACAGCGCCGTGGCCGATGACCCCGACCGCAGCGTGATCGGCGAGCAGGTGGAGATGGGGGTCGCCGTCCGCATGGCCGTGCTGGACATCCTGTCCCGCGACCTGCGGCGGAACGCGTGAATCCGCCGCTGCGCCTGGCGCGGCCCGGGGAAGCCCCCGCGATTCGCGCCATGGTCCGCGCGGCCTACGCCCATTACGTGCCGCTGATCGGCATTGAGCCGCTGCCCATGGTGGATGACTATGCGGCCCGCATCGCCGCAGGCCAGGCCTGGGTGCTGGAGCAGGATGGCCAAATGGCCGGCCTGCTGGTGCTGGAGGACACGCCCGAAGGCCTCCTGCTCGACAATATCGCCGTGGCGGAAGCCGCCCGTGGCCAGGGCCATGGCCGTGCCATGATCGCCTTTGCCGAGGCCGAGGCCCGCCGGCGCGGCCAGCCCTGCCTCTGGCTCTACACGAATGAAAAAATGACCGAAAACATCGCCCTCTACACCCGGCTCGGCTTTGTCGAGCTCCGGCGCGAGGAGAAATCCGGGCGCCATGCGGTCATCATGGAGAAACGCCTGTGACCCGCCCTCTCCTCATCACCAATGCGCGCCTGCTCGACCCCGCGACCGGGCTGGACGCCCCCGGCGCGCTCCTGCTGGACAATGGCCGCATCGTGAGCCTGACCGGCGCCCCGGCCGAGGGCGCCGAGAGCTTTGACGCGCAGGGCGCCTGCCTCTGCCCCGGCCTCGTGGACATGCGCGCCAGCATCGGCGAACCCGGCGCCGAGCACCGCGAGACCATCGCCAGCGCGGCCCAGGCGGCGGCGGCGGGCGGCATCACCACCCTCGCCATCCTGCCCGATACCGAGCCCACGCTGGATGATCCGGCGCTGATCGAATTCATCATCCGGCGCGGCGAGGCGACGGGCAGCCTGACCCTGCTGCCCTATGCCGCCGCCACCCGGCATTGCGCCGGCAAGGACCTCTCCGAATACGGCCTGCTGCGGGAAGCGGGTGCCGCCGGATTTTCCGATGGCAGCAAGGCCATCGGCTCCTCGCGGATGATGCGCCTGGCACTGTCCTATGCGCGCGCTTTCGGCGCCATGGTCGTGCAGCACCCCGAGGACCCGTCGCTGGCCGGCACAGGCTCGGCCACCGAGGGCGAGCTGGCCACGCGCCTCGGCCTGCCCGGCATTCCCGCCGCGGCCGAGGCCATCATGGTGGCGCGCGATGTGGCCCTGGCCCGCCTGACCGGCGGCCATGTTCATTTCGGCCATGTCAGCACGGCGGCGGCGCTCGAGCTGATCCGCGCCGCGAAGGCCGAGGGCCTGCGCGTCACCTGCGACACGGCGCCCCCCTATTTCGACCTGAACGAAACGGCCATCGGCGATTTCCGCTCCTACGCCAAGCTCAGCCCGCCCTTGCGGCGCGAGGCGGATCGGCTGGCTGTGGTGGCGGCCCTGGCGGATGGGACGATTGACGCCATCGCCTCCGATCACCAGCCGCGCGACGCGGATGACAAGCGCCTGCCCTTCGCCCAGGCCGAGGCGGGCGGCGTGGGCCTCGCCACGCTGCTGGGTGTCACGCTGGCGCAGGTGCATGGCGGGCAGTTGCCGCTGCTGGCGGCGCTGGGGCTGATGACGCATCGCCCGGCCGCGCTGCTGGGCCTCGAATCCGGCCGCCTGGCGGTGGGTGCGCCGGCCGATCTCTGCCTGTTCTGGCCGGATCGCGCCTGGCAGGTGAAGGCCGGCCAGCTTCCCGGCAAGGCGCAGAACTCGCCCTTCGATGGCCGCGCCCTGGAAGGCAAGGTCATGGCGACCTTCAAATCCGGGCAGAGGGTCTTCGGATGAGCGACGGCATTCTGGCGGGCGGGCTGGCGGCCCTGCTGGCGGGGCTGCTGGGCTCCATTCCCTTCGGCCTGCTGCTGACCCGCGCGGCTGGCCTGGGGGATATCCGCGCCATCGGCTCGGGCAATATCGGCGCAACCAATGTGCTGCGCACGGGCAAGAAATGGCTGGCGGCGGCCACGCTGCTGCTGGATTTCGGCAAGGGCGTACTGGCGGTCTGGCTCGTCACCACGCTGTTCGGGCCGGGGCATGCGCCCATGGCGGCCCTTGCCGCCGTGCTCGGCCATTGCCATCCGCCGTGGCTCGGCGGCAAGGGCGGCAAGGGGGTTGCCACGGCGCTGGGCGTCTTCCTGGGCCTTGGCTGGGGCGTCTTCGTGGCGGCGGCGGCCGGCTGGGTCGTGGGCGCCGCGGCCTCGCGCATCTCCTCCGTCGGTGCGCTGGCGGCCATGGCGGCGGCGGCCGTGACGGGCTTCCTCGTGCTGCGGATGGACGCCGCCGTGGCAGTCGCGGTCGTGGCGCTCTACGTCACCATCCGGCACGAGGCGAATATCCAGCGGCTGCGCACGGGCACCGAGCCGCGCATCGGCGCCGGTGACTCAGGCAATGGCAAATAATGTCCCTGGCACGGCTGCGCCTCGCCCGGACCGAGGGCGTCGGGCCGGCCTTGCATCGCAAGCTTCTGGCGCGGCATGGCAGCGCGGAAGCGGCACTGGCCGCCTTGGGGCCGCGCGCCTTCCCGCGTGAGGCGGCCGAGCGCGAAATGGCCGCGCTGGCTGCCATGGACGCCCGGCTGATCTTCCTGGGCGAGCCGGATTATCCACCCTTGCTCGCGCTGATCGAGGATGCGCCGCTGGTCCTGGCCGCGCAGGGCAGCCTCGCTCCCCTGCGCCAGCGCGGCGTGGGGCTGGTGGGGGCGCGCAATGCCAGCGGAACGGCCCGCCGCTTTGCCGAGGATCTGGCGGATGCGCTGGCGGTGCGCGACATCTGCGTGATCTCCGGCCTGGCGCGCGGCATTGACGCCGCCGCCCATGCGGGCGCGCTGCGCTCCGGCAGCACCATCGCCGCCATCGCCGGCGGGCTGGACCGGCCCTACCCGCGCGAAAATGCCGCTCTCCAGGCCCGCATCATCGCCGAGGGCGGGCTGGTGTTGAGCGAGGCGCCGCTGGGCACCGCCCCCCTCGCCCGCCACTTCCCGCGCCGCAACCGGATCGTCGCCGGGCTTTCGCTGGGGGTGGTGGTGATCGAGGCGGCCCTGCAATCCGGCACGCTCATCACCGCGCGCCTGGCGGCCGAGGCCGGGCGGGAGTTGTTCGCCGTGCCCGGCAGCCCGCTGGACCCCCGCTCGCGTGGCTCGAATGACCTCATCCGGCGCGGCGCACGGCTCACGGAAACGGCCGAGGATGTGCTGCAATTCCTGCCCGAGGCACCCGCTGCCCTGCCCATCCTGCGCCTCGCCGAATTGCCCGAAATTCCGGTGGAAGCCATGGAAGATGCCCCTCCGGCTTCGGGTGGGGCGGCACAAGTGATTGAAATGATAGGTGCAACCCCGATACCGGTTGACGAGTTGGGTCGTCGCTGCCAGCTATCCCCAGCAGAGCTCTCGGCCATATTGCTTGAATTGGAATTGGCAGGGCGCATCGAAACCCTGCCCGGGAACCGGGTGGCACTGGCCTGATTGCAGGCCGCGAAGGACCCAAAGTGACGGATATCGTCGTCGTCGAAAGCCCCGCCAAGGCAAAGACCATCGAGAAATACCTCGGCGGGGATTTCCGCGTCCTCGCCTCCTTCGGCCATGTGCGGGACCTGCCGCCCAAGGATGGCTCGGTCCGCCCCGAAGAAGATTTCGCCATGGATTGGGAGGCGGATGAGCGCGGCCAAAAGCAGATGCGCGCCATCAGCTCCGCCCTGCGTGGCGCCAAGCGCCTTTACCTGGCCACTGACCCGGATCGTGAGGGCGAGGCGATTTCCTGGCATGTGAAGGACATGCTGGAAAAGGCCGGCGCGCTGAAGGGCGTGCATGTCCAGCGCATCACCTTCAACGAGATCACCAAGCGCGCCGTGCAATATGCCATGGCCCATCCGCGCCAGCTGGATATGCCGCTGATCGAGGCCTATCTCGCGCGCCGGGCGCTCGATTACCTGGTGGGCTTCACCCTCTCGCCCGTGCTGTGGCGCAAGCTGCCGGGCAGCAAATCGGCCGGCCGCGTGCAGTCCGTCGCCCTGCGGCTGATCTGCGAGCGCGAGAGCGAGATCGAAGCCTTCATCGCCCGGGAATACTGGACGGTGCAGGGGCGGTTTCAGACGCCCGCCGGCATCCCCTTCTCGGCCCGGCTGACGCATCACGAAGGCAAGAAGCTCGATCAGTTCGATCTGTTCAACGAAGCGCTCGCCCTGGCGGCGAAATCCGCCGTGGAGGCCGCGCCATTCAGCGTGGGCTCGGTCGAGAAGAAGCGCGTCAAGCGCAACCCGCCCGCCCCCTTCCAGACCAGCACGCTGCAGCAGGAAGCCAGCCGCAAACTCGGCTTCGGTGCCCAGGCCACGATGCGCACGGCGCAGGGGCTGTATGAGGGTGTGGCCATTGGCGGCGAGACCGTCGGCCTCATCACCTATATGCGGACCGATGGCGTGCAGATGGCGCGCGAGGCCATCCAGGAGCTGCGCGGCCACATCAAGAAGGAATTCGGCGAGGAGTACCTCCCCGGCGCCCCGCGCGAATATTCCAGCCGCGCCAAGAACGCGCAGGAAGCGCATGAGGCGATCCGCCCCACCGATGTCAGCCGCACGCCCGACTCTGTCGCGCGCTACCTGAGTGACCAGCAGCGCAAGCTGTATGAGTTGATCTGGAAGCGCGCTGTCGCCTCCCAGATGCAATCGGCCGAGCTGGACCAGACCGCCGTCGAACTGGTGGAGCCCACCGGCAAGACCAAGCTGCGCGCCACCGGCAGCGTCATCGCCTTTGATGGCTTCCTCAAGCTCTACCGCGAGGATACGGATGACGCGGCGGATGACGCCGATGAGGATAGCCGCATCCTGCCGCCCATGCGCGAAAAGGACCCGGTAAAGCGGCAATCGGTCGAGGCCACGCAGCATTTCACCCAGCCGCCGCCGCGCTATTCCGAGGCGTCGCTGGTGAAGAAGATGGAGGAGCTCGGCATCGGGCGCCCCTCCACCTATGCCAGCATCCTGCAGGTGCTGCAGGACCGCGAATATGTGAAGCTGGACAAGCGCCGCTTCACGCCCGAGGACCGCGGCCGCCTCGTCAGCGCCTTTCTCGTCGCCTTTTTCGAACGCTATGTGGATACGGGCTTCACCGCCGGGCTTGAGGAACAGCTGGATGATATTTCCGGCGGGCGCGCCGAATGGCGGGCCGTGATGCACGCCTTCTGGAATGATTTCCGGGGTGCGGTGGACGCCACCAAGGATCTCAAGATCAGCGACGTCATTGACCGTCTGGATTCGGAACTGGGCGCGCATTTCTTCCCCAAGCGCGCCGATGGGGGGGACCCGCGTTCCTGCCCCTCCTGCTCCTCGGGGCGGATCGGGCTGCGGCTGGGGCGCACCGGCGCCTTCATCGGCTGCTCCAACTATCCGGAATGCCGCTATACCCGCCCGCTCGCGGTGCCCGGTGCCGAGGGCGAGGGCGGCGGCGTCCTGGCCGATGGCGTGCGCATCCTGGGCGCTGATCCGGTCAGCGGGCTGGAGGTCACGCT
This sequence comes from Sediminicoccus sp. KRV36, assembly GCF_023243115.1. Classification (NCBI taxonomy): domain Bacteria; kingdom Pseudomonadati; phylum Pseudomonadota; class Alphaproteobacteria; order Acetobacterales; family Roseomonadaceae; genus Sediminicoccus; species Sediminicoccus sp. KRV36. The sequence continues at coordinate 3,673,413 of NZ_CP085081.1, forward strand.
GCGGCGCGGCCCCTATGGCATCTATGCCCAGCTGGGCGAGGGCGGCGTGGACGCCAAGGGCAAGCCCACCAAGCCCCGCCGCGCCAGCCTCTCGCGCGGGATGGACCCCGAGGTGATGACGCTGGAATCGGCGCTGGCGCTGCTCTCCATGCCGCGCATCGTGGGGCTGCATCCGGAGACGGGGGAGGAAATTTCCTCCAATCTCGGCCGTTTCGGGCCTTATCTGAAGATGGGTGCCCTCAGCAAATCCCTGGACCGGGATGATGACCCGCTGACCATCGGCCTGAACCGCGCCATGGCGCTGATGGCCGATGCCAAGCCGCGCGGGATCACCCTGGGTGACCATCCGAAGGGCGGCATCGTCGAGGTGCGGCGCGGGCGTTTTGGCCCTTACCTGATGCACGGGACACGCGTGGCGAATTTGCCGCGCGGGACGGAGATGGAGGCGGTAACGCTGGAAGAGGGCATCGCCATCCTCGCCGAAAAGGGCAAGGAATTGCCGCCGCTGAAGGGCCGCGGCGGCAAGAAGGCCCCGGCGAAGAAGGCCGCCCCCAAGAAGGCCGAGGCCGTGGCGGCGCCGGTCAAGAAGGCGCCGGTCAAGAAGCCCGCGGCGAAGAAGGCGGCGCCGAAAAAGGCCCCGGCCAAGAAGGCAGCCGCCAAGAAGCCTGCCGCGAAGACCTCCGCTGTAAAGACAGCCGCCGCCAAGAAGAAGGCGGCCGGCTGAGATGCCCCGCAGCGGGCCGCCGGCCAAGGGGCACAAGGCACGCAAATCCAACGCGAAGCGGCGTGAGGGGGAGCCCAGCCCCCCGCCGCAAAAATCCGGCCGGGCCAAGGTCAAGACGGCGCCCAAGGGGGCACCCATGCCCAGCAAGGCCGACCTCAAGCTGTTCCTGATCAGCATGGGCGGCCGCGTCGGCAAGAGTGAGATCGCCCGGCATTTCGGCCTGCACACCGAGCAGCGGCCCGCTTTGCGCCAGCTGCTCTCCGAGATGAAATTCGAGGGCAGCGCCATGCCCGTGGGCAAGCGGACCTTCGCGGGCGAGGCCGCGGGCGCGCCTGTGCCGGTGGCCGCCCCACCCGCCAATGTGATCCCCGGCGCGCGGTTCAAGCCTGCCGCCCCGGCGCGCGCCTTCACCAGGACAGATCGCGGCACGCCGCCCGACCGCAACGGCCCCCCCGCCCGCGGGCGCATCCCCAGGCCGCCGGAGGAAGCGCCAGCCGAACCCCGCGCAGCCGCACCCACCCGACTGCCCGAAACCGCCGTGGTGGAAATCTTCGGCACCGACCCCGATGGCGACCCCATCGCCCGCCCCGTCGCCTGGGAGGGCGAAGGCCGGCCCGTCATCTACATGCACCCCGAACGGCGCGGCCAGACCGCGCTGGCCGCCGGTGAGCGCGTCCTGGCCAAGCTGCGCCACATCACCGGCGAGAAATTTGAGGGCCGCACCCTGAAGCGCCTCGGCGCCGTGGAAGACCGCCGCCGCATCCTGGGCGTCTTCCAGGATGGCCGCATCATCCCGACCGACCGGCGCCAAAAGGCCGAATGGACGGTCCCCCCCGGCGAGGCGGGCGGCGCCCATGGCGGCGAGATCGTGCTGGCCGAAGCCCTGCCCTCCACCGGCTTCGGCCTGCGCCCTGCGCGCATCGTGGAGCGCCTGGGCCGGCTGGGCGAACCGCGCTCGGTTTCGCTGATCTGCATCCACGCCCATGGCATTCCGGAGCTGTTTACCGCCGAAGCCGAGGACCAGGCCGAGCGCGCCGAAGCCACGCCACTCGGCAAGCGGACGGATTTGCGCGCCACGCCGCTGATCACGATTGACGGCGAAGATGCGCGGGATTTCGACGATGCGGTTTACGCCGAACCCGATGGTGATGGCTGGAAGATCACCGTCGCCATCGCGGATGTGGCGCATTACGTGACGCCCAATTCGGCGCTGGACCGGGATGCCTGGGCCCGCGGCAATTCGGTCTATTTCCCCGACCGCGTCGTGCCCATGCTGCCCGAGGCGCTGTCCAATGGCTGGTGCAGCCTGAAGCCCCTGGAGGAGCGCGGCTGCCTGTTCGTCGAGATGCATTTCGACGCCAGCGGCACCAAGACGCACCACAAATTCGGCCGCGGCCTCATGCGCAGCTTCGCGCGCACCACCTATGAGCAGATCCAGGCCCTGCTCGATGCGGGCGAGGAATTGGCGGGCGTCCCCGAAGGCCACATCACCCGCCTCTACGCCGCCTTCCGCGCCCTGCTGAGCGCGCGCGAGCGGCGCGGCACGCTGGACCTCGACCTGCCTGAGCGCCGCGTCATGCTGGATGCCGAGGGCAATGTCACCGCCGTCATTCCCCGCCCGCGCCTGGACAGCCATCGCCTCATCGAGGAGTTCATGGTCGCCGCCAATGTCTGCGCGGCGGAGGAGCTGGAGCGGCTCGGCCAGCCTTGCATGTACCGCATCCATGCGCCGCCCTCGGAGGAGAAATACAACTCCCTGAAGGAGTTCCTCGGCACGCTCGGGCTTTCGCTGAACCCCGTGGGCCAGCTTCAGCCGCGCGACTTCCAGACCCTGCTCGATAAGGTGAAGGACACGCCCGAAGCGCGGATGGTGAATGAGACGGTGCTGCGCAGCCAATCCCAGGCGGCCTATGAGCCCGACAATATCGGCCATTTCGGCCTGGCGCTGCCGCGCTACGCTCATTTCACCTCGCCCATTCGCCGCTATGCCGACCTGCTGGTGCATCGGGCGCTGATCCGCGGGCTGAAGCTCGGCAAGGATGGGCTCTCCGAGCCGGAAACCGCCCGCTTCCCCGAAACCGGCGAGCACATCACCGCCACCGAGCGCCGCGCCGCCGCCGCCGAGCGGGATGCGGTGGACCGCTACCTCGCCGCCTATCTGGCGGATCGCGTGGGCGCCACCTTCGCCGCCCGAGTCTCGGGCATCCATGCCTTTGGCGTCTTCGTCACCCTGACCGAGACGGGCGCCTCGGGCTTCGTGCCGATGAAGGCGCTGCCGCAGGATCACTGGATCGTCTCGGAGGACAAGCGCAGCGTGGTGGGCCGCCAATCGCGCCAGGTGATCCGCCTGGCCGATGAGGTGGAAGCCCGGCTGCGCGAGGCCAATGCCCAGACCGGCAGCCTGGTCTTCGAACTGCTGATGGGCGGCGCGCCGGCCCGCATGCGCGGCACGCGCAAACGAAAGGGTTGACGTCCTGGGCGGGGGCGGTAGAACCCCCTCTCCCTTGCAGCACCGGTCCCCGGTCCGGCTGCCTCATGCCCAGCACCACGTAGAACAGAGCAAAGACAAGACCATGGCCAAGGCCAACACGATCCTCATCAAGCTGATCAGCAGCGCCGATACGGGCCACTTCTACGTCACCAAGAAGAACACCCGCACGGCGACCGGCAAGCTCGAACTCAAGAAGTACGATCCGAAGGTGCGCAAGCACGTCGTGTATCGCGAAGGCAAGATCAAGTAGGCATCGGGCGCGGGCCTCAGGGCCTGCCGCTGTGACATGAAAAAGGCGGCTGCCCCGGGGCAGCCGCCTTTTTCGTCGTGATCACGCGCCGGTCAGTGCGCTGATTTGTCCAGCTCAGGATCCGCCAGATAGGCGCGGTTGCGGCCGTCACGCTTGGCCCGGTACAGCGCCTCATCGGCCGAGCCGATGAGTTGTTCCGCCGGGACGCCAGGTCCGCCCACGGCGACGCCAATACTGATGGTGATGGGCACCACCAATTCGCCCACCCGCACCGGCTCCGCCGCGATGGCCTCCCGCAGGCGGTCCGCCACGATCAGCGCATAGGCGCTGGGCGCGCCGGTCAGCACGGCCAGGAATTCCTCCCCGCCATATCGCGCCACGACGTCGGCGGCACGCAGCTGGATGCGCAGGCGCTCGGCCACATCGCGCAGGGCGGCATCGCCGATATTGTGGCCATGCGTGTCGTTGATGGATTTGAACTTATCAATATCCACCAGCAGAACAGCCGCTTCCTCGGTCCGCAGCAGCCCATCGAGGTGCCGGCGCACATAGCGGCGGTTGCGCAGGCCCGTCAGCTGGTCCGTGACGGCCATTTCCAGCGAGCGGTCCAGCTCGGCCCGCAGGCGTTCCTGATAGCGCTTGCGGCGGATCTGGTTGCGGGCGCGGGCGCGCAGCTCATTGGGGTCGAGCGGGCGGAAGGCGTGATCATTGGCGCCGAGGTCGAAGCCACGCAGCACCTGGGTCTTTTGCGCCGTATCGGCCAACAGCAGCAGCGGCAGGTCCCGCGTGTTGTTCTGGGCGCGCAGGCGGGAGGCCAGGCGCAGCACCTCCGTCGCATCGGGCGGCAGCGCCAGCAGGGCCAGGTCGAAATCGCCCTTGCCGAGCAGCTTCTGCGCTTCCTCGATGGAAGCGACGGCGGTGAGCTTCAGGCCATCGGCCTCCAGCGCGGCACGGACCACGGCCACTTCGTCGGGGTTGTCGGCCATCACCAGGGCTCGCGCCCCAGCGACCGAGACCAGCGGCTCGGGCGCGCTTTCCAGGCCCAGATCGCGGGCCGTCTCGGCGCGCAGGCGCCAGGCATCCTGCACCTGCTTCACGCGCAGCAGGGCGCGCAGGCGGGCAAACAGTGTCGCGTCATCCACCGGCTTCGAGAGAAAGTCATCGGCGCCGACTTCCAGGCCGCGGACTCGCTCCGTGCTGTCGGTCAGGGCCGTCACCATGACCACGGGGATGTGCTGGGTGCGTGCATCGGCCTTGAGCGCCGTGCACACTTGATAGCCATCCATGCCCGGCATCATGACATCCAGAAGAATGACATCGGGCATTTGTGTGAAAGCTATCGTCAGCGCCTCCTGGCCGCTGGAGGCGAGCAGGACTTCGTAATACTCGGCCTGAAGCTTGGCTTCGAGGAGGCGGAGATTGGCCGCGATGTCATCCACCGCGAGGATGCGGGCGGTCATCGGCTGGAATTTCCCCTCAGGTCAGGCACGCAAGGCAACAGGAGCGTGATGTGTCCGAAATGACCCTCGACCGGCCCGAACCGGCCGCCAATAAGAGCCTCTTTTTCCGCCGCTGGCTGCGCAATCCGCTGCAGATGGGCTCGATCATCCCCTCCTCGCCGGCGCTGTGCCGCAGGATCGCGGCGGCCGTGGAGCGCGGCCCGGATGAATACGTGCTGGAACTCGGCGCCGGCACCGGCGTCATCTCGGCCGCGCTGCTGGCCGCCGGCGTGCCCGCGCAGAAGCTGATCGTCGTCGAGATCGTGCCCGAGATGGCCGAATTCCTGCGCACCGCACTGCCCGGCGTGAATGTGATCTGCGGCGATGCCTTTGATCTCCGGAACACCCTGCCCGCCCATCTGCACGGGCAGATCGGCACGGCCATCTGCGGCATTCCGCTGGTGCTGCTGCCGCTGGAGCGGCAGAAGGCCTTTCGCGACGCGGTGGAGAGCGTGGCGCCCGGGCGTGGCTTCCTGCTCTATAGCTACTGCGCCACCTCGCCCCTGCCTTACGGCAAGCTCGGCATGGCGGCGCGCCGCATGGCCTTCACGCTGGCGAATTTCCCGCCGGCGAGCGTGTGGCGCTACCGCCCCAGCCCCGCCCGATGATTCCCCCGGTTGCATCATTCCTGACATGCAACTTGAATTAGCATGACCTGACCGCGCCGAGGAGGGGCCCTCCCCGATCGGCGCGATCGGTGCTTTCGATGCCGCCACGCCCGGCCACCCATGTCAGCCGCTGGTGAGCGTATGTTCGGCCCCGTCCGGGCCGCGCAGGTGCGCGATCAGCCGCGCATGCGGCCCACGCTTGACGCGAAGTGCGGCCCCCAGGCCGCGCTCCTCCAGCGCGCTGCGCAACGCATCCGCCTCGGGGTGCTCGGCTTCCAGCGCGCCCAGGCGGAAATGACTGTCATGCAGGTGGCGGCCGGCGCGTTCGCCCTTCCATTCGATCATCGGCGGAATCAGGTTGTCCATGTCCTGCCGCTGCGGGGGCACGGCGAAACGCCAGGCGAGGTCCCCGCGCTTCATCTCCCGCACCGTGCCGCCGCGTGGCCCCAGCCGGGCCATCACCGCATCCATGGAGGGTGTGCGCGCGACCCAGCTCAGCAGGCGCGGCTCCGCCTCCAGCATCGTGCGCGTCGCGGGGTCATCGAGGTCGAAGAGGCGCGGATGCGCGGGCTCGGGCTGGTCGGGATCGGGGGCGATGATCTCGAGGTAGCAATCGGGCCCCAGGCCGAGCAGCAGGTTATGCGTGCCCGCCCCCTCATGCTTGCCGCCCGGCTGCGGCGCAACACCCAGCAGGCGCGTGATGAAGGCGGCACCCTCCTCCAGCGTGCGGGCGCCAAGAACGATGTGATCAATGTCAGCCATGTGTCAGCGTCCAATCAGATGGGGCGGGCAGTAAGGGGCGGGCGGGACAGGCCATGGGTCACCTGGCCTGGAACTGGGTGGCACCGAACATGTTCTCGCGTTCCTCCTCGGTCATGAAACCCGGCCGCTGTTGCGCGGCGAGGACCGCGACACCCCGCTGAACAGCGGGGCGGGCGGCGATGGCATCATGCCACCGTTGCACATGCGGGAAATGCGCGAGATCAATGTGGCGCCGTGCGGGGTCCCGCACCCAGGGAAAAGTCGCGATATCGGCGATGGTGTAATCGGCGCCCCCCAGATAGGCGCTTTCGGCCAGACGCTTGTCGAGCACGCGATGCAGGCGCTGCACCTCGCGGCCATATCGCGCGATGGCGGGTTCGATCTTCTGCGCCTCATACAGCGCGAAATGGCTGTACTGGCCGAACATCGGCCCGACGCCACCCATCTGGAACATCAGCCATTGCAGGCAGATGTGCCGCGCCGCACCCGAGGCGGGCAGCAGCGGACTGCCCGTCTTCTCGCAGAGATAGATCATGATGGCCGCACTCTCGAACAGCACGAGTGGGCTTCCATCCGGACCGTCCGGATCTTCGATCGCGGGGATGCGGTGATTGGGCGTGATGGCCAGGAATTCCGGCCGGAACTGCGCGCCCTGGCGGATATCCACCGGCACCACCTCGTAAGGCAGGCCGATCTCCTCCAGCAGGATATGCACCTTGTGCCCGTTGGGCGTGGGCCAGGTGTGCAGGCGAAGGGGGGCGGGCATGGGGCCTCCTCGGTTCCGAAGGGAACGATGGAGACAACGCAGGGCAACGTCCAGCGGCGGCATGCGCCACCGCTGGATCTCAACCATCAGCCGAAGGCGCGTTCCACCAGGGGGCCGGGCGGCGGGGCCACGGCCACCTCGCGGATGATCTTGCGGCGCACCGCCTGCTCGAAGCTCTCGAAGCCATCGGCCACCATCAGGAAGGCGCCAGGCCCGCCGATCACCCGCTCCCGGTAATATTCATCGAGCGGCTGCATGGCCCCCAGCCCCGGCGGGGGCGGCGTGCGGTCCAGCACGGCGAGGCCGTTCAGCACGATGCCCTGGTTCAGCGCATCCTCACGCGCCGCACCCACTTCCCGGCCCGAATTGTTGATGCCATCGCCCGAGATATCCACGACGCGGCGCGTGCCTTCAAAGCCCTGGCCAAAGAGGCGGGCCGCGAAATCCATGGCACCCGAGATGGAGGTGTAGAGATGCGTGCGCCTGGGGGCGGCATCGATCGCCTGGGCGAAGCGCTCGGCCGCCTGCGGGCCATCCAGCTTCATCCAGGGGATCAGATGCTCCTGGATATTCCAATCCGACCAGGTGAAGAGGGTGCAGGCGATGGAGCCGACCGGCCCGCGCGCCATGGCTTCGACCAGGCGCCGGTCCCGGAAGGCGGCGGCATAGCCGTTGAACTGCATCTCCTGCTCTTCATTATCCACCGAGCGGGAGACGTCCACAGCCAGAACCAGTTCCACATCCACGGGCTCGGTGGCGCGGGCGGCCTGGGTGCGGAACACCACCGGCGCGGCGAGTGCTGCGGTGATGAGATGACGACGAAGCATGCGAGCCCCCTTCAATGCGGTGGAGCCGTGCCAGTGATTCTTCCCGTGATGATTCCGATCTAAGCGAATTTGGTCAGAGCGCAAGACCTAAATTGTGCAGCGCAGCAAAAATGGCGATGTACGGCCAGGGAAGGCTGCGTCATTCCGCTTAAGAAACCCTGAAGCGTCAGCCCTTGAAGGCCGTGGCCGCGATTCGGGGGTCGGCATTCAGCCGGGCCGAAAGCGCGGTGAGGCGCGGGAAACGGCCCTCGATCAGGCCCGGCATCACGCGCGCCACGAAATCATGGCCGAAGAGCGCCGTCACATCGGCCTGGGTCAGGCGCCCGAGGCACAGGAAATCGCCGGTCAGCATCGCCTCCAGCGCGGCATAGCCGGCGGCCGCCTGCGCTTCGAGATTGGCCAGCCCCTCCGGCCAGGTCAGCCCCTCCGGCCGGCGCTGGCCTTCGTAATAGGCCGCGACGCTTTTCTCGGTCGCACCAAGGGCGAGCTGCACGGTGCGCAGCACCTGGCGGCGTTCCGCCCCCGCCCGCGGCGTCAGGGCCGCCGCACCCGCCACCTCGTCCAGATGATCAATGATGGCGCTGGAATCGATCAGCACCTCGCCGCCATCCAGGATCAGCGAGGGCACGCGGCCCACCGGATTGTAGCCCCGGATGGCATCGCCATCACTCACGGTGGAGAGCGGCAGGCTCTCGAACGGCATGCCATAGACGCTCAGCGTCACGGCGACGCGGCGGACGAAGGGGGACAGGGTGCGGCCGACGAGTTGCATGTGCGATTTACCCTCATATGAGCCATCACTTGGCCGCACCCGGCGCGCGCGGGCAAGCCCCGCCCCAGGGGCGCGGGCGGCGGGGCCGGGCTATTCCACGGCAATTCCGGCCCGGGCGATCAGGGCACGCCAGGCCGGCACCTCCCGCGCCACGCGATTGGCGAGCGCCTCCGGCCCATCCGGCCGCACGATGAAGCCGGCATTGCGCATCCGCTCCCGGGTTTCGGCATCGCCCATCACGGCGCTTACCTGCTGCGCCAGACGCTCGATGATGGGAGCCGGCGTGCCGGCCGGCGCGAAGAGGCTGAGGAAGGTCTCCGTCACGAAATCGGCATTGCCCAATTCGCGCATGGTCGGCACCTCGGGCAGGTCGAACCACCGCTCGGGGCCAGTCAGGGCCAGGGCACGCAGACGCCCCCCCTTGATCTGCGCATGCGAGGACGCGAGCGCCGTGGCGCCGATCTCCGTCGTGCCCGCCAGCAGCGCCTGGACGCAGAGTGCTGCACTGCTGTGGGTCACCTGCACGAAGCTGACGCCGCGCTCGATGGCCAGCCTCTCACCGGCCAGATGCGGCGTGGAGCCGGTGCCCGGATTGGCGAAATGCAGCCCGCCAGGTGTCGCGCGCGTGCGGGCAATCAGCTCATCCAGGCTGCGGATCGGCGAAGCCGCGCCCGCCAGGAACACATCGGGCGAGGCTGCGAGTTCGCTGATCGGCGCGAAATCCCGGATCGGGTCATAGCCCGCATTGCGGGAAAGGCTTGGGTTCACGACGAAGCCGGTGGAGGTGACCAGCAGGGTATAGCCATCCGGTGCGGCGCGCGCGGCGAGCGAGACGCCGATATTGCCGCCGGCGCCGCCGCGATTCTCGATCACGATGGGCTGCCCCAGCGCGGGCGAGAGCCCATGCGCCAGGATGCGCGCCACCACGTCGGTCGGGCCCCCCGGGCCGAAGGGAACGATCAGGCGAATGGGCCGCGCCGGCCAGGCCTGCGCCCATGCCGGTGCCGCCAGAAGTGCCGGCAGCGCGAGCAGGGGCCGGCGCGTGATGCCTCGGTGTGGGATTCCTGTGCCGCGTGATTTCATGCTGCGTCTCCTCCTGCTTTGGCGGAACGCTGCGGCCCGGCGGCAAGGCGCGTCAAGCATGGCGTGGCGGCAGGGCATCCCGCCGGGCATGGCGGGCATTGCCGGCGGCCAGGGTTGCGCGGCACCATGGCCCCACGCCGAATCCTGGAGAACCCGCATGCGCCAGCTTGACCCCGATATTCGCCTCGCCGCGCTGGAGGCCGTCGTGTCACGCCTGCTGGTGGCCGAGGCGCGCCAGACGCCGGACCCGGCGGGCATGCTCGATCAATTCGCCAGCCGGATGCGGCGCGAGGCGGAAAGCCACCCCATGGCCGGCGATGACCCACGGGATCGCATGGCCCTGGCCGGCGCCCTGCTGCAGCTGGTCGCCCTGGCCAAGGAAAAGCTGATCACGGAATAGGCCGCGCGCGGGCGAGCAGCCGCCGCGCCCGCTCCACCACCGGCAGGTCAATCATCGCGCCCTCGAAGGCGACGGCCCCCTGCCCTTCCGCCAGCGCTGCCTCGAAGGCCGCGATCAGCCGTCGCGCGCGCTCCACCTCGGCGGGCGATGGCCCGTATTCCTCGTTGATGATGAGCACCTGCGCCGGATGGATGCAGGCGGTGCAGCCAAAGCCCAGCCGCCGCGAACGCCGCAGGGAGGCACGATAGGCCTCAAGATCCGAGAAATCGGCGAAGGCGCCGATGGAGCCGAGCGGCAGGATGCCCGCCCCGCGCGCGGCGGCCACCGCCATCATGCCGAAGACATAGAGCGCATCGGCCCCCGGCACGGCTTCCAGCTCGGTGCTCAGATCCTCGCTGCCCACACCCAGGGCCGCCATGCGCGGATCGGCGCTGGCGATGGCGGCGAGTGCCGGCAGGGCCTGCGGCGTTTCTACCACGCCGATGAAGCGCGTATGGCCGATGCGCAGGCCAAGGGCCGCTTCGCGCGCAGCCACCACTTCGCTCAGCAGCTTCACATGCTCGGGCCCCATCAGCTTGGGGAGCATGAGGACGGTCACCTCCGGCATCACGCTGGCCGCGATGTCGGGGATGCTCATCTCCAGCGCGCGATTGATCCGCACGCAGACATCGACGCCCGCCTGGCCGACGAGCCTGGCTGCGGCTGGCAGCGCGGCCCGCGCCGCTTGCTTGGCGTCGGGCGGGATGCTGTCCTCCAGGTCGAGGATGATCACATCGGCCCCGCGGGTATGCGCGCGGGCCACGAATTTCTCGGCCGTGGCGGGCACGAAGAGCAGGGAGCGCCAATGCAGCATCACGCAACCCCTTCGAAAGCGGCGCCGCTGGTCAGCATGGCGGTGATCGCCGCCTCGTCATGGCCGAGTTCGCGCAGCACCTCGCGCGTGTGGCGGCCCAGTTGCGGGGCGGGCAGCACCGCCTCGCGCATGCCCCCACTGAAGGTATTGGGCACGCTGGTGCGGCGGATGCGGCCTTCGGTCGGGTGCTCGTCGAAATGCCAGAAGCCGACATCCTGCAAATGCGGGTCCTCCAGCAGGTCATCTATCTCGTTATAGGGGCCGGCCGGCACATCGGCCTCAGCGAAGATGTCCAGCCATTCGGCGGTGGTTTTCGTCGCCAGCGCTTCCACCTGGACGCGGAAGTAGTCGGGCGCATTCTGCGTGCGGGTCAGCGCCGTTCGGAAGCGCGGATCGTCTTTCAGTTCCGGCCGGCCAATCGCATCGAAAAAGGCGAAGGCCTGACCGTTGTTGTTGGGCCGCACCGTGAGGTAGCCATCCAGCGTGGGCAGCGGGCGGTAGTCGGGCGAGAGCAGCCTTGCATCGCCCGAAGGCCCCTCGGGCGGGTCGAAGGTGGCAGCGCCCAGATGCTCGCTCATCACGAAGCTCGCCATATTCTCGAACATCGGCACCTCGATCGCCTCACCCACGCCGGTCTTCTCGCGGCGATAGAGCGCGAAGCCGACGGATTGCGCGGCGATCAGCCCCGTCGTGTGGTCGGTCATCACCATGGGCACGAAGCGCGGCTCCCCGGTCGCGCGGTGGAAGGTGCCGGCGACCCCTGAGAGCGACTGGATGATCGGATCATAGGCCGGGCGGTTGTAGTACCGCCCGCCGCGGCCGAAGGCGACGATGCCGCAATGGATCAGGCGGGGATTGCTGGCGGAAAGCGAGGCGAAATCCAGCCCCGCGCGCTCCAGCCCCTGCGGCCGCACATTGGTGACGAAGACATCGGCGCGGGCGATCAGCGCCTTCATCGCGGCCAGGCCCTCGGGCTGCTTGATGTCGAGGCCGATGCTGCGCTTGTTGCGGTTGAAGTTGATGAACTTCCCGCTCATCGCGGGCGTGCGGCTGCCGGCGGCCAGGAAGCGCAGGATATCCCCGCCCGGCGCTTCCACCTTGATCACCTCCGCCCCCTGATCGGCCAGCGTGCGCGTGGCGATGGGGCCGACCACGACGGTGGTGAGGTCCACCACCTTCACGCCATCGAGAGGTCCGCTCATGCGAAGTCCAGCTCCATCTCGGCGCAGAGTTTTCCATCCTCATCCGCGACCCAGGCACGCATCTGGCCGCCCGCCACCGTGCTGCCGGCGAGCGTGATGCGCGCGCCGACATAGATCGGCCGCGTCAGCCGTGCGGTATAGCCGATGAGGCGCTGCCCCGGCGCATTCGCAACGGCTGCATCCAGCAGCAATTGCATGGTCAGCCCGCCATTCTGCACCAGCGCCGGATAGCCCTCCTCCTGCCGCGCGTAATCCGCGTCGTAGTGGATGCGATGCGCGTTCCAGGTCACGGCGGAATAGCGAAACACCAGCGCGTTGGAGACCTGCGCGGCCTGGCTCCAGGCGGCATCCTCCGGCGCGGGCGTGCCGGGATTGACCGGCGAAGGCGCGCCGGGTGCCACGGCCTCGCGATAGATCGCGTCGAACTCATCCACCGCGATGGTCTGGCCCGCCACCTCATAGCTGTGCCGCATGGTCAGCACGCAGATGGTGCCGGTGCGCGCCTTCTTTGGCTCGATCGCCGCGACCTCGGTGCGCTTTACCAGCGCATCGCCCACGCGAAAGCTGCCCGGCAGGCGCACGCGCCGCCCCGCCCCCATGCGGCGCGGCAGCGGGATCGGCGGCAGCGTGACACCCGGATCGGGGTGGCCGTCCACGCCGATATCGCCCTGGCGCGCGCTCTCCTGCGCGAACAGCGACACCCAGTGCGTCGGCAGGATCGCGCCGCGCGGATAGGCATCCGGGTCGAGGTCCAGCATGGCGGCAATCCGCCGCAGCATGCTGGGCGAGACGTCATCCTCGATGATCCGCGCGCGGCCCAGCCATTCCTGCCGAACCTTCTCGATGGCGACCACGAAATCCATGGGGCTCTGTCCTATTCGGCGACGAGGTTGAGGCGGCGGATCAGCGGCGCCCATTGGTCATGCGCGGCGCGAATGACGCGCTGGAAATCGGCCGGTGTATGTGGCGGCGCCGGATCAGCGCCGACGCGCGCATAGGCACCCTGCACGCGCGGATCGCCCAGCGCATCGTTCAATGCCTCGGAGATGCGGGCAATCGCCTCGGGCGGCGTGCCGGCGCGGGCGGTGAGGCCGAAATAGGAGGAGCCGACAAAGCCCGGCACCGTCTCGGCCATGGTCGGCACACCCGGCCAATTCTCCCGCCGCTCGGCGCTGGTGACGGCGACGGCGCGGATGCTTTGCATGCCGCGCACCGTCTCGCCCTCGGGCAGGCCCAGGCAACGAGCATGCACGCGGCCCGAGAGCAGGTCCGTCATCGCCTGGGTGCTCTGCCGATAGGGCACATGCACCATCTCAAGCCCGAGCCGCGCGCCCAGATCCTCCATGATGAGATGGGTGATGGCGCCGACACCGGCCGAGGCATAGGTGAAGCGGCCGGGATTGGCGCGAATCCAGGCGATCAGCTCCGGGAAGCCCGTGGCGGGGATGGAGTTGTGCACCAGCAGCACATTGCTCGTCGCGCAGAACTGCCCGATGGGCGCGAAATCCCGCTCCCAATCATAGCCCAGCGCGCGATACATCAGCGCATTGATGCCGCTATTCGTGCCCATGGTGGCGACCATCAGCGTGTAGCCATCGGCGGGCGCGCGGGCCAGCGTCTCGGCCGCCAGGTTGCCGGCGCCACCGGGCCGGTTATCGGCCAGGACTATTTGCCCCAGGCGCTGCGTGAGCGCCTCGGCCGTGACGCGGGAGACGATGTCGGTCTGCCCACCGCCGCCATAGGGCACCAGCAGGCGGATGGAGCGCTCCGGCCAGGCGGCACGGGCCAGGCTGGGCATGGCGAGCGCGCCCAGCATTGCAGCGCGGCGTGTTGCGGCGATCATGCGGTCTCTTCCCGATTGTTTTGCCGCATTCTTTCCCTGAACGCGGCATGGGTCAAAGTGCCGCCCCCTGTTCAAGCGGCGCCGCGCATTCCAGGCTGGCGCCAAGCATCCAGGAGGAACACCATGGCACGCCTGCCCTATCTCAACCCCGAGGATCTGGCCGAGGCGGATCGCCCGCTGCTGAAGCGGATGATCACGCTGCATCGCTGCATGGTGAACAGCCCGGGCGCCTCACGCGCCTTCAGCGGGCTGGGCATGTATATCCGCTTTGAGGCGAAGATTGACCCGCGCCTGCGGGAACTGGCCATCCTGCAAATCGGCTGGCTGGCGCGATCGCCCTATGAATGGTCGCACCACATCAAGATCGGCCATGAGTTCGGCGTGACGGATGCGGATATCGAAGCCCTGATCGCCGAGAGCGAAGGCCGGCCCAACAGCCTGGAGCCGCTGGCGAAGCTGGTGCTGAAGGGCACGCGCGAAGTTTATGCCGGCGGCATGTCGGCCGAGAGTTTTTCCGAACTTCAGGCCCATATGACCAACGAGCAGATGGTGGATTTGACCGTCACGGCCGCCTTCTACTGCGCCGTGGTGCGCATGCTGGCGAGCCTCGCCATTGATGTGGAGCCGGAATACCAGCCCTATCTGGAGCGCTTCCCGCTGCCGGCCTGAGCCGGCCGCGATGGCATCATCGGCCAGGGAACCGCCCATGGATATTCGCATCCGCCTTTCATTCCCAACGCATGAATCGCGTGGCGCTTGCGCGGCTGCCGGATGCGGGCCTAGCCTCATGACCAAGGGATAGCGCTGCACACACAACATCATGCCACTGCAAGGGGCCAAGATGACGCACGCCAACCATTCGGGCCGCATGGCCCGGCTCTTCCGCCGCTCCATCGCCGCCGCGGCCCTGCTGCTCGCACCTGGAATCGCCGCGGCACAGGACCGCGTGCATTTCCAGTATTCCTGGCTGCCGACGGGCGAATACGCGCCGATTTCGGCCGGCATCGAGCGTGGCGTGTTTCGTCGCCAGAATATCGAGCTGACCTACAGCACCGGCCGTGGTTCGGGCGATGCGGTGCGCCGCATCGCGGCTGGCGCATCGCCCTTCGGCGATGGCGACATCTCGGCCGTGATGGATGCCCGCATGCGCGAGAATGCGCCGGTGCGCTGCATCATGATGCAGCACGCCATGTCACCCCATTCGCTCTTTGTGCTGGAGAGCAGCGGCATCACCAGCATCCAGCAACTGGCCGGCCGCACGCTGGCGACAACGCCGGGCAACAGCCACTTCATCTACTTCCCGCTCGTCGCGCGGATGAACGGGCTGGACCCCTCGACCGTGCGCTGGATCACGGTGGATTCGGCGGCCATGGCGCCGATGCTCATCACCCGCCGGGTGGATGGCGCGCCGCTCTTTGCGACCCACCTCTATTACCAGAACAAGCAGGCCGAGCGCATGGGCCAGCGCATCCGCGCCATTCCCTTCGCCGAGCACGGCTTCCGCATCTACTCCTATTGCTGGACCGCGACGGAGGAGACGATCCGCACCAACCCCGAGTTGGTGCGCCGCTTCCTGGCAGCCGTGCATGAAAGCTACCTCTGGGCCAAGGACAATGTGGATGAGGCCGCACGGCTGCATAATCGCCGCCACCCGGATGTGGCGGCCGATGACGCGGCCGGCAGCATGCGGATCATGTATGAGTACATGTTCCCCGATGCCCAGGCGCTGGCGAATTTCGGGCAAGCCGACCGCGCACGCTTGCAGGAGACCTATCGCGTCGTCGCCCTCTCGCAGAACCATCCGGCCGATGCGGATGTGAGCCAATTCGTGGATACGCGTTACGCGCCGCCGCCGCGCTGATGATCAGTCTGGACGGCGTCGGCAAACGCTTCGAGGCGGCCGATGGGCATGAGGTGCAGGCGCTCTCCGGCGTCTCCCTCACCGTGGCTGATGGCAGCTTCACGGCATTGGTCGGCCAATCGGGCTGCGGCAAATCCACGCTGCTGCGCCTGGTCGCCGGCCTCGTGCCCAAGAGCGAGGGGCATGTGCAGCTGGATGGGCGGGAGGTGACGGCCCCGCACCCCGATGTCGGCTTCGTCTTCCAGGCGCCCACCCTGCTGCCCTGGGCCGATGTGCTGACCAATGTGCTGTTTCCGCTGCGCATCCTGGGCAAGCTGGATGCCACCGGCACGGCGCGCGCGCGCGAATTGCTGGCCATGGCGGGCCTCTCCGGCTTTGAGCGCAAGACGCCGCGCGAACTCTCGGGCGGCATGCAGCAGCGCGTCGCCATCTGCCGTGCCCTGGTGCACGAGCCGCGCATCCTGCTGATGGACGAGCCCTTCGGCGCGCTGGATGCCCTCACGCGGGAGGAGATGAGCCTGGAATTGCTGCGCCTCTGGACGGAGCGGCCCTGCACCATCCTCTTTGTCACGCATTCCATCACCGAGGCCGTGATCCTGGCCGACCAGGTGGTGACCATGACGCCGCGGCCCGGGCGCGTGGCCGATATCGTGGATGTCGCGCTGCCGCGCCCGCGTTCCTTCAGCCAGGTTTCAACCGAGGAGTTCGCGCGCTGTGCCGAACGCATCCGCAGCCATATCTTCGGCCGTCCCGTTGCAGCCTGACGCGGCGCGCCGGGCGCGCAAGCTGCGCCAGGCGCTGCGCCCGGTGGTGGTGCCCACGCTGGCCGTGATCGCGCTGTTCGTCGTCTGGGAATTGGGCGTGCGCGCCTTCGGCATCCCGGAATACATCCTGCCCGCGCCGACGCAGATCTACGCCGCCACCATGGAAGCCTGGGAGGTGATGCTGCGCCACACCGGCTCCACGCTGACGACCATCCTGCTGGGCTTCGTGATCTCCATCATCATCAGCCTGCCGCTGGCGGTGCTGGTAACCTCCTCGCCCAACGTCGCGCATGCGGTCTATCCCATCCTCGTGCTGATCCAGAGCATCCCGAAGGTGGCGCTGGCGCCCATCCTCGTGCTGGCGCTGGGCGCGGGCGAGGCGTCGCGCGTCACCGTCACTTTCCTCGTCGCGTTTTTCCCACTGGTGATCTCGACCGCGACGGGCTTGCTGGCGGCACCGCCGGAATTGATCGAGCTCAGCCGCTCGCTGCGCGCCTCGCGCTTCCAGCAGTTGTTCCTGGTGCGGCTGCCCTATTCGGTGCCCTTCGTCTTCAGCGGGTTGAAGCTGGCGATGACCTTCTCGGTCGTTGGCGCGGTGGTGGGGGAATTCGTCGCGGCCGATCAGGGCCTCGGCTATCAGATCATGTCGGCCACGGCCTTCTTCCGCACTTCACTGGCCTTTGGCGCGCTGCTGATCCTCTCCTTCCTCGGGATCGTGCTGTTCCAGGCGGTGGTGGTGGTGGAGCGCGTCTTCTTCCCCTGGGCGGCCCAGGAGGAACGGGCATGAGCCTCGCCATCTTCGGCAGCCATGTGCTGACGCCGGGCGGCGTGCTGGAGGACCATTGGGTGCTGGTGGAAGGCCAGCGCATCGCCGCCATCACCCGCACCCGGCCACGCGCCGAGACGGTGCTGGAAGCGCCCGGCCGCTTCGTGCTGCCCGGCCTGATGAACCTGCACAATCACTGCTTCTCCGAGATGGTGGTCCGCAACCGCACCGAGGATGGCGCGAGTGGCGATGAAGCGAGCCTCGTCTATCGCCTGCTCATGCCGCTTAGCCGGCTTGCGCTGAACAGCCTTTCCTCGGCCGAGCGGCTGGCGGCGGCGCGGCTTGGCCTGCTTCAGGTGATGAAGGGGGGCGCGACCTCCCTGCTGGAGCCCTTCCGCAACGGCATCCCCGAGATGTTCCAGGCGGCCCTCGAACTGGGCCTGCGCTTCTGGGGCGCGCCCTATGTGTTTTCCTCGGCCGATCCGCGCATGGGGGCGGATGGCGTGATGGAATATGCGAGCGTCGGCAATGACGACGGCAACGCCGACCTGCTGGAATGGGACCGGCTGCGCGACCTCTGGGACGGGCAAGGCGAGGGCCGGATCAGGCTGGCGATGAGCCCGCACGCGACCGACACCTGCGGCCCCGAATTGCTGCGCGCGGCGGTGATGCGCGCGCGCGCACTGAGCGTGCCCATCACCGTGCATGTCGCGCAAAGTGCGGATGAGGTGGCGCTGTGCCGCCAACGCCATGGCTGCACGCCCGTGCAATATCTGGAGCGCGTGGGGCTGCTGGGGCCGGACCTGATCGCGGCCCATTGCATCCACAGCGACGCCGAGGATCTGGCGCTGCTGGCCCGCACCAACACCACGGTCGTCAACTGCCCGCGCACCTTCGCCCGCGGCGGCGTCTTTGCCCCCTATGGCCGCTTCGTGGCCCAGGGCATCCGCACCGTGATCGGCACGGATGGCTACAACATGGATCTGCTGGGCGAATTGGGTGCGGCCGGCATGATCTCCAAGCTGGAGGCCGGGCGCGCCGATGTCGCCAAGGCCGGCGAGTTGCTGGGCGCCGTCACCCATGTGGCGGCCGATGCCGTGGCACGGCCGGATCTGGGCCGCATCAGCCTGGGTGCGACGGCCGACCTGACGGTGGTGGATCTGACGCACCCGCATCTGCAACCCATGGCCGACCCCGTGCGCGCGCTGGTCTGGCTGGGCCACCGGGCGGAGCTGGATGCGCTGGTGGTGGATGGCCAGCTGGTGCTGGCCGGCGGCCGGCACCGCCTGGTGGATGAGGCGAGCGTGGTGGCGGAGGGTGCCACCGCCATCCGCAAGGTCTGGGACATGCCGGAGGCCAGGGCAGCCTTCGCCGGGGGCTGATCCAGCGCGTCGACGGTGCCGCCTGCGGCATCACGCGGAGAGCGTGACCCGCGACCGCTGGCAAGAAGCACCGGGGCGCGTTTCCGCACCCGCCTCCTTCAAGTGCTCGCCATGGCGCGCTACGCCGTCAGGAAATCCAGCAGCTTCGCGTTGAAGCCCTCGGGCTGCTCCACGCTGAAGGCGTGGCCGCCCTCCGGTGTGATCCACAGCTCGGCATGGGGCAGCCCCGCCGCCAGGGCCTCGGACGCGGTGTAGGGGACCAGCAGATCATCGCGCGAAGCCGCGACCAGCGTGGGCGCCGTGATGCGCGCCAGATCGCCGCGCGCATCGAAGCCGCGCAGCGCGCCGATGCGTTTCAGCAGGTTCCCGGCCCCCTGGAAATGCGCCGTGCCATGCGCGACCTCGGCGCTGATCTTTTCGTAATGGGCCGACATATAGGGCGCGGTGTGCAGAAACAGCGGCTGCGCCGCGACATAGGCGGCCGGCCCCTGGGCGTGCAGGATGCCGATGCGAATGTCGAAGCAGCGCTCCGAATGGCGGTCCACCTTCGCCCAGGCATTCACCAGCACGAGGCGGCCCATGCGCCCCGGAAAGCGCCGCGCCAGATCAAGCCCGACCAGCCCGCCCAACGCATGGCCGAGGAAATGCGCGCGCGAGACACCGGCCATGTCCATTGCGGCGATCACGTCATCGGCCATATGGCCGATCGTGTAGCCCTCCGGCAGCGGCTCCGCGTTGCGGCCGGTGCCGCGCTGGTCGAAGGCGAGCACGCGGAATCGCGCCTCCAGCGCCGCGCGCTGCGGTGCCCAGAAGGCGGCAGCCCCGCCCAGCCCCGCGGAGAGCACCACGACCTCATCCCCGGTGCCGGTGAGTTCGTAATTCACTTGCCGCTATGGCTCGGGAAGACCGGCTCCGGATAGGGGCGGATATGCGCGACGGTGGCGATCTCGACCAGGGCGCCCGGCTTCACCAGACCGCACTGGATGCAGTAGCGCGCCGGCTTGTCACCCGGGAAATACTCGGCATAGACGGCGTTCAGCGCCGCGTAATGCGCCCAGTCGGTCAGGAAGATGTGGTTCATCACCACATCGGCCATGGTGCCGCCGGCCGCTTCCACCACGCCCTTGATCGTCT
Organism: Sediminicoccus sp. KRV36; assembly: GCF_023243115.1. NCBI lineage: Bacteria > Pseudomonadati > Pseudomonadota > Alphaproteobacteria > Acetobacterales > Roseomonadaceae > Sediminicoccus > Sediminicoccus sp. KRV36. The sequence goes on from NZ_CP085081.1 coordinate 3,693,400, forward strand.
CCAGCACCAGCCGCGTCTGGGCACCCGCATCGCCCAGATGCATCACGTTGTTGTCGCGGTCGAAGGGCAGCGTGCCCGAGACATAGAGCACGCCATCGGCCATGGCGCCGGGCGAATAGGGGGCCAGCGGCTTGCCGGAACCGGCGGGAATCACGGGGGTGAAGGGCATGTGGAATTCCTACTCGGGAGATTGAGCAATTTGGTGTTACGGCCCCTGGCCGATTTACCGTTACGGCCTCTGGCCGATGGCGCCGCAGAAATCCGCGACAGTGGAGACCCATCCGAAGAAGGTCTCGATGTTGTAGAGTGCCGCCTTCTGCGCGAAATCCGGGCCGGCCGCATGCGTCGCATCCTCCAGCACCACGCCGAAATACTCGAGGTGGAAGGCATCCCGCAGCGAGCTTTCGACGCAGACATTGGTGGCAACACCGGTGAAGATGATGTTGCGGATGCCGCGCGCGCGCAACAGGCTGTCTATGTTGGTGTTGAAGAAGCCGGAATAGCGCGGCTTGGGCACGATCAGGTCCCCAGCCTGGGGCTTCAGCGCCTCCACCAGAGCATAATCCCAGCCGCCCTTCGCCAGCAGCGTGCCCGCCAGTTCGGGCCGCTTGCGCATGGTCTTCAGGGCGTTCGACTTGTGCCAGTTGGGCGAGCCTGGCGTGCCGGCCTCCTTGTAGTCAGGGTCCCAGCCATTCTGGAAATAGATCACCTGGATGCCGGCCTTGCGCGCCGCATCGGCCGCCACCGCCGCGCGCTGGATCACCGCCTCGCAACCCGCGATGTCGAAGCCCGCAATGTCGAGATACCCCCCGGGCGAGGCATAGGCGTTCTGCATGTCCACGATGATCATCGCCGTCTCGGCCGGGTTCAGCCGGATGGGCTCCGGCCGGGCAGGCAGGGTCACGCTGGCGCGGCTTGGCGCCTCGGGCGCATATCCGGCGGGATGGGTCATGCGGGGCACTCCTGGGCTTTGCCCCATGATGCTCGGCCATCCGCTGGCGGGGCCAGCCTTCCGGGCGCGCGCTTTGCGAAATGGTCGCCCTTGCTGCCTTACGAAAAGGCAATCTTGAAGGCAAGTGCCAAGCGGAAGGGCTGATCACGTCACCCGGGGGCAGGAAGCCACGCGGCGGGTTCAGCGTCGCGCTTGCGGCGGCATGCCCCCGGACGGCATGTATGCCCACCCGACCGGCCCGCCCCACAGGAGTTTCCGCATGGAATTTCGCCTTTCCCGCCGCGCCGCGCTGCTCGCCCCCTTGGCAGCCCCGCTGGCCCTCGCCGCCCCGCATGTCGCCAACGCCCAGGCGCGCCCCACCGTGCGCTTCGCCTTCGACTGGATCCTGAACGGCCCCTATGCCTTCGGCATCGCCGGCGACCGGATGGGCTTCTTCCGCGAGGCCGGCGTGGACATCACCATCACCCGCGGCTTCGGCTCGGCCCGCGTGCCGCTCGACATGTCCGCCGGCACCTTCGACATGGCGATGGCCGACCCCACGCCCGTGCTGCGCTTCATGTCGCAGAACCCGAATAATGACCTGATCGCCGTCTCGCTGCTGTGGGACCAGGCGCCGACCGCCGTGACCGTGCGCGCCGATGGGCCGATCACCAACATCTCCATGCTCGCCGGCAAGACGCTGGCCGCCCCTGAATTCGATGGCGGCCGCCAGGTGTTTCCGGCCTTCGCCGCGGTGAACAACATCCCCTTCAGCTCGATCAACTGGATGTCCGTCGCACCCGAGCTGCGCGAACCCATGCTGGTGCAGCGCCGCGCCGATGGCATCACGGGCTTCGTCACCTCCACGGCCCTCTCGCTGCGCGCGCTGGGGATGGACCTGCCGGCGCAGCGCATCTTCCGCTACCGCGAGCATGGGCTGGATTTCTTCTACGGCTCCGTCCTGCTCACCACCCGCACCTATATGGAGCGCAACCCCGATGCGGTGCGCGCGGTGACGCAGGGCATGCTGCGCTCCATGCGCTGGGCCTTCGCCAACCGCGCCCCCGCCATCCAGGCGCTGCAGGCGCGTGAGGCGCTGACCGATGTGGCCATCGAATCCGTCCGCCAGGACATGGCGATGGCCGAGCTGGTGGACAGCCCGAATGTCCGCCGCCTCGGCCTCGGCGTGATCGAGGCGCCGCGCTTCCAGCGGCAGATCGAAGCGGTGAAGCTGGCCTACAACCTGGGCGACATGCCGACACCGGACCGCTTCTATACGGACCGCTTCCTGCCGCCGGCGAGCGAGCGGCAGCTGGCGCCTTCGGCCTGACGAAAGCCGCTCCGTCCGGGGATGGGGGCTGCCGCGGAGGCGCTGGTTGGGTAAAAAACCAGGGCCTCCGGCGGTTGGGGCCATTGGCCCCAAACCCCGTTCCTTTGAACCTTGGGTGAGGCGGGACTACTCCGCGCGGATGCCGGTTGCGCGCACCAATTCGCCCAGGCGTCGCGTTTCCTCGGCGATGAAGGCGGCGAATTCAGTGCCGGGCATGGCGCGCGGGATGCTGCCGCTGGCCGTGATGCGCGCGGCCACCGCCTCATCGCGCACGGCGGCCAGCAGCTCCGCCTCCAGCCGCGCCACACGATCGGCCGGCGTGCCGCGCGGGACGAACAGCCCGAACCAGCCGACCGAGACGAGATCCACCCCTGCCTCGCGCAGCGTCGGCACTTCGGCGAAGGCGGGCGCGCGCTCGGCGCTCGTCACCGCCAGCGCCTTCATCCGCCCGCCCCGCACCAATTCGGCCGCGGCCGCGATGGTCTGGAACATCACCTCCACCCGGCCGGCCATCACGTCGTTATTGGCCGCCCCCGTCTCGCGATAGGGCACATGGGTCAGGTTCAGCCCGGTGGCGATGTTGAACTGCGCGCCGGCCAGATGCAGCGAGGTGCCATTGCCGATGGAGGCGTAGTTCATCGGCCGCGTGCGCGCGAGGGCGATGAATTCCGCGACGCTGTTCACCGGCAGCCCCACCGGCACCACCATGATGTTGGGCGAGAGCGCGATCATGCCGAGCGGGGTGAAATCACGCTCCGCATCGAAGGGCAGCGTGGCAAAGAGGAAGCGGTTGACCGCGATGGGCACGCCGTTCAGCAGCAGCGTGTGCCCGTCCCGCTCGGCCTGGGCGGCGGCGGCCGTGCCGATATTGCCGCCGGCCCCCGTGCGATTCTCGATGGTGACGGGCTGGGCCAGGGCGCGCGCCATGCGCTCGGCCACGACACGGCCCAGGAAATCAGCGGCACCTCCCGGCGGGAAGGGCACGATCATGCGCAGGCCACGCTCCGGAAAGCTTTGGGCTGCGGCCGTAATCGGCAGCAAGGCGGGCATGGCGAGCAAGGCGCGGCGGGGGATGCTTTGGGTCATGCCGGGCGCGATGCAAGCGCTGCGCCAGAACGGCGCTATGCTGCGCCGCATGCGCTGGCTCCTGCTTCTTTTGCTTCTGCTTCTATCCCCCTGGGCTGCCCATGCGCAGGACGCAGCGCGCCCGATCCGGCGTGACATGCTGCCCGGCATCGGCCGCGACGATCCGCGCCGCCCGGTGGATCGGCGCGACATGCCCTGGCGCGCCCTGGGCCGTGTGCAGCATGAACTGGGCGGCCGCTGCACCGGCGCGCTGATCGCCCCCCGCCTGGTGCTGACGGCGGCGCATTGCCTGATCGCGCGGCGCACCGGAAATCTGATGCAGCCGGGCAGCGTACATTTCCTGCTGGGCTATGACCGTGGCAGCCAGGCCGCGCATGCGCAGGTGGTCAGCTATCGCATCGGCCCAGGCTACCACACCGGCCAGCAACACCCCGTGGGCAGCCTGCCCGGCTCGGATTGGGCGGTGCTGACGCTGGAGCGTGACCTCGCGCCGCGTGAATTCACCCTGCCGCTCATGGCCGGCATCCCCGCCACGCGAACGCCGCTGATGCTGGCCGGCTACCAGCAGGACCGGCCGGAGGTGCTGTTGGCCGATGTGCAATGCCGCGCCATCGGCCTCACCGGCAACGGCATGCTGCTGCATGACTGCGCCGGCACGCGCGGCGTGAGTGGCGGCCCCGTGCTGGCGGCGCTGCCGGCAGGGGGCTGGGCCGTGGCGGGTGTCGCCTCACGCGCATCGGTGGATGCGGCCCTCGGCCTCGCCGTACCGGCGGCCAGCATTGCCGAGGCGTTGCGCTAGCGGGTTGCTTTATGGGGCCAGGCAGCAAGAGGGCTTTGCCCTCTCGCGCTCCCCCACCAATCAACCCGGTTTCTTGGATCTTCGACTGCATAAATCCCCGAATGAAGGTGCAGGAAACGAGTTTCCTGCCGGGGAGCTCGAGGGGCTGGCCCCTCGACCCTATCAGCGTATCTTCCAGCTGCCTGGTGGAGGTTGCCCCCTTCGCAAAGGCCAACCCCACAACCTCCAGACACCTGATTTTACGCTATCTTCACCCGTTCAAACGATTCCATTTGAATGGCTGAGGCGCTAAAGCCCCGCCTGCTCCAGCCGCAACACGGAGCGCGCCAGCGCCTGGGCGCGCGGCACCAGGCTCGCCACCTCCATATATTCCTCGGGGCTGTGCGCGAGGCCGCCCACGGGCCCGACGGAGCAGATCGTCGGTGCGCCCTGCGCGGCGGTGAAGCCGCTATCGGCGCAGCCGCCGGAGAATTCGCCCGTGACCGTCAGCCCCGCATCGGCCGCCGCGGACTGATACAGCGCAAACAGCTTCGCCGCCGCTTCATCCTGCGTCAGCGGCAGGAATTCGCCCTTGATGGTGAGCTTGGCCTTGGTGCCGGGGACATAGCTGGTGGCCACGATCTCATGCAGCTTGCCCACGATCTCGTCCCGATCGGCCGGGTGCACATAGCGCAGATCAATCTGCCCCACGGCGGAGGGGGCGACGGTGTTCACGCTCTGCCCGCCAGAAACCAGGCCCACATTCAGCGTGATGCCGCGCTCCAGATCGGTCAGCGCATGGATCGCCACGATCTTGTGCGACAGTTCGCCGATGGCGGAGATGCCGGCGGTGAAATTGCCGCCGGAATGCGCGGCCTTGCCTTCGATCTCAAAGACGGAAAACACGCCGCCCTTGCGCCCCGTCACCACGCCGCCCGTGGGCCGGCCCGGCTCGGAATTGAACACCACGCGTGCGCCGCGCGCCTCCTCCTCGATCACCGCGCGGCCCTCGGGGCTGCCGATTTCCTCATCGCCGGTGAAAAGGCCGACCATCGGGCCGGGTGCCCCGCCGAACTTCCTGAAGGCGGCGAGGACGAACATGTTCATCACGAGGCCGGCCTTCATGTCCGCCACCCCCGGCCCATAGGCGCGGCCATCGCGGATGGTGAAGGGGCGGCGCGTCGGCTCGCCCTTGGGGAAGACCGTGTCGCGATGGCCCATCAGCACGATGTTCTGGGCGTGATTGCCGCGTGCGCGGGCGGCGCCTTCATGCGGCAGGATGGCGCGGATGCAGTCGCCGAATTTCTCGCCCCGCACCGTCTCCACCACCAGGCCGTGGCTTTCGCAGAATTCCTTCACGATGGCGCCGGCGGCATCCACGCCGGCTTTGTCGTAGCTGCCGCCATCGGTGTTCACCATGGCGGCCAGGACGTCCAGCATCGGCTGCTGCTGGGTGGCGAGCCAATTGGCGATCTCGGTTTCGGCGGTCATGCGGGGTGCTCCAGAGCGGTGGTTTCGACACAAGCGAGCATGCGAAGGCGCTCCCGGCAACCGGGGGCAGCTCAGCTGGCGCGGCGCAGCAGACCCTCGGCGGCGGCCCGCGCCCAGCGCGCCTCATCCTCCCGCATCAGGCTGGCGACACCGGCCACATCCAGCGCGCCGGGCTCGACCGCCAGGGTGCGGAAACGTGCCCGCACCGTCTCGGTCGCGGCGGCGGCATTGGCTTCGGCATTGATGCGTTCCACCACCTCTGGCGCCATCCGCGCCGGGCCCCACAGGCCGAACCAGCCCTCATAGCTGGCCGCCCCCAGCCCCAGGCTCGCGAAGCTCGGCACCTCCGGCAGGAAGGGCGAGGGGCGTGGTGAAGTGACGGCGATGATGCGGATGCGGTCACTCTGCATCAGCGGCATGGCGGTGGCGGTGCTGACCCAGGCGAGTGGCAGATGCCCGCCCATCAGATCCCGCGTGGAGGCCCCGCCGCCGGCATAGCGGATCTCATTCAGCTCGATGCCCGCCGCCTTGGCGAATTGCGCGGCGACGACGCCGGAGGCCACATCCGCCGTGCCATGCGCGATGGCGCCCGGCTGCGCGCGGGCGGCGGCGATGAGGCCGGGGACGTCGCGGAAGGGCGCATCGGCGGCAGCCAGCAACACGAAGGAATACAGCGCGAAGACCGCGATGGGCGTGAAATCCGCCGTGGGGTCATAGGGCAGGCTGGCCGCGGTGTGGCGCAGCAGCAGGTGTGTGGGGTTGATGCCGGTGAGCGTATGGCCATCGGGCGCGCTGCGGGCCACCACCTCGCTGCCGATGGCACCATCCGCACCGGGGCGGTTTTCGATGATCATGGGGCGGTTGAGGCGCTGGCCCACCGCCTCCATCACGGCCCGCGTGGTGAGGTCCGTGCCGCCACCCGCCGCATAGGGGACGATGATGCGCACCGGGCGCTGCGGCCAGGCGGCCGGCTGCGCAAGCGCGGGCGTGGCGAGCGCGCTGAGCAGCGCCGCGCGGCGGGTGATCCGGATCATCGTGTTTCTCCCTTGGTTTTTCGCATCCTGGCTTGACCGGACAAATTTGACCAGTGCAAACTGTCAACAGAAATCAACCCGAGGAAACCATGTCCGATACCAAGCAGGTCATGCCGCTCGACGGCGTTCGCGTCATTGATGTCTCCAGCTTCCTGGCCGGCCCCTTCTGCTCGACGCAGCTCGCCGAATTCGGCGCCGATGTGATCAAGCTGGAACTGCCCATCGTGGGCGACCCCTTGCGAAAATTCGGCACCGTCACCGAATGCGGTGAGACGCTGCCCTGGCTTTCCGAATGCCGCAACAAGCGCTCCGCGACACTCGATTTGCGCAAGCCCGATGGCGCGGCCCTGCTCAAGCGCATGATCGCCGAGGCGGATATCCTGGTCGAGAATTTCCAGCCCGGCACCCTGGAGAAATGGGGCCTGGGCTGGGATGTGTTGAAGGAGGTGAATCCCCGCCTCATCATGGTGCGCATCTCAGGCTACGGGCAGACCGGGCCCTATAGCGGCCGCCCCGGCTTCGGGCGCATCGGCAATGCCTTTGGCGGGTTGTCCTACCTCGCCGGTTATCCGGACCGCCCGCCGGTCACACCCGGTTCCGCCACCATCCCCGATTACCTGGCCGGGCTCTATGGCGCGCTGGGCGCGTTGCTCGCCATCCAGGCGCGGGAAAAGACCGGGCGCGGCCAGGTGGTGGATATCGGCCTTTATGAGCCGATCTTCCGCATCCTGGATGAGCTTGCTCCCTCCTTTCAGCTGAACGGCTATGTGCGTGAGCGCATGGGGCCTGGCACCGTCAACGTCGTCCCGCACAGCCATTATCCGACGAAGGACAAGCGCTGGATCGCCATCGCCTGCACCAGCGACAAGATCTTCGCCCGCCTGGCCGGCGCCATGGGCGTCCCCGAATGGGCCGATGAGGGCAAGTGGGGCAAGATCAAGCAGCGCGAGGCCGCGCGCGGCGAGGTGGATGCCTATGTCAGCCACTGGACCAGCCAATACACGCGCGACGAACTCATGGTGATCTGCGAGCGCGAGCAGGTGCCCTGCGGCCCGGTCTATTCCATCGAGGAAATCTTCCAGGACCCGCAATACAAGCACCGCGAGAATATCCTGATGATGAAGGACCCCCGTGTCGGCGAACTCGCCATCCCCAACCTCGTCCCGCGGCTGACGGATACGCCGGGCAAGGTGAAGTGGCTGGGCCCCTCGATGGGCGAGCATAATGACGAGGTGTACCGGGACTGGATGAAGCTGGACCAGGCCGAGATCGACCGGCTGACCAAGCTCGAAGTGATCTGAGTGCCCGACGCCTGGACGTCCCTTGGGTCCTTGCCGCCCCGCGCCTCCCTGCCCGAGACGCTGGCCGCGCGCATGGTCGAGGCGATGCGCGCGGGCGAGCTTTCGCCGGGCGAGCGGATCGTGGAAGCGAGCCTGGCCGCCCGCTTCGGCGTCAGCCGCGGGCCTTTGCGTGAGGCCTTGAAGGCGCTGGAGGGCGAGGGGCTGGTGGAACGCCGCCCCGGCCGCTCGCCCCGCGTGGCCCAGGTCTCGCCCGCGCAGGCGGCGCAGATGGTGGTGATGCGCGCGACGCTGGAGGGCATGGCGGCGCGCCTGCTCGCCGCCCGCGCGACACCTGGGCAGCTGGCCGAGCTGGAAGCGCAGCACGGCCGAATCCTGGCCGCTGCCAAGGCTGGGCGCGTGGCGGAGTGGCGCGATGCCGACTGGCATTTTCACGAGCTGGTCTGCCGAGCTTCCGGCAATGAGTTCCTGCTGCGCGCCTGGCTTTCCATGTCGCATCTCGTGCGGCTGTTTTTGCATCGCCATCCGGCCTTCGAGGCGGGGGGCGAGGGCGTGCTGCTGAACCACGACCATCTCCTCGCCGCCCTGCGCGCCGGTGACCCGGACCGCGCGGAGGCCGAGTTCCGCCGCGTCATCCTCGACAGCGGCTTTCGCCGGCTTGGCCTCACCCCACCCGCTGGAATCCCCGCATGACCAAGCCCTGGCGCCTGCGCCGCTCCATGATGATCACGCCGGGCCATCGCCGCGAGCGGCTGGAGAAGGCCGTGACCCTGCAAGCCGACAGCCTCGCCTTCGACCTGGAGGATGGAGTGCCGCCCAGCCGCAAGGAAGAAGCCCGCGCCACCATCGCCGCCGCGCTGCGCGGCCTGGATTTCGGAAGGCGCGAGCGCGCGGTGCGGATCAACGGCATCGGCACCGAGGATTTCGCGCGGGACCTGGCCGCCCTGCCGCTGGATCACCTCGACGCGCTGCTGGTGCCCAAGGTGGAATCCGCCGCGCAATTGCAGCAGCTGGATGCGGCGCTCGCTGGCCGCGATATCGGCATCATCGCAACGCTGGAAACCCCGCGCGGCGTGCTGAACGCGCTCGCCATCGCCGATGCTTCGCCCAAGCTGATCGGCATGTTCTTCGGCCCCGGCGACTACACGCTGCAGACCGGCGGCGCGCTGAGCGCCCGCGCGCTGGAATTCCCGCGCGCCACCATCGCCGCCGCCTGCGGCGCCGTCGGCATCCAGGCGATTGACGCGCCCTTCCTGCTCGGACTGCGGGACGTGGCCGGCACCCATGCCGATGCGCTGGCCGCGAAGGAGCTTGGGTTCTCCGGCAAGGTGGTGTTCCATCCCGACCAGATCGCGCCGATCAACGCCGCCTTCACGCCCGATGCGGCCGAGGTGGCGAAGGCCCGCCGCTTCGTCGCCGCCTATGCGGAGGCGGCGACGCGGGGCGAGGCGGTGGCGCTCGTGGATGGGGAGTTCATTGCCATGGACCTGGTGCCGCGCATGGAGCGCATCATCGCGCTGGCCGAGGAAGCCGCCGCCGCGTGACCACGCTGATCGGCGATATCGGCGGCACACAGGCGCGCTTCGCCCTGGCCGAGGGGGGCCGCTTCGGCGCGGTGGTGACGCAGCGCGTGGCGGATCACCCCACAGCGCTGGACGCCATGCGGGCAGCGCGCGCGCGGCTTGGCCCGGCTGAGAGCGCCATCCTCGCCATTGCCGGGCCGATCGAGGGCCAAAGGGCGCGGCTGACCAATGGCACATGGGCGTTTGACGCCGCGGCGCTGGCGGCGACACTCGGCCTGGCCTCGCTGCGCCTCGTCAATGACCTGGAGGCCATGGCCTGCGCGCTGCCCGCCCTCAGCGCCGCGGATGTCGAAAGCTGGCAGGCGGGCGTGGCCGCGCCGGAAGCGCCGCAAGCCATCATCGCGCCGGGGACCGGGCTTGGCGTGGCCGGCTTCCTGCCGGGGCATGGCGCATTGCCGACCGAGGCCGGGCATATCGGCTTCGCGCCGCGCGATGCGACCGAGGCCGCGCTGCTGGCCTGGCTCCAGGCCCGGCAGGGCGCCGTCTCGGCCGAGGATTTCCTCTCGGGCATCGGCCTCGTGACGCTGCATGACGGGCTGGCGGAGTTGCGCGGCGTGGCCCTGCCCCGGCGGGATGGCGCCGAGATCAGCGCCGCCGCGGAAGCGGGCTGCCCCGTGGCGCGTGAAGCGGTCGCGGTGTTCGGCCAGGCGCTGGGCGGGTTTTGCGGCGATGTGGCGCTTAGCCTGGGCGCGCGGGGCGGCGTCTATCTCGCGGGCGGCGTGGCGCAGGCGCTGGCCGGGCTGCTGCCGCGCGCCGGCTTCCTGGAGCGGTTCCAGGAGCGGCCGCGCATGCGGGGCTATCTGGCGCGGATTCCGGTGCGGCTGATCCGGCATCCACAGCCGGGGCTGCTGGGCTTGGCGCAGTTCGCGTTGAAAAGCTGACCCCTGGGCCCTAAACTGGCTCCAGATTGGAGCCAAATCAGAACCATGCCCGTCACCCTCTCCATCAAGCACGCCCCCGACCATGTGGTGCAGCGCCTGCGCGAACGCGCGGCGCGGAATCACAGGTCCCTCCAGGGCGAGTTGCTCGCCATTATCGAGAAGGCCTCCATGGAGCCACCCGTCGCCGACGCCTTGGCGGTGCTGGAGGCGGTGCGTGCGCTGGGGCTGGAGACGCCGGCCGATGGGGTGGAGATCATCAGGGCGGATCGGGATCGGGATTCCCTTGCTGGTCGTTGATGCCTCGGCCATCGTCGCGCTGCTGTTCAATGAACCGGAGGCTAGCCGCATCGCGGCGCTGATTGACGGCCAGAGGCTGGCGACATCCTCGATCTTCAGCTTTGAACTGGCGAATGTCTGCCTGATGAAATCCCGCCGTCAGCCGGAGCGGCGGGACGCGATCCGGGCGGCCTACGCGCTGCACCCCAGCCTCGCCATCGAGGAATACCCAGTGGACCACGCCGAAACCCTGGCCCTGGCCGAGGCAACGCGCCTGACGCATTACGACGCCAGCTATCTTTGGCTGGCCCGCAGCCTCAACGCGCCGCTCATCACGCTGGACAAGGCGCTCCTGGCGCTCACGCCGCCTCCAGCCGCTCGGTGATTTCCAGCCACTCGCTCTCCAGCCGCTCCACATCCTTGGCGATGGCCGCGCGCCTGGCAGTGGCGCGCGAGATCAGGTCGGTCTTGCCGCGCTCGTAGAGCCTGGGGTCGGCCAGTGCGTTCTCGATCACCTTCGCCTCCTCATTCAGCTTGGCGAGCGTGACTTCGATCCCTTTCAGGCGGGCGCGCAGCGGGGCATGGGCGGCGCGGTTCTCGACCACGGCGGCCTTGGCCTGCTTGCGGTCATCCTTCTTCTCCTCGCGCTTTGCAGCGGCAGCGGTGCGGCCGCCCAATTGCGCGCGGTAATCATCCAGGTCGCCGTCAAAGGGCGTCACCACGCCCTTGGCCACCAGCCAGAGCCGATCCGCCACCAGCTCCACCAGATGCGGGTCGTGACTGATGAGGATCACCGCCCCCTCGTAATCCGCCAGCGCCTTCACCAGCGCCTCGCGGGCATCAATATCCAGGTGGTTGGTCGGCTCATCCAGGATCAGCATGTGCGGCGCGTCGCGCGTGGTCAGCGCCATGAGCAGCCGCGCCTTCTCGCCGCCGGAAAGCCCCTTCACCTGCGTCTCGGCGCGATCCGCATCCAGGCCGAAGCGCGCGAGCTGCGAGCGGCATTGCCCCTGCGTGGCGCGCGGCAGGGCATGCGTCATATGCGACAGCGGCGTGCCTTCGAGATCGAGGTCATCCTCCTGGTGCTGCGCGAAATAGCCCACGCGCATCCGCCGGTCCCGATGGATATCGCCGGACATGGGCTTCATGCGGCCAGCCAGCAGCTTCGCCAGCGTGGATTTGCCATTGCCATTGGCACCCAGCAGCGCGATCCGGTCCTCCTGGTCAATGCGGATATCCAGGTCCCGCAGCACCACGTGATTGCCATAGCCGACATTGCCGCGGCTGACCGTCAGGATGGGGGGCGAAAGTTGCTCAGGCTGCGGAAACTGGAAGCGCGTCGCCACATCCTCGATCACGTTCTCCAGGGCCGGCATGCGCTCCAGCGCCTTGATGCGGGACTGCGCCTGGCGCGCCTTGCTGGCCTTGGCGCGGAAGCGGTCCACGAAGGCCTGCATATGCGCGCGCTCGGCCGCCAGCTTCACATTCTGGGCCGCCACCTGGGCCGCGCGTTCCGTGCGCACGCGGACAAAATTCTCGAAATTACCCGGGTAGAGCGTGATCTTCTGGCGATCCAGATGCGCGATGGAATCGACACAGCGCTCCAGCAGCCCGCGATCATGGCTGATGATGATGGCAGCACCCGAGAAGCGCGCGATCCAGCCTTCCAGCCACATGGCGGCCTCAAGGTCGAGGTGGTTGGTCGGCTCGTCCAGCAGCAGCAATTCCGGCTCCAGGAACAGCGCACGGGCGAGGCTGACGCGCATGCGCCAACCGCCCGAATACTCGCGCGAGGGGCGCTGCTGCGCGGCGGCGTCAAAGCCGAGGCCGGCCAGGATGGTGGCCGCCCGCGCGGGTGCGGCATCGGCCTGGATGGCCATCAGGCGTTCATGGATCTCGCTGGCGCGCACCGGCTCCGGGTGGGCCTCCAGCTCGGCCAGGAGGGATGCGCGCTCGGTATCGGCTTCCAGCACGATGTCGAGCAGGCAGGTCTCGCCCGCCGGGGTTTCCTGCGCCACGTGGCCGATGCGGGCGCGCTGGGCCAGGCGGATTTCGCCGCCATCGGCCTGGATATCGCCCAGGATGGCCTTGATCAGGGTGGATTTCCCCGCGCCATTGCGGCCCACCAGGCCAATCTTGCGGCCGGTATCCACCTGCAGCGAGGCGCCTTCCATCAGGGGGCGGCCGCCCATGCGGATGGTCAGGTCTTGAATCGTGAGAACGGTCATGTGCGGGGTTTAGACGGGTTTGTTGCGTTGCGACATCACTGAAATGCGGGGGCGAAATACGCGAAAGCGGGGCGATTGATCGCGGCCAGGGCTTGCGCCCGCGCCCGGGCTTGGGCATCTGCCCCGCAACATCACGTCAAAGGACGCCCTCATGGCCATCGAACGCACTTTCAGCATCATCAAGCCCGACGCCACGCGCCGCAACCTGACCGGCGCCATCAACGCCGTCTATGAAAAGGCCGGCCTGCGCATCATCGCCCAGAAGCGCATCTGGATGAGCCGCGCCCACGCCAAGAAATTCTACGAAGTCCATGCCGCCCGCCCCTTCTACAATGACCTGGTGGATTTCATGGTCTCCGGCCCTGTCGTCGTGCAGGTGCTGGAAGGCGAGAACGCTGTCCTCGCGCATCGTGACCTGATGGGCGCGACCAACCCCGCCAACGCCGCCGAGGGCACCATCCGCAAGATGTTCGCCGAGAGCATCGAGGCGAACAGCGTCCATGGCAGCGACAGCCTGGAGAATGCGGCCATCGAGATCGCCTATTTCTTCGCGGGCAACGAACTGGTCGGCTGAGCTTCGGCTCACCCCAGGCCACGGCCGGGCCGCAAGGTCCGGCCGTTTTTTTGTGCCCGGCGCGATGCGCAGCCCCCTGGGCCTGCGCCGGGGCTGGCTACTCGCGGTGGTTGACCTGCAGCGAAACCAGCCGCGCCAGCAGGATCGCGAGGTAGAGCTGCCCCGTCAGCGCCTCCAGGATGGCCAGGGAGCGCGCCACCGGATGGACCGGCACGATATCCCCGTAGCCCGTGGTGGTCAGCGTCACGAAGCTGAAGAAGATGTAGCTGACGACGTGCTCCGCCTCTTGCGCCGGCTCACCCTGGTGCAGGAAAGCGACCGGCACCAGGCCGTGCAGCATGGCATAGAGGCAGGCAAAGACCAGCCCGATCAGCAGATAGGCGGCGATGGCGCCCTCGATTCGGCGGAAGCTGATCGGCCCCGCGGCGAAGCTTTGCCGCAGGATCGCCGCCACCAGCACGCTCATGGCAAGCGCGGCGCCGGCAACCGCCAGCAGGGCCGGCACGGCCCCCGACCATCCCAGCACCAGGGCTTGCAGGCCCAGTGAGGCCAGCACGGCCAGAAATGCGAGGTTGCGGGTGAGGTTCGCGGCCTCGTCCAGGCAGAACAGCCCGGCGATGATGACTGCCTGCAGCCCAAGCATCATGGCGAAGGGCGGAAGAAGCCCCAGCTCGACCAGCGGCTTGACCACCAGGATCAGCAGCAGCAAGGCCAGCAGGAGCGGGTGCAGCGCATGTTCGCCGCGCGGCAGCAGGCTCATCTCAGGGGCGCGCCGCGCCCATCGGCTCAGCCGAAGAGCAGGTAGAGGCCGACCAGCAGGACCACCACGGCGCCGATGCTCCAGGTGGTGGCGGTGGTGAAGCTGTCGAACATCGCCCGGCGCTCGCCGATGATGTCCTCGGCCTTCACTTCGATCATCTCGATCTGCATCTGCTGCTCGGCCATGGCTGTGATCCTCAATCGCGTAAGGGCTGTGTAGAAACTGCCGCGCCGGCCGGCAAGGGGTTCACCAAGCGCCCGCGCGCATCGGTGGCGGCCACATGCGCGCGCCCTTCCTGCACCCGCACGCGCCCCGCCGCCAGCCAGGCCAGGGCCGCCGGGTAAAGCCGGTGCTCCTGCTCCAGTACGCGCGCCGCCAGGCTCGCTTCGGTGTCATGCGCGAGGACGGGGACTGCGGCCTGTGCCAGGATCGGCCCCTCATCCACGCCGGGACTGACCAGATGCACCGTGCAGCCATGCAGCCGCACGCCGCCGGCCAGCGCGCGGGCATGGGTGTCCAGCCCCGGGAAACTCGGCAGCAGCGAGGGGTGGATATTGATCATCCGGCCCTCCCAGGCCTGGACGAAGCCTTCGGTCAGCACGCGCATGAAGCCGGCCAGGGCCAGGATGGCGATCTGGTGCTGGGCCAGCACGGCCGCCAGTTCCGCCTCGAAGGCCTCGCGCGGGCGGGCGCGGCTGGGGATCGCCAGGGCCGGCACCCCCATTTCGCGCGCGCGATCGAGCCCGGCCGCATCCGCCCGGTTGGAGACGACCAGCGCGATTTCGGCCGGGTAGTCGGGATGCGCCGCCGCTTCCAGCAACGCCACCATGTTGGAGCCGCGGCCGGAGATCAGGATGGCCACGCGCGGCCGTGTCACAGGCCGAGTGCGCCTTGCAGCGTGACCTCGACACCCCCGGCCGTGGCGGGCACCAGCTGGCCGATCCGGAAGGCTGCCTCACCCGCCGCCTGAAACTGCAACAAGGCCGCTTCCGCATGCTCGGCCGCCACCACGACCACCATGCCCAGGCCGCAATTGAACACCCGCAGCATCTCCGCCTCGACCACGCCACCGGCCCGAGCGAGCCAGGGAAAGACGGGCGGCAGCGGCCAGGAGCCGCCGATGACCTCGGCCGCGACGCCGTCGGGCAGGACGCGCGGGAGATTGCCAGGCAGCCCGCCGCCGGTGATATGCGCGGCCGCCTTCAGCAGCCCCGCCCGATGCAGCGCGAGCAAGGAGCGAACATAGATCCGCGTCGGCACCAGCAGCGCCTCGCCCAGGCTCAGGCCCGGCGCGAAGGGGGCGGGGTCTGTCAGCGCCAGCCCGGAAGCCTCGATCACCCGCCGCACCAGCGAGAAGCCGTTGGAATGCACGCCCGAGGAGGCAAGGCCGATCAGCACATCGCCCGGGCCCACATCACGCGGCAGCAGGGCATCGCGCTCGGCCGCCCCCACCGAGAAGCCGGCCAGGTCGTAATCGCCGCCGTGATACATGCCCGGCATCTCGGCCGTCT
Source organism: Sediminicoccus sp. KRV36 (assembly GCF_023243115.1). Lineage (NCBI taxonomy): Bacteria > Pseudomonadati > Pseudomonadota > Alphaproteobacteria > Acetobacterales > Roseomonadaceae > Sediminicoccus > Sediminicoccus sp. KRV36. The sequence continues at coordinate 3,709,161 of NZ_CP085081.1, forward strand.
CACCACCCACCAGCGCGCAGCCGGCCTGGCGGCAGCCCTCGGCGATGCCGGCGACCACCTCGGCCGCCTGGGCCACATCGAGCTTGCCGGTCGCGAAATAATCCAGGAAGAACAGCGGCTCGCCGCCCTGGACGATCAGGTCGTTCACGCACATGGCGACGAGGTCGATGCCGACCTTGTCATGGATTCCCGCCTCGATCGCCAGGCGCAGCTTGGTGCCGACGCCATCGGTCGAGGAGATCAGCACGGGGTCGGTGAAGCCCGCGGCCTTCAGGTCGAACAGCGCGCCGAAGCCGCCCAGCCCGCCCATGCTGCCGCTGCGCTGCGTGCTGCGCGCAAGCGGCTTGATGCGCTCCACCAGCGCGTCACCGGCCTCGATATCCACCCCGGCCTGGGCATAGGTGAGACCGTTCTTCTCGGAACTGTTCAGGGCCGCCTCCGATGGGCTACACCAACGCGGTGAAATGAGGATGAGAAAGATGTTCAGCGCCGCCCGGATCACCACACACCTGCTGGCGGCCGCGATCCTGACGCTGCTCTTTTGCCCGCCCCTGGCCGCTCAGGACAACCCCCTTGTCCAGCGCGGCGTCCCGGCCGAGGCGACGGCCGAGAACGCCGTCCTCGCGCGGGACCGCGCCCATGCCAGCGCCAGGCGCATCGCCTATCTGCGGCTGATGGAGGCCAGCGGCGGCACGACCAGCAGCACGCCCTCGGATTCGCAGCTCGAAAGCATGGTCGCCGCCCTCATCGTCGAGGAGGAGCGCACCACCCCGACCCGCTATTCGGGCCGGCTGACGGTGCAGTTCAATCCGGGCAGGGTGGCCTCCGCGACGGGGCGCAGCTTCTCGGGTGGGGGCTCGGGCGGGGGCCTCGCTCTCAACATCCCGATGGCGGCGGAAGCCTACGTGGAGGCGAGCAGCCAGCATGGCTCGCTCTCCGAATGGCTGGAGCTGCGGCGCCGGCTGCGCGCCTCGGGCAGCGTGGCCGGCATGGAGATCATCTCGCTCAGCATGGATTCCGCGCGCTACCGCCTGGGGCTGCGCCAGCCCGCGGCCGAGGCGGCGGCGGCCCTCACCGGCTCGGGCCTGTTCATCACCAGCAACGGCGCCGCCTGGCAGGTTTCGCTGGGGGCCGGGGGCTGACCAGCCGCCAGCCATGAGCGAAAGCCCCCCGCCGCATATCCTGCTGACGCTGCCCAACATGATCACGCTGGCGCGGCTCTTTGCCGTGCCGGGGACCATCTGGCTGATCCTGCAGCACCGGCTGGACCTGGCTTTCCTGCTGTTCCTGGCGGCCGGCGCCTCGGATGGGCTGGATGGCTGGCTGGCAAGGGTGCGCAATGCGCGCTCGGCGATCGGCGCCCTGCTGGACCCGGTGGCGGACAAGGCCCTGCTCGTCTCGGTCTATGTCACGCTGGCGGCCATTGGCGTGCTGCCCGACTGGCTGGCCATCCTGGTGGTATTCCGTGACCTGTTGATCGTCGGCGGGCTGACCCTGCTGTGGATGCTGGGCAATCGGCCGCCCATCAGGCCGCTCTGGATTTCCAAGCTGAACACGCTGGTGCAGATCCTGCTGGCGGCGCTGGCGCTGTTCACCGCCGGCTTCGAGGTGCCGATGGCGGCCGCCATGACGGGCCTCGTCTGGCTGGTGGCGGCAACCACCCTCGCTTCGGGCATCGCCTATGTCGCGCAAAGCGCGCGGCACCTGCAGGCGCCCGCGCGATGAACGACATGCCCCCCCCGCCAGGCCGTGGCCGCCCGGGCCCGATGGTGGCGACGCGCCGGCAGCGCACCATGCTCAGCCTTGGCGTGCTGGCCGCCCTCCTGTTTGCGCTGTGGCTGTTCTCGGCCATCCTCACGCCCTTCGTGCTGGCGGTCTGCATCGCCTATTTCCTGGACCCGATGGCGACCCGGCTCGCGCGGCTCGGCGTTCCGCGTGGCCTGGCTTCCATGGTGCTGGTCCTGCTGCTGGTGCTGCTCGGGCTGCTGGCGGTGCTGCTGCTCTATCCGCTCATCATCGCGCAGATCGGCGTGCTGCTGGCCCGCCTGCCCGGCTATATCGCCACCATCAATGCAGGCCTGCGCGATTTCCTGATGTCGCTCGAGGAAGCCGCCGGCCCCGAGATGGTGGATGCGCGGCTGCGCGAACTCATCATCGGCCAGGCGGGGGCCATGGTCAGCTGGCTCGGCACCGCCGCCACACGGCTGATCGGCGGCGGCTTCGCGCTGTTCAACGTGTTCACCCTGGCCATCGTGACGCCGGTCGTCAGCTTCTACCTGCTGCGCGACTGGCCGGGCATCATGGCGCGCATGGAAAGCTGGCTGCCGCGCCGCTCGGCCTCCACCCTGCGGCAATTGGCGCGCGACATGGACCGCGTGCTCTCCGCCTGGCTGCGCGGGCAATTGCTGTGCTGCCTGGTGCTGGGCGTCTTCTACGCGAGCGGCCTGTCGCTGATCGGGCTGGAACTCGGCCTGATGATCGGGCTGATCTCGGGCTTTCTCTCCTTCATTCCCTATGTGGGCTCGCTCACGGGCTTTGCCTTGGCCGTGCTGCTCGCCGTCGGCCAATGGGGCGACTGGAATGGCGTGCTGATGGTGGTGGGCGTCTTCATCATCGGCCAGATCCTGGAGGCCTACATCATCTATCCCCGGCTGATCGGGGACCGTGTGGAGCTGCACGCGGTCTGGGTCATCTTCGCGCTGTTTGCCGGCGGCGTCGCCTTCGGCTTCCTGGGCGTGCTGCTGGCCGTTCCCATCGCGGCCGCCATGGGGGTGCTGGCGCGGCACTGGCTGCGGCGCTACCTGGAAAGCCCGCTCTATCTCGATCCGCCAAGGACAGGCCTATGACCCAGCTCGTGCTGCCCATGGAGGCGGCACCCTCCTTCGCGGCGGCCGATTTCGTGGCCGATGCCAGCAATGAGGAGGCGCTGCGCTGGCTCTCGGCACCAGGCTTTGGTTCCGGGGGGCGCTGGCCGGATGGGCGCCTTGTGCTCGCCGGCCCGCCGGGCACCGGCAAGACGCATCTGCTGCACGCCACGGCCCAGGCGCAGGGCTGGGCGCTGCTGCGCGGCCCTGCCCTGCGCGGCCTGCCCGAGGCGCCGATCCGTGGCGTGGCCCTCGATGAGGCGGATCTCCCGGGCGAGGAAACCGCGCTGCTGCACCTGATGAATGCCTGCGCCGAAGCCCGGCTGCCCTTGCTGATGGCGGCACCCCGCCCGCCCTCGCGCTGGCGCATCCAGCTGGCCGATCTGCGCTCGCGCCTCGCCGCCACCGCCGTCGCGCTGCTGGACGAGCCTTCGGATGCGCTGCTGGAGGCGCTCCTCGCCAAGCATCTGGCGGACCGGCAGATGCAGCTGGATGCCGGGCTGCTTGGCACGCTCCGGCAGCGGCTGCCGCGCCGCGCCGCCGTGATGGCCGAGGCGGTGGCCCGGCTGGACCGCGCCTCGCTCACGGCCGGGCGGCGGCTGACGCGCGGGGCCGCCCTGGCCGTGCTGGCGCCCTTGTTCGATGATGGTTCAGAGACATCGCCCCCCGGACCCGTGCCACGCAGCCCGGCCCTGTTGTAGGAACGCGTCATGTCCAGCGCCGAAGCCCTGCCAACGCCCCTGCCCCCGCCCCTGCCCGCGGCCGCGCTGTTCAGCGATCCTGGGCGCTTCTTCAACCGGGAGCTGTCCTGGCTCGACTTCAACACCCGCGTGCTGGAGGAGGCCGCCAATCCGCAGCATCCGCTGCTGGAACGCCTGCGCTTCGTCGCCATCTCCGGCTCCAACCTCGATGAATTCTATTCGGTGCGCGTCGCCGGCCTGATCGGCCAGGAGCGCGAGGGCGTGCAGACCCTGACACCCGATGGGCTGTCCCCGACGCAGCAGCTCGCCGCCATCCAGACGCGCGGGCTGACGCTGATCGAGGGCCAGCAGGAGGCCTGGCGCACCCTGCGGCATCTGCTGCGCCCGGCCGGCTTCGCCGTGCTCGATGCCGATGAATTGCAGGCGGCCGATATCGCCTGGCTGGAGCTGTTCTTCCAGGAACGCATCTTCCCGCTGATGACGCCGCTCGCGGTGGACCCGGCGCATCCGTTTCCCTTCATCTCCAACCTCGCCTTCTGCATGGTGCTGAAGCTGGTGCGCGAGGAGGATGGCGGCACGATGCGGGCGCTGATCAACCTGCCGCCCCAGCTGGATCGCTTCATCCGCCTGCCCCCCGGCGCCCCCTCGGGCGGTGAACCCGGCATCCGCTTCTGCCTGCTGGAAGACGCGGTGGCGCTGAACCTGCACCACCTCTTCCCCGGCTTCATCCCGGCCGAGCGCGGCCTGTTCCGCCTGATCCGCGACACCGATGTGGAATTCGAGGAAGAGGCCGAGGATCTGGTGCGCAGCTACGAGACGGCGCTGAAGCGCCGCCGGCGGGGGCGCGCCATTCGCCTCGCCGTGGATGCGCGCATGCCCTCCGACATGATCGATTTCGTCGCCGAGGAACTGGATGCCGACCGCAGCGCGGTGTTTCCCGTGGATGGGCTGCTGGGCGTCGCGGACCTCAAGGGGCTGATCGTGGATGACCGGCCGGATCTGCTGTTCACGCCATATACGCCGCGGTTTCCGGAACGAATCCTGGATTTCGGCGGCGATTGCTTCGCGGCCATCCGCGCCAAGGACATCGTGGTCCATCACCCCTATGAGAGCTTCGACGTGGTGGTGCAGTTCCTGCGCCAGGCCGCGCGCGACCCCAATGTGGTCGGCATCAAGCAGACGCTCTACCGCACCAGCCGTGACAGCCCGATTGCCCGCGCATTGATCGAAGCGGCCGAGGCGGGCAAATCCGTCACCGCCATGGTGGAGCTGAAGGCGCGCTTCGATGAGGAGCGCAACATCTCCATCGCGCGGGAGCTGGAAGCGGCCGGCGTGCAGGTCGTCTATGGCTTCGTCGAGCTCAAGACCCACGCCAAGATCAGCCTGGTGATCCGGCGCGAGGGCGCCAATCTGCGCAGCTACGCGCATTTCGGCACGGGCAATTACCACCCGATCACCGCCCGCATCTACACCGACCTCAGCTTCTTCACGGCCGATCCGATGCTGACGCGCGATGCCTCCAAGCTGTTCAACTACATGACCGGCTATGCCCGGCCCGAGGCGATGGAGCGGCTGGCCTTCGCGCCACTGACCATCCGCCCCTCCCTCCTGGGGCTGATCGAGCAGGAAACCGCCTTCGCCAATGCCGGCAAGCCCGGCGGCATCTGGCTGAAGATGAACAGCCTGGTGGACCGGGACCTGATTGATGCGCTGTATCGCGCGAGCCAGGCCGGCGTGCGCGTGGAATGCGTGGTGCGCGGCATCTGCTGCCTGCGCCCGGGCGTGCCGGGCCTGTCCGAGAATATCCGGGTGAAAAGCATCGTCGGCCGCTTCCTGGAGCACAGCCGCATCTACTGCTTCGGCAATGGCCACCGGCTGCCCTCGCGCCGCGCCCGCGTCTTCATCTCCAGCGCCGACTGGATGGCGCGCAACATGGATTGGCGCGTGGAAACCATGGTGCCGGTCGAGAATGCGACGGTGCATGCCCAGGTGCTGGACCAGATCATGGTGGTCAATCTGCGCGATGCGGCGCAAAGCTGGGATCTGGAGCCGGATGGCTCCTGGCGGCGCCGCACGCCCGACCCGCGGCAATTCTCGGCGCATGAGTATTTCATGACCAACCCTTCTCTCTCCGGCCGGGGCAGCGCGTTGAATGCGCCGCCACCGCGCCCCTCCGGCCGCCGCCCCAAGGCCGACAGGTTGCATCAGGATTAAGTGATGGCGTCAGCGCCCCAGCACCCGCCGCGTTTCGGCGTGGTGGATCTCGGCTCCAATTCGGTTCGGCTCGTGGTCTATCAGGGCCTGCTCCGCAATCCGCATGTGATCTTCAACGAAAAGGCCGTGCTCGGCCTGGGCCGAGGGCTGCACGCCACCGGCCTGCTGAACGAGGAAGCGGCCGCCCAGACGCTGACCGTGCTGGGCCGCTACCACGCGTTGGCGCGCGGCATGGGGGCTGATCCGGTGGAGGTGCTGGCGACGGCCGCCGTGCGCGATGCCAGCAATGGGGCCGCCTTCATGGCGGGCCTGGCCGTTGTCATGCCCGGGGCGCGCATCACCGTGCTCTCGGGCGATGAGGAGGCGCGGTTTTCCGCCGAGGGGCTGCTGCTGGGCGTGCCCATGGCCGATGGGGTGCTGGGCGATCTGGGTGGCGGTTCGCTGGAATTGGTGCGGCTGGTGCAGGGCCGCATCATGGACACGGTCTCCCTGCCCATCGGCACCATCCGCCTCGCCGAACGCGCCGAGGGCGATGTGGCGCGCGCGCGCAGCATCGCGGAAGCCGAATTCAAGCGCGTGCCCTGGCTGGGGGCGACGGCGGTGCGGGACCTGTTCCTGGTGGGCGGCACCTTCCGCGCCCTGGCGCGCATCCATATCGCGCAGACCGGCTATCCGCTCTCGATCGTGCATCACTACGCCATCCGGCGCGAGGAAGCGCGGGACCTGGCGGGTGTGGTGATGAACGCGCCGCGCAAATCGCTGGAGCGCATGCCCGCCGCACCCACCAAGCGCGTGGGGGATCTGCCCTTTGCCGCCGTGGTAATGCGCCGCCTGCTGCGCGCCTCGGGCGCAGCGCGCGTGGTCTTTTCGGCCAATGGGCTGCGGGAGGGCTGGTATGGCCGGCGGCTGCATGCGGCGGAGCGCCTGCGCGACCCGCTGCTGGCCGCCGCGCAGGAGATCGGCCTGCGCTTTGGCCGTGATGCGGGCCTGCCGCCCGCCCTGATCCGCTGGACCGAACCGCTGGTCGAGGATGGCGATGCCGAGCCCGCGCTGCGCACCGCCGCCTGCTGGATCAGCGACAGCGGCGCCGAGGACCACCCCGAATATCGCGCCGAACAGGCGTTTTTCCGGCTGCTGCGCCTGCATGGCGTGGGGCTGGACCACCATGCCCGTGCCTTCCTCGCCCTGGTGGCCGCCCTGCGTTACGAGGCCGACCCCACCGCCGCCTACCTGGCGCCGGCGCGGCTGCTGCTTTCGGCGGCATCCGTCCGGCGGGCGGAAATCCTGGGGGCGGCGCTGCGACTCGCCTTCACGCTTTCGGGCGGCGTGCCGGGCCTGCTGGACGCCACCCTGCTGGAGCGCCGCGGCCGGCGGCTCACGCTGAGGCTGCACCAGGGTGCCGGCGTCTTTGCCGGGGAGAGCGTGTTGCGGCGGCTGGAATCCCTCTCGGTGACGCTGGGGCTTGATCCGGCGCTGGAAGTGGATTGAGCGTTTTCGCGGCAACTTGCGAAATTTCTTTGCTGCCGCCATGCAGCTCAGTGCCTGGCGCGCATATTTAGGGCAATTTCGTCCGTCAGGCCCGGCCAAAATCTGATTTCCTCCGGTTTGTCATTCGGAGGAATGGGATGTTGCGTCGGATCGAGGCCTTGCCTGGCGATTTCGCCTTCGACCCTGCGCGCTGCGCCCTCATCATCATCGACATGCAGCGGGATTTTCTGGAGCCGGGCGGCTTCGGCGCGGCTTTGGGCAATGACGTCACCCAGTTGCATCGCGCCATCGGGCCTTGCGCCGCACTCCTGGCCGCCGCCCGCGCGGCTGGCCTGCTGGTCATCCACACGCGTGAGGGCCATCGGCCCGATCTGAGCGATTGCCCGCCCGCCAAGCTCACCCGCAGCCCGCCCGGGATGCGCATCGGCGATGCGGGGCCGATGGGCCGCATCCTGATCCGCGGCGAGGCGGGCCACGACATCATTCCCGAACTGGCCCCCGCCCTGGGCGAGGTGGTGCTGGACAAGCCCGGCAAGGGCGCCTTCTGGGCAACGGATCTGGAAAACATCCTGCGCAACCGCGGCATCGAAGCCCTGCTGGTGGCCGGCGTCACCACCGAGGTCTGCGTCAGCACCACCGTGCGCGAGGCGAATGACCGCGGCTTTCGCTGCGCCGTCATCAGCGATGCCTGCGCCTCCTATTTTCCCGAGTTTCACGCGGCAGCACTCGCCATGATCCACGCCCAGGGCGGGATCTTCGGCTGGGTCGCGCCCGCCGCCGCCGCCATCACCGCCTTGCAGGAGACCACGCCATGAGCATGACGCGCACGCAGCTTTGGACGCCGGGGGACTGGAACGCCCTGTTCGGATTCGGCACCAATATCCTGGTGAATCTGCTGGTGCTGACGGGGCTGCTGCGCTTCGTCGTCGGCATGCCGGATGCGATCGTCTTTGGCCGCATCCTGCCCGCTGCGGGCCTCATGATGTTCCTCTCCACCGGCTACTACGCCTGGCTCGGCTGGAAGCTCATGCAGGAAACGGGGCGCAGCGATGTCTGCGCCCTGCCCTCCGGCATTTCCGTGCCGCATATGTTCGTCGTCTGCCTGGTCATCATGCTGCCCATCGCGCAGATGACGGGTGACCCGATCAAGGGCTGGGAAGCGGGCCTCACCTGGGTTTTCGTGCAAAGCTTCGTGCTGATCTTCGGCGCCTATGCGGCACCCTGGATCCGCCGCATCACGCCGCGCGCGGCACTTCTGGGCACGCTGGCCGGCGTGTCGGTCACCTTCATCGCGATGCGGCCGGCGCTGGAGATGTTCATGACGCCCATCCTGGGGCTGATCTGCTTCGCCGTGATCCTGGTCGCCTGGTTCGGCGGGTTTCGCTATCCGCGCAATATCCCGGCGGGGCTGGTCGCCATTGCCTTCGGGCTCATCATCGCCTGGGGGAGTGCGGCCATCGGGCTCGGTGTCGGTGGCGTGGGGCTGACGGCACTCGGCGCCTCCTTCAGCCAGCTCGGCTTCCATATCCCGCTGCCTGCCTTCGACCATGTGTTCAGCGGCTTCCAGTTCATCGGCATCATCCTGGTCACGGCCATCCCCTTCGGCATCTACGATCTGGTGGAAGCGCTGGACAATGTGGAAAGTGCCGAGGCCGCGGGCGACCACTACCCCACGACGCGCGTGCTGACGGCCGATGGCGTGGTCAGCCTGATCGGCTGCTGCATGGGCAACCCCTTCATCAACGCCGTTTATATCGGCCACCCCGGCTGGAAATCCATGGGCGGGCGCATCGGCTATTCGGCGGCGACGGGTGTGGCCGTGCTGATCTTCACCTGGCTCGGCATCGCCTCCGTGCTGCTGGCGCTGGTGCCGGTCGTCGCGATCGCGCCCATCCTGCTCTACATCGGCATGCTGATCGGCGCACAGGCCTTCCAGGAGACGCCGAAGGGCCATGCCCCCGCCGTGGTGCTGGCGCTGACGCCGCATCTGGCCGCCTGGGCCAAGACGCTGATCGACGGCGCGCTGGGGGCGGCCGGCACCAATGCGGCCGCCGTCGGCATGGACAAGCTGATCGGCATGGGCGTGCTCTATCCGGGCCTGGCCGTGATGGGCGAGGGCGCGATCCTGGGCGGTCTGATCCTGGGCGCCATCGCCGTCTTCATCATCGAGCGCGACTATGTGAAGGCCTCGGCCTTCGCGGCGGCGGGGGCGGTGATGACCTTCTTCGGCCTGATGCACGGGCCGGCGGTGGGCTTCGCCGTCACACCCGGGCTTGCCTTCGCCTATCTGATGGTGGCCACTTTCCTGATGGCCTGCGCGCGGCAGGAGGGGACGGCACCGGCCTGGGTGAATGCGGGGCTGGCCCGTGCCACGGCGCGGGTGAAGACCTTGCGCGCTAAGGCCGGAACACCGCCAGCAGCACCGTCAGCGTGATCAGCGAGAGGAAGGTGGACACCAGCACCGAGGCACCCGACGCCTCGGTGCCGACGGCATAGCGCCGCGCCAGCAGGAAGGCATTGGCGCCGGTGGGCAAGGCTGCCGTCACCGTCGCCACCGCGATTTCGAACTCGGAGAGGCCCATCAGCGAGGTGATGGCCCAGACCAGCGCCGGCAGCGCCAGCAGCTTCAGCAGGACGGTCAGCCCGGTCTGCTTCCAGGCGGCGCGGGCATCAAAGCCATGCAGGCTGCCGCCCAGGCAGAACAGCGCCACGGGCGGGGCCGCCGCCCCCAGCAATTCCAGCGTCCGCCGCGCCGCACCCGGCACCGGCCATGCGAGGCTGCTCCAGAGCATGGCGAGGATCACCGCCATCACCACCGGATTGCGCGCCACCCCGGCCAGCGTGGTGCGCAGCAGCCGCAGGGGCGCGGCGCGCTGGTTCTGGCCGATTTCCGCCACCACCGTCGCCGCCCCCAGCAACACCATGGAATGCAGGGCGAGGATGGTGAGCAAAATCGACAGCCCTGGCGCGCCGAAGGCGGCCACGATCAGCGGAATGCCCATCATCACCGTGTTGCCGTAGCTGACATCCAGCGCCAGCATGCCGCCCGCCGCGAGGCCCATCCCGGCCCGCCTCGCACCCCAGAGCACCACCGCATAGAGCAGGCCCGCGCCGAGGAAGAAGGCCAGCGCCGCCGAACCGCCGCCCTGGTGCCCCGCCGTGCCGCTGGCGAATAACAGCGCCGGTGCCGCCAGCGAAAAGGCAAAGCCATTCAGGCCGCGAAAACCCGCCGCATCCACAAAGCCCCGCACCGCCGCCAGATACCCCGCGGCGATGATGGCAAAGATCGGCGCCACCACCTCCAGCAGGACGAGAAACGCCTCCTTCACGCGTCGCCAAGCAGGGTTGCGGCGAAGCCTGGCAGCCAGGGCTGCCGGCTGCGATGGGTGCGCGCCGCGTGCAGGATGGCGCGGACGGCCGCCACCGTCGCCGCGAAATCCTCATTCACCAGCACATGGTCGAACTCATCCCAATGGGCGAGCTCGGTGCGGGCGGCGCTCATGCGGCGGGCGATCTCCGCCTCGCTATCCTGGTTGCGGCCGCGCAGGCGGCGCTCCAGCTCCTCGATCGAGGGCGGCAGCAGGAAGATGCCCACGACATCCTTCGGCATTTTGGCGCGCAACTGGCGGTGGCCTTGCCATTCAATATCGAACAGCACATCGCGCCCGGCACTGAGTGCTGCTTCCACCGCCGCGCGCGGCGTGCCGTAGGAACGGCCGAGGAAGCTCGCATGCTCCAGCAATTCATCGGCCGCCACCATGGCCGCGAATTGCTCCGGCGTGCGGAAGAAATAATGCACGCCCTCGGCCTCGCCGGGCCGGGGGGCGCGGGTGGTGGCGCTGATGGAGAGGGAGAGTTCCGGCTCGGTCTTGAGCAGCTCGCGAGAGACGCTGGTCTTGCCGCCGCCCGGCGCGGAGGCGAGCACCAGGCACACCCCGCGGCGCGTGGGGTCGCCATCCGGCCGATTCACGCTCCGCTCCGCTCCGCGATCGGACGCGTTGCCGCCCGGCCGATTCACACTCCGCTCCGCTCCGCGATCGGACGCGTTGCCGCCCGGCCGATTCACGCTCCGCTCCGCTCCGCGATCGGATGCGTTGCCGCCCGGCCGATTCACGCTCCGCTCCGCTCCGCGATCGGATGCGTTGCCGCCCGGCCGATTCACGCTCCGCTCCGCTCCGCGATCGGACGGGTCACTCGACATTTGCCGCCTGCTCCCGCAGCCGCTCGATGGCGGCCTTCAATTCCAGGCCGATCCGCGTCAGCGCCACGCTGGCGGATTTGCTGCACAGCGTATTCGCCTCGCGCACGAATTCCTGCACGAGGAAATCGAGCTTGCGGCCAGCGCCCTCGCCCTCCGTCACCAGGGCGCGGGCGGCAGCGAGATGCGCGCCCAGCCGGTCCAGCTCCTCGCGCACATCGGATTTGGCGGCGAGCAGCGCCACCTCCTGCGCCAGGCGCTCCTCTGGGAAGCGCGTGCGCCCGGCCTCGCCGAGCAGGGCATTCAGGCTGTCCATCAGCTTCACGCGCTGGGCTTCGGGCTGCGTCGCCGCCTCGGTCGCGGCCGCCGCGCAGAGGGCGGCGATCTCGTCCAGCAAGGCGGTCAGGATGGTGGCCAGCCGCGCGCCCTCAGCGGCACGCGCATCCCACAGCGCAGAGAGTGCGCGCTGGAAGCTTGCCAGCAGAACGGCGCGGCGCGCCTCCTCCTCGGCTTCGGTGGGCTCCGCCTGCTCGGCACGGAAGATGCCCGGCAGGCCCAGCAAGGCTTCGGCGCGGGGCGGTTCGGCGCCGATGCGCGTGGCAAGCGCCTGGGCCAATTCCACCATGCGATCCAGCGCGGCCATGTCGGGGCTGAGGGGTGCGCGGCCCTCCTGCTTCAAGGTCAGGCCGATCTGCACATTGCCGCGCTTGAAGCGCTTCGCGGCCGCCTCGCGCGCCGGCGCTTCCAGCGCGTCGAGGCCGGGCGGCAGGCGGAAGCGCAATTCCAGCCCGCGCCCGTTCACCGATTTCATCTCCCAGGCGAAGGCGGTGCCATCCCCCAGGGTGCCGGACTCCCGCGCGAAGCCCGTCATGCTGCAAAGCCGCTGTGTCATGGGGCCTTGTCCCGCGCCGGGGGCGGCCTGTCCAGGGCGAAGGGGACTGCCCCTCATCCCTCCTCGGCAGGGGAAAACTGCGCGGTGCCCGCTATCCGTTCGGAGGTGTCGGAACGTGGGGTTCATGCAAAGGAAGCTGGGGCAGGTGGAGTTGGAGCACCCCGGCTTCTCCGCTGGTCCCCGGGTGCTGCGCTGGTCATCTCTAGGTGGACCATGAGGCGCGCTGCACCAACTTGCTGATCCCCGCACCCCTGGCGGGGAGCAGACGCAGGAGAGGATTTCCGGGGCAATGCCCACGCGGCTCCCTGACGCCAGCTAGAGCGGCGTCCGTTCAAACGGAAGCGTATGGACGGATAAAGATGCTCGAAAACAGGGGGCTAGAGTTTGTGAAGTGAGCCCTTGCGAACGGAACAAGCTCTAAGCGCGCCCCTTCGGCAATGGCGTTGGGCGGAGGCGCAATCTGCATCGCCAAGTCCCGCTCTGATAGACTGGCGCTGCATGCCCCCAGCTGCCGGTCGTGAAGCTCCAGCGGATGGGACGGCTGGGCACCGCACTTGATGGAGCTCCGCCTGTCGGCTTGGCTGCCTTTCGGGCCCAGAGGGGGCGACTACACATTCGTGGCCCGCCGGTCAGGGCAACGGTGTCCGCTTCCGCAGCGGAAGCACGCAAAGACCGTCCAGCCGCCCCATTCTTCCGCTGCGCCCGCAAATCAACCAGAAGCGGAGGCTGGGCGAGATCTGCGCGACTGAGCGCCGTATTCGGATATCGTCGCGCCTATGGACTCGGCCATTGTGGTGCAGAAAGCCCAGCAGATCTTCACCCGATGGCTGTACTGATCAAGCTACGACGTGATAGCTCGCGAGCTTCTCGCCGGCGCCCGCCAGGCGGGGTTGGGGTTAGATCTCTCGCATGCCGGGTTAGCTCACGCTGCCCGACCCACAATAGAGAAGACATTCTTTGGTGGCTTATGATTTCTCTAGAGCCATTATATTAAACATGAATCTGCTGAGTATTTTAAAATCGGCTTCAAATCACAGCACACTCATCTATATATATAAATATTTTATACGTACTTAGAATATATCTTCACAATAAAGACCTAAAAAATAAAAAATATATTTAAAAAATTTCTATTATATAATGATTTGTGATACACGCAACACTATTAGAGCCATATAATTTTTTAGGTTATTTGAATTTTTATTAATTGATTTTATCTACAGCCTATATATCTCAGATATATATACCGAGACACCGCCTGTCTACTTCTCTTTCGTTTCCTTGTTTCTTAATATTAAATTTCTTATCTTGAAGTTGTTTCATTTTTAGATGTATTTTCAACCGAGCAAGCTTGTCGAAATTCGCGATATTTTCGTTAGCAATAGACGTGCCATCCGGTAGATGCCTCTTGGCCAGCCGGGCTTTTGAGCGTACATTTGCACTGGTCTGTTTGGGCACGGAAAGTTTTTGAGCTAATTTTGGGTCGTTGCAACCGCAAAAATGGATCAATCAGAGATTTAGCAGCCTGAAGTATGCCGTTCGTAGAAAGTATAAGCTTTAGACACACTTTAGTATTTCCAGCGTAAATACGGAAATTTTTATCCAAACTCCCCTTTTTTGCTAGCGCATTCCCCGGAGCGAGGTTTTATTATGCTTTTTGACGGTCAGTCCGATAAGAAGAGCATGGTAGCAAGCCAGGCGATCCTACCGCCTTCCCCTGAGCTGATTTTTGGCTTTCACGATGCGGATGGCTGGATGTCGCGCTATGCGTGCTTCAGATGCAGGCCTGGATGCACACTCAAAGCCAAGCTACTGCACCCCTGCGAGGATTTTGGTACATCCAATACATTATACATAACGATAAATAATAAGCTTTTTACTAAAACATTTGTTTTGGCGAACGAGTGGACAGATTTAGAAGTCAGGCTGCCCAGTAATGAACGAAATGAGGCGCTGTTAATTCATCTGCACAGCGAAATATTCCGCGCTGAAGATCCGCCTGGTGTTCGGCTGTTAGGTTTAGTGGTATCCGATTTGAGGCTTGAGGCAGAAGGCGCAGCATGACTAATTGGAAAAATGGTATTGGATACCAAGTTCCTCGAGGCGTATTAGCCGCTGTAACTCGCCTTACTGAATCGGGATTATTATTCCCTTCCGCACTAGCGCCATCATGGCTGGACAGGAAGATCTATCCAGAAGAGATTTTACATCGTTATGCGTCGCTAGATGCCGACGATGCGATAAAAATTGCGCCATTTTTTGATGCAGACCATTATCGCCAGCAGGCTGGCAGCATGCTGGCGCCTGATCAAAATGCTTTGCTGCATTTTCTCCAGATTGGGCTGATGCATTTACTGTCACCACATCCGCTGATCGAGCCAAGTTGGATGGTAAAGCAACGCCCGGCGCTCTTCGCAGACGGGATCGATGCACGCACCTTCGCAGAGGTCATGTGTCGCGACGTGTGCGATGTCTCGCCGATGTTACACCATGTTTGGTATCGCTTTAAACACGACGTACAGCAAGACATCCCGGTACTTGTTCATTACTTATCTGAAGGACTGGCACAAAATCTTCCCCCAAACCCATTCGTGAATCCGGCGCAGTACGCTGCGCGGTATGCGGACGCACCCCGGTCCGGCTTTAAGCTCGTTCAGCATATCATGACAGTCGGCGACGCTGAGGGTCGCACTCCAGGCGAGGGCTTCGATCCCGAATGGTACGGGAAGCGATATCTTGGCTCTGGCGTAACGTCCGGGACGCTCAATTTCTTCTTGAGGCATGGAATTTCACATGGGCACTCCCCGCGTGAAGTCCGATCGGACGGCGCAACTCCGGAAGTTCGTGCCTATCCAACGGCCGATGTGCTCCGCACCGAGGATGGAATCGCGATGCAACAGCGCGCCACGCGGCTGCGTGCCGCGATCTATCGACGGCAGCGCCGCAGGCTGGAGGCTTTCGTCGAGCGATCAGTCCTGCCCGTCAGCATCACCGATCACGCGGCCGCCATATCTGACTTGTCGTTTGCCTGTAGCAATCCGATCATTGATATCATTATACCAGTCCATAACGAATTCGAGCTCACGGTTGAGTGCTTGCTTGCCCTGCAGCGCGCGAAGGGGATCATTCCTGTTCGCATTATCCTTGCAGATGATTGCTCAACGGATCCGCGAATTGAACTGCTTAGATCAGTACCTGGCCTATTATATTTATCAAATCCCATCAATTTACACTTTCTTCGAAGCTGTAACGCCGCATTTCAGTTCGTCACTGCGCCCTACCTTCTGCTGCTGAATAATGACACGCAACTACTGCCGGGTTGCTTGCAGGCTTTGCTCAAGGCGATACAGGAGGATCCGCTCGCCGGGGCTGCGGCTCCGATGATGCTGTATCCGAATGGCCGCCTCCAGGAAGCTGGATGCACCATTCGTCGCAATGGCGAGACAACAATGATTGGCCTGGGCGACGACCCGAAGCGTGCCGGCTATTGCATTGCACGCCAGGTCGATTACGGCTCGGCGGCCTGCCTGCTCGTGCGGGTGGAGGCTTTGGGTGGGCAACTCTTTGATGAGCGCTACGTCCCGGCCTATTGTGAAGATGTCGATCTATGCTTGCGCCTGGCAACAGCGGGCTGGAAGACGCTGTATATGCCGTCTGCGCGCGTGGTGCATCATCTCAGTGTCAGCACGTCTAAGGCGTCGCAACGCCGCAGAGTGCAGCTTGCTTATCGGAATCAGCAAAAACTGAATGCGAAATGGGGCGAACGGCTGGCAACCATGAGCCATGTACGCGTGCTCGCATTCTATCTGCCACAGTTTCATCCTATTGCTCCCAACGACATCTGGTGGGGAAAAGGATTCACAGAGTGGACTAATGTTTCGCGCGCCTTGCCCAGTTTCCATGGCCACTACCAACCACATCTTCCTGCCGATCTTGGTTACTACGATTTACGGCTGACCGAGGTCATGGGGGAACAGCAAGCCTTGGCACGCCGCTATGGCATAGAAGGATTTGTTGTTTACTATTACAATTTTGGTGCTACGCGCGTCTTGGAGCAGCCGATGGAGGCGCTCTTGCGGCGTCCGGATGTCGACTTTCGCTTCGCATTATGCTGGGCGAACGAGAATTGGACCAAGCACTGGGATGGCGGCACACGCGAGATGTTGCTCGAGCAAAGCTACGATGACGCCACCCTCGATAGCGTGATCGCAGACATGGTGCGCTTTGCGCGGGATCCGCGCGCCATTCAGGTCGACGGCAAGCCGCTCGTCATGGTCTACCGCCCCCTTTTGCTACCGGATGCCCCCGAATTCGCCCTTCGTTTGCGACGGCAGTTTGCCGATGCGGGCTTCCCGGGGGTTCATTTGGCGTATGTTGAGAGCATGGAAGCACTCGAAAAGCAGGTGGCGCCGGCTGACCTTGGGTTTGACGCCTGTATCGAGTTCCCTCCCCAAGGAATCGCTGTTCCATATCAACGCCCCGTGTCGGTCAGCAAGCGTGACTGGAGCGGACGCGTCTTTGATTACGCCGCCACCGTGGAGAACGCGACCGATCGTGAGGCCGTTGCGTATGCGCGCTATCCCTCTGTTTTCCCGTCCTGGGACAACACCGCACGCCAGCCCTTGGCTGGCACCATACTTCACGACGCCGAGCCTGAGCTTTTTGGTGTCTACGTCGAGGCAAAGATTGAACAAGCCCTCGAGCAATTCACCGGCGATCAGCGGCTTCTGTTCGTCAACGCCTGGAATGAGTGGGCGGAGGGAGCGCATCTCGAGCCTGACCGCGCCTTTGGGCATCGTTGGCTCACGGCCTTGAGGGGCGCGATGATTGCCAAAGGGGTCGCGTGATGAATTCGGGCGCCACGCCGGCCGTCACCTTTATCGGGCATCCTTTCGCGCCCATCGGCAAGGGCGAGGAGTTGCGCTCCTGCATCAGGGCACTGAGAAGCATGGGCGAGCCGGTCAGTTGCTTCGACATCTATCGCTATGCAGAGCGCCAGGATCCCGACCACCTGGCTGAAATCCTGCCGATCGAAACGAAAAATCTCGATGCGCCGGTACGTATCTTTCATATCAATGGTGATGAGGTGGAAGCCTCACTCCAGCGCTTGGAGGATTTGGGTCTCGACTTTGCTGCGGGCCATAACGCCATAGTACCAGCCTGGGAATTGCCGGTTTTTCCTGCCGTCTGGGTTGATGCATTACGGCGTTTCGATAGCGTGCTTGCAATATCGCGTTTCGCGCAACAAGGGCTGGCGGCGTCAGGTATTAATGCGCGACATATCGGTCAGTCGATTGAGGTGACGTCGCGTCCCTTTCTGTCGCGGCGATATTTTGGAATTCGCGAGTCGGCCTTGGTGTTTGTGGCCTTCGCTGATGTGAGTTCTTTTCTTTCGCGTAAAAACCCTGCCGCGGTGGTCGAGGTCTTCCGGCGGCTGATCGCCGCGCGCCCCTTCGCCGATGTGCAGCTTGTGCTCAAGGTGAAGAACGCCGCCGAAGAGGCCGCCGCGGATGAATTGGACGCCGGCTTGCCACCCGGCAGCTGCGTCAGGATTACGCGGCTCCTCTCGTCGCACGAGCAACACAGCCTGCTGGCGAGTGCCGATTGCGTTGTCTCTTTGCATCGCGCTGAGGGGTTTGGCCGCGGCACAGGTGAAGCGATGGCGCTGGGGAAGGTCGCGCTGGCAACCGGTTGGTCAGGTAATCTGGACTATATGACAAACACCAACTCTTTACTCGTTCGGCACAGGATGGTTCCTCTTCAGGCTGGCGACTACGTTCAGTGGGAGGGACAGGAGTGGGCAGAACCAGATCTTGATCATGCCCTCGATCAGGCTTTACGATTAGTAGATGATCCGAAACAATTCGCTTATTTTTCACGACGGGGTCGAGATGAGGCTTTATTAGAGAGCGGAAATCGTGCCGTTGGTCTCAGGTTATTGGAATGGCTGCGTGAGGTAGAGAGTAAATCGTGATTCAAGCACTCGATTTACGTCATGGGTTTGACTTATTTTTTCCATAAATTTGATATGCTACTTCCATATATCGAGAAGAGAAATCTTCCGTATGTCTGAAATTTGACTGTCCGATCAGAGCAGTTTCATGTACGGCTTGGCTTTGGTTTGATTTGTGGCGCGAGCCGCGATTTCAAATAGGTTTTTCGTTCACGAGATGGGGATTTGAAATGAACACTCCGACCTGCAGAAAAATTCTTGAAGCCATGCATGTAAACCCCACAATATTTGCTATGGCCGACGAAAGTCCTGTAGAAATCTCAGTCCTCGCACTAAAAGTACTATTTCGTCATATTGCGCTTCTGAATTACGGTACCGACGAAGAATACATTGCCTGCAACGAAGATGTAGGCCAGGCGTTCGAGCGCGGAGACGTAACGGACGTACGAGCACATTTTATTGAAGTAGGATTTTTCGAGGGCCGCAAAGCGCGGAACGTGGATGTCGATGAGAATTGGTATCTGAACGAGTATCCTGATGTAAAAATGGCGATTAGCAGCGGGGCGATCGAATCAGCAGAGAGTCATTTTAATCAGCGGGGCGAGATCGAGTGGCGCGCGCCAGACGCGAATTCTGAGATTTCCTACTCCATGATTGGCCGCCTGACAGTCGGGGCATCGTAAACCGCGAAGTGTTGTCGGATAAACACGCATCGAGGCGCGGTCATTAAGAATATTTTATTTGTTTGCAGATCATTCTGAAGCTTAGCCTCATGCCGAGAGGGAGGTCGGGCGTACTTCTGATGACTGATCATTATTTGCCTGGCCTAGTTTCGATTCGCATGTGATGCCGCCTGAATACAGAAGCCGCTCTCGGATGATTCATATGATCGGCCGGCATCATGTTTCGGCGGTTTGTCTTCTCAGGATTGCCGGGCCGTCAGGGATGTTGTTTCGGAAGGAAGATGCTCGCAAGGGCTCGCGGCCGGTCATTCACGAGGTGCGCCTCTCTCTCCCTCCTCGTCGCGCCGTCATTGGCCGGGCCGTGCCAAGACTTAGGGCATTCCCCAAGCGCCCCGCCGGGTAAAGGTCTCTGGTGGGCATCAAAAGGCAGCTTGGCGCCGAGTTCGTTGGTTTATCGCTTGTTTGGTGAATGATGCAGTTTGGGAGAGGCGACCACGTGGAAACAACAATGAGCATGACGCCTGGCCAGGACGGCGCCAAAGACGCGCAGACTTCTGGCAGCGACACGCCCTGGCCTGATTTTTTCTTCCGCCATGTGCCCAAGACTGCGGGCACCTCCTTGATGGCCTCTCTTTCGGTCGCGCTCGGGGAAGCACACTTCATCCGTCTGCATGATGTTGGTGCTCATGCCCGCGAACTGGCAGGACGCCGCATCGCCGAGAGCCCCGCTCCGATCCACTTGATGTCGGGCCATTTGAGTTGCGTGAAGTTTCCAAGCTCGCTCAGCGCCACGCGTATCACGGTGTTGCGAGATCCTCTCGAACGCGTGATTTCACTGTATCATTTTCTGCTGAAGCAGCCTCTCGCGGAACTCCAACGGATAGGGATCGATAGGTCCTTGACCATAGAGCAGCTGATGCGTCACGAAAATCCTGAAATCCATGGGCAGGTTCACAATGGTATGGTACGTTTTTTTGGGTCCATACCCGCTCTTAGTGAACCAGAGCAGCCTGAATTCTGGCAGCACCAAGCCATGCAGTCTGGAATTGATGACGCAACTGCGTCTTTAGGCGATCATCTATTTGGTTTGGTTGATGATTTCGACAAGTTTCACACATCGGTCGAGAGAATTTTATATATTCCCTACCGCCTCGATGTTTCTCACGAAAATAGTACGGGAAGCGCGACTGAGAAGCACTCAACCAGCGATCTTTTACTGATCACCGAGGCGAATACCGCAGACCGAGTGCTGTTCCACCGCGCCCGTGAAATGGTGGGAAGACAACCGCTGTTGCGCGGCTCTGTCCTGCCTGCGCAGCCTGATGGCAGGTTCCTTTTTGCCCCTGTCCAGGGTCGGAGGTACCGCACAACCCAAATCGCGGGGAGGCAGGGGTTCGACCCTGCAGACGAGAGCGACCAACTGGGCTGGATCGGCAATCAACTGAACGGACGCATCCATCTTGCCCCATCGGCAAATGTTGTGGGCCTCACGCTCAATCTATTCTCCATGGTGCCAAATTATCCCATGTCTGAATTGCGCGTGCTCGTGGACGGAATGCATTGGCCGCATACAACCACGGCAGCCACACCGGGACCCGGGCACTGGGCCTGCCAGTTGGCACCGCTGCCACCGCATGACGGCATTGCGGAGATCAGCATCCGCCCACCCTTCGCCTTGCCGGTGCGTATGTTCTCCCCAGACTCAGGGGATCGCCGCAGCCTGAGCGTTGCGCTTGCCGGCATCAAATGCGAAGCCGCATGAACCGCTTCGTTCGCTGAGAGTCCCATGCACGATACGGCGATGCAGATCGGCAGCATGTTCATGCGAAACTATCTCTCTGGCCGGCCAGGGCGCCTGCTTGATCTCGGTGGCATGAACGTAAACGGGTCGCTCCGCAGCGTGGCGCCTGAGCACTCCTTCTATTGCGGCGCTGATCTCTCGGCGGGAAACGGCGTCGACGTTGTGATTGAGGGGGGTGGCGCGCTGCCCTTTTCCGATGGTGTCTTTGATGCAGTCGTCAGCTCATCCTGCTTTGAGCATGACCCGCTCTTCTGGTGCACATTTGCCGAGATGGTGCGCGTCACCCGGCCGGGCGGCTATGTTTACATCAACACGCCATCCAACGGTGAGGTTCATCGTTACCCGCTTGATTGCTGGCGCTTCTATCCCGATTCCGGTGTCGCTTTGGAGCTTTGGGCTGCTCGGGGGGGCACTCCTGTGCGGCTGATAGAGAGCATGATCGCGCCGCGGCGCACCGACCAATGGAATGATTGCATCCTCGTTTTCGGCCGCGAGGCGTCAGCGCCGGCGCAGTTGATCTGTGACGGACTGCCTGGCGCCATGCATGTCCGCCGGCACGACCGGAAGGATGTGCTGGCGACAGAGGCGAAGCTGACCGAAGATCAGCGACTGCTGCGTCAGTATCGCGCCCGATTGACAGCCATCAAAGGCGTGCCCCCCTTCGGGCGCGCGAAGCCAACGCGTGATGTGCTCCCTTGATTGTCGGCCGCGGACCGGCACCTTCGTGTCGATACGACATGCATTCGCACAGGCAGCCCGACATCACCCGCATTGCCCGGCACCTGCTGACAGCTGGCTTTCGGTCAGCAGCCGATAAGCCTCAAGGAATAAGGTTGGATTTGGCCCGCTTGGCTCGATTCAGCGCCATGCCATGCGGCAGGCTAGCGGCCTTCTGATGGGAGTTTCGCTGCCATCTGGGTGGGCTATGGCGCTCAAGCCTGGCGCGGCGCGACCTGAAGCGGGATCTTGCGCCTTCGCCCCGCACCATCGCCGACCGGATGCGCTCACTCCAACCCGGCCCGCGACGGGGAACCTGCCAGGCTTCACGGCGGGAATCATTGCCCGGCTGGTGCTCCCGCTCCAGATGCCATCAGCACGCGCCTCCGGGATCACAATACCATCCAGACAGCGAACTGTGTGTCCAACGCCCACATGAGGGCACCCGCCAGCAACCCGCCCACAGGACATGTGGTGGAACTGATGGGTGCCGCGCCATGACGCCGCCGTTGCTTCAGCTGGGGAAGGGTTCGCGTCTTGCGGCCCAGGCCACCGGCCACATATGGCCGTCCGGATAAGGGCAGCCATTCGAGACGATCCCTTGAATGGGGTCGTAACACGCCACGATCCAGACATGCGGGAAACCGGCTGCCTTGAGCTGATCGATCAATTCCCACCCTGGATGGATGAAGACCAGCGCCCCCTCATGCGTCACTGGATTGCCATGAAAGACTTGCGGCATCAGATGCTCGATGCCGTCTGCTCCGACGCGAGCCCGCACAACGTGCCGGTCCAGCATGTGATAAAATGGCAGGCTGAAGATCATCGTACCCGACGGCGCCAGGATGCGGGCACATTCACGGAATGCGCCGGCCGCGTCTGGCACATGCTCTATCACGTCACAGTGAATGAGCAGGTCCAGGCTGTCCGCGGCGAAAGATGACGCCATGATGCTCTCATGCCGAACGCTGACGCCGCGCACGACCTTGCTTTCGCCGCAGATGACGTCGTCACCCAGATACTCGGACCCGATGAGGCCCGGGATCCTGCGCTCCAAAAGACTGAAGAGCGGGGTCAACCGTTCCAGAATGGCGCTTCGCTCAATGCGGTGGCGACGGGCCACTTCGGCTACCAGGCTCAGCATCAGTCGCATCCGGCCATTGAGCCCGCAGGGACAGATCATGCCTTCCAGAAGGTTGCGCCAAGGCTCCGCGCCGTCACCAGAGCTGACCCGCATTTCAGTCGCGGTCCCACAGGCCTCGCAATACCCCACACTGGTACGACGGGCGAGCAGGTCGGGCTCAATGAGAGCGCGGGCGTTGGCGAAGACTTGTTCTAGATGTGCGAACTCTGTCCGTGACTCACACCATATGTTCAAGAGCTTTACCCCCAGTGGTCTGCTCCAATGCTTCAGCGGCTGAAACTTCCTGCATTGGCACCTTGGTCAGCCCAGTCAGGTCAAGCTGGTCCAGCGGAAAGGTCTGGTGCGCCGGATGGCCCAGGGCGATACCCTGCGAGTGATGCACGACCGCGCGCCCCTCGATCATGTTCTGTCTCCAATGGGTGTATTCAGGAAACGGCTTCGAGGGATTGAAGAAGACATGCTGATGGTAGACATGCGCACCGACGGGCGCCGTATGGAAAACGAAGCTGTGCCGCGTCCGCGCGATATCCTTGATGGGGGAGCCGCCATGCGGCAGTTGCGGGTGCCAGATCAGGGCATCCCCGGGCGAAACGTGAATTTTCTTCGGCTTCAGCCCCTGCTCCAGGCAACGATCAACGACCCGCTTCTGGTAGGCATTCCATATCCCGTCGTCGAGTTGCGGCAGGGCGTCCAATGAGCCGTATTGAGCCATCGCCATGCTTTCACGGTCGAGCTCGGCTATAAGGTGTCCGCCTGGCATGACTTCCAGGCAACCATTTTCATCTCCCGCACCGTCAAGATATAGTGTATTCCCAAAATAATTATATTCCGGCCGAGTGCAGAACACTGGAGTATCGCGGTGCAAGGGCTGCTCTGACCCGCGCTCATAATACAGCGAGGTATAAAGTGATGTTGGCCGCCCAAAGAAGAAATCCTACACCTCCAGGAGGAGTTTGTTGCGCGTAAACATCTGGGTAAAAATTGGCAGAGCTTGGTGAAGATTAGTAAATCTTGGCAAAATTTCGCGATTTGATCGGTATGCGTTAAATTTGTTGCTATTTTGTCTATAAAATCTATCAAATTCACCAATGACAGATCTACAATGCTCAAAGGTGAAGGCTCCGCGGATCACTGTGTATCCCAGCGTCACAAGCTCGGCGGCGTGGCGCATTGCGGGCTCCGAGAGTTCCGACCGCAAAATCCGATCCAGTGCATCCGGCCGCATATGCAGTGGGGGATGAACCCAGCCAGTATACTTGCTCTCCATGGCATCACCCCTGCTTTACATGAGGGCATATGATAGATGGTATCCTCGGCTGTAATCAACAGCGAAGGATCGGCCCGGAGGAAGACGACGAGCCCAGCCTATCGCCGTGCGACGGAAAGGCCGAGCGGCACAGCCCCTCACCCCTGCGGCAGCAAGCCCCAGCGCCCCGCCAGCAGCAGCATCGCCTCCATCATCATATGCGCGCAAAGATGCGCCGCCATGCCCTGCACATCATGCGCCGGGCTCACCGTGTTGAAATCCATCGCCACGATGTTCAGCCCCGCCAGGCTGCGCATGAGTTCAATCCCCTCCCGCGCGGTCAGCCCGCCCCAGGCCGGGGTGGCGACACCCGGCGCCACGGAGGGGTCGAACACATCCATGTCCCAGCAGAGATAGAGCGGGCGGTCGCCCACCACCTCGCGGAATTCCGTCATCGCCTGGGCCGTGCCGCGGCGGACCAGATCCTCGGTGGTGAGGACGCGAAAGCCCAGCAGCGCCGCATGGCGCAGCACGCCGCGCGCGCTGGTGAAGCCGCGAATGCCGACATGCCAGGTGGCGCCGGCATCCACCAACCCCTCCTCGGCCGCATGGGTGAATTGGTTGGAGGCGTCGAAAGGGTCATCGGGGTTGTAGGGATAGGCATCGGTGTGGCTGTCCACATGCAGCGCCACCAGGCCCGGGTAGCGCTTCGCAGCCGCGCGCATCAGCGGCAGCGAGACCGAGCCATCGCCGCCAACGCCGATGGGCACGGCACCCGCCGCCAGGATCGCCGCCGCCGCCGCCTCGATCTTCGGGTGCGCCTCCTGGATCTTGCCCGGGGTGATGCCCGCCACATCGCCCGCATCCACGGCGCCCAGCAGGGCCGGCACATCCATATCGGCGAGCGAGGGATGATGCCGCCGCACCAGCGCTGACTGCGCGCGCACGCTGGCCGGCCCCTCCCGGCTGCCAATACGGAAGGGGTGGATGCCGCAATCAAAGGGCACCCCCAGGATCGCCACGCGGTGGCCGGGGCCGGGTGGCGCGGCTGGCAGCCCCATGAAGGTGAGCGGCGCGGTAAAGAGCGGCAATTCGCCCATGGAGCATGGCTTTCGCGAAGGTTACACAAGAGTCTCGGGCATCGCGCCAGGGCCGGTCAATCACGCGCCCCCCGCCGGGGCGCGATGCGGCCTCTCGACAGGGCGGGCGATACCCATCACATGCATGCGTCTTCGCCATGGGGGGCTCATGTCCATTCTGATCACGGGCGCCTCGGCCGGGCTGGGCGCGGCGCTGGCGCTGGAATGCGCCGCACCGGGCGTGACGCTGCATCTCTCGGCGCGCGAGGTGACGCGCCTGGCTGGAACGGTGCAGGCCTGCGAGGCCAGAGGCGCCGTGGTGCGGCCGGTGGGGCTGGATGTGCGGGATGCCGGGGGCATGGCGGCCTGGATCAGCGCGGCGGGGCAGCTGGATCTGGTCATCGCCAATGCCGGCATCGGCGCCGGCACCGGCGATGGCTTCGAAGACCCGGCGACGGCGCGCGACATCTTCGACACCAATGTGACGGGCGTGCTGAACACCGCCCTGCCCGCCATCACCGCCATGGCGGAACAAAGCCCGGGCGCCGATGGGCTGCGCGGGCGCATCGCGGTGATCGCCTCGCTCGCCGCCTTCGTCGCCGGGCCCACTGCCCCCGCCTATTGCGCCAGCAAGGCCGCGGTGCAGCGCTGGGCCGAGGCGCGTGACGCCACCGAGCGCAAGCGCGGCATCCGGCTGCACGCCATCTGCCCGGGCTTCATCCGCACCGCCATCACCGACCGGAACGCCTTCGCCATGCCCGGCCTGATGGAGCCCCGCAAGGCCGCGCAGCTCACCCTGGCGGGCATCCGCGCGGGGCGGCTGCGCGTCGTCTATCCCTGGCCGCTTTATGCGATGAGCCGGATCACCGGGGCGCTGCCGCCCTCCTGGCGGAATGCGATGATGATGCGGCTGGAACCGAAGGCCGCCCAAGCTTGACGCAGCCCTGGCCCCGGCCGATGTGAGCGGCATCCGTTCGGGAGAAGCAGAAGATGACCAACGCCAGACCCCTCGCCCGCCGCCTCGCGCTCAGCCTGCCGGCGCTCGCCCTTCCCACCTTGGCCCTCCCCGCCTTGACCCTGCCATCACTCGCCCGCGCCCAGTCGCGCCCGATCCGCATGGTGGTGCCCTTTGCCGCCGGTGGGGCGGCCGACAGCGCCACCCGCAGCATCGCCCCCCGCATGTCGGAGCGCCTGGGCCAGAACATCGTGGTGGAAAACCGCACCGGCGCCGGCGGCTCGGTCGGTGGGGGCGAGGTGGCGCGCAGCGCGGCCGATGGCACGACGCTGCTCATGGATGCCTCCAGCCACATCGTGAACCCGAGCCTGCTGCGCGGCCTGCCCTTCGACTACGCGACGGCCTTCACCCCCATCTCGCTGGTCTGCACCTTCCCGCAGGTGCTGGCGGTGAAGGCCGACCTGCCGGCGCGCAACCTGGGCGAGTTCATCGCCCTCGCCCGGCGGCAGCCGCTCAACATCGGCACCCAGGGCAATGCCACGGCCGGGCATCTGGGCCTGGCGCAGCTCAACCGCGCGGCCGGCATCGAGACGACGCATGTGCCCTATCGCGGCGGCGCCGATGCGGCGCGGGATCTCGCGGCCGGCACGCTGGATGGCTGCTTCATCACCATGCTCTCGGCCGGGCCCATCGTGGATAGCGGGCGGGCGCGCTTCATCGCCGTTTCGGCCGCGGCGCGCGTGCCGCTGCGGCCGGAGGTGCCGACCTTCGCCGAACTCGGCACGCCGGGGATCGAGCTGAGTGAATGGGTGGCGATGTTCGCCCCGGCCGGCACGCCGGCCGCCCCCATCGCCGCCATCCACGCGGCCCTGGTGGCGACCCTGGCCGAGCCCCAGGTGCAGGCCCGCCTCGCGCAGCTCGCCGCCGTGCCGGTGGGCAACAGCCCCGAGGAATTCGCGCGCTTCGTGACCCAGGGCCGCGCCGCCATGGCCGAATTGGTGCGCGTGGCGAATATCCGCATTGAATAGGCGCGCCTTCCTCGCCATCGGGCTGGCACCCGGCGCGGCCCGGGCCGATGCGCCGGAGGTTCTGCTGCTGGCGGGGCAGCCCGTGCTGGAACTGGCCCGCCACCCCACTGTCGGCCCCCGCCTGCGTTCCATGTCGGCCGGGCGGCAGCGCATCGTCAGCGATGCGCTGCGCGGGGCCGGCCCGCCCATGGCCGTCACGGATGGGCATTGGGTGCATGGCTATGCGGTGATCCCCGAAGCCCGGGTCTTCCTGGCCTTCGATACCCACACCGAATCGGTGGTGATCCTGCTGCTGGAGGATGGCCGCCCCTCGCTGTTCATCCCCCCGCGCGTGGCGCCGTGGCCGGCGGCGCTGCGCCCCGCCGTGCGGGAATTCGCGCCCGAGATGGCGGCCGTGATGCGCTTCACCGGCTGAATGCCGGCCGCACCAGACGGCGATGAGCGTCAGTCCCGCGTGGGCGCGGCCCCCTGGAGCAGCCAATCCCGCACGGCCGGGTCCTCGCTCAGCCCGGCTGCCCGCAGCCGCGCCTGCCGGGCGGCCTCCGTCCTGCCGAGCACACCCAGAACATGGGCCCGCGTGGCCCACCAGGGCTGATAGGCGGTGAGCTGCGCCGCCATGGCCTCCAATTCCTGCAAGGCGGCCTGCGGCTGCCCGGCATCGGCGATGGCGGCGGCGCGTGCCACCAGCACACCCGCCGTAGGGCAGAGCCGTGCGAGGAGGTCATAGAGCCCGAGCAAGGCGTCCCGCCGATCAGCCCCCGTAATCCGCGCTTCGACATGCACCGACTGGATCGCCGCTTCGATCTGGAAGCGCCCCGGCTTGCCGGCCCGCGCCGCATCACGGAGCAGCGCCTCCGCCTCGGCGATCAGCGGGCGGGACCAGGCCCGGGGGTCCTGCGCCGAAAGCGGCACGAAGCGGCCTGACGCATCCCTCCGCGCGCCGCGCCGCGCCTCGGCATGGAGCATGAGGGCCAGCAGGCCCTTGGGCTCCGGCGCCTCGGGCAGCAGGGCCGTCAGCAGGCGGGCCAGCCAGAGCGCCTCCTCCACCAGCCCCTGGCCTGACCTGCCATCCGCCAGGAGATCCGCCCAGCCCGTGCCATAGGCGGCGTAGATGGCGCTCAGCACCGCCTCCAGCCGGGGTGCCAGTTCGGCCGCCTCCGGCAGCTCAAAGCCGATCCCGGCATCGCGGATGCGCGTCTTGGCCCGCACCAGCCGCTGCGCCATGGCGGCGGGCGATGCGAGGAAACATGCCGCGATCCTTGCCGCATCGAGGCCGAGCACGGTTTGCAGCATGAGCGGCGCCTGCGCCTCCGGCGCGATGGCCGGGTGGGCGCAGACCATCAGCAATTGCAGGCGGCGATCCGGGATATCGGCCATGTCGGGTGTCGCCTCCAGCAACAGGCGCAGCGTCGGCTCGGCCGCCCGGCGCACCAGGTCATGCCGGATGGCATGGCCATGCTGGCGGCGGGCGGCCGTCAGCAGCCAGGCTTCCGGATTCTCCGGCACGCCGGTCTGCGGCCAGCGGCGAAGCGCGGCCTGAAACGCCTCGGCGAGCGCGTCCTCCGCCGCGGCCACGTCGCGGGTCCGGGCGGCGAGGATGGCGACCAGCCGGCCATAGGCCAGCCTGGCCGCCCGCTCGGCCGCGGCCGAGGCGCTCACGCTTCGGCGGGCGGGGGTGGCAGGACGGGTCGGATTTCCACCGCGCCGAAGGCCGCGGCCGGGCTGCGGGCGGCCCATTCCAGCGCGGCATCGAGGTTGGGCACGTCTATGGCGATGAAGCCGCCCAACTGCTCCTTGCTGTCAGCATAGGGGCCATCCTGCACGTGGCGCTGACCCTCCCGCAGGCGCAAGGTGGTGGCGAGGCTCGCCGGCTCCAGCCCATGGCCGCCGATCATGATCCCGGCCTCACGCATCGCCCCGATATAGCCCATCCAGGCGCCCCAATAGGCGGGGGCGGCTGCGGGATCTTGGCGCTTCTCGAATTCGCTCGCCGGTTCGGCGAAGAGCATCACGTATTGCATCGGCAGTCTCCAGGATGGACGAGGGAACATCCCCTCCCTCCGATGAGCCGCAACATCCGGTCTTTTCGACAGGCAAGACAAAGAAAAAGGGCGAGAGGTTGCCCCCTCGCCCTGTTTTCGGGAATCCGGTGGGAAGTGGGCTTACGCCGCCTCCTGCTCCTCGGCCATTTCCGGCTTCGGGCCGCTATCCAGGCCCTTGGCGGAGACGTCGCGATCCACCAGCTCGATCACGGCCATGGCGGCCGCATCGCCGTAGCGGAAGCCGGCGCGCAGCACGCGGCAATAGCCTCCCTGACGCTCCTTGTAGCGCTCCGCGATGGTGGTGAAGAGCTTCTCCACCACGGCCTCATCCATGATCACCGCATAGGCCTGGCGGCGGGCATGCAGGCCACCGCGCTTGGCCAGCGTGATGATGCGCTCCACATAGGGGCGCAGCTCCTTGGCCTTGGGCAAGGTGGTGGTGATCTGCTCGTGCTTCAGGAGGCTCGTCGCCATGTTGCGAAACATGGCCGCCCGGTGGGACGAGGTGACGTTCAGCTTCCGATTGGCCATACCGTGACGCATAACAAGTCTCCAATGGTGGCCCGGAGGCCTTCATTCAATGATCCGGCCTCTGACACAGAGACCCGCCGCCCCATCCGCCCTGGCCGCCAAAGGCGCCGCCGGATGATGGGGGGCGCAGGTTAGAACGGCTCTTCGATCTTCTTCGCCAGATCCTCGATGTTCTCGGGCGGCCAGCCGATGATCGGCATGCCCAGCGAGAGGCCCATCGAGGCCAGCACTTCCTTGATCTCGTTCAGCGACTTGCGGCCGAAATTCGGCGTCCGCAGCATTTCCTGCTCGGACTTCTGCACCAGGTCGCCGATATAGACGATGTTGTCGTTCTTCAGGCAATTCGCCGAACGGACGGAGAGCTCCAGCTCATCCACCTTGCGCAGCAGGTTGCGGTTGAAGGGAAGGTCGTCCTCCACCTCGTCGCGCATCTTCTCGCGCGGCTCCTCGAAGGTGACGAAGAGCGAGAGCTGGTCCTGCAGGATGCGGGCGGCGAGCGCCACGGCGTCCTCCGGCACGATCGTGCCGTTGGTCTCGAGCGAGAGCACGAGGCGGTCATAATCCGTCACCTGGCCGACGCGGGTCGGCTCGACGCGGTAGGACACCTTGCGGACGGGCGAATAGATCGCATCCACCGGGATCATGCCGATCGGCGCATCCTCGGCGCGGTTCATCGAAGCGGGCACGTAGCCACGGCCGACCTGGACCGTCAGCTCCATGGACATCTTGGCACCGTCATCCAGCGTGCAGATGACCAGCTCCGGATTGGCGATTTCGATATCGCCCGTCGTCTGGATCATCGCGGCGGTGACTTCGCCGGGGCCGGTCGCCGTCAGCATCAGCCGCTTCGTCGTGTCGCCATTGTAGCGGATGGCCAGCTGCTTGAGGTTGAGGATGATGTCCGTCACATCCTCACGCGCGCCGGTCAGGCTGCTGAATTCATGCAGCACGCCGTCAATCTTCACGCCGGTCACGGCGGCACCCTGCAGCGAGGAGAGCAGGATGCGGCGCAGCGCATTGCCCAGCGTCTGGCCAAAGCCACGCTCCAGCGGCTCGGCCACCAGGGTTGCCTGGCGCAGATCGGTGCTGCCCGACTCGACCTGGAGCTTCTCGGGCTTGATCAGGGATTGCCAGTTGCGTTCGAGCAAGGGTGTCTCTCCTAGAGCGGATCCGGCCGGGGCATGACGTGCCGCGGCGGATAAGGATGCTCGTAAAACCAAAAATCCGCGGGTGCGGCCGTTACCGGCGCGCCCGCGGTCTCAAGCGGCGAAAATCAGACGCGCCGGCGCTTGCGCGGGCGGCAGCCATTGTGCGGGATCGGCGTCACGTCGCGGATGGCGGTCACGTGGAAGCCCACGGACTGCAGCGCGCGCAGTGCCGACTCGCGGCCCGAACCAGGGCCGGACACCATCACCTCGACGGTCTCCATGCCATGCTCGCGGGCCTTCATGCCGGCATCCTCGGCGGCCATCTGGGCGGCGTAGGGCGTGCTCTTGCGGCTGCCCTTGAAGCCCTTGGCGCCGGAGGACGACCAGGCAATCGAATTGCCCTGCGCATCCGTGATGGTCACGATGGTGTTGTTGAAGGTCGCCAGAACATGCGCCACGCCGGAGCTGATGTTCTTGCGTTCCTTCTTCTTCGGGCGGGAACCGCCGGGGGTGCGGGCCATCTTACTTGGTCACCTTCTTCTTGCCGGCAATCGCCACGGCCTTGCCCTTGCGCGTGCGGGCATTGGTATGGGTGCGCTGGCCACGAACCGGCAGGCCACGGCGATGCCGCAGGCCGCGATAGCAGGCCATGTCCATCAGCCGCTTGATGTTCATCGCGACTTCGCGGCGGAGGTCACCCTCCACGCGGTAGTCACGGTCGATCACCTCACGCAGCTTGACGATCTCTTCATCGGTCAACTGGTTCACGCGGCGCTCGGCCGGAATCCCCACCTGCTGGCAGATCGTCACAGCGTTCTGCGGGCCAATGCCATAGATATAGCGCAGGGAAATCACCACGCGCTTGTTGGTGGGGATGTTCACGCCAGCGATACGCGCCACGTTCAAGCTCCTGTGGCCCCGGAGGGGGCCCGTCCAATGGTTACCGCAGTGCCGGAGACCCGGCCACACGGCGAAACTTCCTCACGCCAGCTGCCCCTCTACGGGCAAAGCCAAACACGGCCGAAGAGTGTCGGTTCCGACACGCCGCGTCCGTGAGAGGCGCGGAGATAGAACCAACCTCAGCCCCGCGTCAAGCGGCCGGCGCGAGAATCCTCGTCAATTCGATGGTCACGGCGGACATGTCCGCCATGCCATCCACGCTGCGCAGCTTGCCCTGCGCGGCATAGTAGGGAAGCAACGGCGCGGTCTGGCTGTGATAAGCCGCCAGGCGCGCGCCGACCGTCTCCGCCTTGTCGTCGGCGCGGCGGGTGAATTCGGTCCCGCCGCACACATCACAGACGCCCGAGACCTTCGGCTGCTTGAAATGATCGTGGTAGCCCTCGCCGCAGCTGCCGCAGGTGTAGCGGCCGGAGATGCGGTCCACCAGCGCCGCGTCATCCACCTTCAGCTCGATCACATGGTCCAGGACCATGCCATTCTCGCGCAGCATCGCATCCAGCGCCTCGGCCTGCGGCGCCGTGCGCGGGAAGCCATCCAGGATGAAGCCGCGGGCCGCGTCAGGCTGCTTCACCCGTGCGGCGATCATCGCCGTGATGATGGAATCCGGCACCAGGGCGCCGCGTTCCATGATGGCCTTGGCCTCAAGCCCGATGGCGGAGCCTGACTTCACCTCGGCGCGCAGCATGTCGCCCGTGGAGACCTGCACCAGGCCGAAGCTCTGCTCCAGGATCTTCGCCTGCGTGCCCTTGCCCGCGCCGGGGGGACCAAGAAGTATCAGATTCATCGTTTATCCTCCCCTGCCCCTATCAACGCGGCCTTGGGCCGCGTCCGCCCAGACGGGCCTTTTTGATCAGACCCTCATACTGGTGGGCAAAGAGATGCGATTGCACCTGCGCCACAGTATCCATCGTCACCGTCACGATGATCAGCAGCGACGTGCCGCCGAAGTAGAAGGGAACCCCGTAATTCGAGATCAGGATCTCGGGGATGATGCAGACGACGCAGAGATAGACCGCACCCACCACCGTCAGCCGCGTCAACACGCGATCCAGATAGTCCGAGGTATGCTGGCCGGGACGGATACCCGGCACGAAGCCGCCATACTTCTTCAGGTTGTCGGCCGTCTCGGTCGGGTTGAAGACCACGGCGGTGTAGAAGAAGGCGAAGAAGATGATCAACGCCATGTAGAGCCCCATATAAAGGGGCTGGCCATGTGCCAGCATGTTCGCCATCGTCTGCAGCCAGGTCTCGGCCGTCCGGTCCGTGCTGAAGCCGGCAACCGTGGCCGGCAGCAACAGCAACGAGGAGGCGAAGATCGGCGGAATCACGCCGGCTGTGTTCAGCTTCAGCGGCAGATGCGTGTTCTCGCCGCCAAACATGCGGTTGCCCACCTGGCGCTTGGGGTACTGCACCGGAATGCGCCGTTGGGCGCGCTCCACGAAGACCACGAGGCCGATGGTGCCAAGCGCCGCCAGCAGGAAGAAGATGATGAAGAAGGTGGAGAGCGCGCCGGTCCGGCCCAGCTCCAGCGTCGAGATCAGCGCCGAGGGCAGATTGGCCACGATGCCCGCGAAGATGATGAGCGAGATGCCATTGCCCACGCCGCGCGCGGTAATCTGCTCACCCAGCCACATCAGGAACATCGTCCCGCCCACCAGCGTGATCACGCAGGAGATGCGGAACGCCATGCCCGGATCGGCCACGGCGGAACCCGTCGTGCCGCGAATCCCCTCAAGCCCCACCGAAATGCCATAGGCCTGGAAGATGGCGATCACCAGCGTGAGGTAGCGGGTGTACTGGTTGAGCTTCTTGCGACCGCTCTCGCCTTCCTTCTTCAGCGTTTCCCAGGAGGGAATCGCCGCCGTCATCAGCTGCACGATGATGGAAGCCGAGATATAGGGCATGATATTGAGGGCCAGCACCGTCATCCGGCCCAGCGCCCCCCCCGTGAACATGTCGAACATGCCCAGGATGCCGCCGCCATGCTGGCGCAGCATTTCACCCATCACCGCCGCATCAACGCCAGGCACCGGCACATAGGTGCCGATGCGATAGACGATGAGTGCACCCAGCGTGAACCAGATGCGGTTCTTGAGCTCGGTCGCCTTGGACAGCACGCCGAAATTCAGGCTGCTCGCAAGCTGATCGGTGGCCGACGCCATGCGCTAAACCCCCTGAAAGTTGAAAACGCCGCCCGACTGGAAGCGCCGGATCACTCCGCGGCGGCTTCCACCACAGGCACCGTCACCGTGCCGCCCGCCGCCTCGACCGCCGCGATCGCCGTGGCCGAAGCCCCGGAGACGGTGATCTTGACCGCGCGCTTGATCTCGCCACGGCCGAGCAGACGCACACCGGCGAACTTCTTGCTCTGGCGCACGATCCCGGCATCGCGCAGGGCGATCTCGGTGATCTCGGCATCGGCGGAGATCTTGCCCTCCTCGATCGCCTTGTCCAGCGTGCCGATGTTCAGCGCGGCGTACTGGATGCGGAAGATATTCTTGAACCCGCGCTTCGGCAGACGGCGATAGATCGGCAGCTGGCCGCCTTCGAACCCGTTCAGCGAAACGCCGGTGCGGGCCTTCTGACCCTTGACGCCACGGCCGGACGTCTTGCCCTTGCCGGAGCCGATGCCGCGACCGATGCGCTTGAACTTCGGCCGCGCGCCATCGTTGTCGCGCAATTCGTTGAGCTTCATGACCATATCCTTTGAAGGAGAGACCGCGTTGCCGCGATCAATCCTCCACCTTGATGAGATGCGCCACCTTGCGGATCATGCCGCGCACCGCGGGCGTGTCCTCAAGCTCGCGCGTGCGATTGATCTTGTTCAGGCCGAGCCCGACCAGCGTACCCTGCTGGCCCGGCTTCTTGCCATTGCCGGACGCGATCTGCGTCACGCGAACCGTCTTCTTATCAGACATTGGCAGCAGCCTCCGGCGCCGGCTCAGCCGTGCCATCCTTGCGCGGACCCATCAGGTCAGCGACCTTCTTGCCACGGCGATTCGCCACGCTGCGCGGGCTGGTCGCCAGCGAGAGGGCGGCGAAGGTCGCCTTCACCATGTTATGCGGATTGGTCGAGCCGGTGCACTTGGCCACGACGTCGCCCATGCCCAGCGTCTCGAAGACGGCGCGCATCGGGCCGCCCGCGATGATGCCCGTGCCGGCCGGAGCCGAACGCAGGATCACCTTGCCGGCGCCGAACTCACCGACCACGTCGTGGTGCAGCGTGCGGCTCTCGCGCATCGGGACGCGGATCATGCCCTTCTTGGCACGCTCCGTCGCCTTGCGGATGGCTTCCGGCACTTCACGCGCCTTGCCACTGCCCCAACCCACGCGGCCCTTCTGGTCACCGACCACCACCAGCGCAGCGAAGCTGAACCGACGGCCGCCCTTCACCACCTTGGCGACGCGGTTGATGGTGACCAGCTTGTCCTGCAGCTCATCGCCCTGATCGCGCTCGGGCTGGTTGCGGTTCTGGTCGCGGTCGCGGCCACGGCCACGGCCCCGGTTCTCGCCTTCGCCGCCGCTTCGCGGTTCACGTGCCATAATTTATCTCCCCGCGGCTCAGAAGGACAGGCCGCCCTCGCGGGCAGCCTCCGCCAGCGCCTTGACGCGGCCATGATACAGGAAGGGCCCACGGTCGAAGACGACCGCGGAAACCCCGGCGGCGAGCGCACGCTCGGCCACCAGCTTGCCAACCGTGACGGCCGCGTCCTTGTCGGCGCCCGTCTTCAGGCTGCCGCGCAGATCCTTCTCCAGCGTGGAGGCGGCTGCGACGGTCTTGCCCGCCACGTCGTCAATGACCTGGGCGTAGATGTGGCGCCCCGAGCGGAACACCGAAAGCCGCGGGCGCCCAGCGCCCTTGACCTTGATCTGGTAGCGCAGGCGCGCCCGACGGCGCTCCCGCAATGCGATCTTGTCGGCCATTACTTCTTCTTCCCCTCCTTCCGGAGGATGACTTCGTTGTCATACTTGACGCCCTTGCCCTTATAGGGCTCGGGGCCGCGATAGGCGCGGATTTCCGCCGCCACCTGGCCGACCTTCTGCTTGTCCGTCCCCTCGACCTTGATCGCGGTCGGACGTTCGCAGGTGATCTTGATGCCAGCCGGCACGGCATAGCGGATTTCGTGGCTGTAGCCCAGGTTCAGCACGAGCTCGTTGCCGACCACGGCCGCCTTGTAGCCGGTGCCGGTGATTTCCATGGACTTGGTGAAGCCCACAGAGACACCCTGCACCATGCCCTGCACCAGGCTGCGCGTCGTCCCCCAGAGGGTCCGCTCACGCGTCCCCTTGCCGCGGGGCGAAACCGCAACTTCATCGGCGCGGATGTCGAGATCCACCGCATCCGTCAGATCGAGCTTCAGCTCACCGAGCTTGCCCTTGGCCACGAGCGTGCGGCCGGCCAGCGAAAGCTGGACGCCGGCGGGCACGGGGACCGGATATTTACCAACGCGAGACATGTCGGCCCCCTATCAGAACACGCGGCAAAGGACTTCGCCGCCGACATTGGCAGCGCGGGCCTCCGCATCACTCATCACGCCACGCGGCGTGGACAAAATCGAAATCCCGAGGCCGCTGTAGAACTTCGGCAGCTCCTTGATCTTCGAGTAGACACGGCGGCCAGGCTTGGACACGCGCTTGATTTCCTTGATGGCGGGCTCGCCCTCGGAATACTTCAGCTCGATCTCGATCTGGCTGATCCCGGCGCGCAGCTCCTCCACGCGCCAGGCGCGGATGTAACCCTCGCGCTTCAGCACGTCGAGCACATCGGTCTTGAGGCGCGAGGCCGGGGCAACGCAGCGCGTCTGGCGAGCGCCATGGGCATTGCGGATACGGGTGAGCAAGTCACCCAACGGATCGGACATGGACATGTGCCGGGCCCCTTACCAGCTCGCCTTGACCACACCGGGGAGCTGGCCCTTATTGGCCAGATCCCGCAGCTGGTTGCGGCAAAGCTTGAACTTCCGGTAATTGCCGCGCGGACGCCCGGTCAACTCGCAGCGCAGACGAACGCGAACCTTCGCGCCATTGCGCGGCATCTCCGCGAGCTTGATGCTCGCCTCGAAGCGGTCCTCGATCGGCGTCTCGCGATCCATCACGACGGCTTTCAGCTTCGCACGCTTCTTGGCGTGCAGGGCTGTCAGCTTCTCGCGATACTTGTTCTTCTGGACTGAAGAGGTCTTGGCCATTTGGTCTGTGGTCCTCCGGAACCTGCCAGCCTCAGCTGGCGGTTTTCCAATGATTCAGTTGACGAAGGGGAGATCGAAAGCCTTCAGCAGAGCTTTGGCTTCCTTGTCCGTCTTCGCCGTCGTGACGAACACGATGTCCATGCCGCGCACCTGATCAACCTTGTCGTAGTTGATCTCCGGGAACACGATCTGCTCCTTCAGGCCGAGCGCGTAATTGCCCCGCCCATCGAAGCCACGATTGCCCGGGATCCCGCGGAAGTCACGCACGCGCGGCAGCGCGATCGTCACCAGGCGGTCCAGGAACTCGAACATGCGCGCCTTGCGCAGCGTGACCTTGCAGCCGATCGCCTGGCCTTCGCGGATCTTGAAGCCCGCGATCGCCTTCTTCGCCCGCGTGCGCACCGGCTTCTGGCCGGCGATCAGCGTGAGGTCGGCGACGGCCGCATCCAGCTTCTTCTGGTCGCCGGCGGCTTCGCCGACGCCCATGTTGATCACGATCTTGTCGAGTTTCGGCACTTCCATCGGGTTCGTGTAGCCGAACTCCTCCTGAAGCTTCGCCCGGATCACCTCGGCATAGGCAACCTGAAGGCGCGTGGGCTCAGACCACGAAGCGGCGGCCGGGCCGGCAGCGGCCGGAACGGCCTCCGCGCGGCGGCTGCTGCCCTCGGGGGCATCGGCCTTCTTCGCAACCGGCTTGTTGGCCGGCTTGTTCTTGTTGCCGGGCGCGTTGCCCTTTTTCGTCCCGCTCATGCGTCGAGCACCTCACCAGAGCCCTTGGCCACGCGAACCTTCTTCCCGTCCTCAAGGACGCGGAAGCCGACGCGGGCGGGCTTGTCCGTCTTCGGGTCAATCAGCGCGAGGTTCGAGAGGTCAATCGTGGCCTCCTTCGAGACGATGCCACCGGCCTCGCCCACGCGCGTCTGCTTCGTGTGCTTCTTGACCAGGTTCACGCCCTGAACCACAGCGCGGTTCTCGGTCGGCATCACGCGGAGGACTTCCCCGCGCTTGCCCTTGTCACGACCGGCGAGCACATGCACCCGGTCGCCCTTCTTGATCTTGGCCGCCATGATTACAGGACCTCCGGCGCCAGCGAGATGATCTTCATGAACTTCTTCGCACGCAGCTCGCGGACCACCGGCCCAAAAATGCGGGTGCCGATCGGCTCGCCCGCCTTGTTGATGAGCACCGCCGCATTGCGGTCAAAGCGGATCGCCGAACCGTCGGGACGGCGGACGGGATAAGCCGTGCGCACGATGACCGCGCGCTCGACCGAGCCCTTCTTCACCTTGCCGCGGGGAATGGCTTCCTGCACGGCGACGACGATGATGTCACCCACCGAGGCGAACCTGCGCTTCGAGCCACCCAGCACCTTGATGCACTGCACACGACGCGCGCCCGAGTTGTCGGCCACGTCGAGGTTGGCTTCAACTCCGATCATGCCGGAACTCCTTCAAGGGCTGCGCCATTGCGAGCGACCACCGTCCAGGTCTTGCGCTTGCTGATCGGCGGGCACTCCTCGATGGAAACGAGGTCGCCTTCCTTGCACAGATTGGTTTCGTCATGCGCAGCATACTTCTTCGAGCGGCGAATGAACTTCTTGTAGAGCGGATGCATCACGCGACGTTCGACCAAGACGGTGATCGTCTTGTCCATCTTGTCGCTGACAACCCGCCCGGTGAGGACTCGCTTCGGCATGGCCGTGGTCTCCTCTATGCCTTGGCGGCCGAACGCGAACGCTCGACCAGGACGGTTTTCACACGGGCGATATCACGACGCACCGCCTGAATGCGGCCCGTCGCTTCCAGCTGCCCGGTGGCACGCTGGAAACGCAGATTGAACTGCTCCTTCCGAAGGTCGAGCAGCAGGCCGCCCAACTCATCGGCAGTCTTGGTGCGGATGTCCACGATCTTGGTCATGACCTCAGGCCTCCGTCGCGCCGAGGCGCGCAACAATCTTCGTGCGGATCGGCAGCTTGGCGGCGCCGAGCAGCAGCGCCTCCTTGGCCGTATCCAGGGGCACGCCATCAATCTCGAACATGATGCGGCCAGGCTTGACGCGCGCCACCCAGAATTCGGGCGCACCCTTGCCCGAACCCATGCGGACTTCGGCAGGCTTGCTGGACACGGGCACATCCGGGAAAATCCGGATCCACACGCGGCCAGCGCGCTTCATGGCGCGCGTGATGGCACGGCGGGCGGCCTCGATCTGGCGCGCGGTCACGCGCTCCGGCTCGAGGGCCTTCAGGCCGTATCCACCAAAGGCGAGCGTGAAGCCACCCTTGGCGACGCCCTTGATGCGGCCCTTATGGGCCTTCCGATACTTGGTTCGCTTCGGCTGCAACATCTCAGTTCACCTGGTTACCGCTGGGGCGCTTGTTCGTGGGCGCGCTTATCCTGCGCACTCGGATCATGGGCCATGATTTCGCCCTTGAAGATCCACACCTTTACGCCGCAGGTGCCATAAGTCGTCTTCGCCGTCGCAACGCCATAATCAATGTCGGCGCGCAGCGTGTGCAGGGGCACGCGACCTTCGCGATACCACTCCATCCGCGCGATCTCGGCACCGCCAAGACGCCCGGAGCAGTTGATCCGGATGCCCAGCGCGCCAAGGCGCATGGCGGATTGCACGGCGCGCTTCATCGCACGGCGGAAGGCCACGCGGCGCTCCAGCTGCTGCGCGATGCTCTCGGCCACGAGAACACTGTCGAGCTCCGGCTTGCGGATCTCCAGGATGTTCAGCGAGACTTCGGCGCCGGCCTTGATGGACAATTCCTTGCGCAGCGTATCGATATCCGCGCCCTTCTTGCCGATGACGACGCCAGGGCGCGCGGCATGAATGGTCACGCGCGGCTTCTTCGCCGGACGCTCCACCACCACCTTCGACACGCCAGCGGACTTCAGCCGCTCCTTCAGCGTCTCGCGCAGCTTCAGGTCGTCATGCAGCAGCCGCGCATAATCCCGGCCCGCATACCAGCGGCTGTCCCAGGTGCGGTTGATGCCGAGGCGAAGGCCAATCGGATTGACTTTGTGACCCATATTACGCTGCCTTCGCTTCGCTCGACGCCACGGGCGCCTGCTGTTCCGCGACCACAATCTTCAAATGGCTGAACCACTTCTCGATGCGCGACGACTTGCCACGGCCACGCGCGGCAAAGCGCTTCATGACCATGGAGCGACCGACTTCCGCCTTGGCCACCACCAGACGATCCACGTCCAGCTGGTGGTTGTTCTCGGCGTTGGCGATCGCGCTTTCCAGCGTCTTCTTCACCGTCTGGGCGATGCGGCGCTTGCTGAAGGTCAGCGTGGCAACGGCATCCTGCGCCTTGGCGCCACGGATCATCGCGGCCACCAAGTTCAGCTTCAGCGGGCTCACGCGGATGTTGTGCGTGATGGCCTGCGCCTCGGAATCCGCGAGACCGCGGGGATGTTTCGGCTTGCTCATGGCTTAGCCCCGCTTCGCCTTCTTGTCGGCCGAGTGACCACCAAAGGTCCGCGTCGGCGAGAATTCGCCGAGCTTGTGGCCAACCATGTTTTCAGACACCTGAACCGGCAGAAACTTCTTGCCGTTGTAGACCCCAAAGGTGAGGCCCACGAACTGCGGCAGGATCGTGCTTCGGCGCGACCACGTCTTGATGAGCTCGTTGCGGGTGGAGTTCCTTGCGGTCTCCGCCTTGGCGAGAAGATAGCCGTCCACGAACGGCCCTTTCCATACACTGCGCGGCATCGCGATCAGCCCTTCGTCGCGTTGCGGCGGCGCACGATATCGCGATCCGTCCGCTTGTTGTTGCGCGTCTTCGCACCCTTGGTCGGCTTGCCCCACGGCGTCACCGGATGGCGGCCACCGGAGGTCCGGCCTTCACCACCACCATGCGGGTGATCGACAGGGTTCATGGTCACACCGCGGTTATGCGGCTTGCGCCCCATCCAGCGGCTGCGGCCAGCCTTGCCCAGATCCTGGTTGCTGTTGTCCGCGTTGGACACAGCGCCGATGCTGGCCAGGCACTCGCTGCGCACGGTGCGCACCTCGCCCGACATCAGCTTCACCTGCGCAAGCCCGGCATCCTTGCCGACCAGCTGCGCGAAGGTCCCGGCGGAACGGGCGACCTTTGCACCGGCACCCGGCTTCAGCTCGATATTGTGGATCACGGTCCCGACCGGGATCGCGCCGAGCGGCATCGCATTGCCCGGCTTGATATCGGCCTTGTCGCCCGCGATCACCACGTCGCCCACCTTCATGCGCTGCGGCGCAATGATGTAGGCGATCTCGTTGTTCGAGTACTTCACCAGCGCGATGAAGGCGGTGCGGTTCGGATCATACTCGATCCGCTCCACCGTCGCCGGCATGCCCCAATTGGCACGGCGCTTGAAGTCCACGATGC
The DNA here is from genome assembly GCF_023243115.1 of Sediminicoccus sp. KRV36. Taxonomy (NCBI): domain Bacteria; kingdom Pseudomonadati; phylum Pseudomonadota; class Alphaproteobacteria; order Acetobacterales; family Roseomonadaceae; genus Sediminicoccus; species Sediminicoccus sp. KRV36. Next base: position 3,750,369 of record NZ_CP085081.1, read on the forward strand.
GGTAGGACTGCTTGTGACCGCCCCCACGGAACCGCACGGTGATGCGGCCGTGATTGTTGCGGCCGCCGGAATGGCTCTTGCCTTCCGTCAGCCCCTTGACGGGCTTGCCCTTCCACAGACCGGAGCGGTCGATGAGAACCGTGCCGCGAAGGCTCGGCGTCGTCGGGTTATAATTCTTGAGCGCCATGGCTTAGCTGAGCCCCGTGGTCAGATCGATGCTCTGGCCATCGGCCAGGCGCACCATCGCCTTCTTCCAATCCGAGCGCTGGCCAGGACGGCCCTTGAAGCGCTTGGCCTTGCCCTTCATGACCAGCGTATTCACCGCCAGCACGTTCACGCCGAAGAGACCCTCGACCGCCTGCTTGATCTCAGGCTTCGAGGCGTCAATCGCCACGCGGAACGCATACTGGCCGTTTTCGCTCATCATGGTGGCCTTCTCGGTCACCAGGGGCGAGAGGATGCACTGGTACATCCGCTCGGCGCTGATCTTCGGCGCCGCCTTCGGCTTGCTGATGGACGCACTCATGCCAGGCGCTCCTTCAGGGCTTCGACGCCGGCGCGGGTCAGCACGAGAACGTCATGGTTGAGAATGTCATAGACATTGGCGCCCGCCGTCGGCAGCGCGTCCATGCCCGGGATGTTGCGCAGCACGCGGAGGAAGTGGTCATTCACCTCCGCATCGATCACCAGCGCCTTGGTCCAGCCGAGCGCCTTGACCTGCTTGGCCATGGTGCTGGTCTTGGCGGCCTGGTCCGCGGTCGCGGCATCGAGCACCACCAGCTTGCCATCCTTGGCCTTCTGGCTGAGTGCCGAAATCAGGCCGAGACGGCGAACCTTCTTGTTCAGGCTGTAGCCATGGTCCCGCACGACGGGACCATGCACGATGCCCCCCTTGCGGAACTGCGGCGCGCGAAGCGAACCCTGACGGGCGGAACCCGTGCCTTTCTGGCGGTAGGGCTTCTTCGTGGTGCCCGAAACCTCGCCCATGCCCTTGACCTTGTGGGTCCCGGCGCGGCGCTTGGCCAACTGCCAGTGAACCACGCGGGCCATGATGTCGGCGCGGGGCGCGGTCGCGAACAGTTCATCCGGCAGGTCGGCTTCGCCGGCCGGAGCATTGTCCAGAGTGATGACAGAAACTTGCATGGACCTGACCTCAGACCGTCGCCGGCGACGGCGCGGCGGAAACTGCCGTGGGGAACGGCGCATCGGCAGGGCGCGCGCGCTTCACAGCATCCCGCACCAGCACATAGCCACCAGCGGAACCGGGAATGCAGCCCTTGATGAGCAGCAGCCCACGCTCGGCATCGTGACCAGCGATCACGAGGTTCTGCGTGGTGATGCGCTCAACGCCGAGATGACCGGCCATCTTCTTGTTCTTGAAGGTCTTGCCCGGATCCTGGCGGTTGCCGGTGGAGCCGTGCGAGCGGTGGCTGATCGAGACGCCGTGCGAGGCTTCAAGACCGGAGAAGTTCCAGCGCTTCATGGCGCCGGCGAAGCCCTTGCCCTTGGAGGTGCCGGTCACATCCACTTTCTGCCCGGTGACGAAATGCGCCCCCGACAGCACGGTCCCCGGGGCGACCAGCGCCTCGGCATCCACGCGGAATTCCGTCACCTTGAGCGGCGCCTCAACGCCGGCCTTCGCGAAATGCCCGCGATTGGCCTTGGACACGTTCTTCGGCTTCGCCGTGCCGATGCCGAGCTGGAGGGCGGTGTAGCCATCCTTCTCGGTCGTGCGCTGCGCCACGACGCGAACCGCATCGAGGTGAAGCACCGTCACCGGTGTGGTCGTGCCGTCATCATTGAAAAGACGAGTCATGCCGAGCTTGCGCGCGATCAGTCCCGTCCGGACCTGGGTGGCCATGATTCCGTCCTCAGATCTTGATCTCGACGTCCACGCCGGACGCCAGGTCGAGCTTCATCAGCGCGTCCACCGTCTGGGGCGTGGGGTCGACAATGTCGAGAAGCCGGCGATGCGTCCGAATTTCGAACTGCTCGCGGCTCTTCTTGTCCACGTGGGGCGAGCGGTTCACCGTGAAACGCTCGATCTGCGTCGGCAGCGGGATCGGCCCGCGCACACGCGCACCGGTCCGCTTCGCGGTCTGCACGATCTCGCGCGTGCTGCCATCGAGCACGCGGTGGTCGAACGCCTTGAGGCGGATCCGGATATTCTGGCTGTCCATAATGGGCGCCCGCTTACTTCGAGATGCTGGCGACGACGCCCGCACCCACGGTGCGGCCACCCTCGCGGATGGCGAAGCGCAGCCCCTCATCCATCGCGATCGGCGCAATCAGCTCGACATCCATCGAGACATTATCGCCCGGCATCACCATCTCAACGCCCTCGGGAAGCTGCACGATCCCCGTCACATCCGTCGTCCGGAAGTAGAATTGCGGGCGGTAATTCGTGAAGAACGGCGTGTGGCGGCCACCCTCTTCCTTCGTCAGGATATACGCCTCGGCCTTGAACTTCGAGTGCGGCTTGATCGAACCCGGAGCCGCCAGAACCTGGCCGCGCTCCACGTCTTCACGCTTCGTGCCGCGCAGCAGCGCGCCGATATTGTCGCCCGCCTGCCCGCTATCCAGCAGCTTGCGGAACATCTCCACACCCGTGACCACCGTCTTCACGGTGTCCTTCAGGCCGATGATCTCGACTTCCTCGCCCACCTTCACCACGCCACGCTCCACGCGGCCCGTCACCACCGTGCCGCGGCCGGAGATCGAGAACACGTCCTCCACCGGCATCAGGAAGGGGCGGTCAATCGCGCGCTCGGGCTGCGGAATGTAGCTGTCCACCGCCGCCATCAGCTCAAGAATGGCGTTCTCGCCGATCTCGGGCGTCTTGTCTTCGAGCGCGGCCACGGCCGAGCCCTTGATGATGGGGATGTCATCGCCCGGGAACTGGTAGGAGGAGAGCAGCTCGCGCAGCTCCATCTCCACCAGCTCGACCAGATCAGGATCGGCCAGATCCATCTTGTTCAGGAACACCACCAGCGCGGGAACGCCCACCTGGCGGGCGAGCAGGATGTGCTCGCGCGTCTGCGGCATCGGGCCATCGGCGGCCGAGCACACCAGGATCGCGCCGTCCATCTGCGCCGCACCCGTGATCATGTTCTTCACGTAGTCGGCGTGGCCAGGGCAATCCACATGCGCGTAGTGGCGGTTCGCCGTCTCATACTCCACATGCGCCGTCGAGATCGTGATCCCGCGCGCACGCTCCTCAGGCGCCTTGTCAATCTGGTCATACGCCGTGAACGACGCACCACCAGACTTCGCCAGCACCTTCGTGATCGCCGCCGTCAGGGACGTCTTGCCATGATCAACATGGCCGATCGTCCCAATATTGCAGTGCGGCTTGTTCCGCTCAAACTTCGCCTTGGCCATCGTCGTGCATCCGATCCGAAAAAGTTGTCATCCACGCCCGCTCACGGGCGCCACAATTCTTACCAACGGTAGTGGCTGAAAGCCTTGTTGGCCTCTGCCATCCGGTGCGTGTCTTCGCGCTTCTTGACGGCCGTGCCGCGGTTGTTCACCGCGTCCATCAGCTCGGCGGAAAGCCGCTCTTCCATCGTGCTCTCGCCACGCTTCCGCGCGGCGTCGATCAGCCAGCGAATGGCCAGCGCCTGGCGCCGCTCGGGGCGAACCTCGACGGGCACCTGGTAGGTGGCGCCACCGACGCGGCGCGAGCGCACCTCGACGGCCGGCTTCACATTGTCCAGCGCCTCGTGGAAGAGGCGCAGCGGATCGGCATTGGCGCCGCCCTTGCGCTTCAGCGTGTCCATCGCCGCATAGACGATGCCCTCGGCGGCAGACTTCTTGCCGTCGTACATGAGCACATTCATGAAGCGGCTCAGCACGATATCGCCGAACTTCGGGTCCGGCAGAACTTCGCGCTTTTCCGCGCGGTGACGACGTGACATCTCTCAGTTCCTCACTTCGGCCGCTTGGCGCCGTAGAGCGAACGGCGCTTGCGCCGCTTCGGCAGGCCCTGCGTATCGAGCACGCCACGCAGAATGTGGTAGCGCACGCCCGGAAGATCCTTCACGCGCCCGCCACGGATCAGGACCACGGAGTGTTCCTGCAGGTTGTGCCCCTCGCCAGGGATGTAGCTCACCACTTCAAACCCGTTGGTGAGGCGCACCTTGGCGACCTTGCGAAGCGCCGAGTTCGGCTTCTTCGGGGTCGTTGTGTACACGCGCGTGCACACGCCACGCTTCTGGGGGCAGCCTTCGAGAGCCGGAACCTTGTTCTGGCTGCGACGCGGCTCGCGCCCTTGCGCGATGAGCTGGTTGATCGTCGGCATGACGCCCCTTCGTAATCGTTTATTCGGCCCATTCACCAAACGACACACGGCCCGACGGGCGCTTTCGCGCTCCGAACGGGCCACCGCGTCAACCCCGGGCCTGACCTGCCAATTCGCGGCAGTGGTGACCGAAGCAAGGCGTTTGAACCAACATACCCGGACGCAGCTTGCGAAACGTCCCGGCGAGTTGCGCGTCTTAACCACCCCCCCGCCCAGAGTCAAGCGAGGGGGCAGCGATTCGCCTCCAAAGAGGCGCCCTTGGCCCTAACGGGCCAAGGGATTTCCGCATGCCGCTATTCGGCGGCCGCGGGGCTCGTCTCCGGCTCGGCCAGCGCGGGCACGGCGGGCAGGCGCCCGCTGTCCCGACGCGCCGCCAGAACCTTCAGGCGGTTCATCACGGAACCCGTGCCGGCCGGGATCAGGCGGCCCACGATGACGTTCTCCTTCAGGCCGCCCAGCGTATCCACCTTGCCGGCCGTGGCCGCCTCGGTGAGCACGCGTGTCGTCTCCTGGAAGGAGGCCGCCGAGATGAAGCTCTGCGTCTGCAGCGAAGCCTTGGTGATGCCCTGGAGCACCGGCTCCGCCCGTGCAGGGCGTTCGCCCACACGCAGGCGCTTCTCATTCTCCGCATCGAACTCGAAGCGGTCCACCTGCTCGCCGATCAGGTAGGTGGTGTCGCCCGGCTCGAGGATCTCGACCTTCTGCAGCATCTGGCGAACGATCACCTCGATGTGCTTGTCGTTGATCTTCACGCCCTGGAGTCGATAGACGTCCTGGATCTCGTTCACCAGGTAGTTGGCGAGCGCCTCCACACCCAGCACGCGCAGGATGTCATGCGGCACGCGCGGGCCGTCCACCAGCGGGTCACCGGCCTTCACATAGTCGCCTTCCTGCACCGAGACGTGCTTGCCCTTCGGCACGAGGTATTCACGCTCGAGCGGCGGCTCATCGCCCATCGGCTCGCTCTTGACGATCACGCGGCGCTTGGCCTTGTAATCCTTGCCGAATTCCACGCGGCCATCGATGTCGCTGATGATCGCGGCATCCTTCGGACGGCGGGCCTCGAACAACTCGGCCACGCGGGGCAGACCACCGGTGATGTCACGCGTCTTGGAGGATTCGCGCGGCATGCGGGCCACCACGTCGCCCGCTTCCACGGTCGCGCCATGATCCACGCTCAGCACCGTATCGGGGTTGAGGAAGTAGCGCGCCTCGGTCCCGTTCGGCAGCTTCATGATCTCGCCGCGGGCATCCTTCATGACGATGCGCGGACGCAGATCGGCCGATTTCGCGGTCGCCTTGTAATCCACCACCACCTTGGAGGTCAGGCCGGTCACGTCATCGGTCTTCTCGACCAGCGTGACGCCCTCGATCAGGTCCTGGTATTCGACCTTGCCTTCGCGCTCCGTGATGATCGGCAGGGTGAAGGGGTCCCACTCGGCCAGCTTCTGGCCACGCTCGACCTTGGCACCATCCGTGATGATCATCTTGGCGCCATAGGGCACGCGGAACCGCGCGCGCTCGCGGCCATTGGCGTCCAGCAGGCCCACTTCGCAATTCCGGCTCATCACGATGGGTGCGCCGGAGGAGTTCGTGACCAGCGAGAGGTTGTGCAGCTTCACGGTCGAATCCACCGTGGCTTCCACCGCCGATTGCTCGGCACCGCGCTGCGCGGCCCCACCGATATGGAAGGTGCGCATGGTGAGCTGCGTGCCAGGCTCGCCAATGGACTGGGCCGCGATGACGCCGACGGCCTCACCCATGTTCACCGGCGTGCCGCGCGCCAGGTCACGGCCATAGCAATGGCCGCAAACGCCCTGGAGCGACTCGCAGGTCAGCACCGAGCGGATCTTCACCCCCTCGACACCGGCCTTCTCGATCGCCTCGGCATCGGCCTCCTCGACCAGCATGTTCTTGGCGATGATGACTTCACCCGTCGCCGGGTCCAGCACATCTTCCTGCGTGGTGCGGCCCAGGATGCGCTCGCTGAGCGAGGACACCACATCGCCGCCATCCATGATGGCGCGGACATTCAGGCCACGCTCCGTGCCGCAATCATCTTCCATGATGATGCAGTCCTGCGCCACGTCCACCAGACGCCGCGTCAAGTAACCGGAGTTCGCCGTCTTCAGCGCGGTGTCGGCCAGGCCCTTGCGGGCGCCGTGGGTGGAGTTGAAATACTCCAGCACGGTCAGGCCTTCCTTGAAGTTCGAGATGATCGGCTGCTCGATGATCTCGCCCGAGGGCTTGGCCATCAGGCCGCGCATGCCGGCCAGCTGGCGCATCTGCGCCGGCGACCCACGCGCGCCGGAATGGCTCATCATCCAGACGGAGTTGGTCGGCTTGCCGATCTCCTGCTTCTGAATCTCGGCCATCATGGCCTTGGCCACTTCATCCGTGCAGCGCGACCAGGCGTCCACCACCTTGTTGTAGCGCTCGCCCGAGGTGATCAGGCCATCCAGATACTGCTGCTCGAACTCCTTCACCTCGGCCTTGGTGGAGGCGATGAAGCCCTCCTTTTCGGCCGGGATCATCATGTCGTTCTTGCCGAAGGAAATGCCGGCCTTGGCCGCGTGCTTGAAGCCGAGGCCCATCAGGCGGTCGGCGAAGATCACGCTCTCCTTCTGGCCGCAGTGACGATAGACGGCGTCAATCACGTCCGAGATGGACTTCTTGGTCAGCAGCCGGTTGATCAGGGAGAAGGGCAGCGCCGGGTGCTTGGGCAGGAGAGCGCCCATCAGCATGCGCCCCGGCGTCGTGATCACGCGCTCGACCACGGGCTTGCCATCGGCATCCACCGTGGCGCGGCGCGTCAGGATCTTGGTGTGGATCGTCAGCGCCTTCACCTCGAGGGCGTGCTCGATCTCACCGATGTCACCGATGCGCGGCGCCTTGTCGTCCTCGGCCACGCGGAATTCGGGCGTGTCGAGGCTGAGGTAATAGAGGCCGAGCACGATGTCCTGGCTCGGCACGATGATCGGCTTGCCGTTGGCGGGGCTGAGGATGTTGTTGGTGGACATCATCAGCACGCGCGCTTCCAGCTGGGCCTCAAGGCTCAGCGGGACGTGCACGGCCATCTGGTCGCCGTCGAAATCCGCGTTGAAGGCGGTGCAGACCAGCGGGTGCAGCTGGATCGCCTTGCCCTCGACCAGCACGGGCTCGAAGGCCTGGATGCCCAGGCGGTGCAGCGTGGGGGCGCGGTTCAGCAGAACCGGGTGCTCGCGGATCACCTCTTCCAGGATGTCCCAGACCTCGGGACGCTCCTTTTCCACCATGCGCTTCGCCTGCTTGATGGTGCTGGCGTGGCCGTATTTTTCGAGCTTCGAGTAGATGAAGGGCTTGAACAGCTCCAGCGCCATCTTCTTCGGCAGGCCGCACTGGTGCAGCTTCAACTCCGGGCCCACCACGATGACCGAACGGCCCGAGTAGTCCACGCGCTTGCCCAGCAGATTCTGCCGGAAGCGGCCCTGCTTGCCCTTCAGCATGTCCGAGAGCGACTTCAGCGGGCGCTTGTTGGCACCCGTGATGGCGCGGCCGCGGCGGCCATTGTCGAACAGCGCATCCACCGATTCCTGCAGCATGCGCTTCTCATTGCGCACGATGATGTCCGGCGCGCGCAGCTCGATCAGGCGCTTCAGGCGGTTGTTGCGGTTGATGACGCGGCGATACAGGTCATTCAGATCCGAGGTCGCGAAGCGGCCACCATCCAGCGGCACCAGCGGGCGCAGCTCGGGCGGGATGACCGGCACCACGTCGAGGATCATCCATTCCGGACGCGCGCCGGATTCGGAGAAAGCCTCGATCAGCTTCAGCCGCTTCACCAGCTTCTTGCGCTTGGCTTCGGAGGTCGTCTCCTTCAGCTCGGCGCGCAGGCGGACGGCGTCCTTCGCCATCTCCATCCCATGCAGGATTTCCTTCACCGCCTCGGCGCCGATGCCCACACGGAAGGCGTCCTCGCCGAACTCATCCTGCTTGGCGACGAACTGATCCTCGTTCAGCAGCGAATGTAGCTTGAGGTCGGTCAGGCCCGGTTCGAGCACCACATAGCTCTCGAAATACAGAACCTTCTCCAGCTCCTTCAGGCTCATATCCACCATGAGGCCGACGCGGCTGGGCAGGCTCTTCAGGAACCAGATATGCGCCACGGGAGCGGCAAGCTCGATATGGCCCATGCGCTCGCGCCGGACCTTGGCGAGCGTCACTTCCACGCCGCACTTCTCGCAGACAATGCCGCGGAACTTCATCCGCTTGTACTTGCCGCAGAGGCACTCGTAATCCTTGATCGGGCCGAAGATGCGGGCGCAGAACAGCCCGTCCCGCTCCGGCTTGAAGGTCCGGTAGTTGATGGTTTCGGGCTTCTTGATCTCGCCATAGGACCAGGAGCGGATCTGCTCCGGCGATGCCATGGAGATCTTGATCTGGTCAAAGGTCATCGCCTGGCCGGTTTGGCCCAGGATCTTCATCAGCTCGTTCATGCCGCCTCGCTCTCTTCCCGTACCTCGGCACGGGCCTTGAAGGGGTAGTCGCGGGACGCCTCAGGCGCCCCGCGTATCAAACCAGCGCTCGTGCTTACGAGCCGCGATTCTCGAGATCCACGTTCAGGCCAAGGCTCTTCAGCTCCTTGACCAGCACGTTGAAGCTCTCCGGGATACCGGCCTCGAAGCTGTCCTGATCGCGGACGATCGCCTCATAGACCTTGGTGCGGCCGGACACGTCATCCGACTTCACCGTGAGCATTTCCTGCAAGGTATAGGCAGCGCCGTAAGCCTCCAGCGCCCAGACCTCCATCTCGCCGAAGCGCTGGCCGCCGAACTGCGCCTTGCCACCCAGCGGCTGCTGCGTGACCAGCGAGTAGGGGCCGATCGAGCGCGCGTGGATCTTGTCATCCACCAGGTGGTGCAGCTTGAGCATGTAGATGTAGCCCACCGTCACCTTGCGCTCAAAAAGCTCGCCCGTGCGGCCGTCAATCAACTGCATCTGGCCGGAGGTATCGAGACCCGCCTTGGTCAGCATGCCTTCGATATCGCTCATCCGCGCGCCATCGAACACCGGCGTCGCGATGGGGATGCCCTTCTTGAGGTTGTCGGAGAGCTCCATCAGCTGCTCTTCGCTCATCGGCAGGATGTCACGCTCGAACACCTCGTCGCCGTAGATGTCCTTGAGCTTGTCCAGCAGCTCGTCCCGCACGGCCGAGGAGCGGCGGAAATCTTCCACCAGCAGCCCGATCTCGCGGCCGAGATTGGCGCAGGCCCAACCCAGATGGGTTTCCAGGATCTGCCCGACATTCATGCGCGAGGGCACGCCCAGCGGGTTCAGCACGAGATCCACCGGCGTGCCATCCTCCAGGAACGGCATGTCCTCGATCGGCACGACGCGGCTGACGACGCCCTTGTTGCCATGCCGGCCGGCCATCTTGTCACCGGGCTGGAGCTTGCGCTTCACGGCGACGAAGACCTTGACCATCTTCATGACGCCCGGCGGCAGCTCATCGCCGCGCTGCAGCTTCTCGACCTTGCTTTCGAAGCGCTTCTGCAAACGCTCCACCGCCGCGTCGAATTCGCGCTTCAGCGCCTCGATCTCGACCATCGCCGCGTCATCCGTAACGGCGATCTGCCGCCAGGTGGATTTCGCGAATTGGTCCAGCACCTCATCGGTGATGGGCGTCCCCGCCTTCACACCCTTGAAGCCGCCCGAAGCCTTGCGGTTCAGCAGGCGCTCGCGCATCCGGCCGTAGAAGCTGCGCTCCTGGATCGCGCGCTCATCATCGCGGTCCTTGGCGAGGCGTTCGATTTCCGAACGCTCGATGGCCATGGCGCGCTCATCCTTGTCCACGCCGCGGCGGGAGAAGACGCGCACATCCACGATGGTGCCGGAAACACCCGGCGGCAGCTTCAGCGAGGTGTCGCGAACATCGGACGCCTTTTCGCCGAAGATGGCGCGCAGCAGCTTTTCTTCCGGCGTCATCGGGCTCTCGCCCTTCGGCGTCACCTTGCCGACCAGGATGTCACCCGGATGCACTTCGGCGCCGACATAGACGATACCCGCCTCATCCAGGTTGCGCAGCGCTTCCTCACCCACATTGGGGATGTCGCGGCTGATTTCCTCCTGGCCGAGCTTCGTGTCGCGCGCCATCACCTCGAATTCTTCGATGTGGATGGAGGTGAACACGTCATCGCGCGCGATGCGCTCGCTGATCAGGATGGAGTCTTCGAAGTTGTAGCCGTTCCAGGGCATGAAGGCGCAAAGGACGTTGCGGCCCAGCGCCAGCTCGCCCAGCTCCGTGCTCGGACCATCGGCGATGATCTCCCCGGCGGACACACGGTCACCCACCTTCACCAGCGGGCGCTGGTTGATGCAGGTGCTCTGGTTGGAGCGCTGGAACTTCCGCAGGCGATAGATGTCCACGCCCGAGGTCTGGCCATCATCGCTCGTCGCGCGCACCACGATGCGGGCACCGTCAATCTGGTCCACGATGCCATCCCGGCGGGCGGAGATCGCCGCACCCGAATCGCGGGCCACGGCGGCTTCCATGCCGGTGCCGACCAGCGGCGCATCGGCGCGGATCAGGGGCACCGCCTGGCGCTGCATGTTGGAGCCCATCAGCGCGCGGTTCGCGTCATCATTCTCCAGGAAGGGAATGAGGGCCGCGGCCACCGACACCAGCTGCTTCGGCGAGACGTCAATCGCCGTCACCTCGCCCGGCTTCACCAGGCGGAAATCGCCGCCCTGGCGGACCGAAACGAGGTCACTCAGGAACTCGCCCGTCGCCGCATCCACATGCGCATCGGCTTGCGCCACGACCAGCTTCTCCTCCTCCATGGCGGAGAGGTAGCGCGGCTCACCCGTGATCTTGCCGTCCTTCACGAGGCGATAGGGCGTCTCGATGAAGCCGTACTTGTTCACCCGCGCGAAGGTGGCGAGTGAGTTGATCAGGCCGATATTCGGCCCTTCCGGCGTCTCGATCGGGCAGATGCGGCCATAATGCGTCGGGTGCACGTCGCGCACCTCGAAGCCGGCGCGCTCACGCGTCAGACCGCCCGGGCCAAGCGCTGAGAGGCGGCGCTTATGCGTCACTTCCGAGAGCGGGTTGGTCTGGTCCATGAACTGGCTGAGCTGCGAGGAGCCGAAGAACTCGCGCACGGCGGCGGCGGCCGGCTTCGCGTTGATCAGGTCATGCGGCATGACGGTGTCGATATCGACGGCCCCCATGCGCTCCTTGATCGCGCGGTCCATACGCAGCAGGCCGACGCGATACTGATTCTCCATCAGCTCACCCACCGAACGCACGCGGCGATTGCCGAGATTGTCGATGTCGTCGATCGAGCCGCGGCCATCCTTCAGGTCCATCAGGACGCGCATGGTGGCGACGATGTCCTGCTTGCGCAGCGTGCGCAGATGATCCGGCGCTTCCTCGAGCGAGAAGCCCAGGCGCATGTTCATCTTCACGCGGCCCACGGCCGAAAGGTCGTAGCGGTCACCGTCGAAGAACAGGCCACGGAACAGCGCCTCGGCCGTCTCCGGCGTCGGCGGTTCGCCCGGGCGCATCACCCGGTAGATGTCCATCAGCGCTTCGTCGCGATTGGTGTTCTTGTCCACCGCCAGCGTGTTGCGCATCCAGGGGCCGACCGACTGGTCCACCGCCAGGGTCGGCAGCACGTCAATGCCGGCATCCTCGATGGCCGCCAATTTCGCTTCGGTCAGCTCCTCGCCGGCTTCGGCCCAGATCTCGCCCGTCTCCATGTTGACGAGGTCCACGGCGACGAAACGGCCAAGCAGATCGGTGCGGCCGACCAGCACTTCGGTCGTGCCGGCCTCGACGATCTTGCGCGCCGCGCGCGGCGTCATCTTCACGTCCTTCTCGGCGACGACGGCGCCGGTCTTGGCGTCAATCAGCGCCTCGAACAGCTTGATGCCGCGGAAGCTCTCGGGGTCGAAGGCGCGCGACCAGCCCTTGGGGCCGCGCTTGAATTCCACCTGGCCGTAGAAAGCGGCCAGCACTTCCTCGGCATCCATGCCGCGAATTTCGGAGGGCTCCATTTCCAGGCCCTGGGCCGCGCGCTCGACGCGCTTCGCCTCGGTCGCGGCGCTATCCAGCGCCAGCAGCAGCGTGCTGGCCGGCAGCTTGCGCTTGCGGTCAATGCGGACATAGCAGATGTCCTTGGCGTCGAACTCGAAATCGAGCCAGGAGCCGCGATAGGGGATGACGCGCGCGGCGAACAGGTACTTGCCCGAGCTGTGCGTCTTGCCCTTGTCATGGTCGAAGAAGACGCCGGGGCTGCGATGCATCTGGGAGACGATGACGCGCTCGGTGCCGTTGATGATGAAGGTGCCGTTGTCGGTCATGAGCGGCATGTCGCCCATGTAGACATCCTGCTCCTTGATGTCGCGCACCGAACGGCTGCCGGTATCCTCATCGAGGTCCCAGACGATCAGGCGCAGCTTGACCTTCAGGGGCGCCGCATAGGTCAGGCCGCGCGCGATGCACTCTTCCACGTCATATTTCGGCTCTTCCAGCTCGTACTGGACGAATTCCAGCCGGCCGCGGCCCGCGAAATCATTGATCGGGAAGACCGACTTGAAGACCTCCTGGAGGCCCGTATTGGTCCGGCTGTCCGGATGCGTTTCCATTTGCAGGAAGAACGCATAGGAGGCACGCTGCACATCAATCAGGTTGGGCATGGGCGCAACCTCGGGCAGCCTGCCGAAGCTCTTGCGAATCCGCTTGCGCGCCGTGAACGACTTGCTGATAGCGTTCATGCCTGTCCCGCTTCCTTATCCTGGCCCATGGGCAAATCCCAAGGCCGGCAAAACCATCTCCGCAAGCATTCCAGCGGCACCGTGCCGCCAAAACGGCGAGATGGACGGCAATCGAGCCCGATTGCCGCCCCTCCCGACTTGATACCAATCCCGATCGCGCCGGCGCGGAGCCCCGGCGTGATCAGGGCGACCGTTACTTGACTTCGACGGTCGCGCCGTTTTCTTCCAGAACCTTCTTGATCTTGTCCGCTTCGTCCTTGGAGACATTCTCCTTGACGACCTTCGGCGCGCCCTCGACCAGATCCTTGGCTTCCTTCAGGCCCAGGCCGGTGATGGTGCGGATCTCCTTGATCACGTTGATCTTCTTGTCGCCAGCGGCGGCAAGGGTCACCGTGAACTCGGTCTGCACTTCGGCGGGCGCGGCAGCCGCGGCCGGGCCAGCAGCGGCAACCGCCACCGGCGCGGCGGCGGAGACGCCCCACTTCTCTTCGAGCATCTTGGACAGCTCAGCGGCTTCCAGGACGGTCAATGCGGAGAGCTCTTCGACGAGCTTTGCAAGTTCGGCCATGTTCGTGTTCCTTCTAACTAATGGCTTGACTGTGGCTTGACAACCCCACCGCGGCATCGCGGCAGGGCCTATTGATCAGGGAAGGCAATCGCTAACCCTATACGGCACGAAGGGCATGGCGGTTTTCGCTTCCGGGCCGAAACCCGTCAGCGCCAACCTCACGCCGCTTCCTTATCCGCATATGCCTTCAGCACCCGTGCCAGCTGCCCTGCGGGGGCTTGAACCACCCCGGCAATGCGCGTCGCGGGGGTCTGGATCAGACCCACCAACGAGGCGCGCAGCGTATCGAGCGAGGGAAGCTCAGCCAGGGCCTTCACGCCATCGACGTTCAGGTTCTGGGTGCCAAGCGCCCCGCCCAGGATCACGAACTTGTCGTTCCCCTTGGCGAACTCCACGGCGGTCTTCGCCACGGCCACAGGATCCACCGACCACGCCAGCGCGGTCGGTCCCTTCAGCAGCGGTGAAATGCCCTGGAAGCGGGTGCCGTCGAGGGCGCGAGTGGCCAGTCGGTTCTTCGCAACCTTATACGTTGCCCCGGCAGCCTTCATCTTGCGCCGCAGATCATCCACCGCCGCGACCGTGAGACCCTTGTTCTGGGCCACGAGCACGAAGGAAGTCTGAGCGAAGACCGAGGCCATCGTGTCAACGAAGGCGCGCTTTTCCGTACGGTCCAACGTCACGTCTCCGTCGGTGGCCGAAACCTTGTGGAAGGGCTTCGACCGGTTCACACGGGGGCAAGGGGACCATCCCCCTGCCCCGTTCGCCTGTCGTTGCCGGAAAGCCAAGCCATTCCGACCCGGGCCTTGGCCCGGGCGGGAAAATCTCGGTTCCCCGTCTCATGCTGGCGGGTGGGAACACCCATTAAGTCGCAACCAAAGCCGCGACGCCTGCAATCTCCGACAGGTTGCGGCGGCGGCCCCGAAGGCCCGCCACCTGCGCGCCCCGGCTCACACCGGGGCGAATTTGGTACTCTTTCCGGTCAGCTTTCCCGCTACGCGGGGCTGGTCGGGGTGCCCGTTCAGCTTTCCCGCTACGCGGGGCTGATCGGGGTTGCCCGGTCAGCTTCCCCGCTGCGCGGGGCTGATCGGGTGGCCTATCGGCGTTCAGCCCTGCAGGCTGGACACATCCACGCTCACGCCCACGCCCATGGTGGACGAGACGGCGACCTTCTTCACGAAGGTCCCCTTCGCGCCGGTCGGGCGGGACTTCTGGATGGCGTCCACGAAGGCGCGGGCATTGGCCAGCAATTCTTCCTGGCCGAAGCTGGCCTTGCCGATGCCGGCATGGATGATGCCGGCCTTCTCGGCGCGAAACTCCACCTGGCCGGCCTTGGCGGCGGTGACGGCACCCTTCACATCCATGGTCACGGTGCCGAGCTTCGGGTTCGGCATCAGGCCGCGCGGGCCCAGCACCTTACCGAGGCGACCCACGAGGGCCATCATGTCCGGCGTCGCGATGCAGCGGTCGAAGTCGATCTTGCCTTCCTGCACCAGGGCGGCGAGGTCATCGGCGCCCACCACATCGGCGCCGGCCGCGCGGGCCTCATCGGCCTTCGGGCCGCGGGCGAACACGCCGACGCGAACCGTCTTGCCCGTGCCGTTCGGCAGGCCGACCACGCCACGGACCATCTGGTCGGCGTGGCGGGGATCAATGCCGAGGTTCATCGAGATTTCGATGGTCTCGTCGAACTTGGCCTTCGCATTGGTCTTCACCAGCGAAATCGCCTCATTCAGCGGATAGGCCTTGTCGGCCACGACGGTGGCCGCAAGGGCCTTCATGCGCTTGGTCATGTTCAGCCCTCCACCACGGTCATGCCCATGGAACGGGCGGACCCGACCAGCATGCGCACCGCGCTCTCGACGTCGGTGCAGTTCATGTCCTTCATCTTCACCTTGGCGATCTCGGCCAGCTGCGTCTTCGTCACGCGGCCCACCATGGCGCCCTTGCCCGGCGTCAGGCTGCCCTTCTCGATCTTGGCGGCCTTCATCAGGAAATAGGTGTTGGGCGGGGTCTTGGTGATGAAGGAAAAGCTGCGATCGGTATACGCCGTGATGACGACCGGCGTCGGCGTGCCGGGCTCCATCTGCTGCGTCGCCGCGTTGAATTCCTTGACGAATTGCATGATGTTCAAGCCGCGCTGACCCAGCGCCGGGCCGATCGGCGGCGAGGGGTTCGCCTTGCCCGCGGGCACCTGCAGCTTGATATAGCCGGCAATCTTCTTAGCCATGAATACTCAGTCCTCTCAAAATGGAGAGACCCGCGGTCCTGGCGGCCCCAAAGCAGATCATGCCTCGGACCTCCCGCGTTTCCCTGCGGCCGGAGGGCGCATGCCCCCCACCGGAAGGCGGGCGTGTAGAGCGCTGGCCGAAGCCTGTCCAGCCCCCCATGTCGAAAATCCTACGCGGCCGCGCGCCGTGGGTCGGCCCGGAGCGGCATCAGCGCCTGCGCCTGCTCAGCCGGCATCGGCCGGCCGAGCAGCCATCCCTGCCCCATATCGCATCCCAGACGGGTCAGGAAATCCACATCCAGCTGTTCCTCGATCCCCTCCGCCACCACCGGCAGGCCCAGGCTTTCCCCCAGGCCGATGATGGCGGCAACGATCTTGCGCGCCCCCGCATCCGAGGCCATGGCCCGCACGAAGCCGTTATCCACCTTGATCACGTCGAAGGGCAGCGCCTGCAATTCGCGCAGGCCGGAATGCCCAGTGCCGAAATCATCCAGGGCGAGGCGCACGCCCAGCGCCTTCAGCTCCGAGAGCATGGCATGGCCGCTGCGCAGATCGCCCAGCAAGGCGCCCTCGGTCAGCTCCAGCTGCAGCCGCCCGGGTGGCAGCCCGGCCTCGGCCAGGATCTGCGCCACCTGGCGCGGCAGGTCCGCCTCGGCCAGATGCAACGGCGAGAGGTTGAACGAGAGGGTCAGCGGCTCCGGCCAGGCGGCGGCGTCGCGGCAGGCCCGGCGCAGCAGCAGGTCGGTCAGCGGCACGATCAGCCCATTGGCCTCCGCGATGGGGATGAACTCGCTGGGCGAGACAAAACCGCGCGTCGGATGCGGCCAGCGCGCCAGTGCCTCGAAGCCGAGCAGCTGGCCCGAGGCCAGTTGCCGGATCGGCTGGTAATGGCAGGTCAGAACATCCTGGGTGAGGGCCTCGCGCAGTTCCGCCTCCAGGCGCATCGCGCCGCGCCGCTTGCCCAGGCGCGGGTCCATCTCAGGCGTGAAGCGGCGGAAGCGGCCGCGCCCTTCGGCCTTGGCGCGGTAGAGGGCGGAATCGGCACGGCGCATCAGCTCCGCCGCATCCTCGGCATCATCGGGCGTCAGCGCGATGCCCAGGCTGAGGCCGACGCGCACCTGCACGCTCCCTCCCCCGGCCCCGCTGCCATCGGGGTGCAGGGTGAAGGGCACGCGCACCACGCCCATCAGGCGCTTGGCCGCATCCTCGGCCGCGGCATAGGGATCGGCCGGATCAAGCAGCAGCATCAGCGCGAATTCATCGCCTCCCAGGCGGGCGGCGATGCCCTGGCGCGCCACCTCGCAATCCAGCCGATGCGCGATCTGCTTCAGCAATTCATCACCCGCCGCATGGCCATAGGTGTCATTCACCGGCTTGAACCCATCCAGATCGGCCAATGCCAGCATGATCGGCGCGCCCGAGGCCCAGGCCTCGGCGAATTCCTCGCTCTCCTGGGCTTCGGTCAGGCCGCGGCGGTTGAGGATGCCGGTCAGCGGGTCCCGCATGGCGAGGTCCCGCGTGGCTTCCTCGGCCTGGCGGAAGCGGCGCAGGCGGCGGCGCAGCAGCAGCAGCCCGAGCCCGCCAAACGCCAGGCTCACCAGCACCGAGATGGCGCCCACCGTGCGGAACTGCGTCGTCGCCTCGGCGAAGATGGGCCGCTGGTCCCAGGCGATGCTGACCCGGCCCACCACGGCACCATCCGCCCCCATCGCCGCCCGCGAGATCACGATGACATCGGCATCATGGGCGGTGGTGCCCCGCTGCCACCAGGCGCCGGCCAATGGGAAATCCGTTCGCGCCCAGTCATGCACCACCAGCCCATCCGCCCGCTCGAATCGCGCGGCCATCAGGGCGGGGTTGCGCGCGGTGATCGGCAAGAGTGCCGCTTCGAGGCTGGCACCGCGATTGAAGCGCAGGCCGGGGGCGGCCATCGCCGTCATCAGCTCGGTCTGCGCGGTCGCCGCGTCATGCGCGCGCAGCAATTCCCGCCGCAGCACCCATTGGGTGACGAAATGCGAGCCCACCAGCTCCGCCAGGACGAGGCAGATGGCGGCGATGATGGCAAAGCGCGCATCCAGGGCGCTGCGACGCCGCGTCTTCATGCGGCAGCCCCCAGGAAGGGCCGCAGCATCTGGCTCAGGCTGCCATCCGCCTCCAGCGCGGCATGGGCCTCGCTGAGGGCGACCAGCGGGATGTCCAGCGTGGCGGGGTTCAGCGCGAGCCAGGCGGGTTGGGCGACAACCGGGCGGCCAAGCTGGGCGACGCGGCCCAGATGACTGCGCAGCAGCGGCAATGCGCCAAACCAGGCGGAGACCGAATGGCCGCGCATCGCGGCCAGGGCCTCGGGCCAGCCCGGCATCGGCACAAGATTGGCCAGGCCCCGCTCCCGCAGGAACCCCTCATGCCAGCTGCCCTCCAGCACGGCGATGCGCGGCAGTGTCTGCGCTTCGGCCAGGGTATCGGGGGGGCGCTGTTGCAGGCTGGCGAAGCCGCTGGGGTCGTCAAACAGCGCAACGGCCCAGCGGAAGCGCGCTTCCCGCGCGGGGGTCCGGGGCAGCGGGGCGATGGCGCGGCCAGTCAGCGACGCCGCACGCGCCTCGGCTTCGGGCCAGGGCAGGAAGCGGAACACCACCTGCAGGCCGATCATTCGGAACATCTCCGCCACCAGGGTCAGCACGAAGCCGGGCTCTGGCCCTTCCGCGATGGCATAGGGGCGGTGATCGGCCGTCACCAGCTCGATCGCGCCACGGGCCTGCGCGGGCCGCGCCAGGACCAGGGGGGCCGCCAACAACACCGGTGGGGCGATCAGCGCGCGGCGCCGCATGGGATGTTCCTGCAGGATATGAGGGCGGCAGGGAACACCGGCGCAGGTTAATGCCGCGTTGACATGGCTGGACGCGCGCTTCGCCCGGCAGCATCCTGGCCCCCGTGTCTTCCACCGCCCCGCCGCGCTTTCTGCTCGGCATCCTGTTCATGCTGACCGCGGGTCTGCTGTTTCCCGTCATGGGCGGCTTCGCCAAGCTGCTGGGTCAGGACTACTCCTCCCTTCAGATCAGCTGGGCACGGGCCTTCGGGCATATCCTGTTTCTCTCGGCGCTGTTCATGCCGCGCATGGGGCTGGCGCTGTTCCGCACGCGCCGGCCGGGCTTGCAGCTGTTCCGCTCGGCCATGCTGTTCACCTCCAACCTGAACTTCTTCTACGCGATCAGCTTCATTCCGCTGGCCAAGGCGGCGGCGATCAGCCTGGCCGCGCCGCTCATCGTCGCCCTCCTCGCCTGGCCGATGCTGGGCGAGCGGACGACGCGCGGGCGCGTGGTGGCCCTGCTGATCGGCTTCCTGGGTGTGCTGGTGGTGATCCGGCCGGGGACCGCGCTGTTCAACTGGGCCTCGATCTTCGTGTTGATCAGCGCCACCGCCTATGGCGTCTATCAGATCCTGACGCGGCGAATCGCGGGCATTGATCCGGCCGAGACCTCGGCCCTTTATTCGGCCTTTGTCGGCGGCTTCGGGATGTTCCTGGTGCTGCCCTTCGTCTGGACCGCGCCGGCTTCATTGGGGGATGTGGGGCTGTTCTGCGGCGTCGCCATCCTGGGCGCGCTGGGGCATTACTGCGTGGCACGGGCCTTCGGCTATGCGCCGGCCAATGTGCTCTCGCCCTTCCAGTATTTCCAGCTGCTCGGCTCGGTCGCGGTGGGCTGGCTGCTGTTCAGCGAATTCCCCGACGCGCTGACCTGGGTGGGTGCGGCCATCATCGCGGCGGCCGGGCTCTATATCGGCTGGAGCCAGACCGGCGGGCGGGGCAGATAGCCCCACCCGACGCGGTTCAGAGCTTCTCGACCTGGCCGTATTCGATTTCGACGGGCGTGGAACGGCCGAAGATCGAGACGCTGACCGTCAGGCGGCCCTTTTCCTCGTCCACCTCTTCCACCGTGCCATTGAAGCTGGTGAGGGGGCCGTCGGAGACACGCACCTGCTCGCCCACCTCAAAGAGGACGGCGGGGCGGCGGGGCTTCTCGGCGCCGTCGCTGACAGGCCAGCCCCAAGCCTTCGCGTCAGGTGGCACGAAGCTGGGAAACACGCCCTCGCAGTGGTAACCTTCAAGCATGCCAAATTCTGAAGGCCTGAAGATCGCAAGGCAACTTATCGCCGAGGAAGCGCACCAGAAAGCCGGCGTGCTCGACCTCGCCGAGTTGGGCCTCTCAGTGCTGCCGCCGGAGATTGGCGAGCTTACGTGGCTTCGGGAGTTGCGGCTTGCCCGTCAACCCTGGCATTCGGCTCCTTCGGACCGTCCGGTGCTAGGACCAAACCAGCTGGCAAACCTCGCGCCGATCGCCAGCCTCACTAACCTCCAACACCTCGAGTGCTCCCGGACCCAGGTCGCCGACCTCGCGCCGATCGCCAGCCTCACCAACCTGCAATACCTCGACTGTTCCCGCACGCGTGTCGCCGACCTCACGCCGATTGCCGGCCTCACAAACCTCCAAAACCTCGACTTCTCCCAGACCCAAGTCACCGACCTCGCGCCGATCGCCGGCCTATATAGCCTCCGACACCTCAGCTGCTGGAAAACCCAAGTCACCGACCTCGCATCGATCGCCGGCCTAAGCAGCTTAAAATACCTCTACTGCTCCCAGACCCTAGTCGCCGACCTCGCGCCGGTCGGCGGCCTCACCGACCTACAAAACCTTTACTGCTGGGGGACCCAAGTCGCCGACCTCACAAACCTCCAACACCTCTTCTGCTCCCAGACTCTAGTCGCCGACCTCACGCCGATCGGCGGCCTCACCAACCTCCAACGCCTCAGCTGCTGGGGGACCCAAGTCACCGACCTTGCGCCCATCGCCGGCCTCACCAACCTCCAACATCTCGACTTCTCCTGGACCCAAGTCGCCGACCTTGCGCCGATTGCCGGCCTCACCAACCTCCAACATCTCGACTGCTCCCGGACCCAAGTCGCCGACTTTGCGCCGATTGCCGGCCTGGCTCAACTCCAACACCTCGACTGCTCTCGAACGCAAGTCGCCGACCTAGCGCCGCTCGCCGACCTCAGGCGCCGGCCCGGTGGTCGTTCTCGCACGCGATGGTCGGCTCGCGATGGCCACGCCGCGAGAGCTAGATACTGCGGGTAACAACCGCGCGAGGCTGGAAGCCCTTCATCCGGCCGTTCGCGAAGCTGCCATAGAACTCCTGGCGGCGCTGCGCGGCCAACCGGCCAATCAGCGCAATGAACGACTAGAGCGGGCAGCGGAGCGGTATCAGGCTCTGGTGGATCAGCCCCTTACGGAGGTCGACTTCGCGCGTCTCTTTGCTGCGGGAATCCAGTTAGAAAACGCGGAGCGCGCCACCCGCGCTGCGCTGGAGGCCGGACGCGCCGATGTGCCCGACCTCACGGCCCTGCAGGATGAGACGCTGGGGACGTTGCTCCAATTGCATCCGCCCTTCGTCCTTGCCTCGCGCGATGGCACGGAGATGCTGGCCGACCAGACGCTGATCCAGATGACGACGGAGGATGTGGGCGCTGTCCGGGAGGCCGGCCTCGCCCTGGGCGAGGCCCTGGTTGCCCGCCCTGATCTCTCTGAGCCCGCGGTGGGTGAAATGATCCGGGACGCGGCGCTGGAGGTCAGCCAAGGCCCGAATACGCCTCGCGATGCCGCGACCAGTGTGAGCATGACGCGAAACGTCGTGATCGCGCTCGGTGCCGGCGCAACAGCAATTTCACTGCCGCTCATCGGGACCGCGGTCGGAGGGCCGCCTGGTATGATTGCTGGGGGGGTAACCTCGTGGAGTTTGCTGAAGGCGGTAGAAAAAACCAAGGCCTTCTCGGCCGTGCAAACGGTGATCACCGAAGGCCTGGACCGCGCCGCCGCCGCCGGATGGGATGTTGCAAGGTCACGCCTGATCGAGCAACGCGCCCTTTTCCTGAGGCAGGAGGCGCCATTGCGTCGCCTCGCTAAGCTTCAGGGGTTCGGCTGGCTGAACCGCACTCTCGACTGGGTCAAGCGCCAGCCTGACCCGGGTGATACTCGCTAGGGGTCAAAGGCCCCCGACGCGGCTCAGAGCTTCTCGACCTGCCCGTATTCGAGTTCGACGGGCGTGGAGCGGCCAAAGATCGAGACGCTGACCTTGAGGCGCCCCTTCTCCTCGTCCACTTCCTCCACCGTGCCGTTGAAGCTCGTGAAGGGACCGTCGGAAACACGCACCTGCTCGCCCACCTCGAAGAGGACGGCGGGGCGGCGGGGCTTCTCGGCGCCCTCGACCATGGCGTTGACGATGCGCATCGCCTCGGCCTCGGTGATGGGCTGCGGCTTGTTGCGCGCGCCGAGGAAGCCCGTAACCTTCGGCGTGTCGCGCACCAGGTGCCAGGTGTCGTCGGTCATTTCCATCTTCACCAGCACATAGCCGGGGAAGAACTTGCGCTCGGCATCCACTTTCTGGCCGCGCCGCACTTCGACCACCTGCTCGGTCGGCACGAGAATATCCTCGATCCGGTCCGCAAGACCCGACTGGGCGGCCTGCGCGCGGATCTGCTCGGCGATCTTCTTCTCGAAGCCCGAATAGACATGCACGACATACCAACGCTTATCGGCCATCGGCCAGAACCTCGCTTCACAATCCAGCACCCTTGGGCGCGGTCACATCAGAAAAGCCTGCGGCCCGATCCTGGCGCCTGGAACCCAGGAGCCAGCTCCATCGGCCCATCAGACGTCAGAACCCGAAGATCCAACTCATCGCGAGCTGGATGATCTGGTCCACCACCAGGAAGAACACGGCCGCGAGCGACGACAGGGCCAGAACGAGGCCAGTCGTGATCAGCGTCTCACGCCGCGAGGGCCAAGTGACCTTCGCAACTTCCTGACGCACTTCCCGGGAGAATTGAACGGGATTGATCTTGGCCAAAATTCCGGTTTCCTGATGAGTGCCGCGGGTGGTGCCCCCTGAAAGCATGTCAGCGGCCGTCTTGCAACGTGCCGACCACCTGGCGGGGATGGGGGGAGGCCATTCGGTGGCCACTCCCGGCCGCAGAATGTCGAAAAAGAGTGGCAGGGGCGGGGGGTCTCGAACCCACAACCTCCGGTTTTGGAGACCGGCACTCTAGCCAATTGAGCTACGCCCCTGCATGGCGCGGGATGATGTCATCACCCCGCGCCGACGTCTGATTGCCGCAGGTCCGTGCCCGCGTCAACGCGCTTACTTCGAGATGCTGGCGACGACGCCCGCACCCACGGTGCGGCCACCCTCGCGGATGGCGAAGCGCAGCCCCTCATCCATCGCGATCGGCGCAATCAGCTCGACATCCATCGAGACATTATCGCCCGGCATCACCATCTCAACGCCCTCGGGAAGCTGCACGATCCCCGTCACATCCGTCGTCCGGAAGTAGAATTGCGGGCGGTAATTCGTGAAGAACGGCGTGTGGCGGCCACCCTCTTCCTTCGTCAGGATATACGCCTCGGCCTTGAACTTCGAGTGCGGCTTGATCGAACCCGGAGCCGCCAGAACCTGGCCGCGCTCCACGTCTTCACGCTTCGTGCCGCGCAGCAGCGCGCCGATATTGTCGCCCGCCTGCCCGCTATCCAGCAGCTTGCGGAACATCTCCACACCCGTGACCACCGTCTTCACGGTGTCCTTCAGGCCGATGATCTCGACTTCCTCGCCCACCTTCACCACGCCACGCTCCACGCGGCCCGTCACCACCGTGCCGCGGCCGGAGATCGAGAACACGTCCTCCACCGGCATCAGGAAGGGGCGGTCAATCGCGCGCTCGGGCTGCGGAATGTAGCTGTCCACCGCCGCCATCAGCTCAAGAATGGCGTTCTCGCCGATCTCGGGCGTCTTGTCTTCGAGCGCGGCCACGGCCGAGCCCTTGATGATGGGGATGTCATCGCCCGGGAACTGGTAGGAGGAGAGCAGCTCGCGCAGCTCCATCTCCACCAGCTCGACCAGATCAGGATCGGCCAGATCCATCTTGTTCAGGAACACCACCAGCGCGGGAACGCCCACCTGGCGGGCGAGCAGGATGTGCTCGCGCGTCTGCGGCATCGGGCCATCGGCGGCCGAGCACACCAGGATCGCGCCGTCCATCTGCGCCGCACCCGTGATCATGTTCTTCACGTAGTCGGCGTGGCCAGGGCAATCCACATGCGCGTAGTGGCGGTTCGCCGTCTCATACTCCACATGCGCCGTCGAGATCGTGATCCCGCGCGCACGCTCCTCAGGCGCCTTGTCAATCTGGTCATACGCCGTGAACGACGCACCACCAGACTTCGCCAGCACCTTCGTGATCGCCGCCGTCAGGGACGTCTTGCCATGATCAACATGGCCGATCGTCCCAATATTGCAGTGCGGCTTGTTCCGCTCAAACTTCGCCTTGGCCATTGAAAAGCTCCGAGAATGATCGTTCCAGAAGCCGCAAGGGCGCGAGGGAGCCTGCCTGGGAGCACCACCCCCACCCTGGAAGGGGTGGAGCGGGTGAGGGGAATCGAACCCCCGTAGCCAGCTTGGAAGGCTGGTGCTCTACCATTGAGCTACACCCGCGCCGCGGCGGTGTGACACTTTGCCGCCCTGCTGATCCCCGGCATCCGCCGCCCGAGGGCGGCTTTCGTCCGGGACAGGACGGATTTAGCTCAAGAGCCTCGCCGCAAGCGACGAAAACCCGCTGCCACCGGGGAATATGGAGGGGGCTGGATTCGAACCAGCGTAGGCGCAAGCCAACGGATTTACAGTCCGTCCCCTTTAGCCACTCGGGCACCCCTCCGCACAGCCAGGCGGGTCACCCCAGAACCGGGTGTCCGCTCGTCCGATGGAAGCGGGCGGGTTCAAGCGGTTTCGCGGCAGCCTGTCAATCAGCGCCCTCGCAATGGGCCGCGCGATGCGCTCAGACCGGCCGCTCATCCACGATGACGCGCCCATCGGCCGGCAGGCTGCCGCGCGGGCGCAACTCCACCCGCCCGCGCAGCTTGGTGACCGCCTGGAGCGTGGCGGTGAGTGCGGCCTCCAGCGCCGCATCCGTGGCCTCCGCCAGGAGGCACATGGAATCCATCTCCGCCTCGCGCGTCACCACCAGGCGCAGCCGGGCGCATTGCGGGTGCAGCCGGCCGATTTCGGCGATCTGCTCGGGGCGGATGAACATGCCCTTCACCTTGGCGGTCTGGTCGGCGCGGCCCATCCAGCCCTTGATGCGCCCCGAACCCGGCAGGAAGGCCGACATGTCGCCCGGCGCGAAGCGCAGAATCGGGTGAGCGGGGTCGGGGATGGTGACCGCCACCTCCCCCACCTCGCCCTCCGGCAGAGCCTCGTTCGTGCCCGGGCGCAGGATTTCCAGGATCACGCCGGGCGCCACCGCCATGCCCGGCTGCCCATCGGCCGTGGCATGGGCGATCAGGCCCAGCTCCGCCGTGCCATAGGCCTCGATAGCCAGGATGCCGCGCGCCGCGACCCATTCCCGCAGGGAGGGCGGGAAGGCCGCGCCCGTCACCACCGCGCGGGTGATGCAGCCCGCATCCAGCCCCGCCGCATCCGCCGCTTCCAGCAGGATCTTCAGGAAATCCGGCGTGCCGGCATAGGCGCCGGGCCGATAGGCGCGGATCACATCGAGCAATGCCGCGGTGTTGCCCGGGCCGGCGGGGATCACCGCGGCCCCCAGATGGCGCGCCGCCGAATCGAAGATGAAGCCGCCGGGCGTCAGGTGATAGGCAAAGCAGTTCAGCAGGATATCGCCACGCCCGATGCCCGCCGCCTCCAGTGCCGGGGCAAAGCGCCAAGGGTCGGGCCGCTCGGCCATGCCCTCGAAGATCGGCCCGGGCGAGGCGAAAAGCCGCGCGAAGCCGGAAGGCCCGGGGGCGAGGCCGGCAAAGGGCGGCTGCGCGCGCTGCATGGCCGGCAGGTCGGATTTGCGCAGCACCGGCAGGTCCTGCAGGCGCGTGGCATCGGGGCCCAGATGCGCGGCCCATCCGGGCAGGGCGCGCGCCGCGCGCAAGGTCTCGGCCAGATCATGCATGGCGTGGTTTCCCCCTGGGGCCTGAAGTCAAGCAGGCGGCGGAGATGCCCGCCAGCATCAACGCCGCCGGAAGCGCTCCACCGCGCTCACCAGCGCCGTGCGGATGCCGGGCTCCAGCGCCGAATGCCCGGCATCGGGCACCACGGTCAGGCGCGCGCGCGCCCAGCGGGCGGCGAGTTCGAAGGCGGTTTCGGCCGGGCAGACCATGTCGTAGCGGCCCTGGATGATCTCGGCCGGAATCTGCGCGATCTCGTTCATCCCGGCCAGCAGCCCGCCCTCACGCAGGAACAGCTTATTCGCGAAATAATGCGCCTCGATCCGCGCGAGGCCGAGGGC
This sequence comes from Sediminicoccus sp. KRV36, assembly GCF_023243115.1. Lineage (NCBI taxonomy): Bacteria > Pseudomonadati > Pseudomonadota > Alphaproteobacteria > Acetobacterales > Roseomonadaceae > Sediminicoccus > Sediminicoccus sp. KRV36. Next base: position 3,776,554 of record NZ_CP085081.1, read on the forward strand.
CGTGCGGTCCTGCGCGAAGCTCGCCACCGTCTCGGGGCTGGGCAGCAGGGTGGAGCAGCTGCCCTCGTAATGGCTCCAGGCGCGGGCGGCGAGGAGATGCACCGCCGGCTCGGGGTCGGTCAGGCGCTTCAGATAGGCGGCCAGCAGGTCATGCCGCTCCACCTCGGGGATGTGTTCGGCGAAAGCCGCCCAGGCATCGGGGAAGATGCGGCGCAGGCCGTAGAGGAACCAGTCCACCTCGTCATCCCGGCCGAGGAAGACGCCGCGCAGCACGCAGCCCGTCACGCATTCCGGATGCGCCTGGGCATAGGCCAAAGCGAGCGTGGAGCCCCAGGAACCGCCAAAGAGCAGCCATTTCTCGATGCCGAGGAAGCGGCGCAGCGTCTCGATATCCTCAACCAGGTGCGGCGTGGTGTTGGCGCGCAATTCACCCAAGGGGCGGGAGCGGCCGGCGCCGCGCTGGTCGAAGACGATCAGGCGCCAATGCGCGGGGTCGAAGAAGCGGCGATGCACGGCCCCGGCCCCCGCCCCCGGCCCGCCATGCAGAAACAGCACCGGCTGGCCACGCGGATTGCCCACCTGCTCCCAATACATGACGTGGCCCTCGCCGAGCGGCAAAAGGCCCGTCTCGAAGGGGGCGATATCGGGGAACAGGTCACCGCGCGGCATTTTTCTATCGAATCCGGTTCTTCGGGGGCCAAGTCCCATGGACGATAGGCGATGTTACGGCCCCGCTCCATAGGCATTCGCAACCGGCTGGCGGCGTCACCCCAGGCGCGCCTATCCCAGGCGCTCTTATCTCAGGCTGCGGCGGATGGTGAGGTTCATCAGCGCGCGCGATGTTTCCGCGAAGCGTTCGCGAAAGCGGCTGTCCCGCTCGGGCGGGAAGGCCTTGCGCTTCTCGATCAGCACCGAGACATGGCCGCGCCGCCGGGCCCGGATGCGGGTGCGGATGGGCAATTCGGTCTGCACATCCCAGCGCGCGGCCCCGCGCCAGATGATGAAGCGCTCCTCCTCCACATCGAAATTATACTGGTGGAAGCCGGTATAGCCCTCGGCCTCCGCCTCATTGGGGTTGTGATACAGCATCACGAGGCCGCCCAGCTTCACCACGCGCAGCATTTCCGTCAGGCCGCGAATGGGATCGAAGGAGTGATCCAGCGCGTTGCGGCAATGCACGATGTCGAAGGATTCGGCCGGCAGGAAGGCCGAAAGCTCCTCCGCGGGGGCAAAGCTGGTGGGCACCGGGCGCACCAGGCCCAGCGCGTCGAAGATGCGCGCATAGGCATCGGCCAACGGATCGGTGGCGACAAGTTCCATCGTCATGCCGGCGGGCGGCACATAGCCGACGGAGGTGACCGGCCCGGCGCCGACATCCAGCACACGCAGATGGGTGAGTTCGGCCTTGCTCGCCCAATCGGCCAGCCAGGGCACCAGGGGGGTCTCGGGGTTCATGCGCTCGGCGAATTCGGCCGGCCAGCCGCCGCCCCGCGTCTTGGCCCAATGCGTCCAGAAGCTCAGCTCATGGGGGATGCCGGCCGCCCAAAGCTCAAACCGCTCGGAGAGGTCGCTGGGCAAATCGCGCGGGGCGCTGGCGGCATCCACCATGGAGGATCCTGGATCGGGGCTTGAATGCATCCTTATGGCCGAAGGGCGCGTGGACGCAAAGCACGCCGCCTTTGGTTCGCGCGCATCTTTATCCGTCCAAACGATTCCGTTCGGGCGGATGATGTTCTAGATTGCCGGCATGGCCCAACCCCGCCCCCATCCAAGCGCCGCCTCCACCATGCCGCATGGCGTGGTCTGCGGCGTCTGCGGGACGGAGAGCCGGCAGGTCCCCTTCCGGGCGGCAGCACCCGAACAGGCGCCGGACCTCGATTTGCGGCCGGGCCATCCGGTGCGCGGCACCATGGCGCGCTGGCTGCAGCAATGCCCGCATTGCGGCTATTCCGCGCCCGACATCACCCAGGCGCACCCCGCCGCCGCCCAGGCCGTGGGCGCCGCCAATTTCCGCGCCCTGCTGAATGATGCCTCCCACCCGCCGCTGGCGCGCCGCTTCCTGGCCTGGGCGCTGGTGCTGGAGGAAACCGGGGCGCTGCACGCGGCGGCCGAGGCCACGCTGCACGCCGCCTGGACCGCCGATGACCTGAACCGCACCGACCTCGCCGCCGCCTGGCGGCGCGAGGCCGTGGCGCTGTGGCGCAGCGGCCCCAGCCTCGATGCCGAGCAGCGCGTGCGCGTGGTGGATGCGCTGCGCCGCGCCGAAGCCTGGGATGATGCGGCCGATACCGCCCATGCCCTGCTGCGCGAAAGCCCGCCCGAGGCCGTGGCCCAGGTGCTGATGCTCGAACTCCGGCTGATCGAGGCGCAGGATACAGGGCGGCACAGCGTCGCCACCGCCCTGCCGCCCCCTTCCCGCCGGCCGCATGTCTCGCATCAGAAAAGCATCAAGCGCGGCGAGGGGCTGCGCGGCTGGCTGAAACGCCTGTTCGGGCGTTGAAAGCGGCGGGGTTTCGGGCCAGATAGGTTATATTATAACTCATCGAGAGCCCCGCATGCATCGCCGCGCCCTTTTCGCGCTTGCCGCCCCGCCTTTATCCAGCCTCGCTTTCCCGGCCCTGGCGATCGCCCAGCCCCGCCCCGTCGCCATCGCATCCTTCTCCATCCTGGGTGACATGCTGCGTGAGGCCGCGGGGGAGCGGATGGACATCCGCGTGATCGCCGGCCCCGACGTGGATGCGCATCACTTCCAGCCGCGCCCCTCCCATGCCGAGGCCGTGCGCGGCGCGCGCCTCGTGCTGCGCAATGGCGCGGGCTTCGATGCCTGGTTCAATCGCCTGATCGCCTCGACCGGCTTCGCCGGCGTGACCGTGACGGCGACCGAGGGCATCACCCTGCGCCGCGCAGCCCCCACGCCCGGGCACAATCACGGCGGCCAGGACCCGCATGCCTGGCAGGATGTGCGCCTGGCCATCGCCTATCTGCGCAACATCGAGGCCGGGCTGATCCGCGCCGATGCGGCGGGTGCCGCCGAATACCAGGCCCGTGCCGCCGCCTATGCGGCGCGGCTGGAGGCCCTGGATACCTGGGTCCGCGCCGAGATCGCCCGCATCCCCGAGGCGCGCCGCGTGGTCGTCACCACGCATGACGCCTTTGCCTATTTCGGCGCGGCCTATGGCGTGCGCTTCCGCGCACCCCAGGGTGTGGCCACCAATGCCGAGCCCTCGGCCCAGCAGGTGGCCGCCCTGATCCGGCAGATCCGGGCCGAGAACATCACCGCCGTCTTCATCGAGAACATGGCCAACCCCGCCACGCTGCGCCGCCTGGCCGATGAGGCGGGCGTGCGCGTGCGTGGCCGGCTCTACGCGGATGCGCTCTCCGGCCCCGATGGCCCGGCGGCGAGCTATGAGGCGATGATGCGGCACAATGTCGGGCTGATGGTCAGCGCCATGCAGGGGTAAGCCCCCCCTCCCTCTTGGGGCGCGATCATGCAAGGCTTGCGCGCAATTCCGGAGGAAACACCCGCATGTTGACCATCTACGGCGTCTATCGCTCACGCGCCTCGCGCAATATCTGGCTGGCGCTGGAGGCGGGGATGCCCTTCCGCCATGTGCCGGTGATCCAGGCCTATAGCCTGCCCGATCCGCTGGCGCCGGGTGCCCAGATCAACACGCGCTCGCCCGAATTCCTGAAGGTGAACCCCAATGGCCGCATCCCGGCCATGGAGGATGACGGCCTCGTGCTGGCGGAATCGCTCGCCATCAACCTGTACATGGCCAAGAAGGCCGGCGGCCCGCTGGCCCCCGCCGATCTGCGCGAGGATGCGCAGATGACCGCCTGGTCCATCTGGGCGATGACCGAGGCCGAGCCGCACACCATCCAGATCCTCTACAACATGGTCGCCAAGCCCCCGGCCGAGCGCGATGCCGCGCTGGCCCAGGCCTCGATCGAGGCGCTGCGCGGTCCCTTTGCCGTGCTGGATGCGGCGCTGGCCCAAACCGGCTTCGTGGTGGGGGGGCGCTTCACCGTGGCCGACATCAACCTGGCCGAAGTGATCCGCTACGCAGCCCCGGCCAAGGAATTGTTCGAGGCGGCGCCGCATGTGAAGGCCTGGCTCACCGCCTGCCACGCGCGCCCCGCCTTCAAGCAGATGATGGCGGACCGGGACAAGGAAGCAGCCTGAGAGGGGAAGCCGCGTGATGTGGGATACGATCATCGTCGGCGGCGGTTCCGCCGGCTCCGTCCTGGCGCATCGGCTTTCCGCGCAAAGCCACCGCAAGGTGCTGGTCTGCGAGGCGGGGCCTGACACGCCACCAGGAGAGGAACCCGCCGAAATCAAGGACAGCTACCCCGGCACCGCCTATTTCGACCCGCGCTTCCACTGGACCGAGTTGAAAGTCCACACCCAGGTCATCCCGCATAACCGCCCGGAAGAACGCCCGCCTTTGCGCAAATATGAGCAGGCGCGGGTGCTGGGCGGCGGCTCCTCCATCAACGGCCAGCTCGCCAATCGCGGCGCCCCCACGGATTACGACGAGTGGGAAGCGCGGGGTGCGGCCGGCTGGAACTGGGATGCCGTGCTGCCCTTCTTCCGGAAGGTGGAGCGCGACCTCGATTTCGACGGCCCGCTGCACGGCAAGGAGGGCCGCATCCCGGTGCGCCGCATCCCGCCCTCGGATTGGAACAACCACGCCAAGGCCGCCGCCGAAAGCTTCAAGGCCGCCGGCTTCAAATTCCTGCCCGACCAGAATGGCGTGTTTGAGGACGGCTATTTCCCCATGACCATCTCCAACGAGGGCGAACAGCGCGCCTCGGCGGCGATGGGCTATCTGGACCGCGCGACCCGCGCGCGGGAAAACCTGACCATCTCGACCGAAACCCAGGTGAAGTCCCTGATCTTCGAGGGGAACCGCTGCGTCGGCGTGGTGGCTTTGGTGAAGGGGCAGGAGCAGGAATTCCGCGGACGCGAGATCATCCTCTCCTGCGGCGCCATTCATTCCCCGGCCCATCTGCTGCGCGCCGGGATTGGCCCGGCAGCCCATCTGCGCGAGATGGGGATCGAGGTGCGGCACAACCTGGCCGGCGTCGGCCAGGGGTTGATGGACCACCCCTCCGTCTCGCTCTCCTCCTATCTGCGGCGTGGTGCCCGGGTGGATGAGCGCACGCGGCGGCATATCCTGGTGGGGCTGCGCTATTCCTCGGGGCTGGAGGGCATCCCGCCCGGCGACATGTTCGCCGCCGCCGTCAGCAAATCCGCCTGGCATGCGGTGGGCAAGCAGGTCGCCTCCCTGCTGCTCTGGGTGAACAAGACCTATTCCGAGGCCGGCCAGGTGCGCCTCGCCTCACGCGACTGGAACGCCGAACCGGTGGTGGAGTTCAACCTCCTCTCCGACACGCGGGACCTGGAGCGCCTGATGACCGGCTTCCGCATGATGGCCGCCATCCAGATGAGCGGCGAACTCGGTCAGGTGACGACGGACCACTTCCCGGCGAGCTACACCGACCGCGTCCGCAAGCTCGGCGTCATCAACGCCAAGAACCGCTTTCTCACCAACGTCATCAGCGCGGTGATGGATGGGCCGGGCTTCCTCCGCTCCCGCTTCATTGATCGCTTCGTGGTCGAGGGCTATCGCTTCGACGAGGTGATGACCGATGACGCGGCGCTGGAGGGCTTCATCCGCAAGGCCACGATCGGCGTCTGGCATGCCTCCTGCTCCTGCCGGATGGGTGCCGAAGACGACGCGCGCGCGGTGGTGGACCATGAAGGCCGGGTGCGCGGCATCGAGGGGCTGCGGGTGGTGGATGCCTCCATCTTCCCGGTGGTGCCCTGTGCCAACACGAATTTCCCGACGCTGATGACGGCGGAAAAAATCGCGGCCAGCATCACCGACTGAGGCCCGATGGCGATGGCGGACGGCAAGATTGGTTTGCCTCCGGCGGCTGGGGCCATTGGCCCCAGACCCCATTCGTTGGGTGCATGGCTGGCGATGACCTCGCCGGGCGATCGTCAAGGACTGGGGCCTGGGGCCCATGGCCCCAGCCGCCGGAGGCTGTTTTACTTCGCCGGAGGCCCCCAACCATCGCCTGAGTTGACCGAGCCTCGGCACCAGGCATGTCAGCCGGGCCGGAGTTGCTGCGGCGGCAGGTGGGCGATCAGCCTGCCAACACCCTCGCCCGTCACGGGATGGCGCCAATCGGGCGCCACCTCGGCCAGCGGGTGCAGCACGAAGCCGCGCTCGGTCATCCGCGGATGCGGCAGGCGCAGCAGGGGCGTGTCGCGCCGCAACCCATCGCAATCCAGCAGGTCGAGATCGAGGGTGCGGGGCGCATTGGGATAGGGGCGCGCGCGGTGATGCGCGGCTTCGATCGCGTGCAGCGCGGCCAGCAGTGCCTCGGGCTCGGCATGGCCAGCGAGGCGGGCCACGCCATTCACGAACCAGGGCGCGCCCGGCATGGGCGGGATGGGCGCGCTCTCCCACCAGCGGGAGAGCGCCTGGAGGCGAAGCCCCGGCAGCGCATCCAGCGCCACCGCCGCCGCACGGCAGGTTTCGCGCGGCAGGCTGCCATCCGGCGTGGGCAGGCTGGCGCCGATGCCGACGAGGATCATCGCGCCAAAGCCCCAGGCAGAGCGCGCAGCCGGGGCAGCGAAGCCATCAGGCGGCGGGCGATGCGGCCAGCGCCGCCTCCACCGCGCGGATCATCGGCGGGGAATCCGGCGTGGTCTGCGTCGAAAATCCCTGGACCCGGCGCCCATCGCGGCTGACCAGGTATTTGTGGAAATTCCAGCGCACCGGCCCCGCCTCCCGCGCGGCCCAGGCGAAGAAGGGGTGCGCGCGCTCGCCACGGACATGGTTGATGGCGGTGATGGGGAAGGTGATGCCGAACATCGCGTCGCAGAATTCCCGCACGCGCCGGGCATCTGTGCTTTCCTGGTTGAAATCGGTGGAGGGCACGCCGATCACGGTCAGGCCACGCGCCTCGTAGCGATCATGCAGCCGCTGCAGCGCCGCGTATTGCGGGGTGTAGCCACAGAAGCTCGCGGTGTTCACCACCAGCATCACCCGGCCACGGAATTGTGCGAGCGGCAGGGGCCCGCCCTCGATCGCTTCGAAGCCGAAGCCGAAGGCGTCCGGGCCGGCGGCGAGAGCGGGGCCGCTCATCGCCAGGGCCGCCAGCAATGCGCGCCGGTCAACCATATCGCTCCTCCAGCCAGGGGTCGGCATTGTTGTGATAGCCGCGCACCTCCCAGAAACCCGGCTGGTCCTCGGCGCGGAGTTCGATGCGCGTCACCCATTTGGCACTTTTCCAGAAGTAGTAGCGCGGGATGACGATGCGCGCCGGGCCGCCATGCACGCGCTCCAGCGGGGCGTTGTTCCAACTATGCGCCACCAGCGCATCCTCGGCCGCGAAGACCTCCAGCGGGACATTGGTGGTGTAGCCGTCATAGGAGTGGAAGACGACGAAGCGCGCCTCGGTCTTCGGGCGTGCCATCTCCAGCAATTCGCGCGCGGAGACGCCGTGCCAGATATTGTCATAGCGGCTCCAGGCGGTGACGCAGTGGATGTCGTTCTTCCATTCCCGCTGCGGCAGCGCGCGGAAGCCATCCCAATCCAGCGCCAGCTTGTTCTCGACCAGGCCTTCCACCCGCAGCCGCCAGCGCTCCAGCTTCACCTCCGGCTGCACGCCGAGGTCGAGCACGGGGAAATCCGTGACCAGGCGCTGGCCGGGTGGCAGGCGGTCCTGGCCGGCGGCGCCGGTCAGCAGGCGGCCTTCCCGAGCCCATTTCTCCTTGCTGGCGATCAGCTTTTCCTTCACCGCACCGGTGAGGGTCACGTCATCTTCGGCCATGGGTGCATCCTTCGCGTGCGCCATAGGTGCGCTTCCGGGGCGCGGATGCAAGATCATCCGCGCATCGCCCCTGTGCTCCACCCCTCTGGTCCGGGGCCAAGGATTGCATTATCTCCATCTCGGGACGAAATGCCGGTGCGCCTTACGCAACCGGAGATGATCATGACCAATCGCCGCGGCCTTCTGGCTGCCCTTGCTGTCACGCCTGGCCTGGCCGCACCCGCGCTGGCCCAGCCGCGCTGGGCGCCGAGCCGTTCCATCCGGCTGATCGTGCCCTTCCCCGCCGGCGGCAGCCCCGATGTGCTGACGCGGCTGATGGCGCCGCATGCCCAGGCGGCCCTCGGGCAGAATATCGTCGTGGAGAACCGGACCGGCGCCGGCGCCACGGTCGGCTCCAACCTGGTGGCGCGTGAGGCGCCGGATGGCCACACCATCCTGGTGGCGGTGATTTCCTCGCTCACCGCGCCCCTGATGATGAGCCCGCCGCCCTATGACCCGGTGCGGGATTTCCGCCCGCTTTCCATGCTGGCCATCACGCCGACGGTGCTGGTCACGCGGCCGGATTTCCCGGCACGCAACGTGCAGGAATGGCATGAGGTGATCCAGCGCAATCCGGGGCGCTTCACCTTTGCCTCGGGCGGCGTGGGCAATCCCGCGCATCTGGCGGGTGAGCTGTATCGCTCGATGACGGGCGCCAATATCACCCATGTGCCCTTCCGCGGCAGCGCCCCGGCCCTGGTGGAATTGCGTGCCGGCCGGGTGGATTTCTCCATCCTGGACCTGCCCTCCGCCGCTGCCATGATCACGGACCGCGCGGTGCCCGCCTTCGCCGTCGGCACGGCCGAGCGCCTGCCCACCCTGCCCGAATTGCCGACCCTGGCGGAAAGCGTGGTGCCCGGCTTCGAGGCCTATTCCTGGGTGATGTGGTGGGTGCCCGCCGCCACCCCGGACGCGGTGGCCCAGCGCCTGATGGAAGTGGCCAATGAGGCGCTGCGCCAGCCCGATGTGCAGGCGCGCGGCGCCCAGGCCGGCTTCCTGCTGCGCGGCACCGACCAGGCCGCGGCGCGGGCCCATGTGACGGCCGAGCACGCCAAATGGAGCCGCATCATCCGCGAGCGCAGCATCACCTTCGAAGGCTGAACGAAGCGGCGGGGGCCGGTTGCGCCGGCCCCCCCTGCCTGGGGGATGCGATCCGCCGGGGCGGGCCCCGGAGTTGAAAACCGGGACTTCAGAACGCTGCCCTCAGTTCCGCAGGAACGCCTCGACGATCGGCCCCCAGATGGCAGAGCCGCCCCGGCCGAAAAACAGCCCGTGGCCGTCCTGCCCGAAGGCCGGCAAGGGCCGCAGCACGGCGGGTGCGCCGGCCGCTTGCCACGCATCGGCCATGCCGCGCGCCAGGGCCGGGTCAAAGAAGCTGTCATTCGCCGCATAGATCCACAGCGTGGGCAGCCGCGCCGCCGCGCCGAAGCCGGCCGCCGCGCGAACCAGCTCGTCCGGCCGGCACACATTGTTGGGCAGATTGCCCTGCCAGCCGCCACGCCCGCCCGCCATGTTCACGATGGCACCCACCTCAGGCGGGTTTTCCGCGGCGAGCGCGAGGCTGCCCCACCCCCCGGCCGATTGGCCGACCACCACGGCAGGCCGCGCGGCGACGCCCGGGCGCCCCTGCATCGCCAGCACGGCCGCGCGGATATCCCGCGCCGTCTCGCGCCCGGCCTGGCCGTAATCGGCGCGGGAGCATCCGCCAAAGCCCTCGGCCCAGGGGCCGCTCGTCTGGCCATAGCCACGCCGCATCGGGATGGCGACGACGTAGCCCCGCGCGGTGAACCAGCGCACCGCCTCGCTCGCGCAGGTGGCCGGGCGCATGGCGGGGCGCACCGCCGGATCCCCGGGCGAGCCGTGATTGAGGACGACCAGCCGCGCCGGGCCGGCGGAGGCCGGCCGGCAGATGCGGGTGAACAACCCGCCCGGGACATGCGCGGCCGGCAGATGCAGCGTCTCGCCGGTTTCCTGCGCGTTGAGCCCGGCCTCACTGGCGCAGGCGCCCAGCAGCAGGGCCGCCAGCAGCGAGGCCGCCAGCAGCCGGGCGCGCCTCACTCGCCGCCCTTGTTGCGCATCACCCGCGCCTTGTCGCGCTGCCAGTCGCGCTTGGCGATGTCGGCGCGCTTGTCATGCATCTTCTTGCCCTGCGCGAGGCCGAGCAGCACCTTGGCGCGCCCCTTCTCGTTGAACAGGATCTCGAGCGGCACCAGCGTGGCGCCCTCCCGCGTGATGGCGCCGACCAGTTCGCGGATCTGCTTCTGGTGCAGCAGCAGCTTCTTCGGCCGCACCGGGTCGAACTTCGCCATGAAGCTGCCGGCCTGGTATTCCGGGATGTGGCAGCCAAAGAGGAACATCTCGCCCTCGCGCTCACCCGCCCAGGCCTCGGCGATGGAGGCGCGGCCGAGGCGCAGGCTCTTCACCTCCGGCCCATGCAGCACCAGCCCCGCCTCATAGGTGGGGCCGATCTTGTAGTCGTAGCGCGCGCGGCGGTTCTGCGCCGCGGTGCCGATGCTGATGATCGGCTTCTTGCGCGGGATTTTCACGGCCGTGGCGTTCATGGCGCGGCCCGATTCAGCTTCCGCTGCGCTCCAGCATCGGGACGCGCAAACACAGCGGCCCGATTCAGCTTCCGCTGCGCTCCAGCATCGGGACGCATCAATTCAGCAGACCCGCGCCCCGCATCGCGGCCTCGACGCGGCTGCGCGTGCTGGCCGCGATGGGCGCCAGCGGCAGGCGGCAGACATCGCTGCCCCGGCCCAGCAGGCTCGCCGCGTATTTCACCGGGCCCGGCGAGGTTTCGCAGAACAGCGCGTCATGCACCGGCAGCAGCCGGTCCTGGATTGCCATCGCCTCGCAGACGCGCCCTTCGCGCCAGGCCTTCTGCATCTCGGCGCAGAGGCGCGGCGCGATATTCGCCGTCACGGAAATGCAGCCGACGCCGCCCGATGCGTTGAAGGCCAGCGCCGTATGATCCTCGCCGGTCAGCTGGATGAAATCGCTGCCGCAGGTCGCGCGCTGGTGCAACGGCCGCGCCAGATTGGCCGTCGCATCCTTCACGCCGATGATGTTCCGGTGCGCGGCCAGCCGCCCCATCGTCTCGGGCAGGATGTCCACCACGCTGCGCGACGGGACGTTGTAGAGCACCATCGGCAGGTCCACGGCATCGGCGATGGCGGTGTAGTGCAGGAACAGCCCCTCCTGCGTCGGCTTGTTGTAATAGGGCGTCACCACCAGCGTCGCATCGGCGCCGGCCTCCTTGGCGTGGCGGGCGAAATCGATCGCCTCGGCCGTGCTGTTGCTGCCGGCCCCGGCCACCACCGGAACCCGCCCGCGCGCCGCCTTGATGCAGAGCTCCACCACGCGCTTGTGCTCGTCATGGCTGAGCGTGGGCGACTCACCCGTGGTGCCGACGGGCACCAGCCCGTCCGTCCCCTCGGCGATCTGCCATTCGACGAGTTCGACATAGGCGCGCTCATCCAGGCTGCCATCGGCGTGCATGGGCGTGATGAGCGCAACGAGCGAACCTTGCAGCCGCAGCGGCTGTGGGATCTGGGCGGACATGGCGTGCTTCCTTCTGGCTTGGTGTCAAATTAGGTCCGCCAGCCCTCCGCAACAAGCGCACCCCGAGGATGACCGCCCTGCGCCGACGGGTTACAAGGGATTATGCGCCGCATTCTTCCCTTCATGGGCCTCCTCCTCGCCATCCAGGGCGCCACCAGCTTGACCGCCGGGGCCCAGCCCCAGCGGGATGCCGGGCGCCAGGCCATCGCCGCCGCCCAGGCCCAGCGCTGGGGCGAGGCGCAATCCGCCGCCGCCAATGCCGATCCGCTGATCGCCAAGATGGTCACCTGGATGCGCCTCACCCAGCGCGGCGGCGCGGGCAGTGCGCAGGAAATCGTGGGCTTCATCGAATCCGCCAGCGATTGGCCGAACCAGGACGCCCTGGCCCGCCGGGCCGAGGAATTGCTGGCCAATGATCCCGATGACGCCCTGGCCCTGCGCTTCTTCACCCCCCGCCCCGCCCGCACGCTGGACGGCGCCACGCGCCACGTCGCCGCCCTCATCAATGCCGGCCGTACGGCGGAGGCCCGCACCGCCGCCCGCCGCGCCTGGGCCGAGGATACCGGCGCCGATGCCGCGGCCGAGGCCGTCTTCCTGGCCCGCGCCGGCGAATTCCTGACGCCCGAGGATCAGTGGCGCCGCTTCAACCGCTTCTCCTTCGGGCGGGATTTCGCGGCGGCCCAACGGCTGCTGCCGCTGCTGGATGCGCAGCGCCGGGCCCTGGGCGAGCTTCGCATCGCCTATTCCAGCTCGGCCGGAAACGACGCCAACCCCGCCGCCGCCGCGCGCGATGCCGGGGCCACGCTGGAACGCGCCCGCATGTTCCGCCGCGCCGAGCGCGATGCGGAAGCGGCCGCCGCCTGGTCCGCGCTCGTCTCCAACATGGGCGCCGCCGCCCAGGCCAGCCTGCCGCCCGAAGCCCAGCGCGCCATCTGGACCGAGCGCCAGGTGCTGGCCCGCAAGCTGATCCGGCTGGGCAACCCGCAGGCGGCCTATACCGTCGCCGCCCAGCACGGCCAGACCGTGGCGGGCGAGCCCCGGCAGGAGGCCGAGTTCCTGGCCGGCTTCATCGCGCTGCGGCTACTCGATGATCCGGCCCGCGCCATGCCGCATTTCCAGCGCCTGGCCGAGGGCAGCCGCAGCGCCATCACCCAGGCCCGCGCCGCCTATTGGCAGGGCCGGGCCGAGCCCAATGCGGCCCGCGCCCGCGCCCATTTCGAACGCGCCGCCAGCTTCCCCGTGGCCTTCTACGGCCAGATGGGCGCCCTGGCGCTGGGCGAGAACGGCGCGCAGCTCTCGGCCCGGATCAACACCCTCGCGATCCCCCGCCCGACCGAGGCGGATGCGCGCGCCTTCATGAACCGCGAAATGCCGCGCGTGATCCTCGCCTTGGGCGAATTGGGCGAGGCGCGGCGCAGCCGGCTGTTTCTGCTGCGGCTAGAGGATACGGCGCCCTCCAACGCCGAGCGGCTTCTGGTCGCGCGGCTTGCCACCACGCTGGGCCGGCCGGACCTGCCGGTCTGGGTGGCGCGGCGCTCGGGCGTGAATGGCGCGATGCTGGTCGAGGATGGCTGGCCCGTCCCCTATGCCCTGCCCTGGCCCGCCCCCGAGAACAGCGCCGAGCCCGCCGTGATCCTCGCCATCACCCGGCAGGAGAGCAATTTCGAGGTGGATGTCGTCTCCTCCGCCAATGCGCGCGGGCTGATGCAATTGCTGCCCGCCACCGCGCAATCCGTGGCGCGGCGGCTGAACATCCCGCATCAGGCCGCCTGGCTGACCACCGACCCCAACCACAATATCCGCCTCGGCTCCGCCTATATCCAGGACCGGCTGAACCGCTATGGCGGGGCGATGCCCTTTGCCTTCGCCGCCTATAACGCGGGTGCCGGGCGGGTGGATGAATGGCTTTCCACCTATGGCGATCCGCGCCAGGGCCCGGTGCGCATGCTGGACTGGATGGAGCTGATCCCCTTCGCCGAGACGCGCAATTATGTGCAGCGCGTGATCGAGAACGTCGCCATCTATCGCGCCAAGGACCCGCGCTTCGCGGCGATGGACCACCCGATGGCCGCATGGACCCGGTGAGCGGCGGCGGCGACGCCTGGGCCTCCATCCCGCGGGCGATTGCCTCCCTGGGCGGGATCGGCTTCCTGAAGCCCGCCCCCGGCAGCTGGGGCTCGCTGGCCGTCCTGCCGCTGGCCCTGCTGCCGCCCTGGGTGGCGCTGCTGGCCGCGGCACTCTTCACCGCACTCGGCCATTGGGCGCTGACCCGCCTGCCCGAAGCCGCCGCCGATCCGGGCTGGGTGGTGGTGGATGAGGCGGCGGGGCAATCCCTGGCCCTCGCCGCCGCCACGGGCTGGCTCGGCGTGCTGCTGGCCTTCCTGCTGTTCCGGCTTTTCGACATCACCAAGCCGGGCCCGGTCGGCTGGGCGGATCGCCAGAAGGGGCCAGCCGGCGTGATGGCCGATGACATCATCGCCGGCGCCATGGCGGGGTTGGTGATCCTGCTTCTCGCGCCATGGGGAATCCGCTGATGCTGCCCGAATCCACGCTGGCGGAAGCCGCCGCGCTGCTCGCCGCGCTGCAGGCCAGGCACCTGACCATCGCCACGGCCGAGAGCTGCACGGGCGGGCTGATCGCCGCGGCACTGACCGCCATCCCCGGCTCCTCGGCCAGTGTGCTGGCCGGCTTCGTCACCTATTCCAATGAGGCCAAGACCAGCATGCTGGGCGTCCCGGCCGAGATGATCGAGCGCTTCGGCGCCGTCAGTGAGGAAGTGGCGCGGCGGATGGTGGAGGGCGCCCTGCGGGCCTCGGGCGCGCAGATCGTGCTGGCCTGCACCGGGGTTGCCGGCCCGGGCGGGGGCAGCCTGACCAAGCCCGTCGGTCTCGTCTGGATGGGTGTGGGCCAGCGCGGCGGCGCCATCACGACCGAGCACCGCATCTTTCCCGGAGACCGCGCCGCCATCCGTGCCGAGACGGTTCGTCACAGCTTTGCCATGGCCCACTCGCTCCTGGCGTGAGCCGCGTTATATAGGGAGGGTGACAAGGACCCCCCCGCCATGCCTGATGATGACGATGACGAATGGGAAGTGCCCGAAGCCTTCCAGCCCGACCCCTCGGAATTCGCCTTCGACCTTGAAGCGCGCCTGGCCACCGTCGTCGCGCTGAAATGCCTGGTGCCGCCGGACGCGACCTCGGCCGCGGCGCTGGGTGTGGAGCGCGAAGGCTCCGGCGTGGTGATCGATGCGGGCGGGCTGGTGCTGACCATCGGCTACCTCATCACCGAGGCCGAGAGCGTCTGGATCACCAATAATGACGGCCGCGTGGTGGAAGCGACGCCGCTCGCCATGGATTTCGAGACGGGCTTCGGCCTGGTGCAGATGCTGGGCCGCATCCCCGGGCAGAAGGTCGCCGAACTGGGCGATGCGGAGGGCATGCGCCATGGTGCGCAGGGCGTGCTCGCCGCCTCGGGCGGGATCAGCCATGCGCTGGCCTGCAGCGTGGCCGCCCGGCAGCCCTTTGCCGGCTATTGGGAATATCTGCTGGAAAACGCGATCTTCACGGCGCCGGCGCATCCGCATTGGGGCGGGGCCGGGCTGTTCGATGCGGCGGGGCGGCTGGCCGGCATCGGCTCGCTCATCCTTCAGCAGGGGCAACGCGGCGGCAAGCGGCTGGACCTGAACATGGTGGTCCCCATCGGCGAACTGCTGCCCATCCTGGAGACGCTGCGCCGCACCGGGCATTCCGGCCGGCCCGCCCGCCCCTGGCTCGGCCTCTACGCGACCGAGGATGATGAGGAGGTGGGCGTCGGCTCCCTCGCCAAGGGGGGGCCGGCCGAGCGCGCCGGCGTGAAGCCGCGTGACCGCATCGTGGCGGTGGATGGGCGCAAGGTGAGTGACCTCGCCTCCCTCTGGACCGCGGTGCGCGCGGCGGGCCCGGCCGGGGCCGAAGTGCGCCTGACACTGGCGCGCGGCAGCCGCCAGCTGGACCTGGCCATCACCAGCGCGGATCGGGCGCGGCATCTCAAGGCGCCGCGGCTGCATTGAGGGTTTTGGCGCGCGCCGGGTAAGGCCAGGTTGCGAGAGGGCTTTGCCCCCTCGCGCTCCCCCACCAAGAAACCCGGTTTCTTGGATCTTCGATTTTGCAAATCCCCTGATGAAGGTGCAGGAAACTGTGAAAACTACGCAGGTTTTCACCCTGCCGGGGAGTTCGAGGGGCTGGCCCCTCGATCCCACCAGGGGTGCTTCCCAGCAGCGCGCTACAGCTTGCGCTGCATCTGCGCGAGGTAGGCGCGGTTGCGCGTCGGTGTGATCAGCACCTCATTGATGCAGACATGCGGCGGCATGCCGGCCAGGAATTTCACCAGCGCGCCGCAATCCTCGGGCTGCACCATCTCGGCCAGTTCCTTCTCCGAGAGCTTGTTGGGCCGCTTGTCGAGGATGGGTGTCCGCACCTCGCCCGGGCACATCACGGTGCTGCGGATGCCGTTGCCGCATTCCTCCATGTTCAGTGAATGGCTCATCGCCACCACACCATGCTTGCTGGCGGTGTAGCCGGCGCCACTCAAGGGGCTGACGAAGCGCCCCGCCATGGAGGCGGTGTGGATGAACAACCCGCCTTTCTGGGCACGCATGATGGGCAGCGCCGCCAGCACGCCATGGAAGGCGGAAAGGAGGTTGCCATCCACCAATTCCTTGATGCCCTCGGGCTTCAGGTTGGCCCATGTGCGCTCGGTGATGTTCAGCCCGGCATTGTTCACCATCACATCGAGGCGGCCGAGCTTCTGCTGGATGAAATCGGCCACCTTCTGCACGGCCGCGGCCTTGCCCATATCGGCCGGCTTCACATGCGCCGTGCCGCCCATCGCCTTGATGCGCGCAGCGACGGCTTCCAGCTTCGGCTTGGTGCGGCCGGTGAGGATGATGACCATCCCCATCTCCGCCAGGGCGATGGCCGCAGCCTCGCCGATGCCGCTGCCGGCCCCCGTCACCCATGCGATTTTCTTCATCGGATTTTCCTCCCTGCGCGTGATGCGCGGCAGTCTGCCGCAAGCAGGCCGGCTGTCCAGCCCGTGACCTTGCCGCTGGTCGCCCCGCATGCTTGGCTTGCACGACAATTCAGGGAGAAAAATGCCAATGGCAAAGTTCCGCATCGTGACGCCCGCGGGCGCCAGTTTCACCACGGCCGGCGGCGGCTATGACCTCGAAATGGAAGCGCTGAACGGCCTCGACGCCGAGATCGTCGAAGCGCCGACCGATGCGGCGGGCTTCCTCGCCGCCGCCGCCACCGCGGATGCGATCTACGCCAAGGGCATCCCCATCACGGCCGAGATCATCGCCGGGTTGAAGAACTGCAAGGTGATCAGCCTCGGCTCCGTCGGCGTGGACAGCGTGGATGTGAAGGCGGCGACCCGCGCCGGCATTCCCGTGACCAATGTGCCCGATACCTTCATCGAGGAGGTGGCGGATCACTGCATGATGCTGCTGCTGGCCACCTTCCGCCGCACGCTGGAGCAGGACCGGATGGTGCGCGAGCATCGCTGGAAGGAAGGCCGCCCAGCCTTGCTGAAGATCCCGCGCCTGATGGGCCAGACGCTGGGCTTCATCAGCTTCGGCCGCGTGGCGCGCGCGGTGGCCCGCCGCGCCGCCCCCTTCGGCCTGCGCATGATCGCCTATGATCCCTTCCTCGACGAGACGCTGCTGAGCGAGCATGGCGTGCTGCCCGCCACGCTGAACGAGGTGATGAGCCAGTCCGACTTCGTCTCGATGCACGCGCCGGCCCGCCCGGAATGCACGCATCTGCTGAAGGAGCAGCATTTCCGCCAGATGAAGAAGAGCGCCATCTTCCTCAATGTCGGGCGCGGGCCGACGGTGGATGAATCCGCCCTGATCAAGGCGCTGAGCGAAGGCTGGATCGCCTATGCCGGCCTTGATGTGCTGGAGGTGGAGCCGCCCTCGCACAACAACCCCATCCTCAGCATGCCCAATGTGATCCTTTCGGCGCATACCGCCTCGGCCTCGGCGCGGTTCGATGAAGCGCGCAAGCGCCGCGTGGGCAGTGAGCTGGCGCTGGTCATGCAGGGCAAGTGGCCGATGAGCTGCGTGAATCCGGCGGTGCTGCAGAACACCAAGCTGCAACGCTGGCAGCCCATCGGGCTGGGCCGCGGCCCGAACAGCTGAGGGCGGGGCGCCGGGTTGATCAAGGGGCGGGCCCTCTCGATCAACCTCAGCCGCCCTTGCGATACGCGAAAGCCTTGGCGAAGCATTCCAGGATATGCCCGCCCGCCGTCGTCGGCGGATAGAGCGCCTGCGTCGCACCCAGGGCGCGCGGGTCGATCGGCGCCTGGAAATTCGGGTCGTGGAAGGTGGCGATGGACATGCGCTCATGCCCCGAGCGATTGACCACGCGATGCGGCGTGCTGGCGAAGCGGTCATTGCTCCAGCGGCCCAGCAGATCGCCGACATTGATGACCAGCGTGCCCGGCAGGGGTGGTGCGGGGATCCAGGCACCCGATTGGCGTTCCTTCACCTCCAGCCCGCCGCTGTCATCTTGCCAGAGCAGGGTGATGCAGCCGAAATCCGTGTGCGGCGCCACGCCGAAGCCTTCCGTGTCATCGGGCGGTTGTGGCGGGTAGAACACCGCCTGGGTGCGTTGCAGCGGCAGGGTGTAGTGGGCCGCGAAGAAATCCGGCGGCAGGTCGAGGCTGACGGCGATGGCGCGCATCAACTGCGCGCCGCATTCCATCATGGCGGCGTAATAGGCTTCCATCGCCGGCTGCAACTCCGGCACTTCGGCGGGCCACTGGTTGGGGCCGCGCAGCTTCTCGCCCGCCAGCACCACGGGATGATCGGCGGGCAGGTCGAGGCCGATGGAGAAGAACTCCTTCAGGTCGGGCTTGGTCGCGCCCGCCATCACGGCACCACCCGCCGCATGCCAGCCGCGATGCACGAGGGTGGCCCGGGTGGCGGCCTTCACCTCGGCGGGCAGATGGAAGAAGCGGCGCGCGGCGGTGACGGCCGCGCTGATGACCGCATCGGGCACGCCATGGTTGCGGATGTAGAAGAAGCCGGGGCCGGTGCAGGCCGCGCGGATCTCGGCGGCGATCCCCGCCAGCCGCGCGCCATCCATCAGGCCGGCGATATCAATGACGGGCAAGGCTTGGCGGAGGGGCTGGTCTGGCATCGGGCTGGCTCGCGCGGGGATGGGACCGAAGGCTACCCACCCGCTGCGTCAAAGGCCACAGCTTCGGCCCGCAGCCGCTCGGCCAGCAGGGATTTCGGCACCTTGCCATAGGCGGATTTCGGCAACGCCTCCCAGAAGACGAAGCGGCGCGGGTGCTTGTAGCGGGCGAGGCGGCCATCCAGATGGGCGAGCAATTCCTCGGGCGAGGCAGGCGCGCCCAGCACCACGCAGGCCACCCCCGATTCCCCCCAGCGCGGATCGGGCAGGCCGACCACGGCGCATTCCGCCACGGCCGGATGCGTCAGCAGCGCCTCCTCCACCTCGCGCGGGTAGATGTTGGAGCCACCGGAGATGAACATGTCCGAGGCGCGGCCGGTGATGTGCAGGAAGCCCTGCGCGTCCAGGAGGCCCAGATCGCCGGTGTGGAACCAGCCATGGCGGAAGGCCTTTTCATTGGCCGCGTCATTCTGGAAATAGCCGGCGAAGACGCCGGGGCCACGCACGCAGATCTCGCCGCGTTCGGTGTGCGCGCCAGCCTCATCCAGGATGGCGATGTCCATCCCCGTGCGCGGCGCGCCGACGCTGAGGGCGCCTGGAGCCGCATCATCCGCGCTGTGCTGGTCCGGCCGGAGCACGGTGATGCAGCCCGTCACCTCGCCCAGGCCGAAATACTGCACGAGGCAGGGGCCGAGGCGCTGCATCGCGCGCAACTGATCCGCGCGATACATCGGCGCGCCGGCATAGATCACATGGCGCAGCCGGTGCGGTGCCGCCGCCGGGTCCGCCACCAGCATGTTCAGGATAGTCGGCACGGTGAACATGTTGGTGACGCCGTGGCGCGCGATGAGGTCCCAGGCGATGGTGGTATCCAGCCGCTCGCCCGGCAGCAGCACGGAGCAGGCGCCCCGCGCCACCTGGCACAGCGCATGAATGGCCGCGCCATGGCTGAGCGGGGCCACGACGAGCGAAACATCACGCTCGGTCAGGCCGGGCATGAGGTCGGCCAAATGGTTGGTGATGATGAAGCCCATCTGGCCATGGGTCAGCACCGCCGCCTTGGGCCGGCCGGTGGTGCCGGAGGTGAAGAAGAACCAGCAGGGGTCGTCGCGGCCGATTTCGGCTTCGTGATTGGGCGGCGGCGGTGTCGCTTCATCGAGCAGGGTTTCGTAGTCGTCTTCGCCGGGCCGCGCATCGCCCATCGCGATCACCCATTGGCAGGCCGGCGCGGCCGCACGCACCGCATCGGCGTGACCCGCGAAGCCATGGTCGCGCAGCAGCAGGCGCGCCCCGCTGGCCTCGGCCAGCCAGGCGACCTCGGGCGGCGTCAGGCGGACATTGGTGGGCACCCAGACGGCGCCGATCTTCCACGTCGCCCAGAGGCTCTCGAACATCGCGTTGCCGTTGCGCGCATGCACCAGCACGCGGTCGCCCTTGCCGATGCCCTGGGCGCGCAAGGCGGCGGCGAGGCGATCCACGCGGGCATCGAGTTCCGCCCAGGACCATCTCTGCTCGCGCCAGATCAGCGCCGGCGCATCCGGCAGGCGGCGCGCCACCTGGCTCAGCAGCCGGCCGAGATTGGTTGCCGGGATCATGCCATCATGCCCGCCCCGGCATAGCCGCCATCCACCGGCAGCGCATGGCCGGTGATGTAGGAGGAACGCGCGGAATCCAGCAGGAAGAGGGCCGCCTCCGCCACCTCCTCCACGCGGCCATAGCGCGCGGCCGGAATGCGGCTCAGCCATTGCGCGCGGGTCTGCGCATCATGCAGCGCGGTCACCATGGGTGTCTCGATCGGCGCGGGGCAGATGGCGTTCACGCGGATCCCATGCGGGGCCAGGTCGATCGCCATGACCTGCGCCATGTTGATGACGGCGGCCTTGGAGGCGCCATAGGCCACCCGCCCCTCCACGCCGCGCAGGCCGGAAACCGAGGCGACCAGCACGATCGCACCGCCCTTCCCGCCCGCCACCATGGCGCGCGCGGCGGCCTGGGCGGCGAGGAAGCTGCCGGTCACATTCACATCGAGGATGCGGCGGAACAATTCGGGCGGCGTGTCGAGCAGCGGCGTCGCCGCCGAAATCCCGGCGGAGCAGACCAGGCCCTGAAGCGCGGTAAGGCCGCCGATCCAGTCCGCCACGGCCGTCGCATCGGTCACATCGAGGGAGGTGCAGCCTTCGGCCGGCATGCGGTCGGCCAGCGCCGTCTCCCAGCCGGCCGCGCGGGCGGCCACGCCGATGGCAGCGCCAATCCCCGAGGCGCCGCCGGTGATGGCCAATCGTTTCGACATGCATCCTCCTTCATGGGGCGTCTTGCGCGCCCGCCTCGCTCGGCGGCATTGTGCACCCCGGAACGCGGCACGCAAAAGCCGCCTGGAGGAGATGACCCCAATGACGCTGAAGACCCATCGCCGCGCCCTCCTGGCGGGCGGCGCCGCCATCCTCGCCGCCCCTCGCATCGGTGGCGCGCAGCCGGCCTACCGCGCCGAGTACAAGCTCTCCGTCGTCGGCAACCGGCCCATTCCCTTCGCCGAGGGCGCCTTCCAATGGGCCGAGCTCGTGACGCAACGCTCCAATGGCCGCATCAATGTGAAGGTCTATCCGGGCAGCCAGCTCGTCGGCGGGGACCAGACGCGCGAGCTTCTGGCGATGCGCCAGGGCATCATTGATTTCGCGGTCTTCAGCACGATCAACATCGCCCCCCAGGTGCGTGAGGCCGGCATCTTCCAGCTGCCCTTCCTGATGCCCGACCACCGCGCCTTCGACGCGCTGATCAATGGCGAAGTGGGGCGCGACCTGGTCGGCATCATGGACCGGCGCGAGGTGGCGGCCGTGGCCTTCGGCGAAAACGGCTTCCGCGAGATCAGCAACTCCAAGCGCGCCATCACGACACCGGCCGATCTGCGCGGGTTGAAGATCCGCTTCGCCGCCGGCGCCATCTTCAACGACATCTATAACGGCCTCGGCGCCAACCCCTTGCAGATGTCCTTCGCCGATCTGCAGCCCGCCCTCAGCACGGGTGCGGTGGATGGGCAGGAAAACCCGGTCAACCTGTTCCTCGCCTTCCGCATGGACACGCTGGCGCAGCGCCACATGACCATCTGGAACTACGTGAATGACGCGCTGATCTTCGGCCTGTCCAAGTCGGTGATGGCCAGCTTCACCCCCGCCGACCAGGAACTGGTGCGCGAATGCGCGCGGGAGGCGGCGCGCAACAACATCGCCCTCGCCCGCCAGGGGCTCGGCATTCCGGGCACGGATAACGCGGCACTGCTGGAACTGGCCCGCCGCAATGTGGAGGTGACGCAGCTGACGCCCGCGCAAAAGCAGGCCTTCGCCACCACGCTGCGCCCGGTCTATGACCGCTGGGCCACCACCATCGGTGCCGATCTGGTCCGCAAGGCCGAGACCGCCATCCGCGCCGTCTCGTGACGCGCGTCTGATGGCCGCCGATTTCGACCCGACGGCGGCCCCGCCCGACCCGAAGACACGCGTTCCGCTCACGCTGGAGCGCGTGCTGCTCGCCGCCGCCATGGGGGCCATGGCCCTCATCACGGCGGCGAATGTGGTGACGCGCTATCTCTCCAACATCTCGCTGGCTTTCACCGAGGAATATTCGGTGGCGCTGATGGTGGTGGTGGCCATGGTGGGCACCGCACTCGCCACGGCGGGCGGGCGGCATATCCGCATCGGATTCTTCGCCGACAAGCTGAACCCTGAGCGCCGCCGCGTGGCGGAAATCATGGCGCTGGGCCTGCTCATCCTCTGCTTCGGGCTGATCCTCTGGTACGGCACGCGCATGGTCTGGGACGAGTATGATTATGAGGTGCTCTCGCCCGGCCTCGGCCATCCGCAATGGCTCTACACCGTGTGGCTGCCGGTGCTGGCGGTGCTGGTGATCGGGCGTGCGGCGGGGCGGATCATCCGCCTCGGGCGCGGAGAAGAGGGATGATCGGCCCCGTCCGCGGAGCGGACCAATGATCGCCCCATCCCGCGGAGCGGATCAATGATCGGCACCATCCTCTTTCTCATGTTCATGATCCTGCTGCTGGGCGGCGTTCCGATTGCCGTCGCCCTTGGCCTGGCGGGTGCCTTGGCCATCGCGCTGGCGGATCAGACGCTCATGGCGATGCCGACCAACGTCTATGCCGGCATCGCGAAATACCCGCTGATCGCGATCCCCATGTTCGTGCTGGTGGGCTGCGTGTTTGACCGCACGGGCGTCGCACTGCGCCTCGTGAAATTCGCGACCGCTCTGGTGGGTGCTGGGCGCGGGGCGCTGGCCTCGGTCGCTGTGCTTGTCGCCATGATCATCGGCGGCATTTCAGGCTCGGGCCCCGCCACCTCTGCCGCGGTCGGCCAGGTGGTGACGCGCGGCATGGTGAAGGATGGCTATCCGCGCCCCTTCATCGCCGCCACCGTGGGAGCCGCGGCAGCGACGGATATTCTCATCCCGCCCTCCATCGCCTTCATCGTCTATGCGGTGATGGTGCCCGGCGTCTCGGTGCCGGCGATCTTCATGGCGGGGATGTTCCCAGGGATTTTGGCGGGCTTTGCCATCATCGTGCCCATCCTCATCATCTCCTGGATCAAGGATTTCGGCGGCAAGAATCCGGATCGCGACGAGAATTCCATCTGGCAAAGCTTCAAGGAGGCGATCTGGGGGCTGATGGCGCCGGTCGTCATCCTGGGTGGCATGCGCATCGGCGCCTTCACGCCGACGGAAGCGGCCGTGATGGCGGTGTTCTATGGCCTGTTCGTCGGCTTCTTCATCTATCGCAGCATGACGATGAAGGACCTCTACGAGATGCTCGTGGAGGCGGGGGAGATCTCCGCCGTCATCCTCATCATCATCGCCCTCGCCAGCGTCTTTGCCTGGTCCACCTCCACGCTCGGCATCGTGCAGCCCATCGCGGGCTGGATCGTGGGGCTGCAACTGGGGGAATACGGGACCATCGCGCTGCTCATGGTGGCGCTGATCTTCATCGGCATGTTCCTGGATGGCGTCTCCACCTTCCTGATCCTGCTGCCGGTGCTGATCCCCATCGCCCGCGCCTTTGAGTGGGACCTGACCTGGTTCGGCGTGATCCTCACCATGAAGATCGCGATCGGCCAGTTCACGCCGCCCATGGCGGTGAATTTGATGGTGAGTTGCCGCATCGCCGGCGTCACCATGGAAAGCACCATCCCCTGGGTGGTCTGGATGATCCTGGCCATGTTCGTGGCCCTCGCCTTGGTGGTGGGCTTTCCGGGCATCGCGCTCTGGCTGCCGCGCGTGATGGGCATGATGTGATCAAGGGCGGGGGGCTTGCCGAAACGCCCCGCCTGTTCCCGAATGGCCGCAACAGAATCAAAGGGAGCGAAAATTGATGTCCAGCATGGAATCCCTGCGCGATCCAAACAGCCTCACGCGCCTTCTGGCGCCGCGCAGCTTCGCCGTGGTGGGCGTCTCGGCCGAGCCGACGGGGTTCGGCGCCCGCACCGTGCAGAACATGCGCGATTTCGATGGCCCCGTCTGGTGCGTGAACCCGAAATATGCGGGCCAGGAATTGCACGGCCGCCCCTGCTACGGCTCGGTCGCGGATCTGCCGGGCGCACCTGATTCCACCGTCATCGCCCTGCCCCGCCCGGGGGTGATGGATGCCGTGCAGGCGCTGGCCAAGAAGGGCGGCGGCGGTGCGGTGATCTACGCCTCCGGCTATGGCGAGACGGATTTGCCCGAGCGCGCGGTGGAGGAGGAGGTGCTGCGCGAAACCGCGCGCCGTCTGGGCTTCCCGCTGCTGGGCGCCAATTGCCTGGGCTTCGCCGATCATCGGCAGCGCGCGGGTGCCACCTTCATGCCGGATTACGTGAAGCTGACGGCCCCGGCCGGCGGTGTCGGCGTGGTCAGCCAATCCGGCGCACTCGGCTATGCGCTGATGCAGGCGGCCGAGCGCGGCTTCGCCATGTGCCATATGGCGACGGCGGGCAATGCGACGGACCTGGATGTGTGCGACCTCGCCGCCTTCCAGCTCACCATTCCCGAATGCCGCAGCATCGCCCTGGTGGTGGAGGGGCTGCGCGATGCGCGGCGGCTGTTTGAGCTGGGCCGCATCGCGGAGGGCATGGGCAAGACCATCGTCGTGCTGAAGCTGGGTCGTGGTGAGATCGGCGCCAAGGCCGCAGCCTCGCATACCGGCTCACTCGCGGGTTCCAGTGCCGCCTGGTCGGCCGGCTTCAAGCGGGCGGGCATGCTGGAGGTGGAGGATTTCGACGCGCTGCTCGAAACCTCGGGCTTCTTCGCCAAGGCCGGGCCGCCGAAGGGCCGCGGCGTGGGCATCGTGACACCTTCGGGCGGGGCGGGGATCATGGCGGCCGATCACGCGGAATTCCAGGGCCTCGCCTTGCCGCAGCCGGCCCCCGAGACGGAGCGCGTGCTGCGCTCGGCCATTCCGGATTTCGGCAGCCCGCGCAACCCTTGCGACCTCACGGCGCAGGTGGCCACCAACCCGAAATCCTTCGAGGAATGCATGGTGGCCATGCTGGCGGATGAGCAATACGCGACCGTCGTCTTCCCGGTGGTGTATCACAACCCCGCCCCCACCGCGACGCCGGCCCGGATGCGCACGCTGGAGCCGATGGCCGCCGCCGCCGGCAAGCCCATCTGCATCATGTGGGTGCCGGAAAGCCTGGAGGGCCCGGGGGCGGAGGCGGCCGATGTCAGCCCCAACCTGGTGCTGTTCCGCTCGACGCGGCGGATGATGAATGCGCTGCGCCTGTGGTTCCAGCGGCATGATCCCAAGCCCGCCGCCGGTGCGGTGGATGCGCAGGCCAGCGCCGCCGCCGCCGCCATTCCGGGCGGCGCGGCCACGCTGATGGAAGCCGCCGCCAAGGCCGCCTTCGCCAAGGCCGGACTGCCCGTGGTGGCCGAACACCGCGCAAAGGACGCGGCGGGTGCCGTCGTGGCCGCGCAGGCCATGGGCTTCCCCGTGGTGCTGAAGCTGGACAGCCCCGATGTGGCGCATAAGACGGAAGTGGGCGGGGTGGAGCTGAACCTCGCCGATGCCGCCGCCGTCACCGCCGCCTTCGCCCGCATCATGGCGGGGGCCGCCAAGCATGCGCCCAAGGCTCGGGTGGATGGCGTGCTGGTGCAGCGCATGGAGGCGCGCGGCGTGGAGCTCATCCTGGGCGCGCGGCGCGATCCGCAATTCGGCACCATGGTGCTGGTCGGCTTGGGCGGCGTGCAGGCGGAGCTCTGGAAGGATGTGGCGCTGGATGTGGCCCCCGTCTCGGCCGAAGGCGCCATGGCCATGCTGCGCAGCCTCAAGGCCTTCCCGCTGCTGGACGGCTTCCGGGGCAGTGCCCCCATGCCGGTGGCCGAGATCGCCGCCACCATCGCCCAATTCTCAGCCTTCGCCGCCGCGATGGGCGACCGGCTGGAGGAGGCGGAGATCAACCCGCTGGTCTGCCGGCCGGATGGCTGCGTTGCGGTGGATGGGCTGATGATCCTCTCGGCCTGATACAATCTGGCCGATTCCAGTGCGGCGGCTTCTGGTCTATGCTGCACTGCATGAACCTCCGCCGCAGCCTTGCCTGGCTCTCCCTCGCTGCCCTCCTGGCCAGCGCGCTCCCCTACCGGCCGGCCAGCGCGGTCGAGCCGGGCTCCGAGCACATGCTCGCCCATCGGGCGGCCTATCGCCTGAAGCTGGACAGCGTGCGCGACAGCGCCTCCATCGAGCAGGCCGAGGGGATCATGCTGTTCGAGGTGATTGACGCCTGTGACGCCTGGGCCTCACGCCAGCGCTTCACCCTGCTGGTCAGTGACCGGGATGGCAACGTGGTCGAAACCACCTCGGACTACGCGACGCTGGAGGCCAAGGATGGCTCCTCGCTGCGGTTTTCGCTGACGCAGACCACCGGCGGCGCCGTGACCTCCCGCGTGGCGGGCGATGCCAGCATCACGGCCACCGGCGGGCGCATCCGCTACCAGGAACCGGCGGCGACAGAGGAAGACCTGCCCGAGGGCACCATCCTGCCGATGATCC
Organism: Sediminicoccus sp. KRV36; assembly: GCF_023243115.1. Lineage (NCBI taxonomy): Bacteria > Pseudomonadati > Pseudomonadota > Alphaproteobacteria > Acetobacterales > Roseomonadaceae > Sediminicoccus > Sediminicoccus sp. KRV36. The sequence continues at coordinate 3,803,209 of NZ_CP085081.1, forward strand.
ACACGCTGCGCAGCCTGGCCGCCGCGCGCGCCGGCCAGCGCATCTTCGTGGCCCCGCTGTTCGACGGCACCTCGGCCGATGGCGCGCAGGACACGACGACGATCATCTCCGGCGGCTGGATCGCCCCGCAGCCCAACCCGAATTTCCCGCTCCTGGCCACGCTCAGCAGTGCCCGCATGCGCATCGCCTTCTTCGACCGCAACGCGAGCGGCCAGGGGGGCGGCGCCTCGACCCCCGAATACGAGGTCAGCATGCGCTATTTCGAAAATGGCGTGGCCGACGAGATGAAGATGGATTTCGGCGAATTCGTCGTGGATGGGCGGCTCGGCGAATTGCAGCCCATCCCCTCGCCCTGCTGAGCCAACCGGCGGCGCGGCCCCGGGGATGTCCCCGCCGGATTCCGGGCTTCGGGTGGCCTGGCTCGTGCTGCCCCGCTCGGGCTCGCAATTCCTGGTGCAGCTGACGGCGGCGCTGCTTGGCCCCGCCATCAACCCGCATTCCTCGCTGACGCCGGGCCGGCGCGAGAAGGCCCTGCCCGGCCTGCTCTCGGACGCGGAGCGCGAGCATCGCTTCCGCCAGGCGGCCGCCGCCGGCACGCCGGAGCGCTACTTCGATGAGCTCGGCGTCCGCAGCGTGAAGATCGAGCATCCCTTTGGCGATGACCTGCCGGGGCGGCTCAGGCTGCGGCATCCCGCATGCCGCTTCATCGCCTCCATCCGGCCCTACCGGCAGATCGCCGATTCCCACGCCAATCTCTCCTGGGGGTTCTCGGCCGAGCGGCTGCTGGCGATCTACCGAAGCCACGTCGCCGGCCTCATCGCCTTCGCGGCCCGGGAGGAGGTGTTTTTCGTGGATATCGAACGGCACAGCCCCTTCGATGCGGCGGGCTTCGCCGCCTGGCTCGATGCGCCGGAGCGGCCGAATTTCCGGCGCATGGTGGAAGGCTGGCCCACCGTGAATGCCCGGGCGGAGCGCATCGCGCGCGATGGCGGGCGGGCCGATGCGGCGGAACAGCCCAGCGCCGCCCTGCTGGCCGAAGGTGCCGAACTGGATGAGCGCCTGCGCGCGCTGGCGGCCGAGAGCCATGCGCGGCTGAAAGCCCGCCTCAATCCAGGCTGAAGGCATCCCGTGGTGGCGGCGTGGCGCGGGTATAATCCTGCACGCAGAACGCCCCGCCCTGGTGCCGGCGGCCCACCTCGCTCGGGTTCAGCACGGCTTCCAGCTGCGCGCGGAACGCCTCGGCACTGTCCTGCGGCGCCCAGCCGATGCGCGCGCGGTGGTCACGCGCCCACCAGCTCGCGGGGTTGGCCGAAGCGCCCCAGATCACCGCATGCCCGGCGCGTTCCGCCGTCACGCAGGCCAGCACCAGCCGCGTGAGATCCGGATAGGAGAGCCAGGTGGAGAGTGCGCGCGCATCGCGCGGTTCGGGCAGGCAGGTGCCGATGCGCAGATTCACATTCTCGACGCCGTGCTTGTCCCAGTAGAGCCGGCCCATCAGCTCGCCATAGGCCTTGGAGAGGCCGTAGAAGCCATCCGGGCGGAACTGGCAGTCGAGGTCGAGGCTCTGCCTCTGCTCATGGAATCCGATGCTGTGGTTGGAGCTGGCGAAGACCACCCGCGCGCCCTCGCGCCGCGCCGCCTCATAGATGTGATAGAGGCCGCGCAGATTGGGGCCGAGGATCTCCTCGAAGAGCTGCTCCACGCTGATGCCGCCGAAATGCAGGATGGCGCCACAGCCCTCGGCCAGGCGCGCGACGGCCACGCCGTCATTGAGATCGGCGCGGGTGAAGCTGGCGCCCTCAGGCACGGGGTCCGGGAAGGGCGTGATGTCGGTCAGGCGCAGCGTCATCCCGGCGGCGGTGAGTTCGCGGGCGAGCATGCGGCCAAGCGCGCCGGAGGCTCCGGTGAGGAGCACGGGTTTCTGAACCATGGGTTTCATCGGGGGCGTTGTCCTTCCATAGTCAGCCTGTCGCAAATTCAGCAGGACGGCCAGATGCCCCGCCACGCCCATCCCACCATCGCCCATGCCGCCATCGCCCTGGAGACGGGCCGCACCACCGCGATCGCCCTGGTGGAGGAAGCCCTGGCCCGGGCGGCGGAGGGCGAAGGGCCGCGCGTCTTCACCACGCTGCACGCCAAGGCCGCGCGGGAACAAGCCCGGGCGATGGACCAGCTGCGCCAGGCCGGCCGCGCGCCCAGCCGCTTCGCCGGCATTCCCATCACCGTGAAGGACCTGTTCGACGAGGCAGGGCAGGTGACGCGCGCGGGCTCCGTCGCGCGGGATGGCGCCAAGCCCGCCACGGCGCCCGCCCCGGTGGTGGAACGGCTGAACCGGCAAGGCTTCGTGGTGCTGGGCCGCACCAACATGACGGAATTCGCCTTCTCCGGCCTCGGCGTGAACCCGCATTACGGCACGCCCAGCAGCCCCTGGGACCGCGCGACGGGACGGCTGCCGGGGGGCTCCTCCTCGGGGGCGGGGGTCGCTGCCGCGGATGGCATGGGGTTTGGCGGGCTGGGCACGGATACCGGCGGCTCCTGCCGCATTCCGGCCGCGCTGAACGGCGTGGTGGGCTTCAAGCCGACGGCGCGGCGCGTGCCCATCACAGGCGTGCTGCCGCTTTCGCCCTCGCTCGATTCCGTGGGGCCACTCGCGCGTTCGGTCGCCTGCTGCCACACGCTGGATGCGATCATCGCGGGCGCCGAGACGCCGGCCAGCCTGCCGGCGGTGAACCTCTCCGGCCTGCGCTTCGGCGTGCTGAACAACGTGGTGGAGGACGGCATGGAGGGCCAGGTGGCGCGGGATTACGCGCGCACCCTGGCGCGGCTGGAAGCAGCCGGCGTGAAGCTGGAAGACCTGACCCTGCCCGAGATCGAGCGCATTCCCACCATGAATGCGCGCGGCGGCCTGACCGCCTCGGAGGCCTATGCCTGGCATCGCTCGCTCATCGCCAGTGACGGCCCGCGCTATGATCCGCGCATCCTCAAGCGCATCGCCCGTGGCGAGGCGATGAGTGCGGCCGAATACCTCGATGTGATGCGCGCCCGGGCCGAGCTGATCGCGGCCCTCGCCCCGCGCACGGCGCCCTATGACGCCGTGATCTGCCCAACGGTGCCGCTGCTGCCACCCGCCATCGCGGAGGTGGAGGAGGAGAGCGAGTACAACCGCATCAACCTGCTGCTGCTGCGCAACACCACCATCGCCAATGTCCTGGATCGCTGCGCCATCAGCATCCCCTGCCACGTGGCGGGCGAGGCGCCGGTCGGCCTCATGCTGATGGGCGAGGCGATGGGCGATGCGCGGCTCTTTGCCATCAGCGCGGCCGTCGAGGCCTTGCTCGAATCATGAGGGCGCTGGAATTCGGCCCCTTGGAGTTTGGTTGGTACCTGCCGACCAATGGCGACACGACGCGCTATGCCGAAGGGCCCGATGTGGTGCCCGCCGGCACCGCGATGTTCGACCGCGTGGTTTCGGCGGCCGAGGCCGCGGGCTTCGAATACCTGCTGGTGCCCGTGGCGATCCCCTGCTGGGAAGCCTGGGTCACCACCGCCTTCATGGCCGGGCGTTCCAGCTCCATCCGCATGCTGGTGGCGGCGCGGCCGGGCTACATCAACCCCGTGATGCTGGCGAAGATGGTCACCACCTTCGACCAGCTGACCGGCGGGCGCATCGCGGTGAACCTCATCGCCGGGCAGTCGGAGGCGGAAAATGCCGCCGATGGCATCCGCTACGGCAAGGAGGATCGCTATGCGCTGATGGCCGAGGAAGTCGCCATCATGAAGGCGCTCTGGACGGCCGAGGCGCCGCTGGATTGGGAAGGGCGCTTCCACACGCTGCGCGGCGCGCGCGTGATCCCCCCGCCCCTGCAACGCCCGCATCCGCGTTTCTATCTGGGCGGCGGCTCCCGCCAGGCCTGGGAGATTTCAGCGGCGCATGCCGATGTGCATCTGTTCTGGGGCGACCGGCCGGAGGGCGTCGCCGAGCAAATGGCCGAAATCCGCGCCATGGCGGCCGCACAGGGGCGCGGCGACGCGTTGGGCTTCGGCATGCGGCTGCAGATCATCTGCCGCGAGACGGAGGAGGAAGCCTGGGATGCCGCGCAGGAACTCATCCGCGATGTGGGCGAGGAACGGAGTGCAGCCGTGCGCGCCAATGTGGCCAATTCCGTGGCCAATCAGCGCGTGCAGGCGCTCCTGGCCGAGACGGGCGGGCTGATCGCCCCCAATCTCTGGGCGGGCCTCGCGCGCGTCCGGCAGGGGGCGGGGATCGCCATTGTGGGCAACCCCACGCAATGTGCCGATGTGATCCAGCGCTTCATCGAGATCGGCTGCCACAGCTTCTGCCTCTCGGGCTATCTGCATGATGAGGAGGCCGAGCGCTTCGGCCGCCTGGTGCGGCCCATCCTGATGGCGCGGAATCCGGGGCGGTTGGCGGCCGTGAAGAATGCTTGATATGTGCGTTAATTGGACACACATATAAGCGATGACCAAGCATGCCACCACCGGCAAGCCCACCACCGGCAAGCCCACCACTGGCAAGCCCACCACTGGCAAGGCCAGCGCCCCCAAGCCACGCATCACGCGCGATGACCGCCTCGGTTTCCGCCTGGATGAGCAGACCAAGGGGCTGATCGAACGCGCCGCACAAATCGAAAGGCGCAAGGTGAGTGACTACTGCCTCGCCGCCATCGCCGAAGCCGCGCGTCGGACCGTCGCCGAGCATGAGACACTCCACCTCTCCGAGCATGACCGGGCCGCTTTTTTCGAGGCCATGATCAACCCGCCCGAACCAAGCGAAAGGCTTGCGCGCGCCTTCGGGGAGCATGGCCGCCGCGTCGGCGCGTAAGCCTTGGCGCAACCCGACCTGGTCGTCCTTACGCTGGATGACAGCCATGACCGCGGCGGCTTTTCCTGCGGGGTCGAGAGTCTGGATCGGTACTTCCTCACCCAAGCCGGGCAGGATCTGCGCCGCCGGGCCAATGGAGTCTTTGTGCTGGCAGCCCGGGCGGAGCCAGCCCGCGTCCTCGGCTACTATACGCTTTGTGCCACAGCCCTTGCGCCTGGCCATGTTCCCGAGGCCGCCCGCAAGCACATCCCCCGCACCCCGCTGGTCAGCGCCACGCTGATCGGCCGGCTCGCCGTGGCCCAGGACCGCCAGGGGCAGCGCCTGGGCGCGATCCTGCTGGCCGATGCGCTCCGACGGGCGCTGGCAAGTGCCGCGACGGTCGGCTCCTGCATGATCGTGGTGGATGCGCTGCATGACCGCGCGGCCGGCTTCCATGCCGCCCACGGCTTCGCTCGATTGCCCGAGTCCCTGCGCCTCGTCCTGCCGATGCGAAGCGTGGAGAGGATGCTGGCGGCGCCTACTCGCTGAGTTCGACCCAGCGCAGATAGGGCCGGTCCGCCTTCCAGCCCTGCGGGAAGCGCTTCGCCGCCTCCTCATCCGAGAGCGAGGGCACGATGATGGCGCGCTCGCCCGGCTGCCAGTTCACGGGTGTGGCCACCTTGTGCTTGTCGGTGAGTTGCAGGCTGTCGATCACGCGCAGCACCTCGTGGAAATTGCGGCCGGTGCTGGGCGGATAGGTGAGCGTGAGGCGCACCTTCCGGTTGGGATCCAGCACATAGACGGTACGCACGGTGATGGAGGGATCGGCCTCCGGATGGATCATGCCGTAGAGCTGGGAGACATGCTTGGAGGGGTCGGCGATCATCGGGAAGTTCAGCGCCGTCCCCTGGGTCTGGCGGATATCCTCGGCCCAGGCGTCATGCCGGTCCAGCGGGTCCACGCTGAGGCCGATGACCTTTACGCCGCGCTTGTCGAATTCGGGCTTGAGGCGCGCGGCCTCGCCCAGTTCGGTGGTGCAGACGGGGGTGAAATCCTTCGGGTGGGAGAAGAAGACCACCCATGAATCCTTCGCCCAATCGCTGAAGCGGATCGGCCCATCCGTGGTTTCGGCTTCAAAATCAGGGGCCACCTGGCCGAGGCTGAGCTGGGCGCCATATTGCAGTGTCATGGGAAAATCTCCGTGAGGGTGGCGAGCGCGATGAGCGCATAGGCCGCGATGGTCATGATGGTCACGTCCCGGGCCGGCAGCCAGGGTTCATCGGGGTAATCCTGAACCGGCGGCGGCGGCCCGGGGGTTAAGAATTCGATATCCGCCGCTTCGCTCCATTCAGCCATTCGCATGGCGCAATCCTCCCAGGGTCATTGTCACGGCGGGAACGCCCAGCGCCGCGACGGCGCCGATGATGATCATGGCGGGGGTGGGCAGCCCCGCGCGGCGGGCCTCCAGCGTGCATTGGCCGAGCGTGCTGCGCAGGATGGCCTGGCCCGGCAGGCTCGCCTGGGAAATCAGCGCGACCGGGGTTTGCGCCGGAAGCCCGCCGGCCAGCAGGCGCAGCGCCAGCTCATCGAGGCGGGAGAGCGCCATGAAGGCGGCAATGGTGCCGCCGGTCTGCGCCAGCGCCGCCCAGTTCAGCTCCGGCAGGGCGCCGCTCTCGTCATGCGCGGTGACGAAGGTGACGGCGGAGGCCATTCCACGATGCGTGATCGGGATTCCGGCGGCCGCCGGTGCCGCCATGCCGGCCGAGATGCCGGGAATGACACGCCAGGTGATCCCCGCCGCGTCACAGGCCTGGGCTTCCTCGCCCCCCCGGCCAAAGGTGAAGGGGTCGCCCCCTTTCAGTCGAAGGACCCGCAGCCCCGCCCGGGCGGCGGCCACGAGGCGGGCGTTGATCTTGGCCTGGGGCACCGGGGCGGCGCCCTTGCGCTTGCCCACCGCCACGATTTCGGCGCCCCGGCGGGCATGGCGCAGGGCAGCCCGGCCCGGCAGGGCGTCATGCAGGATGAGGTCGGCCTGGCCCAGCGCCTGGACGGCGCGCAGCGTCAGCAGATCCGGATCACCCGGGCCGGCGCCGCAGAGCCAGACTTCACCAGGGGGAAATTGCGGGCCGGCCAAGGCTGAAGCGGGGGCTGAGGCATATTGCACGATCATTAGACGTATATTCCACAATATCTGCTTGACGTGATCGTAGATAAATGCGGAAAACCCGTCCAGTAGTTTCACGACAGGATTTTGCAAAATGCTGGAAACCAAGCTCAGCGGGGCGGAAACCATCAAGGCGGCCAGCCTCGGCCTGCGCGGTCCGCTCGCGGCCGAGATCAGCGCCGAAGCCGCCCGGGGGGGCCTCTCGGAGGCTGCCTATACCCTGCTGAAATTCCATGGAACCTATGAGCAATTCGACCGCGACACCGCCACCGCCCGCAAACAGGCGGGGGAGGACAAGGCCTGGTCCTTCATGGTGCGCGTCCGCGCGCCCGCGGGGCGGCTGACGGGCGCCCAATGGCTGGCCCTGGACGCGCTGGCCGGGGATTTCGCCGATGGAACGCTGCGAATCACCTCCCGCCAGGGCGTGCAATTCCACGGAATTTTGCGGGAGAACCTGCGCGCCTCGGTCGCCGCCATCAACGCAACCTTGCTCACCACTCTCGCCGCCTGCGGCGATGTGGTGCGCAATGTCATCACCTCCCCCGCGCCACGCCGCGATCCCGTCCATGCGCGGCTGGAGGCGGAGGCGCGCCGCCTCTCCAGCGCGCTGCTGCCCAAAAGCCGCGCCCATCACGAGATCTTCCTGGGCGAGGACGCCGCCGCCGCCGCCGAGGCGGAACCCCTCTATGGCCCCACCTATCTGCCGCGAAAGTTCAAGATCGCCCTCATCCACCCCGACGACAACACGCCCGATGTGCTGGCCAATGACCTGGGCTTCGTCATGCACCCCGAGGGTTGGATCGTGACCATCGGCGGCGGCATGGGGATGACGCACAACAAGCCCGCCACCTTCCCCCGCCTGGCCGATGCCGTGGCGCTGATCGGCCCGGGTGAGGTGCTGGAAGTGGCCGAGGCGGTGGTCCGCCTCGCCCGTGACCATGGCGACCGGAGTGACCGCAAGCATGCCCGCCTCAAATACGTCTTGGCCGAGCGCGGCGTGGCCTGGGCGCGCGCCCGGCTCTCGGAGGATCTGGGCCGCGCGCTGCGCCCCGCGCCGCCCTTGCCGCGCTTCGCCGTGCCCGATCACCTGGGCTGGCACCCGCAGGGGGCCCATGGGGGGGATGGCCGCTGGTGGCTTGGCCTGCATATCCCGGCCGGGCGGGTCGCCGGCCCGCTGCGCGCAGCGCTGCGCGAGGTGGTGGGCCGCTTCGGCGTGAACCCCATCGCGACCCCGGGGCAGGACCTGCTGCTCGCGGATGTCGCCAAGGAGGATCGCGCGGCGCTGGAGGCCACGCTGCGCGCCCATGGCGTGGCGCTGCCCGAGGCCTTCTCCCCCATCGCGCGCAACATGATGGCCTGCGTCGCGCTGCCCAGCTGCGGCCAGTCCCTCGCGGAGGGCGAGCGGGTGCGCCAGCCCATCCTGGCGCAGATGGAGGGCGAACTCGCCCGGCTGGGCCTGCTGGGTGAGCGGATTTCGCTGCGCCTCACCGGCTGCCCCAATGGCTGCGCAAGGCCCTACCAGGGGGATATCGGCGTGGTGGGCCGGGCGCCCGGGCTCTACACGCTGTTCGTCGGCGGCGATTTCGCGGGCACGCGGCTGAGCTTCCCGCTGGCCGACAAGGTGCCGATGGAGAGCATCGGCGCCACCCTCGCCCCCCTGCTGGAGGATTGGGCCCGGCATCGCGCGGCGGGCGAGGGTTTCGGCGATTACTGCGCCCGCCGGGGGGATGCGGCCTGCCGCGCCGCCGCGGGGGTGGCGATCGCCGCATGATGCCGCTGGTCTTCACCGGGGCCACGCGGGTGCTGCTGGTCGGGCATGGGCCGGCCTTCGCGAAGCGCCGGGCGTTGCTGGAAGCCTCGGGCCTCGCCCTCACGCTGCATGCGGCGCTGCCCGATGATGCGGCGCTGGATTCGGCGCGGCTGGTCTTCGGCGCCGGGCTGGATGAGGCCGAGGGGGAGGCGCTGGCCGCCGCCGCCCGCGCCCGGCGCATCCCCGTGAATATCGAGGATGTGCCCCATCTCTGCGACGTGCATGTCCCGGCGATGATCCGCCGTGGCGATCTGTTGTTCACCGTCTCCACGGCGGGTGGCGCGCCCGCCATGGCGGCCGCCCTGCGCGCCTGGCTGGATCAGCGCTTCGGCCCGGAATGGGCAGATCATCTGCGCAGCTTGGCCGAGGAGCGTCAGGCCCTGCGCGCGGCGGGCGCCACCCCGCCCGAGGTGATGCGTGCGCTCACCGCACGCATCCGGGATTCAGCCTGGCTGGACTGCCCCTGCGCCGCTCAGAAGCGGTAGCGCAGTGCCGCGCTGATCACGAAGGGGTTGATATTGGCCTGCGCCCGGATCAGCCCGCTGTTCACGCTGACATCGGGCTGCATCATGATCCATTTCGCATCGAGGTTGATCAGCCAATTGGGCGCGATCTCGTAATCCACCCCGATATTGGGTGCCACGCCGAAGCTGGTATCCAGCCGCATGCGCGTCACCGGCGGCGTCTGGCTGCCGCTGTAGCCATAGTAGAAGGTCGTGTTCAGCCCGATGCCGACATAGGGGCTGATGCGCGATTGCGGCATCAGGTGATATTGCAGGGTGAGTGTCGGCGGCAGCGCCCAGACCGAGCCGAGATTGACCGTGCCCAGCGCGGAGTTGCGCACCTCCACCTGGTGGCGCGTCGTCGCCGCGATGAGGTTGAGCGCGATGTTCGGCGTGAAGAAATAGGTGCCGTCCAGCAGCGGGCTTGCCGCATTGCTGGCATGGGGCGAGCCGCCGATCAGCCCGACCGAGCCGCCATTGGTGGGCAGCACGCCCACCACGCCGAAGCCGAGCACGACATCCCCGGCCAGCTTGCCGCGCGGCGTGCCCTCCTGCGCCATGGCCCCGCCAGCACTGGCCAGCAGCATCGCCGCGGCTGCGTATCTTCCCCAAAATCGCATCGTCCTGTCCCCGTTGCAGCCCCTGCTGCCGGAACGGGAATTAGGCGTCTTTGCAACGCGTTGCGTTGCGCTGCATCAAAGGGCTTTGGGAAGCTTTCCGTTCACTCCGCGCGGATCTGCGCACGCTCCACCACGGCGCGCCAGCGGGTCAGTTCCGCCTCCTGGAAGCGGCGGAATTCGCCGGCGCTGGAGGCCACCACCTCGAAGCCGATCTGGTTCAGCCGCTGCGTCGCTTCGGGGTGGCGCAGGCTCTCGATGCAGGCCGCCTCCATCCGCGCGAGGATGGGTGCGGGCACGCCCACCGGCGCCATCACCGCCTGCCAGGAGGTGACGACGAAATCCTCCAGGCCCAGCTCGGCCGCCGTCGGCACATCGGGGATGGTCGGGTTGCGGGTGGCGCTGGTCACCATCACCGCGCGCAGCCGCCCGCCCGCGATATGCGGCGCGACGGTGCCGAGATTCTGGAAGGTGAGCTGCACATCGCCCGCGATCAGCGCCGTCGCGGCCGCCGCACCGCCCTGATAGGGGATATGCGTCGCCTCGGTCTGGGTGCGCAGCTTGAACAGCTCCATCGTCATATGCTCGGAGGAGCCGACGCCGGAGGTGGAGTAGGAGGCGCGCGCCGCATTGGCGCGCAGCCAGGCCAGCGTGCCGGCGTAATCCGTGGCGGGCACCTGGGCCGGGTTGATCACCAGCACATTGGGCGTGGTGACGGCGAGGGTGATCGGCGCGAAATCCCGCACCGGATCATAGGGCAGGTTCGGCCGCAGCGCCTTGTTGATGGCATAGACGCCTATCGAGCCCGTCATCAGCGTATGCCCATCGGGCGCTGCGCGGGCCATGGCCTGGGCCGCCACGGCGCCATTGGCGCCGGGCCGATTCTCGACCACCACCGTGCCGCCGATCAGCCCGCCCATCCGGGCGGCGATGACGCGGCCGGTGATGTCGGAAGGCCCGCCCGCCACGAAGGGGATCATCATCGTGATGGGCCGTGTGGGCCAGTCGCCCTGCGCGCGGGCGGGCCCAGGCAGCAGGGCGGCCGGCAAAAGGGCGGGTGCGGCCAGCAGGCTGCGGCGATGGATCATTGGGGTGTTCCTCCGGTTTTGCCGGCATCCTGCCCGGCATGGGCCCGCTTGTCCAAACGCCATCTTGCCGCCATAGCGGTGCCGTTCAGGGAGCCGAAACACATGTCCATTGACCTTGAGATCGCCCGCGCCGCCACCCTGCGGCCCATCGCCGAAATCGCCGCCAAGGCCGGCATTCCGGCCGATGCGCTGGAGCCCTATGGCAAGTACAAGGCGAAGATCGGCCTGGATTTCGTGGCCCGCTCCCGGCATGACCGCCCGCTTGGCAAGCTCGTTCTCGTCACCGGCATCAACCCGACCCCGGCGGGTGAGGGCAAGACGACAACGACCGTGGGCCTGGGCGATGCGCTGAACCATATCGGCAAGCGCGCCATGATCTGCCTGCGCGAACCCTCGCTCGGCCCCTGCTTCGGCGTGAAGGGCGGGGCGGCCGGCGGCGGCCATGCGCAGGTGGTGCCGATGGAGGATATCAACCTCCATTTCACCGGCGATTTCCACGCGATCACGGCGGCCAACAACCTGCTCGCCGCGATGCTGGACAACCACATCTACTGGGGCAATGCGCTGGGCATTGATGCGCGCCGCATCACCTGGCGCCGCGCGCTGGACATGAATGACCGTGCCCTGCGCGGCATCGTGGGCTCGCTCGGCGGCACGGCGAACGGCTTCCCGCGCGAGGATGGCTTTGACATCGTCGTGGCGAGCGAGGTGATGGCGGCCTTCTGCCTCGCCTATGACCTGGCCGATCTGCAAACCCGCCTCGGCCGCATCATCGTGGCCTCCACGCGCGACGGAAAGCCCGTGACGGCGGCCGATCTGAAGGCGGATGGCGCCATGGCGGTGCTGCTGCGCGATGCCCTCGCCCCCAATCTGGTGCAGACGCTGGCGGGCTCGCCCGCGCTGGTGCATGGCGGGCCCTTCGCCAATATCGCGCATGGCTGCAACTCCGTGATGGCGACGACGCTGGGGCTGCATCTTTCCGATGTGGTCGTGACCGAGGCGGGCTTCGGCGCTGATCTGGGTGCCGAGAAATTCCTCGACATCAAGTGCCGCCTCTCGGGGCTTTCGCCCGATGCCTGCGTCATCGTCGCCACCATTCGCGCGCTGAAGATGCATGGCGGCGTCGCCAAGGCCGATCTGGGGCGGGAGGATGTGGGGGCGGTGCGGCGCGGCATCGCCAACCTCGCCCGCCATGTCGAGAACATCAAGAAATTCGGCCTGCCGCCGGTGGTCGCGCTGAACCGCTTCACCGCCGATACCGAGGCCGAAATCAAGGCCGTGCAGGATGCGATGGCCGCACTCGGCACCGAGGCCATTCTTTGCACCCATTGGTCCGACGGCGCGTCCGGCACGGTGGAGCTCGCCCATGCCGTGATGCGCCGGCTGGATGCGGGCGAGGCCGCCTTCAAGCCGATCTACCCCGATGCCATGCCGCTGGCGGAAAAAATCGGCACCATTGCGCGCGAAATCTACCGCGCGAAGGATGTGGCCATCCCCGATGCGGTGCTGGCCAAGCTCAAGCGCTTCGAGGCGATGGGCTTCGGCGCCGCCCCCGTCTGCATCGCCAAGACGCAATACAGCTTCTCAGCCGATCCAACCGCCCTCGGCGCGCCGGAAGGCCATGTGCTGCCGGTGCGCGATGTGCGGCTGCTGGCAGGGGCAGGCTTCGTCGTCGCCATCTGCGGCGAGGTGATGACCATGCCAGGGCTGCCGCGGGTGCCGGCGGCGGAGACGATCCGGCTGGATGAGCTGGGGCGGATTGAGGGGCTGTTCTGAGGGCAAGATCGGGGCTCTGCCCCGAAACCCCGGCAGGAACCTTAGGTTCCTGCACCTCCGTTCAGGCTGCCTGGCGCAGCCCAAGCTCCGCCAGGGCGGCTTCCACTGCGCGCAGCACGACGGCCACTTCGGGCAGGGCGATGTCGCCGATGGCGCCGATGCGGAAGCTGGGCGCCTCCGTGGTGAAATAGCTGCTGATGGTCACACCATGGCGCTTCAGCGCCGCCACGAAATCCCCCAGCACCAGGCCCGCGGGCTGATGCACCGTCACCACGATGGGGCCCTGATCCGCCTCGGCCAGATAGGGCTTCAGCCCCAGCGCCACCAGGCCGCGATGCAGCGCCAGCGCATTGGCGCGATAGCGCGCGAGGCGCACGGCACGCCCACCCTCCGCATCGAAGCGGTCCAGCGCCACATCCAGCGCACGCAGCGTCTGCACCGGGCCGGTGAAGCGCAGGCTGCCCATGCCGTTCTCGCGTGCATTGGCCAGCACATCCGAGAGATCGAGGCTCCAGGAAGCGGCATTGCCCGCACAGGCTTCCGTCCGGTCCACCCGCGCGACCGCGAAGGCGAAGCCGGGCAGCCCCTCCAGGCATTTGTTGGAGGTGAAGACCACTGCATCCAGCTCCGGCTGCGCCGAGAGATCGAGCGGCAGCGCGCCGAAGGCCGAAACGGCATCCAGGATCATCCGCCGCCCGACCGCGCGCACCACGGCGCCGATCGCCGCCGGGTCATTCACGATGCCGCTGCCCGTCTCGCTCTGCACCATGCCCAGATGGCCGCATTCCGGATGCGCGGCGAGTGCGGCCGCCACCTCCTCCGGCGTGATGCCGCGCGTGTCGGGGGCGTGCAGTTCGACGACGCTGCGCCCCGCTTCCCGCGCCAGGCGGGCCATGCGCACGGCGTATTCGCCATTCATCGGGATCAGGATGGCGGCACCGGGTGCGACATAGGTGCGGATCGCGGCTTCCAGGATCATGTGCCCCGCCCCTTGCAGCGGCAGCGTCACATGCTCGCCCTCCACACCGCCCGCGATGATGCGGATGCGCTCGCGCAGCCGGGCGTAGAAGGGGCGGAAGCCCGCATCCCAGGGGGCGATGTCCTCGGCCATGGCGGCGCGCACGGAAGCGTGGGTCTGCACGGGGCCGGGGGTGAGAAGCAGCATGGCGGTGATCCTTCGTGGGCCCTGGGTCATGCCGCGAATCGGGCGGCGCGGGAACCCCGCCGGGCCTGACCCCCGGGGCTGGGGTCGCCACTGGCGTGAACCCGCCTCACCGGCCAGGAGTTTTTTGGTGGCGGAGCGGATTCCGCCAGGCGCGCAGGATGCCCTCGCGCCCGGAACCCTCTAGGCTCGCTCCATGGCCGATGCGCGCTTGACTGCCGTGATCGTCGCCTCCGCGCTGTTCATGCAGAATCTGGACAGCGCGGCGGTGGTGACCGCCCTTCCCTCCATGGCACGGGAGTTGAACGAGGACCCGACGCGGCTCGGTGTCGCCATCACCTCCTATCTGGTGGCGCTGACCGTGTTCATCCCCGTCTCCGGCTATATCGCGGACCGGTTTGGCGCGAAGCGCGTCTTCCTCATCGCCATCGCGCTGTTCGGGCTCTCCTCCGCCGCCTGCGGCCTGGCGAACAGCCTGGGCGAGCTGGTCACGGCGCGCGTGCTGCAAGGCATGGCGGGTGCGATGATGGTGCCGGTCGGCCGCCTCCTGCTGCTGAGCGGCATCCGCAAGGATGAAATGCTGACGGCGATGACCTGGCTGACCATGCCGGCCATGCTGGGCCCCATCCTCGGCCCGCCGCTGGGCGGTGTGCTGACCGACCTGTTCGGCTGGCGCAGCGTCTTCTGGATCAACCTGCCCGTGGCGCTGTTCGGCTTCATCATGGTGGCCTGGAAGATCACGCCCCTGCCCCGCACCCATCCCGGCCCGCCCGATCTGCGCGGCCTCGCCTTGGTGGGGGGCGCGCTGGCCACCCTCATGGCCGGCATCGAGACGGTGGGGCGCGGCGTGCTGCCGGATCATTGGCCCGGCGCGCTGCTGGCGGTGGGGCTGGTGCTGGGCGTCCTCGCCTGGCGGCATTGCCGGCGGGTGGAGAAGCCGGCGCTGGATCTCTCATTGCTGCGCTACCCCTCCTTTCGCCACGCCACACTCGCGGGCAGCCTGTTCCGGGCGGGTGCGGGGGGCGTGCCCTTCCTGGTGCCGATGCTGCTGCAGATCGGCTTTGGCTGGGGTGCCACCGAGGCGGGCTTCGTCGCCTTCGCCACCGCCATCGGCGCCTTCGCCATGAAGCCGCTGACGCGGCCCATCCTGCGCCGCTTCGGCTTCCGCACGGTGCTGATCGGCAATGGCGTCCTGGCCGCCGCCGGCGTTGCCATCGGGGCCGGCTTCACGCGCGCCTGGCCGATCGCGGTGATGTTCGTGGCGCTGGCCTTGGGCGGGCTGTTCCGCTCGCTGCAATTCACCGCGCTGAACACGCTCGCTTTCGCGGAGTTGCCGCGCGAAAAACTCAGTGCCGCCACCAGCTTCTACGGCACGGCGCAGCAATTGCCGCCGGCGCTGGGCATCGTGCTGGCCACCACCTCGCTGGAGGTCAGCCGCCACATGGCCGGGCACGCGGCCCTGCTGCCGAGCGACTTCACGGCGGCCTTCCTGATCGCGGGGCTGGTCGTGCTGGCCTCCAGCCCGCTCTTTGCGCTGCTGCCGAAGGATGCGGGGGCGGAGGTCAGCGGCCGGCGGTGAGTGCGGCTTCCTGGAGAGAGGCTTTGCCTCCCTCCAGACCTCCCTCCACCAGGGGCCCAGGCCCCTGGTGGAGGGAGTGAGGGCTTGTTGGGAGAGGGGCATGACGCCCCTCTCCCAACAAGCCCTATCTCAGGTATCCAAAGGCCCCCGGCCTTTGGTGAGAGGGGTCCGGGGAGAGCAAAGCTCTCCCCGGGAAGCACTCACTCCGCCGGCGCCACCCCCGACACATCCACCTTGCCGCGCCCGCGGCTGAAGCGGCGCGCCAGGCCGTCAAAGCCCAGATACAGCACGGGTGTGACGAACAGCGTCAGCGCCTGGCTCACTGCCAGCCCGCCGATGACGGCGAGGCCGAGCGGCTGGCGCAATTCGGCGGCGGCGCCCCAGCCGGCGGCGATGGGCACAGCACCCGCGGCGGCGGCCAGCGTCGTCATCAGGATCGGGCGGAAGCGCAGGATGCAGGCATGGCGCACGGCATCGAGCGGGGATTCGCCCGCGCGCTGTCGTTGCAGCGCGACATCCACCACCATGATGGCGTTCTTCTTCACGAGCCCGATCAGCAGCAGCACGCCGATCACCGCGATCACCGAGAGATCAAGGCCGAACAGCCACAGCGTGGCGAAGGCGCCCAGCGCCGCGGCCGGCAGGCCGGAGAGGATGGTCAGCGGATGGATGAAGCTCTCATAGAGCACACCCAGCACCACATACATGATCAGCACGGCGGCCAGCACCAGCGCCCCCTGCCCCGCCAGCGCCTGCTGGAACACCTGCGCCGAGCCCGAGAAGCCCGAGACGATGGTGGGCGGCAGCCCCATCTCGCGCTCCACCTCGCGGATGGCATTCACCGCATCGCCGAGTGCCACGCCGGGCGGCGTGTTGAAGCCGATGGTGACGGCGGGCAATTGCCCCTGATGGCCGACGGTGAGCGGGCCCGAGCGGCGCTCGATGCTCGCCACGGCCGAGAGCGGCACGAGGCGCCCGGTGACGGAACGCAGATAGAGCTTGGCGAGGCCGGATTCATCCCGCTGATCCTCGGGCAGCGCCTCCAGGATCACCGGATAGGCATTGGCCTGGCCATAGATCGTGCTGATCTGGCGGGAGCCGAAGGCGGAATACAGCGCCTGGCGCACCTGCTCGATCGAAACGCCGAGTGCCGCCGCGCGGTCCCGGTCCACATTCACCATCACCACCGGGCTATCAATCTGCAGATCGGTGTTCACATCCTGCAATTGCGGCAGGCGGGCGAGGCGCGCTTCGAGGCGCGGCGCCCAGTCATACAGCTCATCCAGCCGCAGCCCCTGCATGGTGTAGATGTAGAGGGTGCGGGTCTGCCGCGCGCCGAAATTGATGTTCTGGATCGGCTGCAGGAAGACCCGCATGCCCGGCACGCCCGAAGCCTGGCGGCGCAGCTCCTGCAGGATGGTCGTGATATCCGGCCGCTGGTTGCGCGGCTTGAGTTCCACGAAGAAGCGCCCCTGGTTGATCGAGGCCGAGCCCCCCACCGCACCCACGGTGGAGACGACGCTGTTCACATAGGGCGAGGCCGCGAAGATCTGCGCGATGCGGCTCTGCTTCTCGGCCATGTCCTGGATGGAGGCCCCGCGCGGCCCCTCGGTATTGACGATGAGCAGGCCGGTATCCTCCACCGGGAAGAAGCCCTTGGGCAGGTTCACCGCCATCCAGCCCGCGCCGAACAGCGAGGCGAAGAACAGCAACCAGATCATCAGCCGGAAGCGCAGCGCGTAGCCGAGCAGGAAGGCGTAGCTGTTCTCGATGGCGACGAAGCCGCGCTCCAGCGTGCGGTCCACGAAGCCTGGCGCGCCGTGCTGCCCCTTCATGCGGCTGGCCATCAGCGGCGTCAGCGTCAACGAGACAATGAGCGAGGCGATGACAGCGAGGCTGACCGTGGCGGCGAAGGCGTTGAACACCCGCCCCACCACGCCGCCCATCAGCAGGATCGGCAGGAAGACGGCAATCAGCGAGAGGGTGATGGAGAGCACCGTGAAGCCCACCTCCTTCGCCCCGCGGATGGCGGCGGCGACGGGATGCATCCCCTCCTCGATGTGGCGGACGATCGCCTCCAGCACGACGATCGCGTCATCCACGACGAGCCCCACCGCGATGGTGAGGCCCAGCAGCGTCACGTTATCAATGCCGTAGCCCAGCGCATACATGAAGCCGAAGGTGATGCAGAGGCTGATCGGCACGGCGATGGAGGGGATCAGCGTGGCCGAGAGCCGCCGCAGGAACAGGAAGCAGACCAGCACGACGAGGCCGATGGCGATCAGCAGCGATTCCTGCACATCATGCACGGCGTCACGGATCGAGCGGCTGCGGTCCAGCATCACACCCAGGCGGGCACCAGGCGGCAGGGCCGATTGCAGCGCTTCCACGCTGCGCAGCACGCCATCCACCACATCCACCGTATTGGCGTCCGGCTGGCGCTGCACGGCCAGCACCAGGGCGCGCTGGCCATCGCGCCAGCTCGCCACGCGTTCATTCTGCACGCCATCGGCCACCTCGGCGATTTCGTTCAGCCGGATCGGCGCATTGGCGCGGCCGGCGACGACCAGCTGGCCGAATTGCTCGGCATTCTGCGGCTGCTCGGTGGCGCGCAGCGTGAGTTGCTGGCGCTCGCCACTGAGCAGACCCACCGGCGCATTGGAATTGGCCTGCTGGATGGATTGCTGCACCGTGTCGAAAGCGAGTCCCATCGCGGCGATGCGATCGGGGTCCAGCCGCACGCGCACGGAAAACAGCTGCTCGCCATAGGTCACCACCTGGGCCACGCCCTGCACGCGGGAGAGGGCGGGGGCGATGATGGTGCTCGCCACATCGTTCAGCCGGTACAGCGGCACATCCCCGCCGGAGAGCGTCAGCAGCAGCACCGGCGCATCGGCCGGGTTCACCTTGCGGTAGCTGGGCGGCACCGTCATCTCGATGGGCAGGCGCCGCTGTGCGCGGGTGAGTGCGGCCTGCACATCCTGCGCCGCGGAATCGATGTTGCGGCCCAGCTGGAATTGCAGCGTGAGGTTCAGCGTGTCCTGGCCGGAATTGCTGGACATGCTCTCCAGCCCCGCGATGGTGCTGAATTCCCGCTCCAGCGGGAGTGCCACGGAGGTCGCCATCGTCTCGGGGCTGGCCCCCGGAAAATTCGCGAAGACCGAGATCACCGGGAAATCCACGCGCGGCACGGCGGCCACCGGCAGGCGGGTATAGGCGATGGCGCCGGCAACCACGGCCGCGATGGTCAGCAGCAGCGTCATCACCGGGCGGCGGATGCAGAGTTCCGAGATATGCATGGCTGCGCTCCCCCTCAATTCGCCGAGGAGACGCGCTGCGGCGCGGCGGCGGGTGGGGCGTTGCGTTCGACGGCGCGGGCGCCATCGGTCACGCGTTGGGCGCCATCCACGATGATCTTCTCACCTGCCACGATCTCGCCGCGCACCACCGCGCGGTCCCGCACATTGCGCACGAGTTGCACCGGCCGGCGCCGCGCCAGGCCCTCGGGGCTGAGCACATAGACGAAGCGGCCCTGCTGGCCGGTCTGCACGGCGGCGGAGGGGATGGAGATCGCATCCGCCTCGATCGTCGGCACCACCGTGACGCGCACATATTGCCCGGGCCACAGCGCACCTTCCGGATTGTCGAAGCGGGCGCGCAGCTGGATCGTGCCGGTGGCCGTATCCACGGCGCTGTCCACGAAGACGAGGCGGCCTTCGGCGGGTGGCCCCGTCTCGCCATCGCCTAGCGCCAGGGCCTGCACTTCGCCCGCATTCAGCGCGGTGCGGATCTGCGGCAGCCAGCGCTCCGGCACGCTGAACTGCACCAGGATGGGGTTCATCTGCGTCAGCGTCGCCATCGCCACATTCTCGGCCTGGCGCACCACATTGCCGACGCGCAGCGGCAGCACGCCGAGCTTGCCGTCCGTCTCGGCCACGATGGTCGCGAATTCGATGGCCAGACGCGTCTGCTGGATCAGCGCCTCGGTCGCGCGCGCGGTGGCGACGGCGGCGGCGGCTTCCGCCGTCGCCTGCTCGAAGCGCTGCTGTGCCGCGAAGCCCTCGCCCCGCAGGGACTGGTAGCGCACGGCATCGGCCTGGAAGCGGACGATCTGCGCTCGGTTCGCCGCAAGCTGCGCCTCCTGCTGCGCCAGGATCGCCTGGTTCAGCCGCGCATCCAGCGTGAACAGCACCTGGCCGCGCCGCACCAATTGCCCCTCCGTCACATGCACCTGGGTGATCTGCCCATCCACGCGGGTGCGGATGGTGACCACGCTTTCGGAGACCACCGTGCCATTGGCCAGCACCTCGACCGGCATGGCACCCACCCGTGCGGGCTCCGTCGTCACGGGAATGCCCGGCTGGGCCGCCGCGGCGAAGGGCAGGATGAGGGCCAGGACCAAAGGGGCCAGGATGAGGGGGATCAGGCGGGACAGCATCGCGGGAATGGGCTCCGGTCATGACAAGCCGAAAGGCACGGCCAAGGGCGTGGCGCATCCGTGCCACGCCGGGTCTGGAGAGACTCAACAGCAAGCCGCGAAAAAGCCCAATGACAAGGCGGCAAGGTTACGGTTCGTCACGGGCGTCATGTTTCGCGCCCGGCCGCGGAATCGTGCATGATGCTCGGCTCAAGGGAAGGACGCCTCGCATGCGCCGCTGGCTGGTTCTGTTTTCGCTGCTGCTCGGCCCGCTGCTTGGGCTGCCGCTTGCCCTGCCGGCCCATGCCTTCGACCTCCCCGGCCTCGGGCGGGATGCGGGCCAGTATCGCGAGCAGCTGGAGCGCCGCTTCCCCGCCGGCGGCACGCCGCAACAACGCCAGGGCGCCGAGCAGCGGGCCGTGGCGGCCGAGCGCGCGAATAACTGGCCCAACGCCGCCCAGGCCTGGGAAGAGCGCGCCGGCCTGGGCGAGATGAGCCCCGCGCAATGGCTCGCCCTGGCCCGCGCCCAGCTGCGCCGCACCCCGCCCGAGCCCGCCCGCGCCCTGCATGCCGCCTGGCAGAATTTCCTGATGGTGCCGGCCGGCCCGCCCGAAATCCCCTCCCTGCTGCTGGTGGCCGAGGCGCTGGGCCGGATGGACCGCCCCGCGCAGCAGATCGCAGCATTGGAGGCTGTGATTCAGCGCGCCCCCAATGAACCGCGCCACGCCGAGGCCCTGGCCCAGGCCCGCCGCGCCGCCGGCGTGCTGGTCGCGCGCGTCAACACCGAGAGCGAGGCCGAGCCCGCCCGCGCCTGCCTCGCCTTCACCGTGCCGCCCGCCCGCCGCCAGGATTGGCAGCCGCAGGACTGGATTCGCGCCGAGCCCGCCATCCCCGGCCTCGCCATCACCCGCGATGGGGACAGCCTCTGCGCCGTCGGCCTGCCGCATGGCCGCACCACGCGCATCCTGCTGCGCGCCGGCCTGCCGGGTGAGGAGGGGCTGCGCCTCAACCGCGACACGGCGCTGAACATCGCCATGCCGGACAGGGCGCCCCGCATGGCCTTCGACAGCCGCGCCTTCCTGCTGGCGCGCGGCCAGCAGGCCCGCGTGCCGCTGGCGCTGATGAATGTCGCCAGCGTGCAGATGCGCATCATCCGCGTGGCCGAGCGCAACCTCGTGCCCCTGACGCGCGACTGGCGCCTGGGGGACCAGATGGACAGCTGGACCGCGCAGGACCTGCATGAGAGCTGGGGCCGCGTGGTGTGGGAGGGCCGGATCGAGACCCCCCGCCACCCGACCAACAGCCTCCAGCGCCTCTCCGTGCCGGTCCCGGAGGAGGTCCGCGCGGCGGGCCCGGGCCTCTATATCATGGTCGCCCGGCCGGGCGATGGCACGAATGATTCGCAAAGCCTCGCCACCGCGCAGCCGCTGATCGTGACCGATCTCGGCCTCACCGCCTGGCGCGGTGCCGGGGGGCTCGCCGTGCAGGCGCGGCAGCTCGGGGATTCGCGGCCGGCGGCGGGCACGCGCGTGGCCCTCATGGCCCGCAACAATGAAATCCTCGCCGAGGTGGAAACCGGCCCGGATGGCCTGGCCCGCTTCGCCGCCCCGCTGCTGCGCGGCCAGGGGCCGATGGCGCCGGTCGCGATCCATGCCAGCACCGCCGATGACCTGGTGGCGCTGGACCTGGAGGCTGCCTCCTTCGATCTCTCGGATCGCGGGGTGGCGGGGCGCGCGCATCCTGGCCCGCTCGATGCCTTCCTGTGGCTCGACCGCGGCATCTACCGCCCGGGTGAGACGGTGCAGGCCATGGTGCTGCTGCGCGATGTGGCGGGCGCGCCCTCCCCTTTGCCTGTGCGGCTGCGGCTGCGCCGGCCAAACGGGCAGATCGCCGCCGAGGGCGTGGTACGGGACGGCGCGCATTGGCCCGTCACCCTGCCCGCCGCCGCCCCGGTGGGGCTGTGGAAGATCGAGGCGCTGACCGACCCCGCGGCCCCCCCCGTGGGCGAGGCGACGCTGCGCGTGGATGCCTTCGTGCCCGAGCGCCTCGCAGTGGAAGTCGGCCCCGCACCAGGGCCACTGACGCCGGGCCAGCCGCTCGCCCTGCCGGTCACCGCGCGCTTCCTGTATGGTGCGCCCGGCTCGGGCCTGACGGGCAGCGCGCAATACCGGCTGATCACGGAGCGCAGCCCCTTCCCTGGCCTCCCGGGCTTCCTCTTTGGCCTGGAAGATGAGGTTTTCGCGCCTGATCTGCTTTCGGCGGACCTGCCCGAGACCGACGCCCAGGGCCGCGCCACGCTGACCCTGGCGCTGGCCCGCGCGCCGGACACGACGCGCCCGCTGCGCGCCGAGATGACCCTGCAGGTGACCGAGCCGGGCGGCCGCGCGACCAGCGTGGACCTGCCGCTGGCCGTGGCCGGCGCGCCAAGGCTGATCGGCATTCGCGGCCCGCAATCGGTGAATGTGAACAGCGAGGCGGCGTTCGACATCGTCATCGCCAACCCCTCCGGCGTGGCCCAGGCCGGGGCGCTGAACCTGCGCCTGGTGCGCGAGCGGCCGGATTGGCGCATCGTCCTGCGCGGCGGCCAGCCGCGCTATGAAACCACCTGGCTGGATGAGCCGGTGGACACGGCGAGCGTGAATGCCACGGCCGCAACACCCGCGCGCTTCGCCCGCAGCCTGCCCTTCGGCCGCTACCGGCTGGAAGCGCAGGAGGCGGGGGGCATGGCCCTGGCTTCCGTGCGCTTCCGCTCCGGCTGGGCCGGCTCGGAATCCGCCGAAGTGCCGGACAAGGTGGATGTGGCGGCGGACCGGCAGAGCTTCGCGCCCGGCCAGACCGCCACGCTGCGCATCACGCCGCCCTTCGCCGGCCGGGCCAGCATCGCCATCCTGACCGACCGCCTGGTCTCCCTGCGCGAGATCGAGCTGCCCGCCGCCGGCGCCGAGATCACCATCGAGGCCGATGCCGCCTGGGGGGCGGGCGCCTATGCCGCCGTCACCGTGTTTCGCCCGGCGGGTGCGGGCGGCCAGGCGAATGACGCGCCGGGCCGCGCCCTCGGCCTCACCTGGTTGCAGATGGACCCGGCCGCGCGGCGCCTCGACATCGCGATCGGCGGGGCAGAGCGCGTGCGGCCCATGGGCCGCGTGACCATCCCCGTCAGCGTGACCGGCGGCGCAGGGGCAAGCCAGGGCGGCATCCGCCTGACGCTGGCCGCCGTGGATGAGGGCATCCTGCGGCTGACGCGCTTCGCCACGCCTGATCCGCTGGCGCATTACGCCGGCCGCCGCACGCTGGGCACCGATATCCGCGATGATTACGGCCGGCTGATCCGCCCCGATGACGGCACGCTGGCCACGCTGCGCCAGGGTGGTGATGAGCTGGGCGATCTGGGCGCCCTGCGCATTCCGCAACGCAATGTGGTGCTGTTCAGCGGCGTGGTCACGACCGATGCCGATGGCCGCGCCGAAATCCCGCTGGATATCCCGGATTTCGCGGGGGAATTGCGCCTGATGGCGGTCGCCTGGGAAGGCGCCCGTGTGGGTTCCGCCGCGCGCACCCTGCTGGTGCGGGACCCCGTGCTGGCCGAGGCCATCCTGCCGCGCTTCCTCGCCCCGGGCGATGAGGCGACCATCTCCGTCCTGCTGCACAATCTGGAACTCCCGCCCGGCGAGGTGAGCGCCACGCTCAGCACCGAGGGCGCCATCGCCCTGGCCGGCCCCAACCGGCTGGCCGCGCGGCTGGCCACCGGCGCCCGCGCCCAGCCCACCGCCACCCTGCGCGCGACCGCCTCGGGCGAGGGCGTGCTGCGCCTGGCCATCACCGGACCCAATGGCTTCACCGCCACGCGTGAGGCGCGGATCGAGGTGCGCTCCTCACGCGGGCTGGCCAGCGTGGCGAGCCTGAGCGAAGTGGCCCCAGGCCAGGAGGCCCGCATCACCCCCGATGCGGCGCGGTTCCTGCCCGGCGCCTGGCGCGCCACGGCGCGGCTTGGCACGCCGGTGCGCTTTGACGCCGAGGGCATGCTGCGCCTGCTGGAAAGCTTCCCGCTGGCCTGCCTGGAGCAGCTCTCCTCGCAGGCGCTGGGCATGGCGGCGGCGCTGACCGAGGCCAGCACGCCCCAGCAATCCGTCCGGCTGCAACGCAGCGTGGACGGCATTCTCTCGCGCCAGCGCTATGATGGCAGCTTCGGCCTGTGGTCGGCCCAGAGCGAGCCGGAATACTGGACCTCGGCCTATGCGGTGGAGGCGCTGCTGCGTGCCAAGGCGGCCGGCGCCACGGTGGCGGATGCGGCGCTGGAAGCGGCGCTGACCGACCTTGGCGAGCGGCTGGAGGAAACCAACCCCTCCGATCCACCGGAATATGCGGCCCAGGCGGCGCGGCTGAATGCGCTGTCCCTGGCCGGCCGGCACCGGTTGGGCGCGGCACGGCGGCTGATGGAAAGCCTGGACCGCCTGCCCACGCCGCTGGCGCGCGCGCAGCTCGGCGCCGCCTTCGCCCGCGCCGGCGATACGGAGCGCGCCACGCGCGCCTTCACCGCCGCCCTGGCCGCCCCCGCCCGGCGCGACTGGAGCTATGATTATGGCAGTGCGGCGCGCGATGCGATGGCGATCCTGGTCCTGCTGCAGGAGGGCCAGATGCCGGCCCCCATGCTCGCCACCGCACTCGCCCGCCTGCCCGGCCCCGAGCTGACGCCCAGCCTCGCTTCCACCCAGGAACAGGCCTGGGCGGTGCTGGCGGCGGCGGCGCTGGGGCGGGATGGCAGGCCGGTGCGCGCCAGCTTCGAGGGTGCGGCGGTGGAACGCCGCCGGGTGGATGTCACCAGCGGCGGCGCCCTGCGCAACCTGGGCGATGCGCCGCTGCCGGTCAGCCTGACCATCACCGGCATCCCGTCCGAGGCCTTGCCGGCCGGCCGCAACGCCATGCAGATCCGCCGCCGTTTCCTGAACCTGGAGGGGATGGCGCTGAACCTGGATCAGCTCCGCGCCGGCACCTCCTTCATCCTGGTGCTGGAAGGACGTGCGGAATCCAGCCAGGCGCATCTGGCGATGATGAGCCAAGGCCTGCCCGCCGGCTGGGAGGTCGAGGGCGCACTCGGCCCGGGCGCCGTGCCGGGCCTGCCGGGGCTGGGCGAATTATCCACGCCCGATGCCCAGCCGGCGCTGGATGACCGCGTGGCCGTGGCCTTCACCTTCACGGCCGAGCAGCGGGAATTCCGCATGGCGGTGCGGCTGCGCGCCGTGACGCCCGGGCGCTTCGAGTTGCCCGGGGCCGAGGTGTCGGACATGTATCGCCCGGCCTTCTTTGCGCGGCAGGCGACGACGCGGATCAATATCCTGCCGTGATCGCCCCACGCCGGAGGCGTTGAGCGGGGGGCCGGAGGCGTTGATACCGAGCCCTCATGGCGGCAAAACATGGGTGCTGGCTCCGGCGGAGCAGAAGCATAAGTGGCCTCGGGCGGCTGGGGCCACGGGCCCCAGACCCCGATTTTTGGGGAAATCCCGCGGAAGTCATTGTTGAACAGGCTTTGAACAAATGGGGTCTGGGGCCCGTGGCCCCAGCCGCCGGAGGCCCCTTGGCCGCGATCCTTCATCCCCATCACGCCCGCGCCCCTCGCCTCCGGCGCTACGCGCTGAGCAGCCGCTCCACCAGGACGCGCTGCGCCGGGCCCTCGCCGCGCGTGAAGCCCGGATGCAGCCCGTCCAGGACGCGCACGCCCGCCGCCTGCGCCACATCCCGCGCGACGCCGGGCGGCGCCACCAGCACATCGCCCAGCGCCATGATGGCCGGGCCCTCCGCCGGCGGCAGGCCCGGCAGGCCCAGGTGCCGCCAGGCCCAGCCATGCGCCGTGACCCATCCGCTGCCGCTTTGCGCGCAGGGTTCCGGGCGCAGCACGCCCAGCCCCTCGCGCAGCAGCGTCAGCAGGCCGGGCTCCAGCCCTGGCAGCCCGGTATCGAGCCAGAGGCGCGGCTGGCGCGGCCCGATGAAGCTCGCCGCCAGCGCGGCCCCGGCCGGGCCCGCATCGCGCGCGGCGAGCGGCAGGTCCCGGCTGATGGCGAGCAGCGCGGCCAGGCCGGCCTGCGGCCCCCCGGCATAGGCATGCTCCAGCACGCGGGCATAGGCGGCGGCGATGCGCGGGGGGTTCAGCTCCCAATCGGCCCAGCGCCGCGCCAATTCGCCCATCGCCGCGCGCTGGCCGGCATCGCGCCCCAATTCGAGCAGGGTCGCCGCAAGCTCCGCCGGATCCGCCGGCTCGGCGATCAGCCGGCAGCCGGCCGCCTCCAGCTCCGCCATCGCGCCATGCCGGTTGGCGATCAGCGGCAGGCCGGCCATCAGCACATCCTTGACCGCGCCCGAGGTCTCGCCCCGGCTGCCGCGGCGCAGCTGGATCGCCAGATCGGCGGCGGCGAGCCAGCTGCGATAGAGTGCCGGCGGCGCGCGCCCCGGGAACAGCACGGCCTCGCCCAGGCCCCGCCGCTGCGCTTCGGCCTGCAGCATGGCGTCCATGCCGTCCACGGCGCCGCCGATGAAGACGAGCCGGGCCGAGGGCGCCTGCCGGGCCAGCAGCGCGAAGGCGCCGAGAATCCGCTCCGGCAGCTTCTGCGGCGTCAGCAGCCCGAAGGAGGCGACGAGCAGCGTATCCTCCGCAAGGCCCAGCGCCGCGCGCGCGGCGGCGCGGTCGGCCAGCGGCAGCGGCTGCCGCAGATGGGGGATGATGGTGGTATGCGCCACGGCCGCGGCGCCATACTCGATTTCCAGCAGCCAGCGCGCATGCCCCGAATGCAGCACCACGCCATGCGCCTCGGCCAGGGGGCCCGCGGTGCCGGCCAGTTCGCGCGTGCTGAACAGGCTGGTGTAGCCCTCCTCCCGGACCATGCGGGCGGCGCGCGCCTCCAGCGCATCGCCGCGCCGGTCGAGCCAGTTGCGCAGGTCGGTGATGGCGGCTTCATGCAGCGTGACCACGCCCGGGATGCGCGGCAGCAGCTCGGTCAGGCTGCGCGCATGCATGGGGTTGTTGCCGATCTGATAGAGCACGCGGTCAAAGCGGCCGCCGGCTTCGGCGAAATCCTCCTCGCTCATCCAGGGCATGCGGCCGGCCAGCGGGCCTTCGGGCGGCTCGGCGCTGACCAGCGTCACGGCGTAATGCGCGGCCAGCACGGGGGCGAGTTCGGCCGTGTAGTCGGCGATGCCGCTGGGCGTCGGCGGCAGGGGGGAGACGATGGCGAGGCTGGTGCGGCGCCTGGGGCGGGCCCGGCCGGAATTGGCCTTGGAGGGGGACGCGCGGTCAAACGCCGCCCAGGCCTGCGCCGCCACGCGGTCCCAGCTGAATTCCCGGGCGCGGCGCGGGCCATAGGCGGCCAGGTCGGCGCGCAATTCGGGGGCTTCCAGCAGGCGCTGGATCAGGCCGCTCAGGGCCGGTGCGTCCTGCGGGTCGAACAGCGCATCGGCGCGGCCGATCACCTCGGGCAGGGCGGACACCCGGCTGGCGATGCAGGGGGCGCCGCAGGCCATCGCCTCCAGCAGCGGCAGGCCGAACCCCTCGGCGAGGGAGGGGAAGACGAACAGCCCGCAGGCGGCATAAAGCCCTGGCAGATCCGCCTCGGGGATGAAGGGCAGGCAGACCAGATCCGCCTCGGCCAGCCCGGCGGCCTGCGCCTGCGCGCGCAGATGCGGCGGGTTCACATGGCCGATGGCCAGCCGGTGCCGCGCCCGCAGCCCCTCGGGCAGCGCCGCATGGGCGCGCAGCAGCAGCGACTCGTTCTTGCGGAAATCCCCGGCGCCGAGATAGAGCAGGAAACCCTCCTCCAGTCCGTAGCGGCGCAGCAGCGCGGCGCGCGCCGCCGGATCCGGGGCGGGCGCCGCGAAGCCCGGGGAGACCCCGCCGCCCACCACCACCACACGATCAGGCGGCAGCGGCAGGTGGCGCAGCACCTCCGCCCGGGTCGCCTCGGAATTGGCCAGCAGGGGGGCGCAGGCGGCGAGTTCATCGAGGCAGCGCGCATACCAGGGCACCAGCCCCGCCTCGCGCCAGTGCCCGTCCAGATACATCTCCCGCAGGGTCAGGGGGATGAGGTCATGCACGGTGGCGGCGATGGCCGGGCGCTCCAGCTCGGCCGGCCAGGTGGTGACGACATCATGCCGCAGCCCCTCGAAGACCGAGCCCAGATGCAGCAGGTCGGGCGCGGCCTCGGCGATGGCCTGGGCGCGGATATGCTCGGCCAGGCGGCGCAGCGGCGCCTGGGGCAGCTTGCCCGCGGCGCAGCCCTCGGGCGCGGTCCAGCGGCGGATCGCCTCGGGGCCCAGGATCGGCGCGAATTCCGCCGCCAGCCGCGCGGCCGGCTCAGCAAGGCGCATGTTGAGCAGGATCTGCACCTCACGGCCGCCGCGCCCGCGCACCAGGGCGCGGGCCAGTTCCAGGCTGTATCGCCCAAGGCCGGCATGCCGGGCGGCGCCCTGGACGCCCTGCAGATCCAGCAGCAGCCGCACCCCTCAGCCCTTGCGGGAGGCGGTGAGACGCAGCGCGGCCCGCCCGGCCTCACCGCCCGGCAAGGGGGCGGCGGCATCGCCCGGGGCGCCGCGCAGCCGGGCCTCCAGGGCCAGCAGCCGCGCCGGGGTCACGCCGCGCGCCTCACCGCCATCGGGCAGCATCACGGCCTCGATCATGGCCAGCCGGGCCGCGACATCGCCCTCGGCGGCCCATTGCAGAGCCATGACGCGCAGTGGCGGCACGCTGCGATCCTCCATGGCGAGGGCGATCCGCACCTCGCCCGCCGCATCCGTCTCCAGGCTGAGCGGCAGGATCAGCGCGCCCCCGGCCTCGGGCAGGGCCACGCGGCCGCCGGGATGCCGAAGCTGGCTCGAAGCACCCGGCCGGACTTGGAGATGCAGCAGCACGCGCAGGCCGCCCGCCGCTTCCGGCGGCACCCGCAGGCGCAGCACCGCATCGGGCGCCAGGGCCGCCACACCCGTCGCATCCGCCGCCTGGCTCCAGCCCTCGGCCAGGGTGCCCAGCCAATCCTGGCGGGTGGCGGCGGCGCCATAGATGACGGCGCGGCCGGGTGCCAGGACCTCGGCCTCGGTCGCGGCGGCGAGGATTTCGCGCAGCGCCACGCGGATGGGCCGCCGCTCGCCCTCGGCCGGCGGGTCGGTCCCGCCGGGGGCGGGCGGGTCGGTCGCGCCATCGAGCACGAGGCGGATGGTGGCCGGCCCGGCGGGCAGGTCCAGCGCCAGCATCGCCTCCTGCCCCGGCGCCAGCTCCGCCCATTGCAGCGGTGCGTCGCCGGCGGCGAGGCCGGCGCGATTTTCCTGCACCCAGGGCACCGCCTGCAGCCGGAACCACAGCCGCAACGGCGTCTCACAATGCAGCTGCAGCGTGCCTGAGGGGCCGATCAGCCAGGCGCCCGGCGCCTCCGGCGGCTCGAAACCGGCGCCAAGCGTGAGCAGCTGTCCTGGCATGCCCGGATGCTCGGCGGCGGTCGAGAAGCTGAGCCGGCTGCCGGGGATGAGGCGCGGGGCTTCGGCCATGGGGCGCTGCGGGGCCGGGGCGGCCATGCAGCTGGCGACCTCATCCAGGAAATGCCGCGTCACCTCGGGCCAGCCGCGCGGGGTGAAGCCGGCGCGCAGCCGCGCCTCGGCCGCGGCCAGGGCGGCGCGGTCGGTCAGGAAATGCCGCACGCGGGCGGCGATGTCGCGCGGGGAAAAGGCGTCAATCGGCTCGGCGAAGCCGGCGGCGGCCTCGGGCGTCGCACCCTCCATGGCGGCGAGGCAGAGCTTGCCGAGGGCCAGGGATTCGCCCACCGGCAGCCCCCAGCCTTCGGTGAAGGAGGGAAAGATCGTGAAGAGGCAGCCGCGATACAGCGCCTCCAGCTCGGGGTCGGAGACGCCATGCACCACGCGGATGCGGCCCTCCAGGAAGCGCGTGGATTCCAGCTGCGCCATCAGATCCGCCACGCGCCAGCCAGGCCGGCCGACCAGCAGCAGCGGCGGCGGCTCCAGCCCCTCGCGCAGCAGGATCTGCCAGGCCTGGAACAGCGCCATGTGGTTCTTGCGGGATTCGATGGTGCCGACGCACAGCACGTAGTCCTGGCCGCGCAGATCGGCGACGGCGGCCGGGAAGGCCAGCGCATCCGGCGGGCTGCTGCCCGCGCTGTTGCCGAGGCGATGGGCCAGCGGCATGGGCCGGATCGGGATGGGGGCAGCCTCCATCGCGGCAAGGCGCCGGCCCAGCTCGGCCGCCGTGAATTCCGAGATGGTGAGCGCGAAATCCCACAGCTCGGCGCCCTCGGCCAGGCCCTGGCGGAAGGCGGCGACGGTGCCCTCGCTGGTATGCTCGGGATGGGTGAGGGGAATGAGGTCAAAGACCAGCACGCCGATGCGCAGCCCCGCTGCCCGCAGCCGCGCCAGCGCGCTGGGCACGCCGGCCCAGAACCAGAAGGCCCCCATGATGAAGAACAACCGCGCCGAGGGCAGGTGCGTCACCTCCGCGCGGTCCATGGCCCCGCTGACCAGCGCCTCGGCGCGCGGCAGGTCATGCGGCTCATGCAGGCAATAGGCGATGATGGCGGCCATATCCTCGGCCGCCAGGGTCCAGAGCGGGCCGAAGCGCTCGGCCAGGAAGACGAAGCGGGCCTCTTCGCGCGCGGCCGCATCCTCCAGGATGCCCTCGCAGAGGCCCAGCTGTACGCGCTGGATGCCGGTGGCGCGCCCGGTATCGCGCAGCATGGCCAGCAGGTCCGTCACGTCATAAAGCCGGCTGCCGCCCGGCACGCCCGCCTCGGCCGGCACGCCGCCGGCGCGGCGGATCGCCTGCCAGTTCCGCCGCTCGGGCCGCAGGGCGAAGGCCTCGCGCGCGGCGGCGATGGCCGCCTGCCGCTTTCCCGCCAGCAGCAGCGCCGCCGCATGGGCGCGATGCGCGGCCGGGTCCTGCGGCGTGCGGGCGAGGTCCTGCTCGGCCTCGTGCAGGCGCTCCAGCGCCAGGCGCTCGCGCTCGGAGAGCACGCGCGGCGAGGCGCCGGGCAGGCGGGGTCGGCGCTCGATGCCGGCAAGGGCGGCCAGCTCCTCGGCCGCGTGGTTGATCGGTGCGAGCTGGTCCGAAAGCGCATAGGCCTGCGCCGCTTCCTCCAGCCGGCCCTGGAGCTTCAGGGCATGGCCGAGTTGCAGCGCCACGTCATGGTCACGCGGTGCCAGCTCCTGCGCGCGGCGATAGGCCTGCTCGGCCCCCGGCAGATCGCCCGCCTCCTTCAGCGCATGGCCGAGCTGCACCCAGATGGGCGCATCCTCTGGCCGCCGCGTGAGGTAGTCCTGATAGCGGGCCGCCGCTTCGGGCCAGTTGCGCTGGTTGCGCGCGGCATCCCCCGCATCACGCAGGGCATCGGCGGCCTGGCGCGCGGCCTCCGCCGCGGCGCGGGCAGCCCTTCGCCCCTGTTCCGCCGCCCGCGCGGCCCGCCAACGGGATAAAAGGGCGAATGGGTTCAAGGACCGGCTCCGGGGATGGGTGATTCAATCCCCGGAGCGGCGCACGCCGTCAAGCATGCCCCTGGATGCGCAACGGCTCAGCCGCGGCGATGCACCAGCGCGTCGTAATCCTTCATCAGCGTCTCGGTGATGGTGCCGGGGGTGAAATCCCGGGCGCCGATGCGGCGCACCGGCGTCACCTCGGCCGCCGTGCCGGCCAGGAACACCTCGGTCGCCTGGGCCAGCTCATCGGGGTGGATCACGCGCTCCACCACCTTCATCTGGCGCTTCTGCGCCAGCGCCATCACGGTGCGGCGGGTGATGCCGTCCAGGAAGCAGGTGGGCTTGGGCGTGTGCACCTCGCCATTCATCACGAAGAAGGCGTTGGCGCCGGTCGCCTCCGCGAGGTCCCCCTTCCAGTCGAGCATCATGGCATCATCCGCACCTTCATCCATGGCGGCCTCCTTGCTCATGGTGCCGATCATGTAGAGGCCGGCGGCCTTGCTGGCGGTGGGGGCGGTCTCGGGGTGCGGGCGGCGCCACTTCGCCATGGCGAGGTTCACGCCCGTCATGCGCTGCTCCACGCCGAAATAGGCGCCCCATTCCCAGACGGCGATGGCGAGCTGCACCTTGGTGGCGCGGGCGGCGACCCCCATCTCCTCCGAGCCGCGCCAGGCGATGGGGCGGACATAGGCGTTGGTCAGGCCATTGCGCAGGAGGGTCTCGTTGCAGGCATCATCGATCTGCTGGGCGGTGTAGGGGATTTCGAAGCCAAGGATGCGGCCGGACTGGATCAGCCGCTCGGTATGCTCGCGCAGCTTGAAGATTTCGCCGCCATAGCAGCGCTCGCCCTCGAACACGGCCGAGGCATAGTGCAAACCATGGGAGAGGACGTGCAGCTTGGATTCGCGCCAGGGGCGGAACTCTCCATTCCACCAGATCACGCCGTCGCGGTCGTCGAAGGGAACCAGGGCCATGTTTGTCCTCCATAGCGCCAAGTGAGACCCGAACGGAATGCCGGGTATTGGGTTGGCGCATCATCCTGTCGTCTTACTCGATCTTTGTAGAATGACTGGAAAAAATGTGTCAATGAAGCTGACCGAAAACGGGAACATGGCTGCCATGCCGGAAACACTGAAGTCCGACAATTCCCCCGCCCCCAACACCCTGGGATCGGGCGGCACCCGCAGCCTGCTCTTCCTGCGCGAGGAGGAGCTGCGCCTGGCGCAGGACCTGCTCTATTTCGGCTATCGCGACTTCACCGCCGGGGCGGACCGCATCCTCGCCACGCTGGAGATGGGGCGCGCGCATCACCGCGTGCTGCACTTCGTCGGCCGGGCGCCGGGCATCAAGGTGGGGGAGCTGCTGGCCATCCTGGACATCACCAAGCAATCGCTCGGCCGTGTGCTGCAGCCGATGATCGAGCAGGGCTATGTGCGGCAGACCCCGGGCCTTTCCGACAAGCGGCAGCGCCTGCTGAGCCTGACCGAGCAGGGCATGGCGCTGGAAAGCCGGCTGTTTGCCGCGCAGCGCGAATGGGTGCTGCGCGCCTATCGTGAGGCGGGGCCCCAGGCGGTGGAAGGCTTCCGCCAGGTGATGCGCGGCCTGATGGGCCCCGATGCCCGCCAGCAATTCGAAGCCCTGGAACGCGCCGCCGCCCCGGGCCGCACCACCCCCGCCTTTTCCCCCAATCCCGCCCCCCGCATCGAGACCAGAGGAGGCTGAACATGGCCGAGATGAGCGCCGACATCCTGGTGGTGGATGATGATTCCCGCCTGCGCGCGCTGTTGCAGCGCTTCCTGACCGAGCAGGGCCACCGCGTCGCCGTGGCGGGCGATGCGGCCGAGGCGCGTGCGGCGATCGACGCCATGGCCTTCGACCTCCTCGTCCTCGATGTGATGATGCCGGGCGAGACCGGGCTGCAACTGGCCGAGCATCTGCGCAGCGAAGGGCATGACACGCCCATCCTCATGCTCACCGCCCGTGGCGATCCCGATGACCGCGTGGCCGGCTTCGAGCATGGCGCCGATGACTACCTGGCCAAGCCCTTCGATCCGCGCGAATTGGCGCTGCGCATCCGCACCATCCTGCGCCGCGTCACGCCCCCGGCCCCGCCCGCCGCCCTGCCGGAAGGGCCGATGCAGCTGGGGCTGCGCTGGTTCGACGCCGAGCGCTGCGAATTGCGCGGCCCGGACGGCACGCAGCGCCTCACGGGCGGCGAGGCCGCCCTGCTCACGGCCCTCGCGCGGCGCGCGGGCGAAGTCCTCTCCCGCGAGGAGATCGCGGTCGCCCTCGGCACGCCCGATGCGGGCGAGCGCAGCGTGGATGTGCAGGTGACGCGCCTGCGCCGCAAGATCGAGACGGACCCGCGGGAGCCGCGCTTCCTGCACACCATCCGCCACAAGGGCTATGTGCTGAGGCCCGGCCCGTGAAGCCCGCCCTGAAGCGCCCGGACAAGCCGCTGCTGCGGCGGTTCGGCGCCTTCTTCCCGCGTGGCCTGCTGGCGCGCACCCTGCTGATCATGCTGCTGCCCTTGATCCTGCTGCAGCTTGTCGCGCTGCAGTTATTCTATGGCGGGCATCTGGATGTGATCTCGCGCCGGCTTTCCGCCGGGCTCGCCGGCGATGTCGCCTTCGTCGCGCATCTGGTGGACCAGGCGCCGGAGGGCATGCGCAACCAGATCCTGCGCGAGGGGAATTGGCGGCTAGGCGTCTCGCTCGGCTTCGAGCCGGGGCAGCTGCTCGGCACGCCGCCGGCGCGGCCGGCCTGGATGCCCTTCCTGCCGCTGGAGGAGGATCTGGACCATGCCCTGCGCGAGCGCATGAACTTCGCCTTCGACGCCGATTGGCACAGCGACCCGCAGGCCATCGTCATCCGCGTGCAGACCGCAACGGGGCTGCTCTCGGTGGAGGCGCCGCGCAAGCGGCTGTTCAGCAACACGCTCTATGTCTTCGTGCTCTGGCTGGTGGGCTCGGCGCTGCTGCTCTCGGGCATCGCGGTGCTGTTCATGAAGAACCAGGTGCGCGCCATCCGCCGCCTGGCCGAAGCCTCGGAATCCTTCGGCCTCGGGCGGGACACGGCACCCATCAAGCCCGAGGGCGCCCGCGAGGTGCGGCAGGCGGCACTCGCCTTCAACGCCATGCAGGGGCGCATCCTGCGCTTCGTGAACCAGCGCACCGAGATGCTGGCCGGCATCAGCCATGATCTGCGCACGCCGCTGACGCGCATGCGCCTCGCCATCGCCATGCTGCCGCGCTCGGCCGACACGGCGGAGGATCTGGAGGCGCTCAACCAGGATCTGGAAGAGATGGAGCGCATGGTGGAGACCTATCTCGCCTTCGCCCGCGGCGAAGGGATCGAGGCGCCGCGCCCCTCGGATCTGGTGGAGCTGGTGGAGGAAATGGCCGCCAAGGCGCGGCGCAGCGGTGCCAATGTGGAGGTCCGGCTGCCCGGCATCCTGACCCTGCCGCTGCGCGCCGATGCGCTGAAGCGGGCCCTGGGCAATCTGCTCGACAATGCGCGGCGGCATGCGCAGCGCGTGGCAATCGGCCTGGCACCGGTGCAGGAGGCCGGGCGGAACTGGGCGGAGCTGACGGTGGATGATGACGGCCCGGGCATCCCCGCCGCCGACCGCGCCGAGGCCTTCCGCCCCTTCAGCTCCGGCTCGGCCACCGGCACGGGGCTGGGCCTTGCCATCGCGCGGGATATCGTGCGCGCGCATGGCGGGGAGATCCTGCTGGAGGAAAGCCCGATGGGCGGGCTGCGCGCGCGCATGCGGCTGCCGGTTTAAGGGGCCTCCGGCGGCTGGGGCCATGGGCCCCAGACCCCGATCCGGATGGCGGCCATGCAGGTCCAGGACCGCCCCGAAATCATTGGGGTCTGGGGCCCATGGCCCCAGCCGCCGGAGGCCCTTCTTCTCGCCTGCACGCATGGCAGCCCCGCGTGCCCTGCGGCTGAAACCAGACGGGGGGCCACGCCAAATCCTGACGGCAATCGGAGGGTTTCCAGCCTATGGCGCAACGGCAGCTGCATCTGGGGGCCTTCATGCGCCCCGTCGTCATCCACACCGGCGGCTGGCGCTATCCGGGGGCCTGGCCTGGCGCCAATTTCAGCTTTCCGCAGCTGAAGCAGCTCATTCAGACGCTGGAGGCCGGCAAGTTCGACGCCTTCTTCATGGCGGATCACCTGGCGCTGCTGAACATGCCCATCGAGGCGCTGCGCCGCAGCCACACCGCCACCAGCTTTGATCCGCTGACGCTGCTGCCGGCCCTGGCCGCCGTGACGGAGCGCATCGGGCTGATCGCCACCGCCTCCACCACCTATAACGACCCCTATCATGTGGCGCGGAAATTCGCCTCGCTCGATCATATCTCGAACGGGCGGGCGGGCTGGAACCTCGTGACCACCGCGAACCCGGATGCGGCGCAGAATTTCGGCCAGGATGCGCATATGGCGCATGGCGAACGCTACAAGCGCGCCCGCGAATTCTACGATGTGGTGACCGGGCTGTGGGACAGCTTCGCCGATGACGCCTTCATCCGCGATGCGCAAAGCGGCATCTTCTGGGACCCCGCGCGGATGCATGTGCTGAACCATGTGGGGCCCGAGCTTTCGGTGCGCGGGCCGCTGAATGTGGCGCGCCCGGTGCAGGGCTGGCCGGTGATCGTGCAGGCCGGCGCCTCGGACGCCGGGCGGCAGATCGCGGCGGAAACCGCCGAGATGGTCTTCGCCGCCGGTGGTCCCATCGCCGAAGCCCAGGCCTTCTACGCCGATGTGAAGGGGCGCGCCGCAGCCCTTGGCCGCAACCCGGACCACCTCAAGATTCTGCCTGGCGTGCTGGTCGTGGTGGGCGCCACCCTGGAGGAAGCGCGGGCCAAGCGCGCCCTGCTGGACAGCCTGGTGCATGAGGAAAGCGCCATCGGCGCGCTGTCCATCGCGCTCGGCGTGGATGCGCGCGACTTCGACCCGGATGGCCCGCTGCCCGAGATCCCGGAGACGGAGGCCAGCAAATCCGGCCGCGAACGCGCCATCAACATGGCACGGCGGGAGAACCTCACGGTGCGGCAACTGGCGCAGCGCCTGGGCGGCTATGGCGGTGCCGCGATGGTGGGCACGCCGGCCAGCATCGCCGATGAGATGGAGGCCTGGCTGGAGGGCCGCGCCTGTGACGGCTTCAACGTGATGTTCCCCTATGTGCCAGGGGGCCTCGTGGATTTCGTCGAGCAGGTGGTGCCGGAATTGCAGCGCCGCGGATTGTTCCGGCGGGATTATGCGGGGACGACGCTGCGCGAGCATCTGGGGCTGCCACGGCCGGCCAATCGCTTTTTTGGCTGAGTGCTGCCTCAGAAGGGCCTCCGGCGGCTGGGGCCATGGGCCCCAGACCCCGTTTGTTGTGGCTGGGTCCGGCCCATGGCCCCAGCCGCCGGAGGCCCTTCGCCAAAGTGAACTCGCCCTAAGCCGCCAGCCGCTTGGACGTCTCCACCACCTTGCGCGTCTTGTCCTCCGCGCTGGCGGCGGCGGTGGCGATCTCCTCCAGGCTGCGATTGACACTCTCCACCGCACCCGCCGCGGATTGCATATTGGCGGACATGTCGCGCGTGACGCCGCTTTGCTGCTCCACCGCGGCGGCGATGCCGGTGGTGATGCCATCAATCCGCGCAATCGCATCGGCGATGGAGGCGATGGCGGCCACGGCGCCTTCCACGGCGGTCTGCACCTGGCCGACCTGGGCGGCAATCTCCTCCGTGGCGCGGGCCGTCTGCCCCGCCAACCCCTTCACCTCGGAGGCGACGACGGCGAAACCCTTGCCCGCATCCCCCGCCCGCGCCGCCTCGATGGTGGCGTTCAGCGCCAGCAGGTTGGTCTGCCCCGCGATATCGGTGATGAGGCGCACCACCTGGGTGATCTTCTCGGCCGCCGTGACCAGTTCCGTCACCATGCGCGTGGCCCGGTCCGCCTCGCCCGTGGCGGCGGTGGTGGAGCGGGACGCCTCGGCGATCTGGCGGCTGATCTCATGGACCGAGGCCGCCAATTGCTCGGCGCCGGCCGCCACGGCCTGCACGCTCATCGCCGTCTCGCGCGAGCGGCCGACGGCCTCGGCGGCGCGATTCTGGGTGAGGGAGACGGTGCTGCCCACCTCGTTCAGCTCGGCGTCCACCTCCTGGCCGAGGGCGACGCGGCGCTGGCGTTCCTGCATCTGCGCCGTGATGTCGGTCGCGTATTTGACGATCTTCACCGGGCGGCCGGTCATGTCGAGGATGGGGGTATAGGCGGCCTCGATCCAGATTTCGCGGCCGCCCTTGCCCAGGCGGCGGAACTGGCCGCGGCAGTTTTCGCCACGCGCCAGCGCCTCCCACATCTGGCGATAGGCCGGCAGCGCGGCTTCGGCCGGGTCCATGAAGATGCGGTGGTGCCGGCCCCGGATTTCGCTGAGGCCATAGCCTGTCGCGGCCAGGAAATTGGCATTGGCGTCGAGGATATGGGCATCCAGCGTGAAGCTGATCACCGCCTGGGCCCGGCCGATGGCGGCCACCTGGCCATCATGATCGGCCGCGCGCAGGCTGCGCTCGGTGATGTCGGAAGCGAGCTTGATGATGCGCACCACCTGGCCCCCGGCGCCCATCACCGGGCAATAGGTGGCCTGGATGTAGATCTCCCGCCCGCCCTTGCCGAGGCGCTTGAACTGGGAGGATTGGTGGCGCCCGGCGCGCAGCTCATCCCAGAAGCAGCGGTATTCCGGGCTTTCGGCGGTGCCGGGCTCCAGGAACATCCCGTGATGGCGGCCGCGCACCTCTTCCAGCGTGTAGCCCATCACCTCCAGGAACAGCGGATTCGCCTCGATGATGGTGCCATCGGGCTCGAAGCTGATCGCCGCATGCGCGGCCATGACCGCCGAAAGCGCCCCCGCCGCGCCCGAGGGAATGAGATGGGAGAGCCAGTTCGTCATGGGATCCTCGCCTTGCCGTGCCTGGCCCATTTGGCCAGTGCAAGCGGGATAACGCCGATTGCATGAAAGCGCGGTTAAGGCGCCCCAAGCCGGGAAACGCGGGAATTCCGGGCCAGCCCCGACCCAGCGCCGATCAGCCCCGCGCCGGCAGGCTACTCGACGCGGCCGATGCGCTGGACGGCGGCCACGAGCCGGGCGGAATCCTCGGCGAAGAAGCGCGCGAAATCCGGTGCGTCGAGATAGCGCGGGGGGGAACCCGCCGTCTCGAAGGCGCGCAGCAGATCGGCATCCTGCATGGCCTGGCGCAGGCTTTCGCGCAGCCGCAGCTGGATCGGCGCCGGTGTGGCGACGGGCGCGAAAAGCCCGGCCCAGATGTAGAACTCCACCTCCCCGAAGCCAGCCTCGATGAAGGTCGGCACCTCGGGGAAGGCCGGCGCGCGTTCGCGCCCCCAGCAGCCCAGAACGCGCAGCCGGCCGGTCTGCACATGCTGCGTGAGGGTGCCGGGCGCGGTCGCCAGCGCCTGGATATTGCCGGAGAGCAGCGCCGTGATGGCCGGGCCCGCCCCCTGGAAGGGGACATGCAGCAGGCGAATCCGTGCGGCGGCCGCAAACATCTCCATCGCCACATGCAGCGTGCCATAGGCGCCCGAGGAGCCATAGGGGATATCGCCCGGCCGGGCGCGCGCGGCGGCCACGAATTCCGCGAGGTTCCGCCAGGGGGCGCTGGCCGGCACGGCCAGCATCGTGGGGTCGGCATTCACCAGCCCGATCGGGGCGAATTGCTCCACCGTATAGGGCGGCGCGCGGCCAAACAGCTTTTCCGCCTCGGGGATGACGGCAAGGGAGGAGAGCGCCATGAGCAGCGTCTGCCCATCGGCGGGGGCGCGGGCGACGAAGCCCGAGCCGATGGCCCCGGCGCCGCCCGGCCGGTTCTGCACCACCACCGCCTGGCGGAGGTTGCGCTCCATGGCGGCGGCAACCGGGCGCGCGGCAAGGTCCGCCTGGCCGCCGGGCGGAAAGCCCACGACCATGGTGACGGGGCGGCTCGGGAATTCAGCCGTCTGCGCGGCGGAATCGCGCGCCCAGCCCAAGGGCGCGGCCAAGGGCAGGGGCGCGGCCAAGGGCAGGGCGAGCAGGTCGCGGCGCGGGAGCTTCATGCGGCGGCGGCGGACTCATGTTCATCGGCCGGGCGCATGGCGGCCGCGGCGCTGAGTTCGGGATCACCGCCATGGGGTGGCTCATAGAAGGCCGCCGCATTGGGGGCCTGCTCCGGCAGCTTGCAGATCTGCGTGGCTGTCAGGGGCCGGCGGCGAAGCATGGGCAAGTGTATGGGTCCACGCATGATCTTGATCCTTGCACCGGCGTTGTCACTCAATAGTCGCAAAGCAGCCGTCAGGCCACCCGATTCTCCAGGGTCCCGATTCCCGGAACTTCAATCCGCACCACATCCCCCGAGGCGAGGAAACGCGGCGGCGTGAAGCCGATGCCCACCCCCGCCGGGGTGCCGGTGGCAATGACGTCACCCGGCTCCAGCGTGATGGCGGCGCTGATCGCTTCGATCAGCGTGGGCACGTCGAAGATGAGGTCACTGACGGGGGCATGCTGCCGCTGCTCGCCATTCACCCAGGTGGTGAGGGTCAGCGCCGTGGGGTCGGGCACCTCGTCGGCCGTCAGGATGGCGGGGCCCATGGGGCAGAAGCTGTCCAGCCCCTTGCCGAGGATCCATTGGCTGTGGCGCTTCTGCAGATGCCGCGCCGTCACGTCATTGATGATGGTGTAGCCAAAGACATGCTTCAGCGCGTCAGCCTTGGTGATGCCGCGCCCACCCTTGCCGATGACGACACCCAGTTCGCCCTCGTAATCCAGGCCGCCCGTGGGATCGAGGTGGCCCAGGATGGGCTCGCCGGTCGCGATGATGCTGGTGTGTGGCTTGCTGAACACCACGGGAAAGGGCGGCACCACATCCTTGGCGCCACCATCGAAGCCGGAGCCCGCGAATTCCTTGGCGTGCTCATGGTAGTTCTTGCCGACGCAGAACACGTTCTTCGGCGGGCGCGGGATCGGCGCCAGCAGCCGCGCCTCGGTGACGATGGGGGCTTCCATCACGGCCGGCACGCGGCCCGCCGCGATGCGGCCGGACGCGATGAGGCCCAGCATGTCCCGCGGCAGGGAGGGATCGAGGGCGGTGATGTCGCGCACGGCGCCGGAGGCATCAAGCGCACCCACCCGGGTGCCCATGCCATCGGTAAAGGTCACAAGCCGCACGCGTCGCTCCCGCCCTGATCAGGGGGCGGGGTGAAGCATCTTTTCATGACCGTTACAAGACAGGGGGGTGAAATGCGCGGGCGGGGTCCGGGCCGGCCCGCGCTACAGCGGCGGGGCGGCGGGTGTCTGCAGCGCCAGTTCGATCACGCGCGCCGCCTGGAAGCACAGGTCATCCCGGTAGAGGGCGGCAGCCACCTGCACGGCGCGGGGCATGCCCTCGGAATCCAGCCCGACGGGCACCGAGATCGCCGGCTGGCGCGTGAGGTTGTGGGTGAAGGTCCAGGGCGCCCAATCGCGCCACAGCGCCATGCGGGGCTGGATGGTCGGCTGATCCGCGCCGAACGCCGCGGTCGGCGTGCAGGGCGTCAGCATCAGGTCATAACGCTGGTGGAAGCGCGCCATGGCGTGCGCCGCCTCGATCCGCAGCGCATCGGCGGCGAGGAAATCCACCGCACTCATCTGGCCCTCGGCGGCGGCGACCTCGGCGATGCCGTCATCCAGCAGATGCCGCTTTTCCTCGGGCACGGAGGCCAGCAGGCGGGAAAGTGCCACCCCCCAGACACGGCCGAAAATGGCGCGCGTGTCCGGCAATTCCGGGTCGGCTTCCTCGATGATGGCGCCGGCGGCTTCGAGGGCGCGGGCGGCCTGCATCAGCGCCGTCTCGCCCTCGGCATCGAGGGGCGCGTCAAAGCCCATGCGGCGGACCAGGGCGACGCGCAGGCCGGTCACACCCTCCTCGATGCCGTCCCGCCAGTCGCGCTTTTCATCTGGCAGGCAGAAGGGGTCGCGCAGGTCATGCCGGGCCATGGCGTTCATCATCAGCGCCGCATCCCGCACGCCGCGCGCCATGGGGCCGGCGACGGCGACATTGGCGAAGGCGCCGAGCGGCCATTGCGGCACGCGCCCGAAGCTGGGCTTCACGCCCACCACGCCGCAAAACGCCGCCGGGATGCGGATCGAACCGCCGGCATCCGTGCCGATATGCAAGGGCCCGAAGCAGGCGGCGGCTGCGGCCCCTGCCCCGCTGGAGGAACCGCCCGGCGTGCGCTCGCGATTCCAGGGGTTGCGGGTGATGCCGTGCAGCGGGCAATCGCCCGGCGACTTCCAGCCGAATTCCGTGGTGGTGGTCTTGCCGATGATGACCGCACCCGCGAGCTTGAGGCCGAGCACCGAGGGCGCATCTTCGGTGGCGGGGGTGGCGTCCGTGGTGCGGCTGCCGCGCCGCGTCGGGAAGCCCGCGACGTTCAGCAGATCCTTCACCGTGACGGGCACGCCATCCAGCCCCCCCATGGGGCGCCCCGCCGCCCAGCGCGCCTCACTCTCGCCCGCCTGTTGCAGGGCGCGGGGATTGAGGGCGGCGAAGGCATTCACCCAGGGGTTCATGCGGGCGATGCGCTCGGTCACGGCCTTCAGCGCCTCGACCGGTGAGAGGGCGCGGCGGGCAAAGAGCGTCAGAAGCTCTTCGGCTTCCATCAGGGCAGGGTCGGTCTGGGTCATGCGCGCAAGATGCCCGCGCGAGGGCCGCGCGTCACCTGTGCAGGGCGGTCAGGCCGGTTCGGCGAGGTCGAGGCGGCGTTCGACTCGTTCCATGCGGTCGCTCAGCCGGTCCACGCGGGCCGAGAGATGCGCATCGGGCTATGCCAGATGGGCGAGTTCACGGCGCACGGCGGCGAGGCCGAGTTCCACGGCCGTCAGCCGCGCCTTCACCTCGCGCACATCCTCGCGCAATTCGCCAATCTCGGCACGGATGTATCGCAGATGTTCCAGGACAAGGTTGTCA
Organism: Sediminicoccus sp. KRV36; assembly: GCF_023243115.1. Taxonomy (NCBI): domain Bacteria; kingdom Pseudomonadati; phylum Pseudomonadota; class Alphaproteobacteria; order Acetobacterales; family Roseomonadaceae; genus Sediminicoccus; species Sediminicoccus sp. KRV36. The sequence goes on from NZ_CP085081.1 coordinate 3,845,589, forward strand.
CTCATGGAATACATATACCACGCGCAGGACGTGTTTGCATCGCCTCAATGCCGCGCCGCGACGGGGACGGGCGCGGGGCCGGGCCGGCGCCGTGCCAGGATGCGGCGGGTATCCTCCGCCCGCCCGGCCTCGGCGCAGGCGCGCAGCAGGGTGAATTCCACCAGATCCGTCTGGGCGCGGCTGCCGCCGATGCGCTCGCTTTGCGCCAGAAGCGGCTCCAGCGTCTCGATCACCTCAGCGAAATCGCGCTGCTGAAAGGCGAGGAATGCGCGGGAGATGGCGGGGATGACCGGGCCCGAGGGGTAGCGCGCCTCACGCTCCAGCTCCGCCATCTCAGCGATGCGCGCCTCAAGCCCCGCGCCATCGCCGTTGATGGCCTGGGCCAGCATCACATGCAGGTCGGCGAAGGCGATGCCGGGGCGCGGGAAATGGGCGAGGGCAAAGCCGTGCAATTCCCGCCAGGCGGCCTCATCGCGCGGCTGCCCGGCCAATTCCCAGCGCCACAGGAAGGAGGACGCGTCCTGCAGCTTCTGCCGCGCGGTGCCGCTGCCGCCCTGCACCGAAAACGCCGCGCGATAGAGGTCCCAGGCGGATGCCGCCTCGCCCGCTTCCAGCTCGCCCAGCGCCAGGTGCCAGTGCAGATGGCCATACAGAACGCCGCCGCGTGGATAGGTCTTCAGCCAGGTGCTGAGGAATGCGCGCGCGGCATCCGTCTCGCCCTCCTCATAGCAAAGATGGGCGCGGGAATGCGCGACCCAGGCGCTGTCCGGCCGCCGCGCGAAGGAGCGTTCGATGCGCGGACGCGCCGCCGCATGCTGGCCATCCTCGTTCAGCGCCATGGCATGGGCGGAGGCGAACCACCAATCATCGCCGTAATGCGGCGCGAGCGCGTTCATCAGCGCAACCAGCCGCGCCTTCTGCCCGACGACGCCCGAGGAACCCAGCAGGCCATTGGGATTGGCGTTGGTGTTCAGCACCATCGCATCGCGCGGCCATTCGGCCAGATGCGCCAGCAGCGCCGCGAGCGACACATCCACACGGCCGCCCAGCAGGGTGCGGTAGAAGGCGATCTGGCTGGCCTCGCGCCGCGTGACGCCACCGGCCAGGGCTTCCGCCGTGGCGACGGCAGCGCGCGCCCCGGCCATCTCGCCCAGCAGCATCAGCGCCTGGGCGCGGCCGATATGGGCGAGGGCGAAACCAGGGTCGGCGGCGATGGCGGCATCAAAGGCCGCGCCGATGCCGTCATATTGCGTCAACAGGCGATCCAGGCCGAGCGCATAGGCATCCCGCGCGGCTTCGGAGGCGGTGGAGAGGGGCAGGTCATATTGGTCAGCCAGCATCAGGCTCTTCCCCGAAGGAGGTCTGGGATAGCTTAACTGCGATTGAGCATCGCGCGAGAGGGGCAGTGAACAGCGGTGTACCAGGGATCAATGCTGGCGTTGGCGTCGAGTTAGCGTGAGGAACCCATCACCATCAGGCCGCGCGATCCAGTGTTCTGCATCTGGCAATACATCGTCAGGGAGTGGAAATGCCGCATATGGATTATGGACCAGCACGAAATCGAGCCCGCATTCCAAAGCCTCGTCGCGCAAGAGGCTGCCGGGATGCACTGCCGAATACAGCACGGCGCTCACCCCGCGGCTGCGAGGCTGCGTGAATAGGGTGGTTGAAATCTCCCGTCCGTTCGCTTTCGGAACAGCGACACGAGTTGACCAGCCCGCGCCTACAAAAGCGCTCGTCGTGCAATCAAACGTGGCCGTAAGATCGCCTATCGGGAATAGCGATTTTACGATCCAGGGAAGACTCGTAGGAAACCGCGCCGCCGGGATCCCGCCAGCATTCACGGCAATCACGAAAGGCTGGTGCCGCTGAATGACGCCAGACCGCAGCTGGCGACACCGCTGTTTACGTTTCTCGTAGATCGCGTGCATCAGCCGCAGCAGGATCGGTAGCTCCGGGACGCACAGAGCCTCAACAGGCGCATCTGGATGAAACGGAAAGTCATCGACGCTATCCGGAAGGCCAGCCTGGCCCGGTCCTGGCGCAGCTGCTTCGATCCAAACCGACGTACCAGAAGCGGCAAGGAAGCCGATATCGGGCGAGTCGTCCGGCAGGCGTTTCAGAGTCACGCCACGTCGTAAAAGGGCTACCGCAAGATACATCTCCCAGAATCGTGCCTGGGTGTCGCGCGGGAACTCATGATAAAAATGCTCGGTCGCGTAAGGCCGATAGTGTCGCCAGAGTGCTTCAAGCTGAAGCCGGACGACGTTCTGGATTTCATGGTCAATACAGATCGCCTTCCACAGATCGCACGCTCCTGCCGACTCCCGCCGCTGAAAAAGGGACGGAGGTGGCTGCCACGCAGTGCTACCCATCGCTACCCCGCGAAAGGATCGCGCAGCGCAATCGTGTCATCGCGGTCGGGCGAGGTGCTGAGCATCATCACCGGCGCTTCCACCAGCTCCTCGATGCGGCGCACATATTTCACCGCCTGGGCCGGCAATTGCGCGTAGCTGCGCGCCCCCTGGGTGGAGCCGGACCAGCCTTCCATCGTCTCGAAGATGGGCTCGCAGCGGGATTGCGCGCGCATGGCGGCGGGCAGGTGCTTCACCGTGGCGCCATCCACGCGATAGCCCGTGCAGATCTTCAGCTCCGGCAGCCCGTCCAGCACATCGAGCTTGGTCAGCACCAGGCCCTTCACGCCGCCGATCTTGACCGCCTGGCGCACCATCGCCGCGTCGAACCAGCCGCAGCGGCGCGGGCGGCCCGTCACGGTGCCGAATTCGCGCCCGCGTTCCCCCAGGCGGCGGCCGATCTCGTCATGCAGTTCGGAGGGGAAAGGGCCGGAACCGACGCGCGTCGCATAGGCCTTGGCGATGCCGAGGACGAGGCCGATGGCATCCGGCCCCACGCCGGCACCCGCCGCCGCATTGCCGGCGACGGTGTTGCTGCTGGTGACATAGGGGTAGGTGCCGTGATCCACGTCCAGCATGACGGCCTGCGCGCCCTCGAACAGCACGCGCTTGCCCTCGGCGCGGGCGGCGTCCAGCCGCTCCCAGACGGGTTCGGAATAGGGCAGCAGCTGAGGGGCAAGGGCCAGCAGCGCATCCAGCAGCGGCTGCTTCTCGAAGGGGGTCGCCCCCAGGCCGCGCAGCAGGGAATTGTGGTGCAGCAGGAGTTCGTCGAGCTTGGCCGAGAGCGTCTCCGGCTCGGCCAGGTCACACAGGCGAATGGCGCGGCGGCCCACCTTGTCCTCATAGGCGGGGCCAATCCCCCGCCCGGTGGTGCCGATCTTGTCCTCGCCACGCGCCGCTTCCCGCGCGCGGTCCAGCGCCGGGTGCAGCGGCAGGATGAGCGGCACGTTATCCGCGATGCGCAGATTGTGCGGGCCGACATCGAGCCCCTGCGCGCGCACCTTGGCGATCTCGCCCAGCAGCGCGTCGGGGTCCAGCACCACGCCATTGCCGATGATGCCGAGCTTGCCGCGCACCACGCCGGAGGGCAGCAGGCTCAGCTTGTAGGTCGTCTCCCCCACCACCAGCGTGTGGCCGGCATTGTGGCCGCCCTGGAAGCGCACGACGATATCGGCGCGGCTGGCCAGCCAATCCACCACCTTGCCCTTGCCCTCGTCGCCCCATTGGGCGCCGATCACGGCGACATTGGCCATCTCACTTAACCTTTCTGAACCAGCGGGACGGGGTTTGCGCCATCCCAGGAATGGGTGCAACGCAGGGCCTCGGGCGCATCCTCGGGCGCCAGGGCGGCGACCGTCGCATAGCCCTGCTGGCGCAGCGCGGCCCCGGCGCTAGCCGGCGTGCCCAGCGGCAGGAAGCAGCGCGGCCGGGGGGCCGCCACCGGTGCGGCCCGCAGCACGGCATCGGGGTAGAGCGTCATGCCCGTCGCCGGCTCGTCATTCGCCGAGAGATAGCGCCCGCCCTTGGCCAATTCGCCCGAGAAGCCCGGCCCGAAGATCGTGAAGGCCACCCCCACATGATAGCGAAAGCCGCGAAACTCGATCGGGTCGAGCGTGATGCGCAGGCCGGGCGCCCGGGCGGCGATCGCCTCGATGATGCGGGCCGCGTTTTCGGCGATGGCGCGGGCGGCGGCGGGCAGCTCCGCCTCGCGCAGCACCGTGAGCGCATGCGCCGCGGGGCCGGCGGCGGCCAGCAGGCGGGGCAGCAGCAGCGCCACCGGCCCGGCACCCTCGGCCAGGGCGGTGACGGCGGCGGCATCCTTGCGGTCCAGCGCATGGATCAGCCGCTCGGCCAGCGCGTCATGAATGCCGGCGGCGGCCAGCAGCGCCTGCGCCATGCGCGGCAGCGTCACATCCAGCGTGATGTCGGTGATGCCGATGCGCGCCAGCGCCTCGGCCGCGACCAGCGCCACCTCCGCATCCGCCTCGGGGGCGGCACCGCCGATGAGCTCCACGCCCGCCTGGGCCAATTGGCGGGAGGGGGCCAATTCGCTGCCCCGCACGCGCAGCACCTGGCCCGCATAGCAGAGCCGCAAGGGCCGCGCCTGGAGGCCGAGCCGCGTGGCGGCGATGCGGGCCACCTGCGGCGTCGTATCCGCCCGCAGCCCCATCATGCGCTGGCTGACCGGGTCCATCAGGCGGAAGGTCTGTTCGGCGACGGCGGCACCGGAGCCGGCCAGCAGCCCTTCCTCGAATTCCAGCAGGGGCGGCTTCACCCGCTCATAGCCGTAGCGCGCGAAGCCCTCCATCAGCGCCTCGACGAGCACGGCCTCGCGCTCCGCCAGGGGCGGCAGCAGGTCCATCAGCCCGGCCGGCAGCAAGCCGGGCGGCGAGTTCGGGGTGGGGCCATCATTCATGCGGTTACCATCTGTGGCAGGCAGGATGCTGACCGGCAAGATGCGGGCATGGCATAGGAGACCCTCAAAGGAAGCCCCATGCAGCGCAGAACCCTCCTCGCCTACCCCCTCCTCCTGGCCGCCTGCGACGTGGATCCGGTGACGGATTACCTGGGCGGCGTGGGCGATCCGGTGCGCGGCGCCGCGTTGTTTGCCCCGCGCAACCTCGGCGATACCTCGCGCTGGCAGGGTGATCCGGGGGGTGCGGCCATCGCCGCGGCGCAGCTGGAATTCCTGGCGCGCAGCTTCCGCGAGAACCCGCTCTACAGCGTGAACAGCAACCCCGCGACGAGCCAGACGCTGGATTCGGCTGTCCAGGAGATGCGCGCCGCCCTGGGCATCAGCCCCACCGCGCCCAATGCCGCCATCGAGATCCTGCTGCGCCGCGCCGGTGAAGCCCTGCGCGACGGCAGTGAGGCCCGGGCGCTGGTGGCGCTCACCGGCCCCGATTTCACCGAGCCGCCCGCCGAGGTGCTGCGCCGCCTGGGCAATTTGCCCCGGCTGCGCATCGTCTCTGCCGCCGCGGGGATGGCGGCGAATGAGGTCAGCCCCGGAAGGCGCCGTTGATCCGGCGGCGGGCTGAATTCAGCCCGCTGGTGCCCAGGCCGCCGCGGGGATCACCCAGGGCAGGTCCGTCGCCCCGGTCTGCGCGCCCGCCCGGGTGAGCAGCGCATGCGCCTGGCCGCGATGATGCGTCTGGTGGTTGAACATATGTGTGATCAGTAGCCACCGCGGCCGGCGCATCTGGGCATTGTTGGCGCCGCTGAACCAATCCACCTCGCCCTCCAGCCCGTCCGCAGTGAGGCGCGCGGCCCAGGCCTCGATCCCGGCATCCGCCTCCACCCGGGCCGCCTTCAGCGCCGCCCAATCGGCGATCCAGCTCGTGCTGCCGGGGATGCCCACGGGCGGCCTCTCCCAGCCATCGAAGCGGTTCATCCAGACCGTATCGCCCCAGAGCAGGTGGCATAGCGTGCCATGGATGCTGCCGAAGAAGGCGCCACCCTCGGCCCGGCGGGCGGCATCCTCCAGCGTGTCGGCGGCGGCGTAGAGGCGCCGGTTCATTTCGGAATTATAGGCCGCCATGGCGCGCGCCCAGGTCAGGGTGATCATGTGGCGTCCTGTCATTGCGTTCGGCCAAGCGGCCCTGCTGGGCCGCAGTCTCGCGCCGAATGACGCGGACGCAAAGCGGGGCGCCATGGGCGCGGGCTTAACCGGAGCTTCACGCCCCATGCCGTACCAGGGCTTGCGCTTTGGAGCCCCCGCGATGACCCTCTCCCGCCGCCTGATCCTCATGCTGGGCACGCTTCTGCTGCTCTCGCTGCTGGGGGCCGCCGCCACGCATCTGCTGCTGGCCCAGGCGGGCCAGAGCTTCAGCCGCAGCCAGGCGGCGGCGGATCGCCTGGCACGCGTGCTGCAGCTGGAAATCGACCTCACCTCCGCCCGCAACCAGATCAACAGCTGGCTGCAACGGGCCAATCCGGCGCAGGTGCGCGCGGCGGATGGCTTCCTCGCCCGGCTCGAGACCGGAGCGACGGAACTGGCGCGCGACGCGAGCCTGACGCCCGCCCAGCGCGCGCAGCTCGCCGCCTTCCAGACGGCGCGGGCCGGCTATCTCGGCTCCTGGCGGCAGATGCAGGAGATCGTTGCCCTGCGGCTGGAGGCCGAGGCGGACCAGAACCGCTCGGGCGATGCGCTGTTCCAGGGCTTCAGCGCCCTGCCCCCCGGCAGCGCCGAAGCGGCCGAGCGGCTGGCCGCCGCGGCCCGCGTGGCGGCGCTGCGCTACCGCGCGGACCCGCAGCCGGAGCAGCGCGCCGCCGCCCTCACCTCGGGCGAGGCGGCGGCGGCGGCCTTGCGCGCGGCCGGCATCGCGCCCGGCTCGGCCATCGGCACCAACTTCGCCGCCTGGTCGCAGGCCAAGCAGCGGGCCATCCAGCAATCGCTGCGCTTTGCCGAGGTGCTGGTGGATTTCCGCGCCCAGGGCAATGCCATGTCCGCCGCCATCCTGGAGTTGCGCGGCATGGAGGCGGCGCAGGCCCAATCCGCCATGGCGGAGGCTTCGGCCCATCTCGCCTGGACCGATCAGGTGGCGCTGCTCGCCTCGGTCCTCGTGATCCTGGGCGGGGCCTTCTGCATCCTGGCGCTGATCCGCGCCATCGTCCGCCCGCTGCGCGGCATCACCGGCGCGATGGGCCGCATCGCGGGGGGTGATCTCAGCGCCAGCATCCCGGGCCTGCAGCGCCGCGATGAGCTGGGCGCCATGGCCCGCTCGCTGCACGTCTTCCGCGATGGCCTGGCCGAGAATGCGGCCCTGCGCGCCACGCAGGAGCGCGAAAGGACCGAGGCGGAGGCGCAGCGCCGCGCCGCCCTGGCCCGGATGGCCGAGCAGGTGGAGCGCGAGGCCGGCACCGCCGTGGAGGAGGTGCGCGCCCGGGCGGGCCGCATGTCGGACACGGCCAGCGCCATGGCGGGCAGCATGCGCGGCGCGGCGAGCCAGGGCGAGGCCGCGACCACCGCGGCCGCCCGCTCGCTCGACAATGCCCAGGCGGTGGCGGCCGCCACGGATGAACTCTCCGCCAGCGTGCGGGAGATCTCCGCCCGGCTGGCCGGCGCCAATGACCTGACGCGCCGCCTGGCCGAGCGGGGTGTCGCCAGCCGCGAAGTGATCGCGGGCCTGGCCGAGGGCGTGGGCCGCATCGGCGAGGTGGTGCGCATGATCTCCGACATCGCCGGGCGCACCAACCTGCTGGCGCTGAATGCCACCATCGAATCCGCCCGCGCGGGGGAGGCCGGCAAGGGCTTCGCCGTGGTGGCGAGCGAGGTGAAGGACCTGGCCGCGCAGACCGCCCGCGCGACGGAGGAGGTGGCCAAGCAGGTGCAGAGCATCGGCCAGGCGACCGAGGGCGCCGTGCGCGCGGTGGGCGAGATGGCGGAATCGGTCACGGAGATTGACCGCATGGCCTCCTCCATCGCTGCCGCGGTGGAACAGCAGGCGATGGCCACGCGGGAAATCGCGGCCCGCGTTTCGGATGCGGCGCAGGATGTGCGCCAGGTCTCGGACAGCCTGCTGGAGGTGAGCCGCACCACGGCCGAGACGGCGGCCCATGGCGAGGCGATGCAGGGCAGCGCGCGCGAAACCCGGGAATCGGTGGAGGCCTTCCGCGGCTCACTGCTGCGGATTGTGCGCGCCGCGACGGCGTGAGGCGCCGGAGCGGGCCGGGCGTTGGTTTGTAGCGCGTGAGCCTGAATCGGCTGCTCAGGTGCCTCGACATCGAAGCAAGCATGAGCCTGGCTTCCGCCTGTGCTGAAATTCCATTACATGGACTGAAATCTCGTCCATCGGCTTGGCCCTCGGAGTTCGTGTCCCCATGCAGATCTACGGCACTGATGGCGACGACCGCATCTGGGGAACGCATGACGAGGATTGGATAGATGGCGGGCCGGGCAATGATGTCATCATTGGCGGTGGACCCTATCAAGATGACAGGACCACGGCGCGTGGCGGGGACACCATATTCGGCGGCGACGGTTTTGACTACGTTTCCTACGAATTCGCGTCGGGCTTGGTGCCCCGATTTCGTGTTATGGAATGGGGTGTCAATACTCAGGGCGTCACAGTATCGCTGCTGGATAACAGCATTGGAACAGGCAATGCGCGGCGCGATTCATTTCAAGCAATCGAAGGGCTGATTGGTTCCTCCGTCACCGATAAAATCGAGGGGAACAACGAGCAAAACGTTCTTTTGGGTCTCGAAGGGGACGATTCCCTCGCCGGCCTCGGTGGCGATGACCAACTCTACGGCGACAGTGGCAATGACACGCTCGATGGTGGTTCCGGCGATGACCAGCTTTGGGGCGGCGCCGGCGCCGATGCGCTCAACGGCCAGGATGGCACCGACACGGCCCGCTATGACTACGCCCCCGCCGCCGTCGAGGTCTTCCTCACCGCGCCCCTAGCCAATCTGGGCGAGGCCCAGGGCGATAGCTTCGCCGCCATCGAGAACCTCACTGGCTCGGGCTTCAATGATCTTCTCTCCGGCGACAATGCGGGCAACACCCTCTCCGGCCTGAATGCCGACGATACCCTCGCGGCCGGCGCGGGGGATGACGCGCTCTATGGCGGCAATGGGGATGACATCCTGATCGGCGGTCTCGGCGCCGACTACATGGATGGCGGCCTCGGCTTCAATTACGCAAGCTATGCCGATGCCGCCGGCCCCGTCTTCGCCAGCCTCGCCGCGTCGCAATTCAACATGGGCGATGCGGCGGGGGATGTCTATCTCAACATCCAGGGCCTGGTCGCGGGCGGCTTCGGCGGCACGCTGATGGGCGCTGCCGGGGCCAATGTGCTGATCGGCGGTGCGGGGAATGACGTGCTCTATGGCGGCGCGGGGGATGATCGCCTCTATGGCGGCTTTGGCGATGAGAGCTTCTTCGGGGATGCCGGCGCGGATTGGTTGGATGGCGGGCCGGGCTATGACTATGCGCGCTATGACAATGCGCTCGCCGGCGTCGTGGCCTCACTGACCAGCGGCGGCACGGGGGGTGACGCGGCGGGCGATGCCTATGTGGAATGCGAGGCGCTGCTCGGCTCGGGCCATGCCGATGTGCTGGCGGGCGATGGCGGCAACAATGTGCTCTCCGGCAATGCGGGGGATGACGTGCTGGCCGGCCTCGCCGCGATTGACAGCCTCTTTGGCGGCGATGGCGCGGATATCCTGAATGGCGGCGCGGGGGCGGATGCGCTCTATGGCGGCAATGGCGCGGATGAGTTCCGCTTCGCCTCGGGCGAGGGCGGGGACATGGTGTATGACTTCTCCTCCGGCGTGGATCGTGTGGCGCTGGCGGCGGGGAGCTATGGCGGCGGGCTGGTGCCGGGGGGCTCGCTGGATGGTCGCTTCGTGATCGGCACGGTGCCGACCTCCTCGCTCGGGCAATTCCTGTATGATCCGAATGGGCAGAGTCTGAGCTGGGACGCCGATGGGATCGGCGCGGGCGGGGCGGAGCTGATCACCGGCTTCCAGGTGGGGGCCACGCTGACGCAGCAGGACCTCTGGCTGGTTTGAGCGGGGGGCCGCGAAGCATCTTCCCGTCGGCCCCAGCTGCATTGCCATTCCATCAATGCGGTTTTCCAGCAGGCTTTCGGCGCAGGCCGCGCTTGGTTCAGCCGGGCGTCCTGTAGAAGAACAGCGTGTCCCGCGCCTGGCCCGTTTCATCCAGGGCGTAGCCGGGAATCCGCCCGCCCTCCTGCCAGCCGAGGCGGCGATACAGCGGCTCGGCCAGGTCATCGGCGCGGGTGTCGAGGGTCAGCAGGCTGCGGCCCAGGCGCAGGGCCGCCTGCTCCGCCCGGCGCATCAGCGCCTCCCCCACGCCGCGGCGGCGGAAGGCGGGGTCCACCAGCAGCTTGGCCACTTCCGCCCGGTGCGGCTGGTTCTCAGGCGTGCCCAGGTCCAGCTGCACGGTCCCGGCCAGCGCGCCATCGGCCCAGGCGGCCAGCAGCACGCGGTGCCCCTGCGCCACATCGGTGGAAACCCGCTTCCAGAAGCCGCGCGATTTCTCCCGCGAGAGCGGATGCAGATAGGAGACGCTGGCCCCGGCCGCGACACAGGCCACCAGGATTTCGGCCAGCCGCCGCTCCGCACTCGCGGCGGCCGCCGCGTCGAGCATTTCCACGACCAGCCCGCGGGAGGGCTTGGTGTAGCGGAATTCCAGCGATTTCGAGAGGTCATCCAGGATGCGGATGGCGCCCTGCCGCACATAGCCCGCCTTCTCATAGAACGCGTGCGCGGCCTCGAAGCGGGTATCGGTCCAGAGCACCATGCGCGCGGCCCCCGCCGCGCGGGCATGCGCCTCGGCCGTGCGCAGCAGCGTCTGCGCGAGGCCGGTGCCGCGGGCGGATCGGGCCACATACATGCGGCCGATTTCCCAGGCCCCATCCTCCCGCAGGGGGCGCGTCGCGACCATGCCGACGGCCTGGCCGCGGGCATCCTCCGCCAGCCACAAGGCGCCCTCCAGCCGCTGGAAATAGCTGGCGAGCGCGTGCAGCTCAGGCAGTTCCGCCGCGACATCGAAGATGATGCCCGGGAATTCCGCCCAGGCATCACCGATCAGCCGGATATAGGCGTGGGCGTCGGCATCGGTCCCGGGCCGGAGGGTTGTGGCCGGCCGATTCAGATCTCCAGGCAAAGATGCCTTTCGATCATCGGACGGGCTGGCCGCCGGCCGATTCAGATCTCCAGGCGAAGACGCCTTTCGAACATCGGACGGCTTGGCCTCCGGCCGATTCAGATCTCCAGGCGAAGACGCCTTTCGAACATCGGACGGACTGGCCTCCGGCCGATTCAGATCTCCAGGCAAAGATGCCTTTCGATCATCGGACGGCATTACACCAGGCCGCGGCAGAAATCCTGGATGCGGGTGCAGGCATCGCGCAGGCTCGCCATGTCGGTCGCGTAGCTGATGCGGATATAGGGGGACATGCCATAGGCCGCCCCCTGCACCACCGCCACATGGGCTTCCTCCAGCAGGGCCATGGCGAAATCCGTGTCGGTCTCGATCTTCGCCCCGCCCTTGCTGGTCTTGCCCAGGCAGCCGGCGACATTGGGGAAGACGTAGAAGGCGCCCTCGGGGCGGTGGCAGACGATGCCGGGGGCCTCGTTCAGCATGTCCACCACGAGGTTGCGGCGCTCGCGATATTCGGCGGCACGCTCCTTCACGAGATCCTGCGGGCCGTTCAGCGCCGCGGCGGCGGCCGCCTGGCCGATGGAGGAGACGCCCGAGGTCGCCTGGCCCTGCATGTTGAACATGGCCGCGATCAACTCCTTCGGGCCGCCGCAGAAGCCGATGCGCCAGCCGGTCATCGCATAGGTCTTGGAGGCGCCGTTCACCGTCAGCGTGCGGGCCTTCAGCCGGGGCTCCACCTCGGCGATGGTGCAGAATTCGAAGCCGTCATAGACGAGGTGCTCATACATGTCGTCGGTCATCACCCAGACATGCGGGTGGCGCAGCAGCACCTCCGCCAGCGCCTTCATTTCGGCGCGCGAGCAGGCGGCCCCGGTCGGGTTGTTGGGGAAGTTCAGCATCACCCATTTGGTCTTGGGCGTGATGGCCGCTTCCAGATCCTCGGGGCGCAGCTTGAAGCCATTGTTCTGCGGGCAGGAGACGGTAACGGGAACACCACCCGCCACCTTCGCCATATCGGCGTAGCTGATCCAGTAGGGGGCGGGGATCACCACCTCATCGCCCGGATCCACGGTCGCCATCAGGGCGTTGAAGATGGCCTGCTTGCCGCCATTGGTGATGAGGATTTCATCCGGCCCGTAATCCAGGCCGTTGTCGCGCTTGAACTTCGCGCTGACGGCGGCCTTCATCGCGGCGGTGCCACCTTGCGGCGGGTATTTCGTATCGCCCTTGAGGGCCGCCTGGTGCGCCGCCTCGATCGCATGGGCGGGCGTGTCGAAATCGGGCTCGCCCGTCGTCAGGCTCACCACCTTGAAGCCCTTGGCCGCCAGCTCCCGCGCCTTGGCGCCCATGGCGACGGAGGCGGAGACTTTCACATTGGCAAGGCGTTCAGCGAGCGCGGGCATTTCGGTGTCCTGATGTTTTTTGGGGCGTGGCGCACCTTAGGTGCTGCGCCGGCCCGCGCCAATATGCGCTCAGGCTTCTTCCTCGGGCCGGATGCGCCGGAACATCGCCAGCAGAGCCAGGTCATAGGCGATCTTGAGGCCACCGCAGATCAGGAAGGGCCAGGCGCTGAGCCCGGCCGAGAACAGCATCCCCGCCAGCACCGGCCCGCCCGCCGCGGCCAGGCTGCGCGGCACCGCCGTGAAGCTGGCCGCCGCCACACGCTCGGCCGGGGTGACCACGGCCATGACGTAGGAGGCGCGGGCCGGCACATCCATCTGCGACAGCGCGGCGCGCAGCAGCAGCAGCCCCAGCGCCCAGCCCAGATCCGGCACCAGGGCGGCGGCCATCAGGCACAGGCTGGCCGGGATATGGCTGAAGACCATGGTGTTCACGAGGCCAATGCGCGCCCCCAGCCAGCCCGCCAGCGGCAGCGAAAACGCGCCCAGCACCCCCGCCCAGAAAAAGAACAGCGCCGCCGTGGCGAGCGACATGCCGAAGCGCTCGAACAGCCACAGCGCCATCAGCGACTGCACGGCAAAGCCGCCGGCAAAGGCATCCACGCTGAACAGCAGCGCCAGCCGCGTCACGATCCCGCGCGAAGGGCCAAGCCGCCCCGCCTCCCGCGAGGGTGGCGGGCCCGCTTCCACGAGGCCGGCATAGATCGCGGCGATGGCCAGGCCCAGCGCCGCATAGAGCCAGAACATGGCCCGCAACGCCCCCAGCGGCGTGAGGCCGAGGTGCTCCAGCAGCTCCGGGCTGGCCGAGGCAAGTGCCCCCACCGCCGCCGCCATGGCACCCACGAAGCTGTAGCGCGCGAACATCGCCGTGCGGTCCCGGGCGGCCACATGGCCACTCAGCGCCGATTGCTCGACCGGGGCGAAGATGCTGGCCGATCCGGCCGAGGGGTTGGCGGTGCCGAGGGCGGCGGCCAGCAGCAGCAGCGCGGGCTCCCCCGTCACGGCGAAGGCGGCGCCGGTCAGGGCCATCAGCGCGGCGCAGCCCAGCAGCAGCGCGCGCGGCGCCACCCCGCCGCCCCAAAGCCCCATGGCCAGCGTCATCGCGGCCGAGCCCAGCAGCGCCAGCGTCGCCGCGAGGCCGATCATGGCGGCGGAAAAACCGAACGTGGCAAGGTAGACCGGCAGCAGCACGGCGATGAAGCCATCGCCGAAATCCCGCAGGCCGCGCGCCAGGATGATGCGCCGCGCCTGGTCCTGGGGAATGCCAGGCTTCGCCAAGCCACACCTCGCCGATGTTCGTCCCGCGGGGTTTCCACAGGGTGCATCCGAGCATGCGCCGTTTCCCGGATTCCGAAAAACCCAAGGCCAGGCGGGCGGGCAGGCTTGCGGAACGCCACCGCGGATTTCAGGCGGCGAGGCTCGCGGGGCGTCTCGATCTCCGGGATCGGGCGGCACTCCGGCGTCCATATTTTTCTTGACCTGCATGACGCGGACGTAAAGTCTAAAAAAGCTTTCATCGTTCCATGACGGAGGGCATCCATGCCCGCTTCCCCCAGCGTCACGAACCTGACCATCGCAAGCTTGGCGCCGCTGTCCGGGCCCAGACATATCCGCGCCTCGGTGAACCTCGAGGGCGGCGCGAATGGTGATGCGTTGGGCGGCGATGTCTCGGCGGATGGGCGGTATGTGGTGTTCATCAGCACCGCCTCGAACCTGGTGGCGGGCGACACGAACGGCGTGCCCGACATCTTCCGCAAGGACCTCTGGACCGGGGTGGTGGAGCTGGTTTCGGCCACCGCCACGGGGGTGATCGGCAATGGCATCAGCGGCTTGGCCAGCAGCAGTGCCGGGGTGGGCGCCACCAACTGGTCGCTGCCCTCGATTTCCGAGAATGGCCGCTATGTCGGCTTCATCAGCGCGGCGCAGAACCTGCCCGGCGCCGTCGCGGGCATCACCAGCGGCTATGCGAAGGACATGCTGACCGGCACGGTCTTCAACCTGTCCCAGCCGCTGGCCGTCTCGCTCGGGCAGAGCGGCGCCGAGGCCATCAGCGTGAGCATGGGGGCGGGCGGGCTGGCGCGCGTGGTGGTGGACCCTGTCTCCATCTACGCGCCGGAGATCTGGCGGGTGAATGTCGCGCCCGGCTTCGCCTACACGATGGGCACCCTGCCGGTGACGCCGGTGCCGCAATTCTACAGCACGGTCTTCGGCTATGGGCGCGAGGCGCCCAGCCTGCCCGGGGATATCGTCGGCTGGAATGTGCCGACCACCCGCATCCTCTCCTTCAGCCTCGCCAATAATCCGGCCCTGGGCGACAGCAACGGGCTGGGGGATGTGATCCTCTCGGGGCCGGAGGGCACGCGCGTCATCTCCCGGCAACTGGCCGGGCCCGGCGGCGGCCCGCCGGCCGAGTCCAATCAGGCTTCCTATCCCGGCTTCATGTCGCTCGATGGCCGCGTGGCGACCTTCTACACCGATGCGGTGAACATCGAATCCGGCGCGGAGACGCCCAGCGGCGGCGGCGGGCTGATCTTCACCGGCTGGACCACCGTCTGGGCCTATGACAACCCCGATGCCGCCACCATCGCCGCGCGGGCCACCGCCATCGCGCAGAACCGCACGGCCGATCTGTTCTTCGGCATGAGCGACGCCACCGCGTTCCGGATCAACTGGGGTGACCAGACGTTCGTCTCGGGCGCGACCGGCGGCGCCGCGGAGCTGCACCTCGAAAAGACCTATGCCGCCCATGGCTCCTACACGATCAGCCTGACGCTGGACGGCCCGGGCGGGCAGACGGTGGACGTGACGCGGCTGCATCTGCTGGACCGTGGCACGGCGGCCAGCCTGATCGGCTCCCACCTGCGCGACATCGTCTTCGCCGGCGACCAGGACGATCGCCTGGAGGGCCGCGCCGGGGATGACGTCATCCATGGCGGCGGCGGCAAGGATACGCTGATCGGCGGGGCCGGCGTGGATACGCTGTTCGGCAATGACGGCGACGACCTGTTCTATGACGGCCCCGGCATCGCCTTCGCCGATGTCTATGTCGGCGGGGCCGGCGCCAATCGCGTCAGCTACGCCCTGACGCGCGAGGCGATCGAGATCCGTCTGACCGGCGATGACCTCGCCCATGGCGCGATGACGGCCGGCCACGCCACGGTCTTCACGACAGGCGGCCCGGTGAGCGACCTGCTCTATGACATCGTGGACGTGACGGGCGGCGATGGCGGCAACACCATCTACGGCTCCGACGCCGACAACGTGCTGACCGGCGGGCGCCGCGCGGATCTGATCCAGGGCGGCGCCGGCGATGACAGCATCATCGGCGGCATCGGCAACGATACCCTGCGCGGCGGCCTCGGCCATGACACGCTGGATGGCGGGAATGGCGATGACCTGCTGATCGTGCTGGGCGGCCAGGCGGTGGCGCTGGGCGGTGCCGGGCGCAACACGCTGTTCTTCGAGTATGATTCGAGCGTGGAAGACAGCGTGGTCTGGACCGTGTTCATGCCCACCGGCGTCGCCTCCCGCGCCGACGGGGCCAGCCTCTCCTTCAGCGGCATCACCGAGATCGGCGCCGATCGCGGGATCGAGGTGCTGGGCACCGCCGGGCGGGAGAGCTTTCAGCTGGGCCGATACGCGTCGAACTTCGTCGGCAATGGCGGCTTCGACACGCTGACGGCCCGCGCGCAGGTCGTGGCCGTGCGGATGGATGCCAGCACGCCGACTGGCACGGCCCAGGTCGTCGGGGGCGGAATGGTCGAGGGGGGCGGCACCGGCGTGACGAGCTTCAGCGGCATCCGCGGCTTCGAAGGCGGCCAGGGCGCGGATACCCTGATCGGCTCCAGCCTCGCGGACCGGCTGCTCGGGCTGGATGGCGATGACGTGCTGGAGGGCCTGGGCGGGGCGGACAGCCTGACCGGCGGAGAGGGCATGGACGCCTTCGTGCTCGGCCTGGTGGGCCCGGCCGACACCATCACGGATTTCACCACCGGCACGGACCAGATCTGGCTTTACGGGGCCACGCTCGGCCTCGCGCCAGGGCCGCTCGACCCGGCCTTGCTGACGCTGGGCGCCGCCGCCCAGGGGCCGCTGCCGCAGCTGGTGTACCAGGATACGACCGGGCAGCTCTCCTGGGATTTCGACGGCAATGGCCCCCTGGCCGCCCGGCCCCTGGCGCTGCTCGGCGCCGGCACGGCCCTGACCGCCGCCGATGTGCTGATCGTCTGAGCGGGCGGCGGCGGAAAGCGGCGCTGCCCAACCTGGCCGGTTTTCGCCGGCCGGGCTTTCCGCTAGACGCAGCGGATCATGCGCCATTTCCTTGATTTCGAAAAACCCATCGCCGAGCTGGAGGGCAAGGTCGAAGAGCTCCGCCGGGCGACCGATGCGGGCGGCATCGATGTGGCCGAGGAAGTGGCCAAGCTGCGGGAAAAGGCGGAGAAACTGCTGGCCGCCACCTATGCCAAGCTCACCCCCTGGCAGAAGGCGCAGGTGGCCCGCCACCCGGAACGCCCGAAATGCCTCGACTATGTCGGCGCCCTGATCGAGGAATGGACGCCGCTCGCGGGCGACCGCGCCTTCGCCGATGACGCCGCGGTGATCGGCGGCCTCGGCCGCTTCCGGGGCCGCGCCGTGGCCGTGCTGGGCACCGAGAAGGGGCGCGACACGGAAACCCGCATCAAGCATAATTTCGGCATGGCCAGGCCCGAGGGCTATCGCAAGGCGCGCCGCATCATGGAGCTGGCCGGCCGCTTCGGCATGCCCATCCTCTCCTTCGTGGACACCTCCGGCGCCTTCCCGGGCATTGACGCCGAGGCGCGCGGCCAGGCCGAGGCCATCGCCCGCAGCATCGAGGCGGGGCTCTCCGCCCCCGTCCCCTTCGTCGCCACCATCATCGGCGAGGGGGGTTCGGGTGGGGCCATCGCGCTCGCCGCCGCGGACCGCGTTCTGATGCTGGAACACGCCATCTATTCCGTGATCAGCCCCGAGGGCTGCGCCTCCATCCTCTGGCGCGATGCCGGCATGGCGGCGAATGCGGCCGAGGCGCTGAAACTCACCGCCGAGGACCTCAAGCGCCTGGCCCTGATTGACGCCGTGATCGCCGAGCCGCTGGGCGGCGCCCACCGGGACCAGGCAGCGGCGATGGATGCGGTGGGCGAGGCCGTCTGGGGCGCGCTGGAGCCGCTGCTGCCGCTGGATGGCGCCACGCTGAAGGCCAGGCGGCGCGAGAAATTCCTGGAAATGGGCCGCAGCGCGGTGGCCTGATGGAGCCGCAAGCGGCCCGCGCAGCCTTCTTCCGGGCCTTCCCGACCATCGGGATCGCGATCTTTGTCACCGCCATTGACCAGACCATCACCGCCACCGCCCTGCCCGCCATGGCGGCGGCTTTCGGCGTGGTGGAGCGGATTTCCTGGGTGGTTGTCGCCTACCTCGTCGCCGCCACCATCGCGGCCCCGATTTTCGGCCGGCTGGGCGATGCCTATGGGCGGCGGCCCATGCTGTTCATCGCCTTTGCCCTGCAGGCGACAGGGATGCTGGCGGCGGGCCTGGCCCCCAGCTTCGAGGCGCTGCTGGCCGCCCGCGCCCTGCATGGCTTTGGTGGCGGCGCGCTGCTGACGCTGGCCATGGCGCTGATCGGCGAATCCGTGCCGGCGCGGGAAAGGGGGCGCTACCAGGCCTATCTGGTGGCGTGTTTCATGTCGGCCTCGGCCGCCGGGCCGCTGGCCGGGGGCTGGCTGACGCAGAATTTCGGCTGGCGCTGGGTGTTCCTGGCGGGGCTGCCGCTGGTGGCGGTCGGCTTCGCCATGGCCTGGCGGCTGCCCCGGCGCGGCCTGATGGGCGGCAGCTTCCGCTTTGACGCGGCGGGCACGGCGCTGTTCACCCTCTTTGTCGCCATGCTGCTGCTGATGCTGGACCGCGCGCAGCGCATGAATGCCGCCGATTTCGGCGTGGCGCTGGGCTTTGGCGTGATGGGGGGCATCGCGGTCTGGGCGCTGCTGAAGGTGGAGCGCCGCGTGCCGGACCCGCTGCTGCCCCTGCCCGTGCTGACCGACCCGGTGATCTGGCGGACCAACCTGCTGGCGGCCTGTGTCTCGGGCACCATGGTTTCGTTGATTTCCTTCCTGCCGCTGTATCTGACGGTGGTGCGGGGCGTGCCCATCGCGACGGTGGGGGCGATGCTGCTGCCGATGAGCCTGGGGGGCGGCACGGGGGCGCTGATTTCCGGCACCTTCCTGGCGCGGACGGGGCGGAACATGCTGCTGCCCAGCATCGGGCTGGTGCTGGCGACGGCGGTGCTGTCCTTCCTGGCCTATGGCGCCGGGGGCATTCCGCTGGCCTGGCTGCCCTGGCTGCTGGCGCTCTCCAGCCTGGGCTTTGGCTGCACCTTCCCGGCGGTGCAGACCACGGTGCAGGTGGCGGCAGGCCCGGCCCGGCTGGGAGTGGCGACGGCGTCGGTGCAATTCATGCGCAACCTGGGGGCGGCGGCGGGGACGGCGGTGCTGGGGGCGCTGATCTTCGTGGGCTTCGCGCTGGCGGATGCGGAGGTGGCGGAACGCTTCGCGACCGCGATGCGCGGGGGGCGGGAGGCACTGGCCGCGCTGCCGGAGAGCGAACGCGCGGTGATGGCGCGCGGGCTGGCAACGGGGTTCCGGGCGATGCTGGCGGGCGCGGCGGTGCTGACGGGGGTGGCGGCGGTGCTGGCGTTTCGGGTGCCGTTGCGGAGGGTTTAGTGGGGGACGTTCGCCAGCACTCCACGCCCCTCACATTGAAAGTTCCGCCAAAGAATAATATCCATATATCGCATCATTATTTAATACTATCTATTTCTTTTAATGTATAAAAAGTCTTTGCTTCGCCTGACGCTTTATCTAGGATCTCAGTTTCGTCGAGAGTCGCTACAACACAACGGCCAAAATTCTCCTGAATTAAATTCGAAAGACCATTAACGAATTTTCCTTCTACAACAATATCTGTTTCAAGCAGCACCTCGAAGCGATTTCTTAGCAAGCTCGCGCCTACAAGTCTCCCTCGGAAGATTTTTGTCTCGGAGCGGGTCTCTGTGATATTGTTGATCACCGCTATGATTTTCTCGGATTTTTCCCGATCGATCTTCCACTCATATTTTGTACCCGCAAAATCTTTCCAGTCGAACTTGATATTCGAGTCAGAGGCATTTAGGTGACTTGCCAGATGACGCAAATGGACAAGAGAGCGGCGCCCCATTTCTCCTGATACACTCATCATGCCAGAATCGCTCTGCGCTGCATGTAGAAGCCGAAACAGCTGAACCATTGCATCAGACGACGTGCTTTCTCCGAGCAAATCATAATTTGACTGAACAAAAATATTCATCCCAAAAGACGAATCATAAGTGGATTGTAGTCTCATTGATGTTAAATTCATTATATCAGACCGGATAGGGCCGCGAGAAGTTGGTCCTGTTGTGATAGCTTGCGCAATACTTGAAAATAACTTCTGAAATCTTGTCAGTATAACTCCAAGATCGAGCAACTTTGCTGAATGTTGCGCAAAATTCGGGCCATCCAGTGTAATGGCTACATGCTCGGATCGTCTATGACGAAGAACTTCGACCAACTCTTGCCGGAGAGCAGTCTCCATGGAGCGCAGGCTGATGCCGCTCAAAGCAATCCCGAAGCTATTTGGGTTGGCTCTGGCGAGAGCCTGCTGATCGGTCATAGCGGCGTCAAGCTCGGACAATCTGCGTCGCAAGCCACGCAGCCTTGCCTCCGCAGACGCGGGGTCCACGCCGTGCCACACATCAAACATTGTTTAAATCTTCTGCTTTCGTGCTGTTAGCCGCAGGATCAATTTGAGTGCGCACAACCCCTTTAGGCCGATCCTCTCTATCATATCCAAACTCACCCATCCAGTATTTACGTTTACTACGAAGCTGACTGTATAAAGGATGATTTTCTGGAACCGTTGGCGAAAAGTAAGCATCGCAGAAATGAGTTGCCTTCGTCGCTGGCCCTGAAAACAAGTCGGCTAATTTCTTCTGATCTTCAGGACTAAGAGCGTCTATCGTATCAAGATCCGCAAAGGCTACTAAATCTATATCACCTGGATCTGCCTTATTTGAAACAAAACTTCCATCAATAAGTTGAACGCACGCAACTCCGAGGGCTGAAAATTCACTACGATGGCGAATATAGCCCTCGATGATTGCACGCCTTGTGTTTGATGCTGGAAAAGCTGTGACAAAGTGTTCTACGATACCTTCAACATCCATGTCATGGAGGCCAGCATCAAGATATCCATCAGAATTAAAATTCAATTTTTCCTCCCGTGTTAGGTCTAAATTTGCTACGCGAGGAGCACTGGCCCCACGTTGGCCAGCTCGCAGGACTACGCCAACCAACATTTAAACAATGCTAGCTGAGCTTATCCGCGCCTCATAGGGGTTTTTACGTAGCAAGATCGCCGTTTCGGTTTCGACGTGCTTCACCGGTCGGCAGAATTCTGCGACGCTAAGTCTGCCTCTCGACGTCAGAACGTTCAATCAGAGCCAGTTTTTGTTCTTGTTTTGTTCTTGTTTTGTTCGAACCGTCATGTTACGTTTTGCCATGCGCATCCGCCCCCTCCTCCCCCCTGAACTCCGCGAACCCCGCACCTACTCCCGTGGCCCGCGCCCTCCCCGCCCGGCCAGGATTCTGGTGCCCTATGACCGGATGACGGATGCGCAGTGGAGCATCCTCTCCCTCCACCTGCCCGTGCCGGCGCGCGGGCGGCCCTGTGACCAGCGGGCGCGGATGGATGCGATTTTCCGCGTGGCGGCGACCGAGGGCGCTTGGCGGGAATTGCCGGCGGCTTACGGCAAGGGTTCCTCGGTCGCGCGGCATTTCCAGCGGCTCGCGAATGCGGGGGTTTGGGAGCGGCTGTTGCGGGCGCTGGCGGCCTCACCGGCCGGGTCTGTGCTGCGGGAGATGGAAGGGTTGATCTGCCGGGCGGCGCGGCGGGCCATTCGCATCCGTGGCCTCGCGCTGATCATGCTCGCGCGGCGGCTCAAGCTGATGCGCGCCTTACCCGGCCCGTCCTGGATGGTGGCCGATCCGGATTTGTCCGAAAACATGCGCCAACTGAACATCCGCGAGCGAATTCTGGGCTGGCGGCAGGACAAGCGCGGCACGCGCGACTTCCTGCGCATCCTGAAAACCCTCCACACCCTCGCCGGTGGCCGCGCCTCAATCCCCCGCACCCTCCGCGAGTGCTGGAAATGAAGGTGCAGGAAACCAAGTTTCCTGCTGGGGGTCAGGGGGCAAAGCCCCCTGGTCTCTCACCGCGCCAGCCGCACCAAAACCCCCGCCACATCACGCCCCTTCTCCGTCCGCAACACGGCGTCTTCGCGCGCCACCAGCCGCAGCCCCGCCGCTTCCGCCAGGGCCAAAGCATGTTCCGGATTGTGCCGGAAGCGCAGCCCTGCCCCCAGCGCCACCTCGGCCTCGCCCGCTTCCAGGCTGAACAGCGCCGTGCCTCCCGGCTTCAGCGCCGCCTGCATGGCGGCCAGGGCCGGCGCCAGGTCGCCCAGGTAGTTCAGCACATCGGCGGCGGCGATCAGGTCCCAGGCCTGCGGGCTGCGCGGCAGGAATTCCAGCAGATCCGCCTCATGCAGCGCGTGATAAATGCCGCGCGCCCGCGCCTGGTTGAGCATGCGGGGCGAAAGATCCAGCCCCTCCAGCCGGGTCGCGAAGGGCTTCAGCGCCAGGCCGGAAAGCCCGGTGCCGCAGCCCAGATCCAGCACGCGGCCCTTCGGCAGCCCTTCGATCATCGCGGCCAGCAGCGCGGGCGTGCGATAGGCCAGCGCGCCCTCCAGCTCCGCATCGAAGCGCGGCGCGAAGGCGTCGAACAACTCCCGCACATAGGCGGCAGGCGCGCGGCTGGGCACAGGCCCGGCGCCGAGCGCCGCAAGCAGGAAGCCGGCCTGCTCGGCCAGCGGGCCGCGCACCTGTTCGGCCGCCGCGCGGGCCGCGTCCATCCGCCCCGCCTCGCGCGCGGCATGCGCCAAAGCGAGCCAGGCTTCGGGCGCCTCGGGCGCCAGCCGCGTCGCCTGGGTCAGGGGGTCGAGGGCGGCCTCCGGCTGGCCCGCCGCGGTGAGGGCCTGGCCCAGGTTGCGCAGGCTCATCGCATCGGCGGGGTTGCGCTGGATGGCGCCGCGCAGCGCCGCGATGGCCTCGGCCAGGCGCCCGGCCTCGGCCAGGGCCGCACCCTGATTGGCCAGGAACAGCGCGGAATCCGGCGCGGCCGCCACGGCGCGCGCGGCATGGGCCAGGGCGGCGGGCAGATCCCCGCGCTGCCGCGCCGCGACGCCCAGCAGATTTTCCGCATCCGGGTGGCCGGGGGCCAGGCGCAGCGCGCGGCGATAGAGGCTCACCGCCTCATCCAGCCGGCCCGCGCGGTGCCGCGCGATGCCGCGATGCAGCAATTCCTCGGCAGTGATGGTCACGCGATGGAACTCACGGGGACGGGCTGCGTTTCATGCATGGCCGATAAACAATCCCCGGCGAGGAGGCCAGTCGCTTTGCGATTGCAAATGCCGCGAAAGGTGACGAAGAAGCCACTTCGTCACTTGCCTGTCAAAAAATTCCCCTGGAGGATCTCATGCCCCGTTTGACCCGGCGCCAGCTGCCGGCCCTCGCCGCCGGATTGCTCGCCGCCCCCGGCCTCGCCTCGGCGCAGGCATTCCCGAGCCGGCCGATCACCATCATCGTCCCCTTCGCCGCCGGTGGCCCAACCGATACGGTGGCCCGCCTGCTGGGCGAGGCGATGGGCCGGGACCTCGGCACCTCCGTCGTGGTCGAGAATGTCGGTGGCGCGGGCGGCACGCTGGGCGCGCAGCGCACCGCCGCGGCCCGGGCGGATGGCTACACGCTGCTGGTGCACCACATCGGCATGAGCACCATTCCCACGCTGTATCGCCGTCTTGCCTATGACGCGATCAATGGCTTCGAGCCGCTGGGCATGATCACCGAAGTGCCGATGACGATCGTCGCCAAGCGCAACATCGCCGCCAATTCCCTGGCGGAGCTGGTGGCGCTGGTGCGGCGGGACCGGGACAAGATCAACCTGGCCAATGCCGGCGTGGGTGCGGCCTCGCATCTGTGCGGCCTGCTGTTCCAGCAGGCGATGAACGTGCCGCTGACGACCGTGCCCTATCGCGGCACGGGCCCGGCGATGAATGACCTCGTCGCCGGCACCGTGGACCTGATGTGCGACCAGACGACCAACACGACCGAGCACATCCGCGCCGGCACCATCAAGGCCTTCGCGGTGACGACGAACACGCGCGTCGCCTCCCTGCCCGAGCTTCCGACGGCGATCGAGGGCGGGCTGCCCGGCTTCGAGGTGAGCGTCTGGCACGGCCTCTATGCGCCGCGCGGCCTCAATCCGGAATTGGTCACCCGCCTGTCGCGCGCGCTGCAGACGGCGCTGCGTGACCCCGGGCTGATCCGCCGCTTCGCCGATCTGGGCACCGAGCCCGTGGCGCAGGACCGCGCGACGCCGGCCGCGCATCGCGCCTTCTGGACGGCCGACATCGCCCGCTGGCGCCCGGTGATCCAGGCGGCCGGGCAATTCGCCGACTGAGCCCGCGCGCCGGAGCACCGGCTGGGCCGCGCTGCCCCATGGCCCCCGATGCCGCGCGCATCGGCGGTCAGGGTCGGGCGGCGGGCGGTGCTTCGGCGAGGCGAAACCCGGCGGGGAGTTGGAACAGTGCCGGGTCGGGGCGGGCCAGGCGGATGTCGCTCTGTCGGGTTTCCAGGACGAGGCCGCCGGCCGGGCTGGGTTGCCATTGCCAGGCTTCCAGCAGGACGCCGTCCCGCCGGCAGGTGTTGCGCTCCACCGCATGCCATTGGCCACTCACGCCGCGCAATTCGATGATGAAGGTGACCTGGCCGCGGCTGCGCTCCTCGCGCTCGCGCCGGTCCTGCGGCGCGGGTGCGGCGGTGGCGGGCGGCGGCGCGAGGCGCAGGGCCACGGCGGGCTGGGCGCTGGTCAGGAAGACCGCATGGAATTCGGGGGTGATGAGGGTGACCAGCCGCCCCTCGCCAGGGCCGCGCGCTTCGATGCGCTGCCGGGGGCCATCGAGCGTCACGCGCGCGGCCGTGGCCGGCGCGCCGCCGGCGGAGGTGAGGCGCATGGCGCTGTATGCGGGCTGGCCCAGCCGCGCGCAGCGCGGATCGGCCCTAGCGGGCGCAATGCCGGTGGCGAGCGCCATCACGATTGCGAGGGGGGCCGCGCGCCGCATCTCAGAACGGAAGCGGAAAGCCGGCCGGCGGCACGGCCGTCTGGATGGCGCGCGAGACACTCCGCTCGACCGAGACGCCATCGCGCACGGCCTGCAAGGGCGAGCCCTGGGGCAGGGCCCCGCCACGCCGCCACACCGCGAGGACGGCGCCCGTGAATTCGCGGCGGAACTCATGATCCAGCATCGTGACCTGCCCCTGGATGGGATCGGCGATGTAGTGAAACCCATCGCGCGAGGCACGCAGGACGGAGAAATGCTGCCACGCGCCCTTGTCCAGATGCACGATCACCGGCCCCGCGATCTGCGGCAATTGGGCCGCGTCAATCCGTGCGGCCTGGGCGGCGAAGCCCAGCCGCTCGGCCGCGAAGGTGATGTCCTCAAGGGAGAAACCCTGCTGCTGTTTGCTGCGCCAGGCCGCCTCGCCCGGGTAGCGCTGGCGGAGGATGGTGATGACCTCTGCCTCGGTGGTGGGGCGGCGCAGGAAAAAGGTGAGCAGCGTCGCCAGCGAAGCGCTGCCGCAGGAGAATTCCAGCACCTGGCGGACGACATGGGCGTAGCGCCGCTCCTGCCAGGATTGCGGCCGGCGCATCAGCGCCTCGCCCGCCGCTGCCGGAGACGCGGAGAGTGCCAGCAGACCGAGTGCGATACGACGCGTGGGGGGCATGTTCAGAACCTGTATCTGAGGCCGAGGCCCAGTTGAACATTCGGGCTATCCGAGACGAGGCCGAAGGCCAGCGCCGGCTCCAGCCAGAACTGGGTGCCGAGGCGCTGGACCAGCGAAAGGCGCAGCGCGGCGGACTCGCTCGCGGTGTTGCGATAAGTGATGGAATTGGCCTGGAGGGCGGAGGTGTAGCTGCCGATGAAGGTGAAGCCGAGCGTCGAGCGCTCACTCAGGGCAAAGCTGATGCCGGCATTGTAGTTGATCCGGCGACCGGGGCGGAAGGTGATGCCCGATTGTTCGAGCGGGAAGACATATTCGTAGGAAACCCCGCCAAACAGCACCAGTGGGTCCACCGTCTTGAAGAACTGGACGCCGCTGCGCAACGCCCATGCGCCCCGCGTGGAGATGGCCTGGGTGATATCCACCGGCACCAGCTCCGCGCTCAAGCCGGTGGCTGGGCTGATGAAGGGCGAGGGCCCCGTGGGTGTTACCACGGCCGCCGTGAAGACTGCGCCGGGCCAGAAGGGGCGCTCCCCCCAACCCAGGATATTCACCTGGGCCGAGACATCCCCGATGCCACGCGTTTCACGGTCGGAGATGAGGCTTGGCGAACGCTCGAAGCTGCGGGTGGATTGGAAAAACGGTGCCGTGATGGCGGCTTCGACACCGGCCATGATCCCCAGCCGCGCCGTGAGCACCGCCGAGGCGCTGCGGTCCGCCGAAATGATGCGCCGGTCCCGCAGATAGCCGAGATCGAGCGAAGCTTCGGCCTGGCCTGGGCGCAGCGTGACAGCCTGGTCACGGAAGACGAAAGCCTCCTGCGGGATTTCCTCGTCATGCGGGTCGCGTGTGCGCGAGGGCGGCATGGCCGGTGGCGCCGTGGGGGGTGCGGGGGGCGGCGCAGCGGCGGCAGCTGTGGCGCGGGGCGGACGGGGCGTTTGCGGCGCCCGCTCCAGCTGCTCAAGCCGGCGTTCGAGCAGGCGGATTCGCTCCAGCAGGCGCGCCTGCTGCGCTTCGGCCGAGGGCGCCGCGGCCTGGGCATCGGCTGGCGCGGGATGGAAGGCCAGGAGTGCCGCGGCGGCAGCACCGCGGACACCCCAGGCGCCAGCACGGCGCTGGCCGATGGATTTGCCGATCCTGCGGAGCGACAAGGACCAGACATTTTGTCTGTTCATGGGCATCGCAAGCACTACATGCCGATGCCGGAATAGTATGCCGCGTGGTGGCTGAAGATATAAGCATAATACGCGTAGAAAGCCGCGGTCTCATACCAGCTTTTTTCAGATGGCGTGTTCGATCCCGCATAATATCGGCCATAGAAGGAATAGACATACGCCGTATATGAATAGGATACCGCCAAGCCGCCGTAGTAATCCGCCGTGGCGCCGCGCGCGGTAATATCGCGTGAGGCTTCCAGCGACAGCGCCTCAATGGCGGCCGTCCCGAAGACGGGGCTGCGCTCGGCGCGGATAGGCACGAAGGGCAGGGCAGCGAGAAACAGGACAGTGGCAGCGATCAATCGGAGCTTCTTCACGGGGACCATCCTTTTTTGGGGGTCCCTGAAGCTATCGCGGCCGGATTAAGACAAGGTGAAGCGGCCCGGTCAGGCCGCCGGAATCGGATAGAGATCGCTGCGGGTCAGCGGTAAGCCCGATGGACCGCGCGTGCGCTTGGTGGCAACGGTCTGGAAAATGCAGACCGTGCCTCGCTCGAAGGCGATGGCGCAGCCCGCCAGATAGAGCAGCCAGATGCGCGTCTTGGCCGCACCGACCTCGGCCTCCGCCGCCGCGCGATTGGCGTAGAGCCGCTCGGTCCAGATACGGCAGGTGCGGCCGTAATGCTCGCGCCAGTTTTCCGTATCGTGGATTTCGAAGCCGTTGCGCTCCATGGAATCCGTGCTGCCACCCAGGTGGTCCAGTTCGCCACCCGGGAAGATGTAGTTCACCAGTGCGGCGAATTCGGGCCGCTTCTTGCGGAATTCGCGCTCATTCTTTTTCATCGGGCGCGCGATGGCGTGGTGCAGATAGATCCCGCGCGGGCGCAGCAGCGAACGGATCTGGCGAAAGTATCCCTCGCGATTGTCGAGGCCAATCGCCTCATACATCCCGATCGAGGCGATCTTGTCGAACTCCATGCCCGCCAGGCTGCGGAAGTCGCGCAGCTCGATGGTGACGCGGTCCTCCAGGCCCAGGCGCTTCACCTTCGCCATGGCGAAATCATACTGCGCCTGGCTCAGCGTCACGCCATGCGCATGGGCGCCGTAATGCTGCGCCGCGTGGCAGATGAGGCCGCCCCAGCCGCAGCCAATGTCCAGCATGCGGTCACCCGGCTGCAGCCGCAGCTTGCGGCAGATCATGTCCAGCTTGGCCTGCTGCGCCTCGGCGATGCTGTCGTCGCCATGGGGGAAATAGGCGCAGGTATAGACCATCTCGGGGTCGAGAAAGAGCGCGTAGAATTCGTTCGAGAGGTCGTAATGGAACTGGATCAGCGAGGTGTCGTCGCGTCCCGCCTCGAAGCGCGCGGTCTGCGCGCCCGCATAGGCGTGGCTCGCGCCCTCAAGCTTGCGGTCGGGCGTGCCGGGTCCGAACAGAAAAGGCAGGAGAGCGCGGATCGCCGCGAATGTGTTGATCTGCTTCAGCAGGCCGCGTGTGCGGCGCGTACCGATGCGGTCCGCGAAGGCCAGCAGGCTGCCGCCTTCCAGGTCAATCCTGCCCTCGGCCATCAAATCGAACAGCGTGGCCGCGCGCGGCTTGCGCAGCAATTTCGTGATGGCGGCCGGGTCGTTGATCGCCAGTGCGAGGTCGCCACTCCAGCGCGGCCCCAGTGGCACCGCTTCGCCATCCCAAAGCCGCACCGCGAGGTCGAGCTCAAGCTTGCTGCCGAGATCGGTGATCACGCGCCGCAATGCCGCGATCCGGGAATCAGGCGGGGTCATCACACGTCCAGATTCGCAACCTTGAGGGCATTGCCCACGATGAAGTCGCGGCGCGGCTCCACCACATCGCCCATCAGCGTGGAGAAGACGCTCTCCGCATCCTCGGCATCATTCACCCGCACCTGAAGCAAGGTGCGGATGGCGGGGTCCAGCGTGGTCTTCCAGAGCTGATCCGGGTTCATCTCGCCCAGGCCCTTGAAGCGCTGGAAGGAGAGGCCGCGCCGGCCCTGCGCCAGGATGCGGTCAAACGCGGCGAGTGGCCCGCGCACCGCGGCCTCATTGCCGTCAAAGGCCAGCTTGGCGCCGGCTTCGAATTCGTCGCGCAGCTTCGCCCGCCGCTCATCCAGCCAGCGGGCCTCGGTGCTGCGCAGCGCCGCGGCCGAGAGCGTGTGCCGTTCGGCCACGCCACGCACCATGCGGTGCATGTGGATGCCCGCCTCATCCACGCTGGCCTTCCAGCCGCGCTCGGAAGGGGGCGCCATGGCATCGAGGCGCGCCACGAAATCCTGCGCCCCTTCCAGTGCGCGCTGCATGTCGGGCGTGAGGATGCCCGCCATGGCCGCCTGCTCCACGATCTCCACCGGAACACCGGCAGCGAGGCGGCGAATGCGCGAGGTGGTCTGCCGCAGACTTTCCACCACCTCGGCCAGCTCGGCCTCCACGGCGACGCGGCCATCGGCCAGCGTGATCTTCGCGTTGCTGGTCGCCTTCTCGATCAGGTAATCCTCCAGCGCGCGGTCATCCTTGAGGTAGCGCTCATCGCTGCCGCGCTTGGCCCGGTAGAGCGGCGGCTGGGCGATGTAGAGATGCCCGCGCTCGATCAATTCAGGCATCTGCCGGAAGAAGAAGGTCAGCAGCAGGGTGCGGATGTGGCTGCCATCCACATCGGCATCCGTCATGATGATGATCTTGTGGTAGCGCAGCTTGTCGGCCGAAAATCCGCCCCGTGCCGGCTCGCCCGTGCCGATGCCGGTGCCGAGGGCCGTGATCAGCGTGCCGATTTCGGCACTGGCCAGCATCTTGTCCATGCGGGCACGCTCGACATTCAGGATCTTGCCCTTGAGCGGCAGGATGGCCTGGTTGGCGCGGTTGCGCCCCTGCTTGGCGGAGCCACCGGCGCTGTCACCCTCGACGATGAAGATCTCGCTCTTGGCGGGGTCCTTTTCCTGGCAATCGGCCAGCTTGCCGGGGAGCGTCGAGATATCCAGCGCGTTCTTGCGCCCCACCTTCTCGCGCGCCAATTGCGCCGCCTTGCGCGCCACGGCACTCAGCACGACCTGGTCGAGGACGAGCTTCGCCTCCTTCGGATGCGTCTCGAACCAATGGGAGAGCGCATCGGCCACAGCCATGTGCACCACCGGCTGCACCTCGGAGGATACGAGCTTGTCCTTGGTCTGCGAGCTGAATTTCGGATCCGGCACCTTGACCGAGAGCACGCAGGTCAGCCCCTCGCGCATGTCATCGCCGACGAGTTCGATCTTTTCCTTCTTCGCCAGATCCTCGGCGTATTTGGAGACGATGCGCGTCAGCGCCTGGCGGAAGCCCGCCTGGTGCGAGCCGCCATCGCGCTGCGGGATGTTGTTGGTGAAGCAGAGCATCACCTCACGCGGCGAGGAGGTCCACCACATCGCGAGCTCGACGCGAATGCCCTCGCCTTCCTTGGCGATGACGCTGATGGGCGGCTTGAAGATCGGGTCCTTGCCCTTGTCCAGCCACTCGACGAAGGCGACGAGGCCGCCATCGAATTTGAACTCGGCGGTTTGCGCCGGCACATGGCGGTCATCGCGGATGGTGATGGCGAGGCCCGAATTGAGGAAGGCCAGTTCGCGCAGCCGGCGCTCCAGGATGTGGAAATCATACTCCACCTGGGTGAAGGTGCCGGCCGAGGGCTTGAACGTCACCTGCGTGCCCTGGTGATGCGGGCTTGGCCCCACGATCATCAGCGGCTGCACCGTGTCGCCATGCTCGAAGCGGATGAAATGCTCGACCCCACCGCGCCAGATGCGCACTTCCATCCATTCGCTGAGCGCGTTCACCACGGCGGCACCCACGCCGTGCAAGCCGCCCGAGACCTTGTAGGAATTCTGGTTGAACTTGCCGCCCGCATGCAGCCGCGTGAGCACAACCTCGGCCGCCGAGACGCCTTCCTCGGCGTGGATATCCACGGGGATGCCACGCCCGTCATCGGTCACGGTCACGCTGCCATCGCCGTTCAGCACGACATCCACGCGGCTGGCGTAGCCGGCCTGGGCTTCATCCACGGAATTATCAATGATCTCGAAGGCCATGTGGTGCAGGCCCGAGCCGTCATCGGTGTCGCCGATATACATGCCGGGGCGCTTGCGCACCGCTTCCAGGCCACGCAGCACAGTGATCGAGGCGCCGGTATAATCGGCATCGGAGACCTGGTTCAGGGGGTCGTCACCGCTGGGGGAATCGCTGCTCATCGGGAATCGGAAAACCTTCGGAAAGACCTGGGCTTTATGCCAGTTTTACGCGCCCAGGGACAGGGGTGCCGGATGCGCACCGCCAGGGGTGATTCGCCAGTGCTCGGCCTGGTCTGCAACAGGCGTGAAAACCCCGGCATCCGTGCCCGTCAGGAAGCTTTGCGCGGGCAGTGCTGCCAGCGCGTCAAAGAGGGCCGCGCGGCGCTCCTCATCCAGATGCGCCGCCACCTCATCCAGCAGCAGCAGGGGGGCGAAGCCGCGCGCGGCCGCGATCAGGCCCGCATGGGCCAGCACGGTGGAGATCAGCAGCGCCTTCTGCTCGCCCGTGGAGCACAGCCCGGCCGGCATGGCCTTGGCCGCGTGGGTGAACAGCAGGTCCGCGCGGTGCGGGCCGCCCAGCGTCGCACCTGCTGCCGCATCGCGGGCCCGTGCGGCCGCCCAGCTGGCGCGCAGGGCGTCCTCGGCGGCCAGTGCCGGCATCTCCGCCAGCAGGGCCGCGGCAGGGCATTGCAGGGCCAGGATGGCGGCCGGGAAGGCACCGGCCGCGCCACCCTCCATCGCGGCGTTCAGCCGCGCCACCAAGGCCCGGCGTGAGGCCGCGATGGCGATGCCGTGCCGCGCCATCGCATCCTCCAGCCCGGCCAGCCAGGCGGCCTCGGCCCGGCCCTTGGAGAGCAGGCGGTTGCGCCCGGCCATGGCCGCTTCATAGGCAGTCACCTCACGCGCCAGATGCGGCTCCAGCGCCATGGCCAGACGGTCCAGGAAGCGGCGGCGGCCACCAGCACTTTCCTGAAACAGGCGGTCCATCTGCGGCGTGATCCAGACGGCGGCCACACGCTCGGCCAGATCGGCCTGGGTCCGGATCTTCTCGCCGTCGAGGCGGAAGGCCCGGCGCTCGGCGCTGCCCTCCTCCAGGCTGCCCGTGCCGATTTCGAAACCGCCCAGCCCATCGTCGAAATGGCCGGAGACGCTCCAGGGCGGGGTGGCGCCCGCGGCCACCTCGCTGATGCGCGCGCCGCGCAGGCCACGCCCCGGGCCCAGCAGGCTGATCGCCTCCAGCAGATTGGTCTTGCCCGCGCCATTGGGGCCGGTGAACACCACCATGGGCGCGCCAAAGCGCAGCTCCGCCGCGGCATAGGAGCGATAGCGCGTCAGGCGCAGGCGGGTCAGGCGGAGCATGGACCGCAGGGGGCTTTGCCCCCCGCACCCCCCACCAAAGGCCGAAAGGCCTTTGGAAACCAATTGTGGGGATGGCGGAGAGGGGCGCGGAGCGTGCGTCGGGTCAGCGGTTCAGCCATGCCCCTCTCCGCCATCCCCACCAAAACGGGTTCCGAGGGCCTGGGCCCTCGGCGGGGAGCGCGAGGGGCAGAGCCCCTCGCCGGCCCTGGTCCGTCAGACCCGCATCGGCATGAGGACGTAGAGCGCATCATCATCCGCCGCGTCCTGCACCACGGTGGGTGCACTACCGTCGGAGAATTTGAAGCGCAGCGTCTCGCCCACCTGTTCAGTAATGTCGTTCAGGTAGCGCGCCTGGAAGCCGATCTCGATGGGCGAGGAGGCATAGGTGACCAGGCCCTCATCCAGTTCCTCGCGCGCTTCGCCCTGCTCGGCGCTGGAGGCGGTGAGCAGGAGGTTGTCGCTGGAAATGCTGAGCTTCACCGGGCGCGAACGCTCGCTGGAAATGGCGGCCACGCGCCCCACGGCATTGGCGAAGGCCTGCGTGCCGACTTCCATGATCTTGTCGTTGTTGCGCGGGATCACGCGCTCGTAATCGGGGAAGGTGCCGTCAATCAGCTTGCTGGTCAGCGTCACGGTGCCGACGCGGAAGCTGATTTTGGTGTCCGAGAGGCGGAACTCGATCTCGTCGCGGGTTTCCTCGGCGAGCTTGTTGAGCTCATTCACCGTCTTGCGCGGGATGATGACGCCCGGCATGGCCGCCGCACCATCCGGGACATCGGTTTCCACGCGCGCCAGGCGATGGCCATCCGTCGCGGCCGCGCGCAGCTTCTTGCCGCCCGCATCCTCGGCCACATGCAGATAGATGCCGTTGAGGTAGTAGCGCGTTTCCTCGGTGGAAATGGCAAAGCGCGTGCGGGCGATCATGCCGCGCAGCTTGGCCGCTTCCAGCTTGAACTGGTGCGGCAGGGCGCCCTCCGTCATCGAGGGGAAATCCTCGACCGGCAGCACCGGCAGGCTGGTGCTGAAGCGGCCGGCACGCAGTGTCAGTGGCGCATCGCCGCCCTTGTGGTCGAGTTCGACCGTGGCGCCATCGGGCAGCTTGCGCACGATTTCATAGAGGGTCTGCGCCGGTGCCGTGGTGCGGCCCGGGCGCGCGACCTGCACGCCGGGCACTTCCTCGACGATGGCGATCTCCATGTCGGTCGCGGTCAGGCGCAGCGTGCCTTCCTTCGCGTCCAGCAGGATATTGGCCAGGATGGGAATGGTGTTCCGGCGCTCGACCACGGATTGCGTGTGGCCCAGTGCCTTGAGCAGGATGGCGCGCTCGACGCTGAACTTCATCTCTCCCGGTCCCTTGCTATCCGAAGGCGCAGGCGCGATTCGCCGCGCGAAGGCGTGTTTCCTGTAGCATTGCAGTGCGGTGGGGCAAAGCGCGCTTGCGGGAGGGCTTTGCCCCACCGCACCCGCCCACCAGGAAACCCGTTTCCTGGACCTTCATTCGTTTGGTAGATCAGTGATTTAAGGGAGGTGCAGGAACCTAAGGTTCTTGCTGGGGTGCGTGAGGGGCAAAGCCCCTCACATCTCGAGCATTTTCCGCAGCAAGGTCACATCCTCCGCAAAGGACGGGTCCTCAGCCATGAGTTCGGTGATCTTGTTCACCGCATGCAGCACCGTGGTGTGATCCCGGTTGCCAAAGCGCCGCCCGATCTCGGGCAGGGAGCGCGAGGTGAGTTGCTTGGCCAGATACATCGCCACCTGCCGCGGCCGCGCCACCGCGCGCGCGCGCCGGGCCGAGGCCATTTCCGTCAGGCGGATATTGTAGTGCTCGGCCACCTTGCGCTGGATGTCGTCAATCGAGAGCCGCTTGTCATGCGCGCGCAGAATGTCGGAGAGCACCTCCGGCACGCTTTCCAGCGTGATCGGACGGCCGAACAGCTTGGCATGCGCCACGATGCGGTTCAGCGCGCCTTCCAGGTCCCGCACATTGGAGGCGATCTTGCGGGCCAGCAGCTCCTGCACGCGGGGCGGGACTTCGACGCCCGAGATATTCGCCTTGGACTGCAGGATGGAGAGGCGCAGCTCATAGGTCGTGGCGTGCAGATCGGCGACGATGCCGCCGGAGAGGCGCGTGCGCAGCCGGTCCTCGATGCCCGAGAGGTCATTCGGCGCCTTGTCGGCCGAGATGATGATCTGCTTGCCGGCGTCAATCAGCGCGTTGAAGGTGTGGAAGAACTCCTCCTGAGTGTTGTCCTTGCCGATCAGGAATTGCAGGTCATCCACCATCAGCACATGGACCGAACGCAGCTGCGTCTTGAACTCCATGGTGTTGTGGCTGCGCAGGGCCGCGATGAAGCGGTACATGAATTTTTCCGCCGACATATAGGCGACGGAAAGGCCCGGATCCTGCTCGCGCAGGGACCAGGCGATGGCGTGCATCAGATGCGTCTTGCCGAGGCCCACGCCGCCATAGAGAAACAGCGGATTGAAGCCGGCCTGGGCCGGGCGCTCGGCCACGCGGCGCGCGCAGGCATGGGCGAATTCATTGGGCTTGCCGACGACGAAACTGTCAAAGGTGAAGCGCTGATCGAGCGGCACCAGCCAGTCATTGCGGACGGGCTCGGCCAGGGGCGCCGGCGTGGGCGCGAGGCTTTCCGCGAGGGAGGAAACCTCCTCTACCTCGTCTTCCAGGACAGGCTGCACCGCGCGGCTGGTCGCCTGGACGCGCAGTTCCACGAGCCGGATGCCGGGCATCTCGGCCTGGCAGAGCATGCGCAGGCGGTCGCCATAATGATCACGCACCCAGTCGCGCAGGAAACGCGTGGGAAGATGGACGAGCAGGGCCTCGCCCTCGACGCCCGCGAGGCTCATCTGGCGCAGCCAGTTGCGGTATTCGACGTCACCCACCTCCTGACGCAGGCGCGTGCGAACGCGGGCCCAGCAGGCGGCGATTTTTCCGGCGTTGGGCGTGGGGGTCTCGCCCGTATCCTGATCCATCCCTGTCCTCAGTCTCTCAACGCGTCCACCACCGCGAAAAGGGGGGCGGGCCGCATATCGGTTGCGTCATTTTGAGGGCGAGGGCGCCCCAAACCTACTTCCCGAGAGAAAACAGCCCTTTAGCGTCGGATGGCGCCGGCCGGGCCAGTCACCATGAACCAAAGCTTAACCTGAGATGCTCTCAGCCATGAAGCGCCACTTCATCCGGTTTGTTAAAAACAACCCGGAGTGTGACAAACAAGCCGCAATGTGACGACGAGGCGCCACAAGAAAAAGCTCCGCCATCAGGAGGTCAATTGACCTCCAGGCGAAGCCCTTCTGCTTGTCAGTATTGGGGTATTATTTTACGCGGTGGCGGTGTTGATCGCCTTGATCCGCGCCGACAGGCGCGACAGCTTGCGCGCCACGGTGTTGCGGTGCAGCACGCCCTTCGTCACTGCGCCCTGCATTTCCGGCTGCGCGCTCTTGAAGGCGGCCGCGGCCTGCTCCTTGTCCCCACCCGCGATCGCGAGTTCGACCTTGCGCAGGAAGGTGCGGACGCGCGAGCGACGCATGCGGTTGCGCTCGGTGCGCTTCTCGGTCTGACGGATGCGCTTGCGCGCGGAAGCATTGTTGGCCATGGGCGGTGTGATGCGATCGCTGCTGGAGTGGACGACAAGGACGGCAAGACCGTCGCGGAGGGGAGGGTCTAAGCCCCCTCCCCCCTGATCGTCAAGACAGGAGGTGAGGGCCCCGGCTCAACGGTTGCGGAAAGCCGGCTTGCGCTTCTCGGCGAAGGCCGACATCCCCTCCTTCTGATCCTCGGTCGCGAAGAGCGAGTAGAAGATCTTTCGCTCGAAGCGCACGCCCTCGGCCAGCGTCGTCTCGAAGGCGCGGTTTACCGCCTCCTTCGCGATGGCGACGGAGGGTGCCGAGAGGCTCGCGATCTTCTCGGCCACCTTCATCGCCTCCGCCATCAGCTGGTCGAGCGGCACGATGCGGGCCACCAGGCCGCTGCGCTCTGCCTCGACGGCGTCCATCATGCGGCCGGTCAGCACCAGGTCCATCGCCTTGGCCTTGCCCACCGCGCGGGTCAGCCGCTGCGTGCCGCCCGCGCCGGGGATGATGCCGAGGTTGATTTCGGGCTGGCCGAATTTGGCGTTCTCGGCCGCAATGATCATGTCGCACATCATGGCCAGCTCGCAGCCGCCGCCCAGCGCGAAGCCCGAAACGGCGGCGATCACCGGCTTCTTGATGGTGGTGACGCTTTCCCAGCGGGCGGTGATGAAATCCTCGAAATAGACGGCCGGGTAGGTGCGGTCCTTCATCTCCTTGATGTCGGCGCCGGCGGCGAAGGCTTTCTCGCTCCCCGTCAGGATGATGGCGGCGATGGCGGGATCCGCGTCGAAGCCGGCCAGCGCCTGGCCCAATTCGCCCATCAGCTGGTCGCACAGCGCGTTCAGCGCCTGCGGCCGGTTCAGCCGGATCACGGCGACCGCCCCTTGGGTTTCGGTCAGGATCATCTCGTAGGCCATGGCGTCCTCATTTTGTCGAGCGGCCGATTCAGACCTTCGGGCCAAGTGGCCCGCCGGTCATCGGACGCGGGTAACTCTTGCGCGGCCGATTCAGACCTTCGGGCCAAGCAGCCCGCCGGTCATCGGACGCTGGTAAGTCTTGCGCGGCCGATTCAGACCTTCGGGCCAAGTGGCCTTCCGGTCATCGGACGCGGGTCAGCGCTGATGCCTGGCACAGTAGAAGGTGGATCGGCCCGACTGCACAAGCCGGGTGATCCCGGCGCAGCCCGGCAGGCCGGGGCAGCGCGCGCAGGGCTGGCCCGCCCGGTCATAGACGTCGAAGCGCTCCTGGAAGACGCCCAGTTCCCCATCCGCCCGCACATAATCCCGCAGGCTCGACCCGCCGGCCGCGATGGCCTCGGTCAGCACCGAGGTGATGGCGGGCACCAGGCGTTGCGCCCGTGCCCCCGGAATGGTGGCCGCCAGCCGCCGGGGCGAGATGCCGGCGCGATACAGCGCCTCGCTCACATAGATATTGCCGAGGCCCGCCACCACCTTCTGGTCCAGCAGCGCCGCCTTGATCGGCGTGATCTTGCCCGCGAGTGCGGCCTCCAGCACCTCCACCGTGAAGCCGGGCTCCAAGGGCTCCGGGCCGATGCCGGCCAGCAGGCGGTGGCTCTCCTCGGCATCGCGCGGGATCAGGTCTACGCTGCCGAAGCGGCGGGGGTCCACAAAGCCGACGCGCCAGCCGCCCTCGGTTTCCAGCATCAGATGCTCATGCAGCTCGGGCGGCTGGTTGTGGCCGCGGGCGTCGCTCGCAATGCCCTGCGGGCCCATGCGCGCCACCACGGCCGCATCGCGGTGCCGCGCCACCATCCGGCCGGACATGCCCAGATGGATCAGCACACTGTCCCGCCCTGCGAGGCGCATCAGCATGTATTTGCCGCGCCGCCGGAACCCCTCGACCCGCGCGCCGGTCAGCGTCGCCACCAGATCAGGCGGGAAGGGCCAGCGCAGCCCTGCGCGCCGGGTTTCGGCGTGGCGGATCACCTGGCCCTCCAGCACGGCGGCCAGGCCGCGCATCACCGTCTCGACCTCGGGCAATTCGGGGATGGCGGCCTCCTCTTTCTCGGCTCGACCGCATGGCAGATTCGCGGAAGGGCCGCTATACCCAAAGCCATGACCGACCGCCCCGAGACCACCGCCGATTTCGGCTTCCGCAGCGTCCCCGCCGAGGAGAAGGCCGGCCTGGTGCGCGAGGTGTTCGACAGCGTCGCCCCCCGCTACGACGTGATGAATGACCTGATGTCCCTCGGCCTGCACCGGGCCTGGAAGCGCATCTTCGTCAACGCCATCCAGCCCCGGCCGGGCGAAACCCTGCTCGACCTCGCCGGCGGCACCGGTGATATCAGCTTCCTGGCGCTGGAACGCGGCGCCGGGCGCGTCATCTGCTCGGACATCAATGCCGAGATGCTGCGCGTCGGCCAGTCGCGCGCCTTGCAGAAGGGGCTGGCGCGGGGCTTGAGCTTCCTGTGCACCGATGCCGAACACATCCCCCTGCCCGATGCGAGCGTCGAGAAGGTCAGCATGGCCTTCGGCCTGCGCAACTGCACCGACAAGGACGCGGTGCTGCGCGAGGTGCGCCGCGTGCTCCGCCCGGGCGGGCGCTTCCATTGCCTGGAATTCTCGCGCCTGGAGGTGGCCGCCCTCGCGCCGCTCTATGACGCCTGGTCCTTCAAGGCGCTGCCGGCCATTGGCGGCCGCATCGCCCAGGATGCGGAGAGCTACCGCTACCTGGCCGAGAGCATCCGCATGTTCCCCGACCAGGCGACCCTCGCCGGCATGATGGCCGCGGCGGGGCTGGAACGGGTGCAGCATCGTAATCTTTCGGGCGGCATCGTCGCCATCCACACCGGCTGGAGGCTGTAACGATGGCACCGATGGACCGCTTCGGGCTGCGCCCTTCGACGATCGGAGCGGACACAAACGCGCCGATTCACGCCTTCGGGCTGCGCCCTTCGACGATCGGAGCCTGACATGGCGCAAAAAGACCTCCAGGCCCGCATCGAGGCAAGCTTCGCCCAGCAAGGGTTGATGCGCGTGATCGAGGCGCGCATCGCCGAAGTGTCGCCCGGCCGCTGCACCATCGAGGCGCCCTTCCGCAAGACCATGACGCAGCAGCAGGGTTTCCTGCATGCCGGCGTGCTGACGACGCTGGCCGATAATGCCTGCGGCTACGCCACCCTCTCCCTCCTGCCGCCCGGCCAGGAGGTGCTGACGGCCGAGCTCAAGGTGAATTTCCTGCGCCCCGCGCGCGGCGTGCTGGCCATCGCCCGCGCCGAGGTGCTGAAGCTGGGCCGCACGCTGACCGTGGCCCGCGCCGAGGTCTGGATGCGCGCGGAAGATGGCTCGGAGAGCCTTTGCGCCGCGATGCAGGCGACGCTGGTTCCCTCACTCACCGCGTGATGCGGGCCGGCCCGATGCTCACGGGGCGCGCGATGCTGGCCGGTGTCGCGGGCTGGCCGGTGGCGCATTCGCGCTCGCCGCTGCTGCATGGCAGCTGGATCGCCCGGCATGGGCTGGATGCCGCCTATGTGCCGCTGGCCATCGAACCGGCAAACTTCGCGCTCGCCATTCGCGGCCTGGCCGCAGCCGGGTTTCGCGGACTGAACGTGACCATCCCGCACAAGGAAGCGGCCTTCGCCGTCTGTGACGAGGTGCTGCCGCGCGCGCATCGGGCCGGCGCCGTGAACACGCTGATCTTCCGCGAAGGCCGCATCATCGGCGATTGCACCGATGGCTTCGGCTTCCTCGCTTCACTGCCGGATTACGACGCGCGCCGGGGCCCGGCCGTGCTGCTCGGCGCCGGCGGTGCGGCGCGCGCCATCGCGGCCGCGTTGCTCGATGCGGGTTGCCCGCATCTCACCCTCGTCAACCGCACGCCGGAACGCGCGGAGGCGCTGGCGCTGGCGCTGGGCGGCAACATCCATGTCAGCGCCACGCCCCCGCTGGAGGGCACGGCCCTGCTCGTGAACACCACCAGCCTCGGCATGGCCGGCCAGCCGCCCCTCACGCTGGAGCTGGCGGCCCTGCCCGATCACGCGCTGGTGGCCGATATCGTCTATGCGCCGCTGGAAACGCCCCTGCTCGCCGCCGCCCGCGCGCGCGGGCTCATTGGCGTGGACGGCCTGGGGATGCTGCTGCACCAGGCGCGGCCCGGCTTCGAAGCCTGGTTCGGCGTGGCGCCCGTGGTGGACGACGAACTGCGCCGCATCGTCGCGGCCGATATCCCGCCCCGATGAAGAACCACTGATGAAAGTCTGGGGCCTCACCGGCAGCATCGGCATGGGCAAATCCACCGCCGCCCGCGCCTTCCGCCGCCTCGGCGTGCCGATCTTCGACGCCGATGCCGCCGTGCACGCGCTGCAATCCCCGGGCGGCCGTGCCGTGCGCCCCATCGCGCGCGAATTCCCCGGCACGGAGCGCGATGGCGCGACCGATCGTGAGGCCCTGCGCAGCGCCGTGCTCGGCCAGCCGGAGGCGCTCAAGCGCCTGGAGCGCATCATCCACCCGCTGGTGCGTGAGGCGCAGGCCCGCTTCCTGGCCCGCTGGCGCGGCCGTGGCGCGCGGCTGGTGGTGCTGGATATTCCGCTGCTCTTCGAGACGCGGCGTGATCTGCGCGAATTCGACAAGATCCTGGTCGTCTCGGCCCCCGCAGCCGTGCAGCGCACACGCGTGCTGCGCCGCGGCGGCATGACCGAAGCGCGCCTCGCCGCCATCCGCGCCCGGCAGATGCCCGATGCCGAAAAGCGCCGCCGGGCGGATGTGGTGATCCGCACCGGGCTCTCGCGGCATCACGCGCAGGCCAGGGTGCGGCGGCTGGTGCTGGCGCCATGACGCGGCGTTGCGCCCGCCAGGACACCAGGCTTGCCGGCGCCGCCACCCATCGGCGCCGCGGCAGAGCAAATCCCATGATGGGCACAGCGGGACCGAACCATGCGTGAAGTCGTCCTGGACACCGAAACCACCGGCTTCGAGCCGCTGGAAGGCCACCGCGTCATCGAGATCGCGGCCATCGAGATCATCAACCTCATGCCCACCGGCAAGGTGTTCCACACCCTGGTGGACCCCGAGCGCGATGTGCCGCCTGAGGCGACGCGCGTGCACGGCTTCACCCGCGCCGATCTGGAGGGCAAGCCGCGCTTCCCGGATGTGGCGGCGGCCATGCTGGAGTTCCTCGGCGATTCGCCCATCGTGGCGCATAACGCGCCCTTCGATTTCAAGCATCTCGATGCCGAGCTGTTTCGCGCCAAGCGCCCGCCGCTCAATCCCGCGCGGATGGTGGACAGCCTCGCCCTCGCGCGCCTCGCCTTTCCCGGCGCGCAGAACAGCCTGGACGCGCTGTGCCGCCGCTTCGCCATAGATCTGTCCCAGCGCACCACCCACAACGCGCTGCTGGA
The DNA here is from genome assembly GCF_023243115.1 of Sediminicoccus sp. KRV36. Lineage (NCBI taxonomy): Bacteria > Pseudomonadati > Pseudomonadota > Alphaproteobacteria > Acetobacterales > Roseomonadaceae > Sediminicoccus > Sediminicoccus sp. KRV36. The sequence continues at coordinate 3,886,469 of NZ_CP085081.1, forward strand.
TGTGAAGCTGCTGGCCGAGGTCTATCTCGAATTGCGCGGCGGCCGGCAGCCGGGGCTGACGCTGGGCTCCGCCCCCGTGGTGCAGAACATCCTGCGCGAGGCGCGCGCCCCGCGCACGCCGCGCCCCATGGCCCCCACGCCCGCGCAGGAGGAGGCCTTTGCCAGCTTCCTCACGAAGGTGAAGGACCCGCTCTGGACGAAGTGAGCGGCGGCATCGTCGCCTCACCCGCCGCATGCACGCCCTGGCCGCGCAGCACGACCCACAGGCAGCGCAGCATGATCGCCACATCGCCCAGGAGGGTGATGCGCGTCACATAGCGCGCATCCCATTCCAGCCTTTGCGCCCAGGGCACCGCATTGCGGCCCGCGGCCTGGGCCAGGCCGCAAAGGCCGGGGCGCAGGGCCAACCGCGTCGCCTCGCGCGCCGTGTAGAACGGCGTGTAGCCCGGTGGCAGCGGCCGTGGCCCGACCAGCGACATCTCGCCGCGCAGCACCAGCCAGAGCTGCGGCAATTCATCCAGCGCCAGCGCCCGGATCGCCCGGCCGAAGCGCGTCAGCCGCGCGGCATCGGGCGCGGTGCCCGTGCGCATGCTGCGGAACTTGACCAGCCGGAACGTCACGCCGCCCCGCCCGGCGCGGCATTGGTGAAACAGCACCGGCCGGCCCAGCATCAGCGCCACCAGCAGCGCGGTGCCCAGCAGCAGCGGCAGGGTGGCCAGCAGCAGCAGGGCGGCGGCCACCACGTCGAAGCCGCGCTTGCCCCAGCGCTCATACATCGCGCGCCTCCAGCCCCAGGGAGAGGGCAAGGCCGAGTGCGAACCACACCATCCGGTTGCCCAGATCGGTCGAGACCATGGCCGTCATCGCGATCGGCAAGGTGAGGGCGGCGATCATCGCGGCCCGCTCCGGCGCCACGCGCCGCATGCGCGCGAGGGTGAACAGAACGGCCCCGCCAAACCCCGCGCACCAGAGCAGCAGCCCGACCGCACCGCCCTCCACCAGCGCCTCGACCGCGTGGTTGTGCGGATGCAGGCCGCGATCCTGACCAACGCCGATCGCCGGTGGAAAGCCGCCCGGCCCGAGCCCCGCCACGCCACCGAGGCGCCAGGCCTCGGCCCACAGGATTTCGCGCGCGGAATCGGCGCCGCCCTGCGGGCGAAACAGCCGCTCCAGCGTCGCCAGCTTGTCCGCCCGCTCGGGGTCGAGCAGCAGCAGGCCGAGGCCCGCCAGGCCGCCCAGCGCCACGAAGCCAAGCCAGGCCAGCGCGGGCAGCAGGCGGCCTTGCAACACCCAGCGCAAGGCGGGGGCCAGGGCCACCGTCGCGGCCAGCGCCAGGAAGGCGGCCCGCCCGCCGGGCAGCAGCACGCCCACGCCCAGCCCCAGCAGGACGCTCAGCCAGAACAGCAGCCGCCACCCCCGCGCCGACGTCGCCCGCAAGGCGGCGAGGCCGGCGGCGCAGGCAATCGCCAGGCCGGCCACCTGGTATTGCACCCGCACCCGCGCGGGATCGGCCCCCACCTGCCCGCCCAGCACCACCGCATCCGTGGCCAGCCCCCAGGCGATGGAGGCCGCGACAAAGACACCCAGCCAGATCGCGGCGGCGGCGAACACCCGGCGCGCGGCCGGCTCCGCGCCGATCAGCAAGCCCATCGCCAGCATGAGCGGCCCGGCCAGCACCACCTCCGGCAGGCGGTCGGCCACGCCGGCGCTCCAGGGGCTCCAGGCCGCAGCCAGCACCCACCAGGCCCAGAACAGGCCGCATGCGGCGAGCGGCGGACCGAGCCCCGCCGAAAGCCACCAGCCCCGGCCGAGCAGCAGCAGCGGCAGCAGCCCCAGCAGCACAAGCAGCGCGAGCAGCGTGATGTCGAAGGGCAGCGCCGCCACCGCCTGGGTGGATTTCAACGCACCGGCGAAATGCAGCATGGCGCCAGTGAGGCCGGCCAGGGACGCAAAGACCGGGGGCGCCAGAATCTGGTTGCGGCTCAGCACGCGCCATCGCCCGTCGGGCTGCGGGCCAGGACCGGCTCGACGCGCGGGTTGGCCGGGCGGGGCGCAGGCGCCTCAAGCCAGGGCATGGGCGCGGGCCAGTCCGCTGCCTCGCGCCGCAGCAGAATCCGGCAGGTGACGCAGAGCAGGACAGCCCCCGGGATGACGATCGCCAGCAGCACCAGCAGCAGCGGCCGGTTGGGGACCGAGGGGCGGATTTCCACCATGGGCACGGAGACCAGCCGCGCCGCCGCCGCCTCATCCGCCGCCACCACCAGCGCCGCGCGCTGCTGCTGCGCCAGCAATTCGAACAGGCTGTTGCGCAGGAACAGATCAGGCTCGATCCTGAGGCGCGCCTCCAGCGCCTCGATGCGCCGCCCGGCCAGCTCGGCCAGCGTTTCCCGCACGCGGGTCTCGGCCAGGCCATGCAGCCTCTGCAGCATGTCCAGCGCCGAGGCGCGGTCCCGATGGACCAGCTCGAGCGTCCAGGTGACCGAAGTCAGCGAGGGTGTCGCGGCGAAGTTCCGCTCCAGGAAATCCAGCGCGTCATCCGTATCGGCCAGGATGCGCAGCCCGAGCAGGCGCCGCACCGGGCCGAGCGGGAGAGTGCTGCGGCGCTCCGCGATCTGCGCCAGCAAGGGCGTGTCCCGCGCCAGGGCGGCCGCGGCCTCGGGGGCGCGCAGCGCCGCCAGATAGACCGCGAAATTCCCGCCCGGCCGCTGATCCAGCAGCGAGGGCTGCAAGAAGGGCGATGGCGTCAGCAGTGAGGAGGTGGCAATGCCCGTCGTCTCCGAAGGCGCCACGATGGCGGTGGCGACGAAGCTGCGCGGCCAGGTCCAGACCAGGGTCGCCGCCAGGGCAAAGAGCACCGCGCAGGAGAGCAGAATGCCCCCGCGCTGCCGCCACAACCGTCTGAGCAACTCCTCAAGCGCCATGCAGGCTCCATCCAAGGCGGCCAGGATGGATGCACGAATCGGCAGCATGCAACCTATGCGATTAGATCGGCTCGATTTTCGTCGAAATACGCGAAATTTCTTTGCCCAGGGATATTTCTAGCGCTGGAAGCGGCGATACGGCGCCATAGGCCAGGCTCTCCTGCCCCTCGCAGAGGCGGAGGGTGAAAGGGCCATCGGCGCGGACACGCAGCCGCATCAGCCCGCCCAGGACCCCATCCGCGGTCAGTTGCCATGCGCCGGGTGCGAGGCGCCAGCGCAGCACCGCCCGGCGGAAGGGGCCGGAGATGCGGTCCTCGACGCTGAACCCCGTGGGCAAGCCGCGCAATTCGCGGGCGTGGCAGCGGCCGCGATGATCGCGCCACCAGCCGCCCTCGGGCAGCGCCCCCGTTTCGGGCCAGTGATGGAACAGGAAGGGGCCGAGGCGCGGCATCTGGTCCTCGCCATCGAATTCCACGGTGTTGTGCGCGGCGGCCCCCTGGAAATACGGCACCCAGTCCGGATTTTCCGGGTTGTAGGCGCCGGTGCCGCCATCGCGCAGCAGGTTCACCCCGCCCCGCCAGAGATCGAGGTGCAGCAGATCCGCATGGCCAGGGCGGAACCGCAGCGGCCCGGTGCGCAGAATGGCGCGGAAGGGGCCGAAGCGGCGGCCCAGCAGGCCGGCGCCGCGCCAATCCGCCACCTCCCCCAGGACCACGCCCCCCAGGACCACCTGGGGCCGGGCAAGGCCAAGCGCCGCACAACCCGCATCATCAGGCCAGCCGGCCGAGGCGCCGCAGAACAGCCGGGCGGCGCGCTCCAGGCTGGCGCGCGCATCATCCGGCCCCGCCCCGGAGAGATCCGCGACATGCGAGCCATCCTGATGGCCGATGCGCGGCAAAAGCCCGGTCTGCGGGCAGGCCAGCCGATGCAGCCAGCGCGTCGCCGCCGCCATCCGCGCCAGGGTGAGCGGGGCGGCCGGCGGCCCACCGCCCCGCTGGCGGAGACATTCGGCTGAGGCCACCACATCCAGCAGCAGGCGATGATAGGCGGGGCTGGCCTGGGCGAAGCTGCCATCCTCCGCCACCAGCCGCGCGATGGCGGCATCCAGCCGGCGGGCGCCGCGCGCGGCCAGGCGCGGATCATCCAGGGCCAGGCCACAGACCAGGAGCCCCGCCGCCTCGCTGACCGGGTGATTATTGTCCTGCGCCAGGGCATAGGCCGGGTTGGCGCCGATGCGCCGCGCCAGCACCTGCATCACCGCGCGCGGCGGGGCCAGGCCGCCCAGAGCGCAAGCAAGAGCCAGGTGCAGCGCCCGCAACGCCGCCTCCTGGCCGCAGCCCCAATGGGCGCCCCGGTAAGGCGGATGGGCGGCCAGCCACGCGTCCAGCCAGGGGCCGATCTCGCGCGCCTGGCCCTTCAGCGCCAGGCGCGGCAGCTCCGCCCAGCGATTCGCCTCCCACAGCGGGCGCAGATCAGCGCCCGCCATCGGCCGCAGCACCCCGGGCGGCACGCCATCCCTGAGCCGCCAGCGCAGCCAGAGGGGCATCCAGGGACCACGCCCCAGAAGGGCAAACGCCACCGGCCGAAGCCCTAAACGGCGAGCTGCGTCAATTTTTGCAATCCAGAGGCTTGACGAGATGGGGTTTATTCGCCGCATGGTTGCATTACACGCGCGAAATCGAGCAGAAGCTACCACCACAGGCAAAGGTTAATGATTGGTGATCCCGCTGAGCTGTTTCGTGCCCCGTGCCTTCGCCTCCTGCCTGATCGGCCTCCTCGCGTGCCTGCCGGCCCAAGCGCAGAACCCGCCCGCTTCCCTGCTCGGCCCGCCTTCGCTCCCTTCCACCCTGCCTGGCGGGGGCGCGCTGCAAAGCCTGCCGCCCAGCGCCCAGCAGGATATTCTCCAGCGGCTGATGGATGCCAGCGCCGGCCGCCCGCTCGGCAGCCCGATGCCCAGCGGGCCGCAGCCCACCCCCTTCGCCGGCCCCGGCTTCCCGACATCCGCCCTGCCCATCCCCCTGGCAGCCCCGGAGGAGCCGCTTTCGCCCATCGAGCAGTTTTTCGACAATCGCCGCCCGCAGCCCAACCCCGGCGCGGTGCCGATCCCGCCGGGGCGCATCCCGCTCGCGCCGCAGCCGCTGCGGCAATTCGGCTATGACAGCTTCCGCACCAATCCGCCCGGCGCGCTGGCCGGCCAGGCCTTCGGCCAGCAGCTGAACCAGGCCTCGGGCGCCATCCCCGAGGACTACATCATCGGCCGCGATGATGAACTGGTGATCAGCCTGCGCGGCCGCTCCAACCAGGACCTCACGCTGCGCGTATCACGGGAGGGCATGCTGCTGCTGCCCAACCTCGCGCCGATGGCCGCGGCCGACCGCACGCTGCGCGAATTGCGCGAGGAACTCTCCCGCCGGGCCCAGCGCGAACTTGCGGGCTCGGAGGTGTTCATCTCGGTGCGCCAGATGCGGCAGGTGACGATCTTCGTGGGGGGCGAGGTGCAACGCCCTGGCGTCGTTGCCCTTTCGCCGTTGGCCAATGTGTTTGACGCGCTGGTCGCGGCGCAGGGGCTGCGCAAATCCGGCACGCTGCGCGCCATCCGCGTGGAGGGCCCGCGCGGGCGCCGCGTCGTGGATCTCTATCCCGTGCTGGCCGGCGAAGGCGAGCCGCCGGATCTGAGCCTGCGCGAGGGCGAGCGCATCCTGGTCCCGCCCATCGGCGGCGTGGTGGCGCTGGGGGGCGAGGTCTCGCGCCCGGCCATCTATGAGCTGCCGCCCGGCAGCGGGGCCGCGCCGCTCGGCACCATGCTGCGCCTGGCGGGCGATGCGCTGCGCCCCTCGGGCAATCGCTTCCTGCTGGAAACCACCGATGGCGAGGGCCGCCGTGCCTTCCGGGAAATCAACCTGCAATCGCCGCTGCGCCGGGGGGATCTGCTGCTGGTGGAGCCCGGCACCGATGTGCAGGCGCAGAACCTCCGCCTCACCGGCCATGTGGCGCAGCCGCTGACGCGCGCCCTGGGCGGGCGGGGGGCCAGCCTGCGCGGCCTGCTGGGCGATGGGCGCATCGTCCGGCCCGACCCCTATGGCCGCATGGCCGTCATCCTGCGGACCGATCCGCGCACGCGCGGCCGTCGCTTCCAACCCTTCGATCTCGCGGCGCTGCTGGGCGGGCGGGCCGATGTGCCGCTGGCCGAGGGGGATGAGGTGATCATCCTCGCCCTGTCCGACATCACCTGGCTCTCCAGCCCCTCGGTGCAATGGGCGCTGCTGGATGAGACGGAGCGTGGCCGCCTGAACGCCGCGCAGGCCCGCGCGACTGCGCCGGCGCCGGCCGCGGCTTCGGGCATGCTGGCTGGCCTGCCCGGCCTGGCGCCCGCCCCGGCGGCGGGCATGCCGAGCCCCCCCGGCATGGCCGCCGAGGCGCCGCCCAAGGGGCTGGAATGCGCGGCGCTGACCCAGCTGGAAATCGCCGCCCGCTCCTCGGCGCAGCGCTTCGCCCATGCGCGGATGGGCAGCTTCCGCCGGCTGGGCGAAGCACCCTGCCCCCAGGTCTTCCAGGATTACCCCGCGCTGCTGACCTTCCTGCTGGACAATGCCGTGACCTTGACGGGCGAGGCACGGCTGCCCGGGCTTTATCCCATCACCAACGGCACCGGGCTTGATGCGCTGCTGGCCGTGGCGGGCGGGCTGACCGACACGGCCGATCTCTCCAGCGTCGAACTCACGCGCGAACCCTCGGACCAGACCAGCGCCATCCCGCTGACCCGCACGCTGCTCGATCTGCGCAGCCGGAATTTCGCGGCGGTGCGGCTTTCCCCGCGCGATGGCGTGCGCATCCCGCGCGGCTTCGGCGACCGCGACAATGGGCCGGTGACGCTGGTCGGCGAATTCCTGCGGCCGGGTGTCTATGACATTCGCCGCGGCGAGCGGCTTTCCGAGATCATCGCCCGCGCGGGCGGGCTGACGCCGCAGGCCTATCCCTATGGCGCCGTCTTCACGCGCGAATCCGCCCGCACCCGGCAGCAGGAGGGTTTCAACCGCACGGCGCGCGAATTGGAGACGGGGCTGATGCAGGTGGCGGCCGGCCAGGCGGTGGTGGGCAGCAACCGCGCCACCGACATCAACGGCGCCGTCGCTGCCGGGCAGCAACTGGCCAACAGCCTGCGCAACATCCCGGCGGCCGGGCGCATCGTGGTGGAGGCCAATCCGGTGGTGCTGGCCGGCCGGCCGGAGCTGGATGTGCTGCTGGAACCGGGCGACCTGATCGTCATGCCCAAGCGGCCCAATGAGGTGACCGTGGTGGGGGCGGTCCAGAACCCGGGCAGCCTGCAATTCCTCACCGGCTGGCGGGCCAACCAATATGTGCAGGCCTCGGGCGGGACGCAGCGCTTCGCTGATCCTGGGCGGGCCTTCCTGGTGCTGCCCAATGGCACCTCGACGCCGGCCGGCCTCGGCGCCTGGCAGCAGGGCGGGCCACCCGTTCCGCCGGGCAGCCTGGTGATCGTGCCCAACGACCCCTCGCCCTTCGAGGCCTGGGGCTTCCTGCGCGACATGACGCAGGTGGCCGGGCAATTGGCGATCTCGGCGGCGGCGCTGGCGGTGATCTCCCGCGGTGGGAACTGAGCCCATGCGGTGCAGCGCGCCATGCGGGGGGCGGTTGGCGCGCACGTCCCGCGTAACCGCCGCCGCGCGCGCGTCCCGCGCGACATCCACAGCGCGCGCGTCCCGCGCGACCTCCCCCCGGGCACGCTGACATGCGGCGCGGGCCAGGCGTGCCGGCCGGCGGCCGGACGGTTTCCGCATGGCTGATGCCCGCGCTGTTCGGCGCGCTGCTGCTCGTGGCACGCCCGGCCCTGGCGCTGGATGACGTGCCCGCCACCGGCTCCAATTTCGGCCGCGTCGGCTTGCTGGAAATGCCCAATGCGCGCTTCCGCCCCGATGGGGTGGTCGAAAGCGGCATCTCCTGGCGGCAGCAGCGGGAGTTCTGGTTCGTCAATTTCCAGGCCCTCCCCTTCCTCGAAACCACCTTCCGCCTGAGCAACCGGCTGAACGGCACCACCGGCCGCGGCACCACGACCGACCGCGCCTTCGACCTCAAGCTCCGCGTCTGGGAGGAAAATGCCTGGCGGCCGGCGCTCGCGATCGGCCTGCAGGATGTGATCGGCACGGGCATCTACCAGGGCGAATACATCGTCGCGTCCAAGCGCTTCTGGGCGCTGGATGCCACCATGGGGATGGGCTGGGGGCGGCTTTCCACCGGGCAGGATGTGACCAACCCGTTCACCTACGGCGCCGCGGGCTTCGGGACGCGGCCGCGCAGCGTGGGGCAGGGCGGCACCTTCGCCTGGAACAGCCTGTTCCGCGGTTCCTCCGCCGGCATCTTCGCCGGGCTGGAGTATTCGGTGCCACCCATCCCCACCCCCTGGGGCGCCATCGAGGGGCTGCGCGCCAAGCTCGAATACTCGGCCGATGTGCTGCGGGACGAGCGCGGGGGCTATCCCGCCCGCACCAGCAATCTGCGGGGCGAGGCAGCCAGCCGCTTCAATATCGGCTTCAACTGGCAGCCCAACCCCTATCTCGATATCGGCGCCTCCTTCGTGCATGGCACGGATGTCCTGATCCGCGCTTCGCTGCGGCTCGACCCGAACGCCCCGCCCGATCTGCCGCGCCAGCCGCCCCCCCTGCTGATGCCACGCCCCAGCCCGGAAGCCCCGCCGCCGCCGGAGCCGTTGCGCGGCTGGCGGGAGCGCCTGCTCGCCGCCGCTGCCGGCTTCGAGGGCGGCATCCGCATCGGCCGCGATGACCGCGAGGGCGAGGCCACGCAGAATGCCAGCATCGCGCGCCGGCTGTTTCCCGCGCTGCGCGATGCCGGCTTCATCCCCATCTCGCTCGATCTGCGCGGTGAGGAGGCGCATATCGCCGTCTCGGGCGGGCGCTATCGCACACTCGCCCAGGTCACCTCCCGCGTGGTGCGCGCGGCACAGCCGCATCTGCCGCCGGAGACGGAGCGCATCCGCGTGATCTGGGAGCGTGATGGCGTGGTCATCGCCCGCCTGGTCACCCTGCGCGAGGCCTTCGAGAACCAGGCCCGCGGCATGGGCAGTGCCGAGGAAATCCTGCACGCCTCGCAATTGCTGCCGGCCTATGATGAGCCGAGCGCCACGGCGGCCGTGGCGGCCCCACCCCGCCTCACCTGGGGCGTGGCACCCGCCGTCAACCTGCTGGTCGGTGATCCGCAGACGGCGGTGCGCTGGCAGGTGGGTGTGGCGGCCGGCGCCCGGCTGGAGCTGGGCTGGAACACCGCCATCGCGGGCGCCGTGCAGCAGGCCTTCGCCGGCAACCTCGATGGCGGCCTGCCGAGTGACAGCGTGCTGCCCCATGTGCGCAGCGATTTCGCCCGCTACGCCCGCGCGGCCACCACCACCATCCCGGCGATCTATGCCGAGCGCATCTGGACGCCCGCGCGGGACGTTTTCGCGCGGGTCACGGCCGGCATGCTGGAGCCGATGTTCGGCGGCGTCTCGGGCGAGATCCTCTGGCGCCCGCGTGACCGGGCCTATGCGCTGGGCCTCGACGTGAACTGGGTGGCGCAGCGGCAATACACGCAGAATATCGGCACGCTGGGCTATTCCGTGGTGACTGGCCAGGCCTCGCTCTATCTCGATCTGCCGGTGTGGAATCTTTACACCGTGCTGCGCGGCGGGCGCTACCTGGCGGGCGACTGGGGCGGCACGATCGAGATGGGGCGGCGCTTCGACAGCGGCATCGAGGTGGGCGGCTTCGCCACCTTCACCAATGTCAGCTACAGCCGCTTCGGCGAGGGCAGCTTCGACAAGGGCATCTATGTCCGCGTGCCGTTTGATTTCTTCGGCGTCGCGACGCGCAACCGCGCCAACCTCAACATCCGGCCCGTGCAGCGTGACGGCGGGCAGCGCCTCGCGGTGGATAATGCGCTGTGGGATGTGGCGCGCGATGGGCGGGCCGATGCATTGCGCCGGGGTTTCGAGGGCTTCAGCCGGTAGGGATCAGCGTGACCTCCGCCCGGCTCAGGCGGCGAAAGATCAGCAGGCTTCGCCGGCCCGGCAGCCAGCCATAGAGAAAAATCTGGGCCGGATGCCACAGCGCGACCCAGCCGATGATGATGAGGCTTTCGCCCAGCAGCGTGGCCACGCGGCCTTCGCCCAGCAGCAACGGGGCCTGCACGGCGGCCAGCAGTGCCAGGCCAAGGAAGACGACGCCGATGACGAGCGCGATGCGGCCCTCGCGGAACAATTCGGCAAGTCCCCGGCGCTCAGCCTCGACGCGGCGCGCGAAATGCCGCTGCACCGCATCGGGGATCTGCGCCGCCGCCGGTGAGGCCAATTCCGCCTCCGGGAGGCTGATGCGAATGGCGAGTGGCGCGGGACCCGGCAGCGCCTGCGCCTGGCCGAGGATGTAGTCCTCGGCCACGGCATCGAGGTCCCCCTCGCGGAAGGGCGAGGGATCGAGCGTGTGAAAGAGTTGCGCCGCGCGGTTCAGCCGCAACTCGATGATGGCCGGGGCGTGCTGCATGGCGTGGCTCTCCGCGCGATGTCGTGGGGCGGCGCTCAGGCCAGGAGGCGAAGGGATGGAGGGGCTGGCCCCTCGATCCCGCCACGGCGGTTGTTCGGCAGCCTGCTAGCCGGGAAACGCCTTCACTTCCGTCTCCACGAAGCTCAACGGCCCGCTGCCCGCATTGACCACATTGTGCTCGACGCCAGCGACGCGGTGATAGGCCTCGCCCTTCTTCAGGAGGGAGGTCGTGGTGGTGCCATCCGGATATTCGACGAGCAATTCGCCATCCATCATCGGCACGACGACGTAGAGCCAGCCATGCCGATGCCAGCCGGTTTCAGCACCAGGCCCGAAATCCCAACGGATGACGCGGACCTTGTCATCGTCAATCTGCTGGACGGGAACGGCCGGCTCCCGGCAGCGCATCGGCTCCTTCATCGCGGCTATTCCGCCGCCTGCTGGATGGCGGGCATGCCGGGCAGCGGCAGGGCGCCCGTCGCTTCCCAGGTGGCCCAGGCCTTGTCGCCATCGGCTTTGGAGAGCGGCAGATGCGGCGGGCGGATCACGCGCCATCCATCATCACCGGTGCTGCGCGCGATGATTTCGCGCAGGCCGGGAATCAGCGGCACGGCGGTGGCGGCGCGGCGCGTCGCGGTCAGCATGGCCTGGGCCGCATCCGCCTCGGGGCCGGTGCGCTTGGCATAGACGATGCCGCCCCAATGCGAATTGGCGTTGGACGCCGCCGTGATGCAGCCCGCACCGCCCTCGGCCAGGATCTTCTGCACGTATTCGTCGGAGCCCGAATACACCTCGAAGCCGCGCGACGCGAAGGCGTCAATCATCGCCTTCATGTTCGCGTAATCGCCCGAGCTGTCCTTCACGCCCTTGAAGACGCCCGGATGCGCATCGAGCAGGCGGCCGATGAGCGAGAGGCTGAACGGCACCGCCGATTGCTGCGGGAAGTGATAGAGATAGAGCGCGATGCCGCCGCCCACACGCTTGGCCACCGCGTCGAAATAGGCGAACAGCCCGTCATCGCTCGGGCCCTTATAGTAGAAGGGCGGCAGCAGCAGCACGCCGCGGCAGCCCTGCTCGCGCGCATGGATCGTCAGTTCCACCGTATCGGTGAGCGAGGCGCAGCCCGTGCCCGGCATCATGACGGAGGCCGGAACACCGCGCGCGATCAGCCCTTCCAGGATCTGCTTGCGCTCATGCAGGCCAAAGCTGTTCGCCTCGCCCGTCGTGCCCATGATGCCCAGGCCGTTGCAGCCATTGGCCAGCAGCCACTTCGCGTGCTTGGCCATGCGGTCCAGGTCGGGCGTGAAATCGGGCTTCATCGCGGTGAGCACGGCGGCGTTGATGCCGCCAAACAGGGCGTCCTTCATGGCGTTGGTCCTTTCAATGAACCGATCGCGGGTTTCTGCCCCGCGCGTTTCGGCCAGTTTCCCGGCCAGGTGGCGATATGGTCTTCGGAGGCGCCGGCCGCACGCTCGGGCACCACGCGGCCGCGCACGGAAATCCCCGCGCGCACCACGCTTTCAGGATCACCCGAGCGGAGCGGATGCCATTCCGGCAGGTCCCGTTGCTCGGCGATGAGGCGATAGGCGCAGGTGGGCGGCAGCCAATCAATCTTTTGCAGCCGCGCGGGCGTCAGCCGGATGCAATCCGGCACGCGGCGCTTGCGGTTGGCGTAGTCGGTGCAGCGGGCCGTGGCCGTGTCCAGCAGGCGGCAGGCGATTTCGGTGTGGTGCAGCACCTCCGTCTCATCCTCACGCAGCTTGTGCAGGCAGCAGCGGCCGCAGCCATCGCACAGGCTCTCCCATTCGGCGCGGCTCATCGCATCGAGCGGCTTGGTCTTCCAGAAGGGGAGCATTTCGGACACGCGGATGGTTTAGACCAATCCCGCGCGCGGCGAAACGGCGGGCCTGATCCGGCACGGCCGGATCAGGCCGCTGCCATCAACGAGGTGCGGGCAGCGGTGTGCGGGAGATGCCGCCGCGCGATGGGCGGGCCGGCGTGGCAGGTGCCGCAGCCGGCACCGGCGCGGGGGCCGCGGCCGGCGTCGGCTGGCCGCCGAAGCGGATCAGCGCCGCGCGCAGCGGGTCAGCGCCCGGGTTATGGGCGGCCATGTTCACGACGATGTCGCGCGTCGTCACCTCGCGTCCGTAATAGGCGGCGTTCCATTCCTGCATGGCGTTCAGCACCGAACCCTCCAGCGCCAGCCCGGCGAAGAGCCCGCGTGAGCGTGAGAAGGACAGGATGTCGGCCCCCAGATTCGTCGTCGTGGCACCCTCGAGCGAGCCGCCCAGATGCGCGATGGCCAGCGAGGCATCGGCGCCGAACTTGAACTGGTTCTCGATCGCGGCATTGAGCGCGCGCTCGCTCATCAGCAGCAGCAGCGTCTGGCTGTCCTGGATGCCGGCCTGGAAGCCGATGCTGCCAGAACCCACGGCATAGAAGGCGGGCGAGGACCAGGAGCCGGCGGCATCCCGGCCGATCAGCACGCAATTCCCGCCGGCCCCGCCGGCGAAGAAGGCGGCGCGGAAGCTCTGCGGGCAGACCAGCGCGCCGCGCGCCCGGCGCAGCACGCTTGCCGCATCCATGCGGTCATTTTCGGTCGAGAGGATGTCCTGCACGGTGAGCGCGGAACGGTCCACGAGGGATTGCGGGGCATTGCCCGTGGGCGCGCCGGCGCAGGCCGAAAGCAGCGCCGCCGTGGCGGCCAGAATGATCAAGCGCATGAGCTTCCCCCGATAACCCTTCGCAGTGCAACGATTCTAGCGGGAGTTGTGCCGCGCCGGAAGGGCCTTCAGGGGGGCGTCGGGTTTTCGATCAGCCAGGGTTCCTCATTCACCGAGACGACCCGCCAATCCGGCCCGTGCTTTTCCAGCCGCGTGAGGGAGAGATTCTTCACCGAGAAGGTCAGCGCCTGGTGCGCATCCAGCTTCAGCGCGTGGGAAATCGCAGCACGGATCGTGCCGCCATGGGCCACCATGACGATATCCTGCCGGGGCAGGCTGGTGGCCAGCCCCTCCAGCACGGGGCCGACGCGGGCGCGCACATCATCCACGCTCTCACCCCCCGGCGGGCGTTCGGCGGCGGCGTGCGGCCAGAAGGGATGCGGCGGGTGGCGCAGCCGCTCGGTCAGCGCCTCATGGCTGATGCCCTGCCATTCGCCGAGGGATTGCTCGGCCATGTCGGGCTCCAGCACCAAAGGCTGCTCAGGGTAGCCGGCGGCGAAGATGGCGGCCGCGGTGGCCCGGGTGCGGCTGAGCGGCGTGGCCACCCAGCGGGCCGGCCGCGGCAGGCGCGCGGCAAGCCAGCGATACAGCGCCGCTTCCTCACGCAGCGCCGCATCGCACAGCGCCACATCCATATTGCCGTAGAGCATGGCCCGTGCCGAGGGTTCAACGAGCGCGTGGCGGATCAGGAAGAAGCGGGTGATATGCATGGCCCAGCCATGTAGCGCGGATGGCGGCAGGCCGAAATCCGCGCATGCAACTGGCGGCGCGCAACACGGATCGGTAGCCTGCGGCCATGCTCGTGCTGTTCCGTGACCGCCGATTCCTCATCATGCTGGCGCTGGGCTTCGCGGCCGGCGTGCCGCTGCCCCTCACCGGCTTCGTGCTGCGGCAATGGTTTTCCGAGAGCAATATCTCCCTGGCGGCGATCGGCTTCACGGCACTGATCGGCCTGGCCTATTCGCTGAAATTCCTGTGGTCGCCGGTGATGGACCATGCGGCGCCGCCGCTCTTCCGGGCCCTTGGCCGGCGTCGCGGCTGGCTCGCTTCCGTCCAGCCGCCCTTGATGCTGGCCATCCTGGCGCTGGGCTTCACCGACCCCGCAAATGCCGCATGGATGACGGCGGCGGTCGCTGTCGTGGTGGCGTTCCTCTCGGCCACGCAGGATATCGTGATTGACGCCTATCGTATCGAAATCCTGGAGGAGCGGGACCAGGGGCATGGCTTCGCCTGCTATGTCTGGGGCTATCGCTTCGCGCTTCTGGCGGCCAATGCGGGGGCGCTGGGCATGGTCGGCCTGGTCGGCTGGCAGGGCGCCTTCGCCTATTGCGCGGCGCTGGTGGGGGTGGGCTTCCTGGCCGTGCTGCTGGCCCCCGAGCCGGTGGCGCCGCCGCGCGAGGTGATGCCCTGGGGACGGCGCATGAAGCTCGCGGTGGTGGACCCCTTTGCCGATTTCATGCGGCGCAGATACTGGCTGGCTATCCTGCTCTTCGTCGTGCTGTTCAAGCTGGGTGAGGCCTTGGCCGGCATCATGACGCCGCCCTTCTACCGCGCCGTCGGCTTCACCCGGGCCGATGTGGCGCAGGTGGCCGTGGTGTTCGGCCTGGTGATGGCGCTGGGCGGCGTGCTGGCGGGCGGCTTCCTGGTGGCGCGGATCGGCGTGGGGCGCGCGCTGGTGATCACCGGCCTGCTGCAGATGCTCTCCAACCTGATGTATGTGGCGCTGTACTGGGCGGGGCGGGATATGGGCATGCTCTACGCTCAGGTCGGCGTCGAGAATTTCACCGATGGCCTGGCGGATGCGGCCTTCGTCGCCTACCTCACCGGGCTGACCAACCGGGCTTTCAGCGCCACGCAATATGCGCTGCTTTCCTCGCTCGCCGCCGTGCCGCTGCGCTTCCTGGGTGCCTGGTCGGGGCAATGGGCGGAGGCGCTGGGCTGGACCAACTTCTTCCTGATGACGACGGCGGCCGCCCTGCCGGCCCTGCTGATCATGCTCTGGCTGCTGAAGCGCCTGCCGCCGGCGCCACGCAACCCGCAACCCCTGGGAATGATTCCGGAACCATGAGCCCTTATTGGCTGACGCCGCTGCTGCTGATCGGCAGCAACATCATCATGACCTTCGCCTGGTATGGGCATCTGAAGGCGCCGGCCTGGCCGCTCTATGTGGCGATCCTCATCTCCTGGGGGATCGCCTTTTTCGAATATGCCCTGGCCGTGCCGGCCAACCGCATCGGCTATGCCTCCGGCACCTTCACCGGCCAGCAATTGAAGGTGATGCAGGAGGTGATCACGCTCGGCGTCTTTGCCGTGTTCAGCGTGATGTTCCTCGGTGAACAATTGCGCTGGACCTATTTCGCCGCCATGGGCTGCCTGGTGATGGCCGTGATTTTCATATTTCTTCCGGTGGATTGACCCGAGTTATTCACAGCTTCTTTCCCCAGGAAGGACTTGCGGCACGGATTCACGGTGCCTTACCCTAGGGGTAGTGGTGAATCGGGCGTCGCACCCCAATCCCTGGGCCCCCAATTCCTGGGCCCCCGGATTCCGGGCCCAGGGGGGGCCTCGGGCGGTGCAGGGCCCGACATCGGATCGTCATGATCCCGCCGCCCGTGCGCCAGCGCCCGCCCGAGGCCTGGTTCGCGCTTTCAACCGGGGCGCCTGGGGAGTGCCACATGTCCGGAATGCTGGCCGAGGTTGGTGAAGACCGTGCGACCAACCCGCTCGATGTGCTCGAACAGATCGTCATCGCGAATGAATGGACCTTCGAGCGCCGCTCGGATGGCGAGATGGCGGCGGAAGCGCCGGGCAAATGGTGCAACTACACCCTGTTCTTCTCCTGGGCGCCCGAGATCAGCGCCATGCATTTCTCCTGCGCCTTCGATGTGAAGGTGCCGGATGCGCGGCGTGGGCCGCTGTTCGAATTGCTGGCGCTGGCCAATGAACGCCTCTGGATCGGTCATTTCGGGCTGGAAAGCGATGAGGGCGTGCCCGTCTTCCGCCATGCCGTGCTGCTGCGCGGGGCACCCGGCGCTTCCGCCGAATCGCTGGAGGATATGGTGGATATCGCGCTGACCGAGTGCGAGCGCTTTTTCCCCGCCTTCCAATTCGTCCTCTGGGGCGGCAAGGCCCCGGCCGAGGCGCTGGATGCCGCCATGCTGGATTGCGTCGGCGAGGCGTAGCGCGCCACCGGAGCGGCGGAAGACCAAATCTTCCGCCGGGATGCGCGAGGGGCCGCCGCCCTTCGCCCCACGAAATCCCCCCAAGGGGTCGCATGATCCGCCCGCTCCGCTAAACTGCGGCGAAACCCTTGAGGAATCGCCCGCATGACCGAGCCCCAGCTTCCCCCTCTCCTGCTCATCGGCTGTGGCAAGATGGGCGGCGCCATGCTGGCCGGCTGGCTGGAGCTGGGCCTGCCCGCCGAAACCGTGGTGGTTGAGCCGCATGCGGCGGCCGTGGCGGGTTTCGCGGGCCGCATCCGCCATGTGGCCAGCATCGCCGAGATCCCGGCGGGCTTCACGCCCGCGGCCATCATCCTCGCCACCAAGCCGCAGGAAGCGCCGAATGCCCTGCCGGCCCTGGCGCATCTGGCGGGCCCCGGGACCGTGTTTCTCTCGATCATGGCGGGGCGCACCGTCGCCGGCATGAATGCCATGCTGGGGGGGGCGGCGCGCATCATCCGCGCCATGCCCAATACGCCGGCGGCGCTGCGCATGGGCTTCACCGTGGCCTTCCCCGGCCCCGAAGTGAGTGCCGCGCAGCGCGCCCTGTGTGACCGCCTGCTGGGCGCCATCGGCGAGGCCGCCTGGGTGGAGGATGAGGCGCTGATCGATCCCGTCACCGCCGTCTCCGGCGGCGGGCCGGCCTATGTGTTTTTGCTGGCCGAAGTCATGGAGAAGGCCGCGATCAGCCAGGGCTTGCCGCCTGATCTGGCCCGCCGCATGGCCCGCGCGACGGTCGCGGGCTCCGGCGCCTTGCTGGGGGCCAGCGCCGAGGATGCGGCGGTGCTGCGGCGCAATGTGACGAGCCCCAAGGGCACGACGGAACGCGCACTGGCCGTGCTGATGCGCGAGGAGGCCTGGCCCGCCCTGATGGAAGAGGCGATCGAGGCGGCAACCGCCCGCTCACGCGAACTCGCCGGCTAAGGCATCTTCCAGCCCTGGGCCCTCGCTGTCCGGGGGCGGCATCAGCGCGACGCTTTCCGCTGCGCCATGCGGCGCCCCCTATCGGCCCATCCGCCGAAGAAACGCGCCGTAGGACGGACTTGAGGATGGCCCCCAGGGCCGCGCTTGAGGGCACGCGCGCGCCCTCGGCACAGCGGCACGCTGCCTCAGGCCGGTCGGGCCATCGGATGCTCCAGCGGATAGCCCAACGCGGCCAGCCCCGGCGCGCAGGCCGCATTGAGGGCGTGCTGTTCGGCGAGCGGCAGGCCCGGGAATTTCGAACGCGTCGGCCGCGGGATCGCCGCCACGGCATCGAGCCAGGCCTCATCCTCCAGCGAGGGATCGATAAAGCGAATCAGGCCGCGCAGCGTCTCTCTCGGGGCGCACTGCACATCCTCGAAGCGGATATTCAGCAGCCGCTCCGGCGGCAGCCCGCCCAGCACCTGCTGCCCGACCAGGATCAGCCGGCTCCAGAAGGCGCCAAAATCGGCGAGCGTGACCTCGCTCTCGGCGATTTTTCGCAGATCGAGCAGCGAGAAGGCCAGCCGCTGGGCCAGCCTGTCCAGCAGCCCGACGCGGTCCGAGGTGAAGCGGCGGGTGGCATCCAGCCCGTAACGCCGGCAGGCCTTGATGGCTCCCACCAGGATGCGGAAATTGTGATGCTGCGCCATGGACATCGCCGTGTCCCGGCCATCGCGATAGACGTGCACCACCCGCGCCTGGGGAAAGAGGCGCAGCAGCTTCGCCGCCAGCATCAGCGAACCGCCGGAGCGCTCGACCCAGACACGCCGGCCAAACCGGGCCGCCAGGTGGCCGAACAGCGCTTCATAATGATCCGCCAGCGGCATCCTGGGCTGGCCACGCACGAAGGGGGCCAGGGCGTCCAACAGCGCCTCCGCCTCATCCGTCAGATGCGGCAGCGTGACCATCATGATCGGCGGGATATCGGCCGCCACATGGCGCGCGCCGGGCGCCCCCAGCTTGTAGAGCATCTCATCCACCACATGCCCGTCCTTCAGCATGGCATGCAGGGCCGGGTCCTGCTCGGTGTAGATGCGCCACATGCGCTCGCCATCGGGCCGGGGCCAGGCAAAGGCGCTGGAGCCGAGCGGGACGAAGAACTCCGACAGGCTGAGCACGCCGGGATGCCGGTTCAGCAGCTCGGACACCATGGTCGAGCCGCAGCGGCCGGAGCTGAGGATCAGCACGGGCGCCAGCATCCGGGCAGGGCTCATGGCGGGGCGTCCTTCTCGGCATGGAGATGTCGCGGCAGGCGGTAGCTGATCTCGGCCGCGCCGTGAAAGGAGAGGTCGAGCATGCGCTCGAACTGCCCCGCGCGGCGGCGACGGTCGAGTGCGGGGATGGCGCCGCGCAGCCAATGATCCAGCCGGTTGCGCCACCGCAGCAGCGCCAGCGTGCCGAAACCGCGCGCGGGCGGGAAGCGCAGCTGGTCCGCAAGCTCCCGGCCGATCAGCGCGCGCGAGACGGTGTAGATGCGCCGGACCAGCGCGCGCCGCTCGGCCGGGTCTGTGATGCCGGCGACGATGGGGGCGGAGTTGATCAGCCCGTTGGCGAGCAGGATCGCCTCGATATCCGGCGGCGGTTCGCACAGCGCGCCGATGCGGTGCAGCTGCATGGCCTCGGCCTCCGTCGCGGCCTGCAAGGCGGGCTCCACGCCCATGAGATGGCCGGAATAACGCCAGACCAGCATGAAGGATTGGCGCTCCTCGGCCGTCAGCGCAACGCCCAGCATGCGCGCGCGGGCCAGCAGCAGGCCGGAGAAGGCGGCCGTGGCGAAGCCGATATGGGCGGCGCTGAGCGGCACGCCCCAGGCGGCGGAATCCCACTCCTCCGACCGCGCCAGCATGAAGCGCACGCGGGCATGCATCAGGCGGATGCGCACCGAGAGCTTCCAGCCATCGCCGTCCCGTTCCAGGCCGCCGGGCAGGAAAATCTCCGCCAGATGGCGGTTGTTCTGCTTCAGCCGCCGCGTGCCCTGATCCACCAGCCGGCCAGTGATGCTGAAGGACTTGCTGATGAGCGTGCTGAAGCCCTCGATCAGCACCGCGCCGACGAAAGCGCCGATGAACATCTCCGAATGGCCATGGAAGGCGCGGCAGCCGGCACGGGTCAGTGCCGGGTCGAACCAGGGGGGCACGCGCTCGGCCTCGGCGAAGAAATCGCGCAGCGCCGGGGGGGCGTCCGGAATGGCGGCGGGGCCATGCTCAACGCCGGCCTGGAGCCATTGGCGCTGCTGCCCCTCGGGGGTCTCCTGGCAGGCCGCGATGACCGCATCGGCCAGCGGGTCCCCGATCAGGGTGTGGTGGACGTAGCGTTCGGCCAGACCGGCGTCGAGCAGACGCGCCTTGGCGAAGCCGGGGCGGTACTCTGTCGGGATCGCCATCCTGGAACACGCTCCGCGCCTGCGGCAAGAAGAAGACAGGCGCCGGAATTTAGCGGGAGGCGTCGCCGCGTGGAAGGCTTGCCGAACCAGCGGGCGCGGCCGCGCTCCGCCGCATGCTACGGCTTGGGGCGCCGCAGCCGCTCGATCAGCAGCAGGCCCACATCCAGCGCGAGCTTCTCCCATTCCGGACGGATCGCCGAGGGCGTGGTCAGCAGGGAGAGGGATTGGCTGCGCAGTCGCAACGCTTCCTCCGCCACCGGGTCAGTCCGGCCACGTGCCAGCAGCAGCAGAACCAGCGCCACCAGCCCATCGCCCAGGGCGATGAGCAGCGTGGCCTGGATCGCGCCCTGGCGTTCCTCCAGCCACAGCCAGGCCGCCAGTTGCAGCAGGGCCAGCATGGTCACGCCGAAGCCCGCGGCCAGCAGGCCCAGCACGGCGCTGCGCCCCATATTGGCGCTCTGGCGGCGCAGGAGAATCCCCTCCGCCTGCGCCGCCATCGAGAGCAGGCGAAGCATGCGCATGATCAGCGCCGCAGGACGGAGGCCAGCACAAAGCCCGCCAGCGCGGCGAGGCCCAGCGCGACCAGGGGCTTTTCCTGCACCGCATCGGTCAGCCGGGCCGCCTGGTGGCGCACCTCGTCCGAGGCGAGCTTTGCGGCATTCTCGGCCGAGGTAGCGACGGAGCCGAGCAGGGGCGTCACGCGCTCATTCATCAGCGCTTCCACCTGCTGGCGCAGCTTGGCGATCTCGGCCACGGCGTCATGCGCGGTGTTCTCAACGGCGTCGGTCATCTGGTTCATCGTCACATTCCATGTCTGATCGGGTTGGGGGTGGGGTTCAACGCGCGGGTTCACGCGAGGTGACTCCGCCAGAGCCAGGCGGCCTTCTCATGCACCGCGATGCGCGCCACGAGCATGTCATGCGTGGCGGTATCATCCGCGTCATCCGCTTCATCCGCCAGGTCGCGCGCATGCTCGGCCATCGCCGTGTTGTCGCTGGCGAGCATCCGCGCCGCCTGTTCGGTGGGCACGGCGCAATCAGCTTCTTCCAGCGTGGCCAGCTGCAGCATGGCAGCAAGGCCACCGGGCGCGAATTGGCGCAGCGCGCGGGCGCGCTCGGCCAGGTTGTCCACGGCGGCGAAGAGCTCCGTGTACTGCGCTTCGGTCAGCAGGTGCATCGCGTAGAAATTGGCGCCAGTCGCGTTCCAGTGGCAGGCCTGGGTCTTGGCCAGCAGGACGTAGGTGTCGGCGATGAAGATGTTCAGCGCCGAACCGACGCCGGACACCACCTCGTTTGATGCAGGCCGGGTGTCCACATGATTTCCGGGAGTGGCGCGTGGCATCCGCATCACCGCCAGACCGGCCGGCCGAGATTGACCGTATTCGGTGAGGTGAGCGCGCCCGCGGCGCCACCCGCCACACCGCCGATCGCGGCACCACCCAGCACGCTGGTCCCGGTGAGCGCACCGACGCCCGCCCCGGCCGCGGCACCAAGCCCGGCGCCGGAAATCGCGCGGTCGCCCGTGGTCTGCCCGCAGGCCGCCAGGGCGCCCGTCAGGGCCAGCATCATCATCACCCGTTGTGTCTTGCGCATCTGTCCAGCTTCCATTCGTGAGTCACCCGGATCAACGCCCGCCCAGGGCACCGGGTTGCATCGCGCCCCGGCCAAGCGCCCATCCGCCAACTCCTGCGCCATCATCCCGGGCGCAGTCGCACCCATCAACCCGGGCGCAGTCGCACACTTTACCCCGGGCGCAGTCGCACCACCGTCACCGAGCACGGCGCATCCCGCGCCACTTCCGCCGCCACACTGCCCAGCACGCGCCGCGCCAGGCCCGGGCTGCGCGCGCCGAGGATCAGGTGATCCACCCGGTTCGCCTGCGCGTATTCCAGCAGGGCCGTCGCCGCCCCCATCGCTTCCAGCACGTGATGCGTCAGCCGCGCCTCGGGCAGGTTCAGCGAGGCCGACCAATGGCGCAGTTCCAGCAGCCGCTGGAGGTGCTTGTTGCGCCCCACCTCATCCAGGCTGAGATCGGGGCGCAGCAGATGCGTGCGCAGCACATTCACGCAGGCCACACGCGCGCCCGGCAATGTGGCCATGATCTGCGTGACCATTCCGCGCAGCGCCTCCCCCAGCCCGTCGGGCATGTCATCCAGGTCGAGCGCCACGGCGATGATCGGAGCACCGGATTGCGCCATGGCGATCGCATTGCGGCGCAGCTGCGGCTGGTGGTCCGGGTGAAAGCGGCGGCGGATCCGCGCGGACCAGGGGTCACGCTTCAACCTGGCCGAGCGCGCCGTCTGGCTCACCTGCTCGGGGTGGCGCAGGTCGAAGGCCATTTGCGCGGCGGTGGGATTGCGTCGGCCGGGTTCGACTTCGAGGTTGCGCAGGATCACCTCCTGCAGCCAGGGCGGGCAATCGGGCCGCAGCGCGCGCGGCGGCGGCGGGTCCCACCAGATGCGGCGCTTCATGGCGCCCATATGCTGCGGATCGCCGAAGGGGCTGCGCCCCGTGGTCAGCTCATAGAGCAGCGCCGCCAAGGCAAAGAGGTCCGAGGCCGGGTCACCGCGCACGCCGATCAGCTGCTCCGGCGCCATATAGGGCGCCGAGCCATAGGGCAGGCGGAATTCCTCGGCCATGAGGTCGGGCAGATGGGCATGGCGGGACAGGCCGAAATCCAGCAGGACGATGCGCCCGCCAGGGCCATTCACCCGCATCAGATTGCCCGGCTTCACATCCAGATGCACGACGCCCTGGCGATGCAGCGCGCAGAGTGCCTCGGCGATCAGGGCACCCACCTCCACCACCTCGGCGATCGGCAGCGGCAGGCGCTCCAGCAAAGGCAGCAGCGTCTCACCCTGGATGTGCTCCATGGCGATCCAGGGCAGCGGCTCATGCCCCACGCCCAGGCAGCGCGGCACATGCGGCCCATCTAGGCGCGGCATGATCATCTGCTCCATCTCGAAGCTGACAATCGCGGCGGGGTCCTCGCCCTCGGCGAGGAGAGGAAGTTTCATCAGCATCGGGATGGCGTGGTCCGGGTGGGTTGCTTCATGCAGCACGGCCATGCCGCCCCGATGAACCTCAGGCCCCAGGGTGAAGCCGCCAATGACGGTGCCGGTTCTCATGCGCCCTCGAACAGGCGTGCGGCCAGCGCCTCGGGCAGTTCGGCCGCGCGGATTTTACGCGCGGCGGCCTCGATGTCATAGGGCACGCGCATCCAGCCGCATTCGGCACGCGCGGTGTCCAGCAGCCCGTAGCAGGCGGCGGGATTGCCATCGCGCGGCTGCCCCACGGCACCGATCACGGCCAGCCAGCGGCGCGGCTGCAACAAGGGCAGCATGATGTCCGGCAGCGGCGTGTGGTGCAGCATCTTGTCCGTCGCGGTCAGGCCGAACAGCGCGGGCAGATGGGTATGCCCGCAAAAGGTAAGCCGCGCCGACGTCGCATCCAGGCTGCGCCGCGCCTCCCGCGCCTCGGTCACATAGCGCCAATCGGCCGGGTTGGAGGCATCGGCATGGGTGTAGAGGCGGTCCTCCTCCTCCTGCGTGAAGGGCAGGTTTGCCAGGAATTCCCGCGTCGCGGCATCGAGCCGCGCCTGGGTCCAGCGCATAGCAATCGAAGCGAGGCCACTGAAGCCGACCGGCCCGCGCAAGGCCGCCTCGTCATGATTGCCGCGCAGCACGATGGCGCCCTGCTCCATCAACCCGCGCACCCGCGCCACCACAGCCTCGGGGTCGGCGCCATAGCCCACGAGGTCGCCCAGGAAAACCAGGCGCTCGGCGCCCTGCGCGCCGGCATGGGCCAGGCAGGCATCGAGCGCTTCCAGATTGGCGTGGATATCCGTGAGCAAGGCAATGCGCATGGGCTGATGCGTCCTACAACAAGGCCAGCCTAGTTTCGCGCCAGCCGAGCGGCAATGATGCAGCGCAAGCCGGCCAGCCCCCTCGACAGCGCCGCCACCGCGCCGGAACATCGCGCATGGCCCCGATCCCGCTGCTGATTCTCAACCCACTCGACCCCGAGCGCGTGGCGCGCATCGCGGCCGGCGGCTTCGCGCCGCAGCTGGCCGTGGGGCCCGCCGCGCGCGCCGCCGCCATCGCGGCCCTGCCACAAACCCGCGCCGTGCTGACCAACGGCGCGACGGGCTTCACCGCGGCCGAGATGGCGGCGCTGCCCCGGCTGGAGATCATCTGCGCCATCGGCGTCGGGCATGAGAATATCGACGTGGCGGCCGCACGCGCGCGCGGCATCACGGTGACGCATGGGCCGGGCACCAACGCCGCCTCCGTCGCGGATCACGCCATGGCGCTGCTGCTCGGCCTGCTGCGTGGCATTCCGCAGGCGGATGCGGCGGTGAAGCGCGGCGAATGGATGGGCGCGCGCGGGCCGCGCCCCTCGGTCAGCGGCAAGCGGCTGGGCATCCTGGGCCTGGGCGAGATCGGGCTGCTGATCGCGCAGCGGGCCGAGGCGGGCTTCGCCATGCCGATCGCCTATCACAATCGCCGCCCGCGGGAGGGTTGCGCCTATCCCTGGATGGCCTCGGCGGCGGAACTCGCGGCATGGGCGGATGTGCTGATGATCGCAGCACCCGGCGGGGCCGCGACACGGCATCTGGTGGATGCGGCGGCGCTGGAGGCGCTCGGCCCCGCGGGCTTCCTGGTGAATATCGGCCGCGGCAGCGTGGTGGACCAGCCAGCCCTCATCCAGGCCCTGCGCGAGGGGCGCATCGCGGGTGCCGCGCTCGATGTGGTGGATGGCGAGCCCGTGGTACCGGCCGAGATGCTGGACCTGCCGAACCTCATCATCACGCCGCATATCGCCGGCCGCTCGCCCGAGGCGGTGCTGGCCACGGCCACGCTGGTCGTCGCCAATCTGCGCGCGCATTTCGCGGGGCAGCCGGTGCTGACGCCCGTGGCCTGACGGCCGGCGCCGCGAGGATCGCGCCGCGCGGCCCGGCCACGCAGGATGGACCGAAGGCGATGTGGGCTGATGGCCTGCGCCATCAGGGCCCGGGGCCGGAGATCGCGCCCACCTCCCTGTGCCATTCCAGCCGAAGTTCGGTGGTCTCCACGCCCCATTGCGTGGCGCTCAGCCGCCTGGTTTCCACAAAGCCGGCCGCGGCATAGAGGCGGGCGGCGGCTGGCAGGCCATCCAGCGTCCAGAGATAGATGCGCGAGAAGCCGGCGGCTTGCGCATGCGCCATCACCGCATCCAGCAGGATCTTGCCCAGGCCGCTGCCGCGCAACGCCGCATCCAGGATGAACCAGCGCAGATGCGCCACACCCGCCCCCTCATCCTCCAGCGCGATGGAGCCGAGCGCCCTGCCCTCCCGCTCCACGGCGCGGAACAGATCGCCGGGGGCCGGCGGGCGCGTGAGGAACTCCCCCAGCTCCCGCGCCACCTTCGCTTCAAAGACGGCGCCGAAGCCGTGGCTCTGCGCGTATTGCCGCGCGTGCAGCGCCGCGATGTCCCCCACCACCCCGGGGAACCAGCCGGCGCGCAGCATCAGCCGGCCGGGTCGCCGCGAAACACATCGAGCAGCTTCAGCGCGCCATCCGGCTGCACCAGGTGCCAGAAGGTCCAGCCATTGCAGGAGGGCGCCTCCTGCACGGCGGAACCCACCGCATGGATCGAACCGCGCGCCGTGCCGCAGGCGATGGTGCCATCGGCGAAGACCTGCGCCGACCAGCGGCGGTGCCGGTCGGTCAGCGTGGCGCCGGGCGCGATCAGCCCGCGCTCCACCAGGCTGCCGAAGGCGATGCGCGGCTGCTCCTTGCGCGTCGGCGTGGCGGCGATGGCCACGTCATCCAGCGGCTCGATGGCGGCGATGCGGCGCTCGGCCGCGGCGGCATAGGCGGGGTCACGCTCGATGCCGATGAAGCGCCGGCCCAGGCGCTTGGCGACGGCGGCGGTGGTGCCCGAACCCGAGAACGGATCCAGGATGATGTCCCCGCGCTGCGTGCTGGCGAGGATCACGCGGTGCAGCAGCGCCTCGGGCTTTTGCGTGGGATGCAGCTTGTTGCCGGCTTCATCGCGCAGCCGCTCATGGCCGGTGCAGAGCGGGATGTACCAGTCGCTGCGCATCTGCAGATCATCATTCAGCGCCTTCATCGCGGCGTAGTTGAAGCGGTATTTCGCATCCTCGCTGCGGGCGGCCCAGATCAGCGTCTCATGCGCGTTGGTGAAGCGCCGGCCGCGAAAATTCGGCATCGGGTTGGCCTTGCGCCAGATGACGTCGTTCAGGATCCAGAAGCCCAGATCCTGCAAGGCCGTGCCGAGGCGGAAGATGTTGTGATAGCTGCCGATCAGCCACAGCGCGCCATCCTTGCGCAGCACGCGCCGGCATTCGGTGAGCCATTCCCGGGTGAAGGCGTCATAGGCGGCGAAATCGGTGAAATGGTCCCAGTCATCATCCACCGCATCCACCAGGCTGTGATCGGGCCGATGCAGCGTGCCGCGCAGCTGGAGATTATAGGGCGGGTCGGCAAAGACGGCATGCACGGAGGCCGGCGGCAACGAGCGCAAGGTCTCGATGCAGTCGCCCAGCAATATCCTGTCGAGCGGAATCTCGAGACCAGCGCCCAAGGGACGAATTTCCTTCGCGAATCGGAAGCCCGACCATGCGCGAGGCCGAGTCGTGGCGTCAACAGCGCATGCGGGGGACAGCAGCCAGCGCGGCGTTGCCCAATACGCGGCAGCACCCAGTTACTGGCCGCGCCGGCGCGTGCTTTCACGGATCGCGCTGTCGCATAAAGTCACTCGCCGCGCCGCAGTGCAAAGTCACTGGCCGCGCTGGCGCATGCGTTCACGCACCACCCTGTCGCGCAAAATCACTGACCGCGCTCCCGCGCAAAATCACTGACCGCGCTCCCGCGCGAGGGCCTCCTCCACCGGCCGAAACCCACGCCGATGATGCGGCGAGGGGCCGTGTTCCAGCAATGCGGCGCGGTGATCCGCCGTGGGATAGCCCTGGTGGCGGGCAAAGCCATAGGCCGGCCAGCGCGCGCCGAGCCGCGCCATGCCCGCATCGCGCAGCGTCTTGGCCAGGATGGAAGCGGCGGCGATGGACAGGCTTCGCCCATCGCCCCCCACCACGCATTGCACCCGGCAGGGCAGCTGCGGCGGCCGATTGCCATCCACCAGGGCCAGCTCAGGCAGGACCGGCAGGCGCAGCACGGCGCGGCGCATCGCCAGCAGCGAGGCCCCCAGGATGTTCAACCGCCCGATCTCGGCGGCCGAGGCAGCCCCCAGCGCCAGCGCCAGCAGCCCCTCGGCGGCGGCGGCCCGCAGCGCCTGGGCGGCGGCCAGCCGCGCGGGGGCGGAGAGACGCTTGCTGTCATCCAGCAGCGCGGCCAGCGGCGAAGGGCATGGGCGAAGGAACACCACGGCCGCCGCGATGACGGGCCCGGCCAGTGGCCCGCGCCCGGCCTCATCCACACCGGCAACCAGGCCGCCCGCGGCAATTTCCAGGCTGAAATCCGGCATGAACCGAGCCTAGCCCAAATGCCACCGGGCGGCGAAGCGACGACGCCGGAAAACCCACTTGAAATGATAGATGAATATTTCTACATGAAATTTAGTCAATTAAAAATCCACCTGGGAGACATCCATGATCCAAGCTTCCCGTCGCGGCTTGCTCGCCGCCGGCGCCACCGGCTGGCTCGCCGGCCAACCCGCCCTCGCCCAGCCCGGGCTGCCGGCGGGCTGGCCCGATCGTTCCATCCGCATCATCGTCCCCTATGCGGCGGGCGGCATCACCGATGTGATCAGCCGCGGCATGGCCATCGGCCTCCAGGCGGCGCTGGGCCAGCCGGTCGTTGTCGAGAACCGGCCCGGTGCCAATGGCACGGTGGGCACGCTGGCCGCCGCCCGCGCGCCAGCCGACGGCACCACCCTCACCATGGGCATCACCGACACCTTCGCCATCAACCGTTCCACCTTCCGCAGCCTGCCCTACAGCGATGAGAATGACTTCGCGCCGATCTCCATGGTCACGCGCGTGCCCTTCGCGCTGATGGTGGGCGCGCATCGCCGCGAGATCACGGATTTCCCGAGCTTCCTGCGTGAGGCACGGCGGCAGGCGGGGCGGCTCACCTTCGCGTCATGGGGCGTCGGCTCCTCCTCTCATCTCGCCTATGAATTCGTGGCCCGCGCGGAGCGGTTCGAGAAGCTGCATGTGCCCTTCCCGGCGCAGGCGCCGGGGATGCAGGCCGTGGCCGCGGGCCAGGTGGATTCCATGATGCTGCCGATTGGCGGCGCCAACAGCCTGGCGGTGGACAACCGCGCCCGCATCCTGGCCCTGGCGCATTCAAGCCGCATCGAGCTGACGCCCAACGTGCCCACCCTGGCCGAGCTGGGCGTGCCGCTGGCAACCGGCCTCTGGCTGGCGCTCTACGCCCCCGCGCGCACGCCGGCACCCATCATCGCCCGCCTCAACGCCGCGGTGCGCGAGGGCATGCGCAACGAGCAGACGCTGGCCGTGTTCCGCCAGCAGGCCGGCGCGGCCGAGCCCTCCACGCCCGAAGAACTCGCGGCCTTCGCCGCGCGCGAGCGGGTGCAGTGGGCGCAACTGGTCAATGAGAAGAACATCCGCGTCGAGTGATCTTCACAATACATCCATAGGTTGCTGGAGTGTTAACGGCCCGGGAGCGCACCCTCCCGGGCATGATCAGCAACCGCTTCCTCGCCGCCGCCCAACGCGGCCCCGCACAAGAATCAGCACTGGGCTTCAGGAAGCCTTCATCTTTGCGGTGGATTGTAACCCGCATGATCACCACCAATTCCCTCGCGGCCTTCACGAAGGAGGTCGCCCCCCAACGCCCCGTGGCCGAGCCCGGGGCGATCCGCCGGCAAAACCCCGGCGAGGCGGGTGCCCTGGGCGCCGAGCCCGTCGCCCAGCGCCGGCTGGAGGCGGTGCCCCCCGCGCCCAGCAAGCCGCTGCCCCGTGGCTCCCTGCTGGATCTGCGGGTCTAGCGCCGCTCGATACGCCCAAAATTCGAGCAAACCCACGAGAGCGTTGCTTTTCGGCAACAGATTGCCTTGTTTTGATGCGGCACCCTTGCGGTGCGTGGGAAACTTCTGTTCCTATTGGTGGCGAATCACTCTGAGCAACCTGAGGGAAACACTCCCATGCGCAAACTGCTTTACGCTCTGGCGGCCACCGCCAGCCTCTCTCTCGCCCAGCCCGCCATGGCGCAGGTCGCCATCGGGGAGACAGGCGTGACCGTGACCACCACCGGCACCTACGCCAGCGACTACCTGTTCCGCGGCATCAGCCAGACGCGCTCGCGCATGGCGTATCAGGGTGCCACGGAAGCTGTGCATTCCAGCGGCGTCTATGTCGGCGGCTTCATCTCCAACGTGCATTTCCAGGGCTGGGATGCCCGGCAGGAGGTGGACGTTTATGGCGGCTATCGCGTGACGCTGGCCGATTTCAACTTCGACTTTGGCGGCATCGGCTATCTCTACCCGGGCTACAACCGGCCCCCCGGCGGCGCCTCGCCCGTGCTGGACTACGCTGAATTCTACGCGAAGGTAACGCGCGAAATCGGCCCGGTGACGGTGCTCGGCGCGTTCAACTATTCGCCCAACTTCTTCGGGCGCTCGGGGGATGGCTTCTATGTCGAGGGCGGCGCCGACTGGAAGACCGGCGTCTGGGATCTGACCCTGGGCGGGCGCATCGGCTACCAGTGGATCCAGCGCAATGCCGTGTTCGGCACGCCGGACTACGCGTGGTGGTCCATTGCCGTGAGCCGCGAATTCGCCATCCCCAATATCGGCACCCTGGTCGCGAGCGTGGGCTATTACGACACCTCGATCAGCAAGAGCGACTGCATCTACGGCACCAGCCAGAATATCTGCAGCGCCCGGGCCCTCGCCTCGATCGCCTTCCGCTTCTGACCCATCAAGCCTGACCCGGCGGCCGCGTGCCGCCGGGTGCCACGCCGGGCATTGACCGCGGCGTGGCGCAGGCGGACCCTGTGCCTCCCACCCGGATGGCAGGTCCATGAAACTCCCGCTTCACCTCACCCTCCTTCTTACGGCCGCCGCCTGGCCCGCCTGGGCGCAGGACCGCCCGGCCATCACCCCCACGCGTGATGTGGCCGTGACCTATCGCGCCACCACCGAGGGCCAGCCGCCGGGTGAAATCCGCATGTCCTGGCTCACCGCGCGCAACCTCATGCGCATGGACATGCCCGGCGGCCAGGGCTGGATCGTCGTGAACCTCGCGGCGGGCAGCGCCTTCATGGTGACCGATGCCCAGCGCATGGTGATGGACATGCCCTCGGCCGGCGCCTCGGCGCGGATGACGCCGAGCGCCAGCGCCCGCTTCACCCGCGAAGGCAATGCCCGCGTCGCCAATACCGACTGTGTCAATTGGCGCATGGAAGACCAGGGCCAGACGGCGCGCGTCTGCATGACCAGCGATGGCGTCATGCTCAAGACGGAAAGCCTCGCGGGCCAGGGGCCGGGCCGCGGCACGCTGGAAGCCACCGCCATCGCCTTCGGTCCGCAGGATGCGGCGCGGTTCCAGCGCCCCGCCGGATACCAGAGCCTGCAACTCCCGCCCGGCATGCCCGGCGGCCCCGGCGGCGGCATGCCGCGCGGCACCGCCATGCCCCCGCCCGGCGTGACCATGCCAGGGCGCTAGGCCGCGCCGGTGGGGGGCGAACAATTAATCTGCCACGGCGCGAATAATTATTCTGCCGTTTAGAGGGTAAGAAAGTCTAATTATCAGGGGGTTGAGCGTTCCTCAATCGGTCAACCGATTGGTAAACCATTGAGGACCCTGCCGCCAAGGTCGAGCGAGGACGCTGAGTATCTAAGACGCTGAAAAGAAGCGTTTAACGAAATCGGGCCGGGACCCCGTTTGGGGGGTCGCCGGCCCGTTTGGTAAACCAGATTGGTAAACCAGACTGGTAAACCAAGCCGCTATTCGGCGGAAGCCTCTGGAACACCATGCTGCGCACGATGCACCAGCAGGGCGAGGTCATCGAACGGCATACTGCGTCTGAGCAAGTAGCGGATTTTGCCCCACATGTTTTCCTCGAAGGGAGGGCCGAGGATGAGCCAGGTCGGATCGACAGCACGTGCGGGCTCTCCGGCTGGCAGCAGGTCCAGACAGAGAACTCCGATGATGCTGGAGAGCGACGGCTCAATCCGATAGGTTTCGATGCTCGCGAGGTGGCTTCGCGTGACCCCTACCAGGTCGGCGAAGTCTTCCTGCGTCATTCGGAGTTCAAGGCGAACTTCCCTGATCCGATCTGCGATTGATGCGGCCGGTGAGCCGCTTTTTGCCGGTGCCATTTATAACCTCTTGTGTTGAAGTAGCACAATCATATACCTTGAGGCCATGCATTCGCAAGCCTCAACGTGCTATATCGAGACCAAGGCTTTTGCCGCCCTGGCCGATATTTCGCGCCAGGCGGCCATGAAAGCGCTCGCCCGCGCGCTCGGCGGCAAGGCTTGGAATGGTCACGTTCTGGGCGTGCGGTTGGTCCGCGCTCGCGGTGGCGCGGCGGGCCGCTGCTACGAAGTCGCCATCTCTTCCCTCCCGCCCGAGCTGGCCGCGAAGCTCGCGCCCCCCCGCCCCGCCGCGCCTGTCTTCCGGCCCATCCTGGCGCCTGGACCTGATCCGGCCCATTCAAGCCGCTGGCGCCCCTGGCTCCGATGCGCGCGCTGCGCAGCTCCGCGCCATCGCGGCCCGCGCCGTGTATCCAGTCGGTGAGCGCGCTGGCCAACCCATTGCCGAGCGTACCCTCCGCGCTTGGCTTGCGGCGGCCGAGGGCGGGGAGTTCTTCAAGGTCTCTGGCGCCACCCGCCGCGCCGATCGCGGCGCCTCGCGCGTCATAGCCTGGCGCGAATGGGACCGTGCCATGACGGCGGCTGGCGTATCTGAGGCGAAGCAGCTCGAGATTGGTGGGAGGCTTGACGCCATGGTTCGCGGCCTTTGGGCGGGGGGCGAAACCAGCGCCGCCAACATTCAATTCAGCTTGGCCCATCGTTGCCGCGCCCTGGCGGAAGAGGCAGGCGTAACCCTTGGCGAAGCGGAGATGCTGAAGCTCTGCCGGATGCCCCTGCACTTCGCGGGCCACAAGGCCCGGCGCCGCGCGCGGATGGCGCACATCAAGAAGCACGATGCGGCCCGCTATGCGGCCAACCACGTCCCGCGCGTGCGGCGCCACCGCGACGGCCTTCGACCGATGGAACTTGTGGCGGTGGACGTGCGGCATTCCGACATTCTCTACAGCCGCCCCGATGGCAGCCCGGCAACCGCGAAGATCATCGCCTTCCTGGACCTTGCCACCAACCGCATCTTCGCGCGGCCCTTCCTTCTCCCGAAGGGCGAAATGATCCGGCGCGAACACGTACTGGCCACGCTGCGCGAGCTGGCGGCGGACCCCGCCTGGGGCGTCTGGCAGGGCCTGTATCTCGACAATGGCGGCGAGTTCGAATTGGGCGCCGCCCCCGAAGACCTGGCGCACCTGGCGGACCTGGTCCGCGCGGTGCATGGCGACGATAGGGCCACGGGCTGCGGCAACATCACCAGCCGCCCCTACAACCCGCAATCCAAGGTGATTGAGAGCATCTTCTCCATTTTCACGCGGTCCATAGAGCCCATTTATCAGGGCTTCATCGGCGGCAACCGCATGGCGAAGAAGACGCAGAACCAAGGCCGGGCGCCGGTTCCCATGGCGGGAGATGAAGCCACCATCCTCGCCAACTTCGCCGAGATGGTGGCCATGTACAACGCCAAGCCCCAGCAGAAGGGGCATATCAAAGGCCGCTCGCCCAATGAGGCGTTCCAAGCCTTTGTAGAGGATGCGGCGCGGCCCTGGGGCGCCATCCTGCTTGACCCGGCCGAGTTCAGCCTCGCCTTCGGGCCGGATGAGTTCCGCACCGTCCAGCCGGGCGGCGAGCTGCACATCCGCAACCGCGTCCTGACGCATCCGGACCTGGCGCCCATGGTGGGTGAGAAGGTATTGGTCCGACTGCCCATCCTTGATCCGACGCGGGCGGTCCTGCTCACCGATAAGGGCGAGCCGGTGCTTGTCGCGTCTCAGGTTGAAGCCTTCGGCATGCGCGACGTGGCGGGCGTCCGCTCGCATGACCGCACCCGCCGCGCGGCTGGCGCGGCCATGGCCAAGGCTGCGGCTGGCGCGGCCCGCATGGACCCGGCCGCAACCCGTGCGGCGGCCGTCGCGCATCTGCCCAAGCTGCCAGCCCCAGCGCCTGTCGCCACGGCTTCCGTTCACCCGGTCTTGCGCGAGGCGGCCGAGGCCGCGCCCGCTGCGGCGCTGCCAATCCGGCAAGAAGCAGAACGGGGCCGCGCGAAGGCAGAGAAAGAGGCCGCGCAACGCGCTGTTGCTGAGGCATGGATGCGCCATGCCGGTTGAGCATGGCCACGACATCGGACGGGAGGGCGCAGCAAACGCCCTCCCGCCCTTCGCCAGCCGGGGGCGTGCCCCGGTGACACCGATCAAGGGAATAGAGCCCATGACCGATACTACGAACCATACTGCCAAACCGCCTGCCGACAACGGTGGCATGCCGGGCAATATCTGGCCGGTGCGCAGCGCCGTGGCGATCGCGCACGCCATCTCGACTTGCCGGAAGTCGGGCCAGATGGGGCTTGTCACGGGGCCGAGCGGCACGGGCAAAACCACCGCCGCGCGTGCCATGGTCGCCGCGCTGGACGAAGAGGGCATTGATGCGTGCCTGGTGATGATGACCCGTGCGGCCGATGGCTTGCAGCCGGGCCTTCTGCGGATTGCGAAGGCCGTGGGTGCCTATGTTCAGCCGAACATGGGCGGCGCCGATATTTATGACGCCGTGGTCCATCATATTGCAACGCAGTGGGGCCGCGCTTCCGTGCTGGTCTTGGATGAGGCGCAATTCATGTCGGAGGCGCTGATTGATGCGCTCCGGAACCTCTCCGATGAAGTTCGGGGGGACGGCCTGTTGCGTGGCGTGGTGATGATCGGCACGCCCGATCTTGCGGCGCGCATTGAGGGCAAGCTTGGGGGGCGTTCGCGGCATTTCGAACCGCTCCGGGGCCGCCTCTACCTGGACAATCTGGACGGTCTTGGGGCGTCCGATTTCGACGCCATCGCCAGCGGCCTTGGGGTCGCCGGAACGCAAGCGGTGCAATTGCTCGCGAAGGTCGCCACGGGACGCGGCGGGCTGCACAACGTGGCGAGGGTGGTTCAATCGGCCAAGCGTCTCGCCGGGTCGGGCCAGCCGCTTTCGCTCGGCACGCTGCGCATTGCGATGCAGGGCCTCGGAGTTGGCGCATGAGCACCGTGGCCAAGGATGCGTACGCCGCCCGCCTGGCGGCGGCCCGCGCTGCCCAGAATGCCGCCGCGTTGTTCGCGGTCCTGGATGGCCTGGTCACCGATCTTCCGACCGGCATGTCGCCGGAGATGATCGGTCATGTCGATCGCATCGCGGCCGTGATCGACGCCGGGAAGGTCTTTGCCACCCAAGCAAGGGAGTACCTCAATGGCCCATAAACAGCGCGCAGGGCTTGCTACGGCAAAGCTCGCGATGATCCATGTCGCGCGGCGCAAGATCGGGATGGAAGAGGCGGATTACCGCCTCTTCCTGCTTCGGATGGCGGGCGTCGAGAGCGCCCGCGACCTGACCGAGGCGGGCTTCCGCCAGGTCATGGATGGCTTCGCCCATCTCGGCTTCCAGAGCGATAGCGCCGCCCGCAATTTCGGGCGGCGGCCGGGCATGGCTGGCGCTGGCCATGTGGCGGCCATGCGCCGCCTCTGGCTCGAATACACGGGCGGCACCGGCACGGATGCGACGCTGGGCAAATGGCTGGAACGAACCTGGGGCGTCTCCGCGCTGCGCTTCGTCACAGCCGCGCATGCGCCGAAGGTGGTGGCGGTCCTGAAGCAGATGGTGGCGCGGGGTGCGGGGCTGACCGATGGCGCGGCCTGATCCGATCCCCGAGCTGATCCGCGACTTCATCTGCCGCCAGCCGCAGACCTGGTCGTACTCGCAGCTTGCCGAGGCGTGCCGGAAGACCTTCGGGCGGGAGGCGCCGGACGCCGAGGCCATCCGCACCTGGTGGCTCGCGCGCGGCAAGCGGCCCGACCCGCGCGCGCGTATCCTCAATGACCCGGAGGTTGCCGCCTTCATCCGTGACTACGCCGGGCGCCTTTCGCCGCCGCTGATCCTGGGCAAGCTGCGCGCCACCTTCCCGGCTGCGCGGGTGCCCGCGCGCAGCAGCCTCTACCGGCACATTTCCGCAGTTCTTTCTGACGATGCTCTGAACGACCGCTGAGGATGCTCTTTGATATCGCTCACCGCCCGCATGCGGGTGGCTGGGCGGGATGCCGATAAGAGCCACAAAGAAGTACCTGAGAACAGGGTGGGCGTCAGGTTTGGTATCCTCATCCCACCCAAGCCCCTGAAGCCGCCAGCGGGCTTCTCTGAGGACCACCTCCCAGCCCACCCCCCGCATCTGCGGGGGTGACAGGTAAGGCCCTCGCAAGCGCATTTTGGCGCTGCCGGGAGTGGTTCCCCCGGCATTCCTGGAAGTTGAGTGGTCGAGGTGTTCACCCCCGAGGCAGCGGGGGTGAACACTGGCCCCGCCTCCGGCCGAATATGCGGTTTCATGACCCATCGCGCCGAAGCCCCCCTGCATCGCTCGCCTCTGGCCCGCGCCCTCGCTGAAGGCGCCCTGCTTCGCTTTGGGCAGTCGTCGGCAACCTGCGAAGTCACCGTCTTGGCGCAAGCGCCAGCCGAGCTGGCCTACCTGACAAGCCTCATGGGGGCCGAGGCTACCTTCCGCCTGATTGAGACGAATGGCGGGTGCCGCATCTACATCCCGAAGCATCCGCGCCAGGGCTGCGCGCTTGCGCGGGACATTGGGCTGCATGCCGCGCGCCTGTTGTCGGCCGAGTACGGCGGCGGGGACCTGAAGGTGCCGATCGCGCGGGTTTGGCGCGTCGCAACATACTCGATCAACGGCCTCAGCGTTCGAACCATCGCGCGTCGCCTCTGCGTAAGCGAAGACACGGTCAATAATATCAGGAGCTGTCTTCGCCTGACCAACCGGCCGAGGGGTGGCACTCATGGGGCGTAACCTGGTCGCAAGCTTCGTTCTTCGGCTTCAGGACCGGACCTCGGCCGGTATCGGCGCGCTTCAGCGTCGCCTTCAGGGCCTCGCCTCGATGGTGCGCCGTATTGCCCTGATCGGCGGTGCGGCGGGGGCGCTCAGCTTTGCGGGGCCTATCCAGTCTGCCGCCGCATTTGAAACGCGGCTTCGCGACGTGGCCATCACGGCAGGCACGGCGGCGGGCGAGTTACCGCAAGCCATCGCCCAAATGCGCGGCGAGCTGGAAGGGCTCGCCTCGCAATACCGTCTGACAACCACGGGGCTTCTTGGTGCTGCGGAAGTTCTGACCGCGCGCGGCTTTGGCGCGGATGAAGTGCGGGAGTATACGCGCAACATCGCTCAGCTTGCCGGGGCCTCAGGCGCGGCAGAAGTGGATTTGGCGAACCTGTCGGTTGCGCTGAACCGCATGCTGGGGCTCACGTCTGGGGCGGACCAGATGCGTGCGCTTGCTCAGACATTGCGTGCTGGCCAGCTCGGCGGCGCTGAAATCCGCGACATGGCGCAACATCTGCCGGGCGTTTTGTCTGGCATGCAAGCTCTTGGCGTCACCGGCCATCGTGCAATTCAAAATGCCGCCGCGCTTTTTCAGGTAACGCGCGATGGCTTCGGCTCAGTGTCCGAGGCGGCTGGCGGCATTCGCCAGCTTATTGGCCAGCTTTTCTCTGAGGGCACTCAGAAGAACGCCAGGGACCTACTCGGCATCGATCTGCCGGCCGTCTTCGCCGACGCTCAGCGCCAGATGCGTCGCGGCGTTGATATCGATCCGATGGAGGCAATTTTTCAGCGCCTCAGGCAGGGCTTAGTCGGGCGGGAGAACCTGGTCTTCCAGCTTATCCCTGACGAAAATGCGCGGAACGCGTTCCTGGCTTGGAACGCACAGGCGGGCCGATACCTGGATATTCGCCGAGAGCTTCGGGCGACTGGGGCTGGCGTTGTCGATGATGGCGTTGCCATGCGGACGGCCGGATTGGGCGCCGATTGGCGCCTTTTGATGGAAACCATGACCCAGCTTTCCAACCGGCTTGGCGACGCCGTGGGTGCCAACCTGCTGCCCGTTTTGCAGCAGTTTCTCGGCTGGGTCCGCGAGATGGATATTGCCTTCCCCGGCGCGATCGATAGCGCCCTGGGCTATGGCGGTGCGGCCCTTGGCATCGCCGCCGCTCTGGGGGCGATCGGCCTGGTACTCGGCCCGATCGGGGCTGGCCTCACCGCGCTGGCCTCGCCCGTGGGCCTGGTCGTGGGCGCATTGGTGGGCGGCGCCATCCACATCACGCGGCACTGGGAACGGTTCCGTGGGTTCTTCCAACAGATGGGCGGCGGCCTGACCGATATAGCCCGCGGCTTCGTCGAGAACATCACGGGCCTTCTCACTGGCGACTTCGCGCGTGGCGCGGAAGGAACCATGCAGATATGGCGCGGTGTGCAGACCTTCTTCAGCGGGCTCTGGGGCACGGTCGGCACCCTCTTCACAGACTTCTCCGGCTGGGTGGATGGCTGGACAGGCGGTGCCGTTACTCAGGCTGTGGAGCGCATTCGCGGCGCTTTCTCGGGGCTCACCGGATGGTTTAGCGGCCTCTGGGATGGCATCCGGGCGCCGTTTGATACCTTCATCAGCGGGGTTCTCGCCACTGTGGAGCGGGTGCGCGCGGCCTTTGCCTCTATCATGCCAGCTCAGCCCGCCATGGCCGGGGCGCCTCCCGCGCTGGGCCGGATACAGGATCGGCAGCGCGAAGCGGCGGCGAACCGTGTGGGTGGCTTCTATTTTGCCGAGCCGTTGGCACGCGCCACGGCAGGCGCAGAGACGGGGCGCCTTGACGGGCGCGTCACGGTGGAGGTCCGCCCGGCGCCCGGCGCCGAGGTGGTGGGCGCCGAAAGCGACAACCGCCAGGTGCTGGTCACCACCCCGCAGAACCGTGGCGGCACGCGGGGGCGGCCGTGAACGCCGTCCAAGGCGCACCTGTCGCCCTTCCTGTCCCACCTGGTGGTGGGAATGCGGCCGTCCCGGAGTGGATACACATCCTGCCAGCCGGGGCATTCGTGGGGCGCGATGGCCGGTCATTCCGGGCTGGCGATGCTTCCAAGCTCATCACTGCTTCGCTGCGCCAGGCGCCGGGTAAAGCGCTCCCGATCGACTATGACCATCAGATTGACCTGGCGCCCAAGGTCGGAGCGCAGGCGCCCGCGTCCGGATGGATCAAGAGCCTTCAGGCCCGCGCCGATGGCATCTGGGGCCGCGTTGAATGGACCCCGCTCGCTCGCGCGCGCATCGCCTCTCGGGAATACCGCTTCATCTCCCCGGTATTCCTTCACTCGCCAGCCGGTGAAGTCTCTGTACTTCTCCGGGCCGCGCTCACCAACAACCCGAACCTGACGCAGCTCGCGTCCCTCAACTCGGCAGGACAACGAATGGACAACGAACAGCTTTTGGGGGCGCTGCGCGAACTGCTCAGCCTCCCCGAGACGGCCGACGCGGGCGCGGTGCTGGAAGCAGCCCGCAACAGCTTCACGGCCATGAACACGCCCGACCCGACCCGCTTTGTGCCGATCGAGGTTTTTCAGCGGGCGGTTGCCGAGGCGAACAAGGCCAATCTCGGCTTGTCGCTCAATGAGGCCGAACGCGTCGTGGATGATGCCATCCGCGATCGGCGCGTCATGCCATGGATGCGGGAATGGAGCGTCGCGCTCTGCACCGCCAATGCACCGGCCTTCAAGCAGTTCTTAGAAGGCGTCGGGCCTGCTCTGAACACCCTCTTCAGCACGCTTTCGGCACCGGCCGACTTCTCACGCCAGCGCGCCGCCGACGCGGGTGTGAACCCCAACCTCAGCCCCATCGCCGCGAACCTCGGCCTCACGGCCGAGGACATGGCCAAGTACGGAAGGTAATCAGATGACACCGAATGCCGAGGGGCTCAGCACCCTCTTCCAGGGATACACGGCCGTCTTCAACAAGGCGCTGGGCGAAGCCCCCAGCTACTACCAGAAGACTTCCATGGTTATCCCAAGCATCACGCGGGAGAACCAGTATGGATGGCTGGCGGCCCTGCCGAGCATGCGCGAATGGGTGGGCGACCGGGTCATCCATCAGCTCGCCATCGAAGGTTTCAAGATCGTCAACCGCGACTGGGAGGCCACGGTTGCCGTCAAGCGGACGGATATCGAAGACGACCAGTACGGCGTTTATGGCCCCCTCTTCGACAAGATGGGCCGCGACGCGGCGGTACACCCCGACGAATTGACGCTGGGCCTGCTGGGCCAAGGCTTCACGACTGCCTGTTACGACAAGCAGTTTTTCTTCGATGTGGACCACCCGGTGGGCGGCGCCGGGGACACGCCCGTCACGGCCGTCAGCAACTTCGGCGGCGGCGCCGGAACGCCTTGGTACCTCTTGGACTGTTCACAGGCCATCAAGCCCCTGGTGTTTCAGCGCCGGATGGCCCCCCAGTTGGATGAGCTGGATGCCCGCACCCAAGAACGCGTCTTCCTGAAGAACGAGTTCCTGTACGGCGTCCGCTCGCGCTGCAATGCGGGCTATGGCCTCTGGCAGCTCGCCTATGGCAGCCGGCAGCCCCTCAACGCGGCAAACTACGCCCTCGCGCGTGCCGCCATGCAGAATTTTCGGGGGGACAACGGGAAGCCGCTCAACGTGCGTCCCACGCACCTGGTGGTCCCGCCGTCGCTGGAAGCCGACGGGCTGACCGTCGTGAATGCCGATCGCAACGCGGCCGGCGCGGCGAACATCTGGGCTGGCACGGCTTCGCTGATCTG
Source organism: Sediminicoccus sp. KRV36 (assembly GCF_023243115.1). Lineage (NCBI taxonomy): Bacteria > Pseudomonadati > Pseudomonadota > Alphaproteobacteria > Acetobacterales > Roseomonadaceae > Sediminicoccus > Sediminicoccus sp. KRV36. Next base: position 3,926,126 of record NZ_CP085081.1, read on the forward strand.
CACGCCGTTCGTGGCGTAATCGAAAAGAGGAACAGGACATGCCTTTAAGCGCAGAACGCCTTACGCCAGAGCGTGAGAATACCGACTTTCGCTTCGCGGTGGCGGGCGGTGCCACCATCTATAAGGGTGGGCTCACGATGCTCAACGCGTCCGGCTTGGCCACGAAAGGTGCGGTCGCCACCGGCCAGACTGCGGCCGGCATCGCCCTGACTTCGACGGCGCAGGACCCAAATTTTGTCACCGTTCGCCGAGGCACCTTTCGCTGGGGCAACAGCGCCGCCGCCGATCTCATTACGGCGGCAGATTGGGGGAAGACGGTCTTCATCGTGGATGATGAGACGGTCGCGAAGACCAGCGGCACGAGCACGCGAAGCGCGGCGGGCATCTGTCGCGGGGTGGATGCCATCGGCGTCTGGGTTGAGACCTGACGCCGAACCAATTTTTTCTATCCCGCCGTATCCCGTTTGATGCCGTCTAATCCCGCCTAAACGGCAGAATAATTCTCAATCTGGCAGGATAATTGTCGGGACAGCACCGGAAAAGGCCAGATAGCGAGAGGGCCCTGGCCCCTCCCCCCCCCGCGTCGTCTCCGCTTTTCAGCCACCCCCACCAAGAAACCCGGCTTCTTGGAGCAGCGACCCTACCAATCCCCGGATGAAGGTGCAGGAAACAAGTTTCCTGCCGGGGAGCTCGAGGGGCTGGCCCCTCGACCCCACCCTGAGGCGGTTCAGCCGCGCCCGACCTGGCTCCCCGCCACGGCCGCCAGGTTGGCGATGCCGCGCGCCGTCACACTCGGCGTCAGCACATGGATGGGCTTGTTCATGCCCAGCAGCATGGGGCCGACCTGCAGGCCATCGGCCACCGCCTTCACCAGGTTGAAGGCGATATTGGCGGCATCCAGGTTCGGGAAGACCAGGAGGTTGGCGGTGCCCTCCAGCGGCGAATCCGGCACGGCGCGGGCGCGGATCAGCGGCACCAGCGCGGCATCGGCGTGCATCTCGCCATCCACCTCCAGCTCGGGGGCGGCGGCATGGATCAGCTTGAGGGCCGCGCGCATCTTGCGGGCACTGGGCGCCCCCGAGGCGCCGAAGGAGGAGTGGCTGAGCAGCGCCACCTTGGGCACCAGGCCGAAGCTGCGCACCTGCTCGGCGGCGAGCAGCGTCATCTCGGCGATCTGCGCCGCATTGGGCTCCACCAGCAGATGCGTGTCCACGAAGAACAACGTGCCATTCTGCGTGATCACGGCGGTGCAGGCATAGGCGCGGCTGACCTCGGCCCGGGCGCCGATGATGCCCAGCGCGTGCTCCCACTCGCTCATCCAATCGCCCCGGCCGCCGACGATGGCGGCATCGGCGTGGCCCGCCTCCAGCAGCAGCCCGGCGGCGACGGTGGGGCGCGAGGCAACACGGCGCTCGGCCGCGGCCGGCGTGATCCCGCGCCGGCAGACCTTGGCCTGATACAGCTCGATCAGCGGGGCAAACAGCTCCGGCTGCTCCTCCGGATGCAGCACGCGCACCGATTGGCCCAGCGCCATGCGCAGGCCGAGCGCCTTCAGCTTTGCCTCGATGACCGGCGTGCGGCCGACCAGGATGGGCTCGGCCGTGCCTTCATCCACCACGGTCTGCACGGCGCGCAGCGTGCGCTCATCCTCGCCCTCGGCGAAGACGATGCGGGCGGGGCGGCGGCGGGCCAGTTCCTGCACCGGCCGCATGAGGTTGCCGGAGCGAAAGACGAAGCGCGTGAGGTCGGCACGGTAGGCATCGAAATCCGCGATGGGCCGGCGGGCCACGCCGCTTTCCATCGCGGCACGGGCGACGGCGGGGGCGATCTCCAGGATCAGGCGTGGGTCGAAGGGCTTGGGGATGATGTATTCCGGGCCAAAGACGGGGGCCGTGCCGCCATAGGCCGCGGCCACCACCTCACTCGCTTCCACCCGCGCCAGGGCCGCAATGGCCTCGACGGCGGCGACCTTCATCGCCTCGTTGATGGTCGTCGCGCCGGCATCCAGCGCACCCCGGAAGATGAAGGGGAAGCAGAGGACGTTGTTGACCTGGTTCGGGTAGTCGGTGCGGCCGGTGGCGACGATGGCATCGGGGCGTGCCGCGCGCACCGCCTCGGGCAGGATTTCCGGGTCGGGGTTGGCCAGGGCCAGCACCAGGGGGCGGGGGGCCAGCTTGTGCAGCCATTCCCCCTTCAGCACGCGGGGTGCCGAGAGGCCCAGGAAGACATCGGCGCCGTCCAGCACCTCGGGCAGGGTGCGGGCATTGGTCTCCTGCGCGTAGCGGGCCTTGGTCGCGTCCAGCCCTGGACGGCCGGCATAGACCACACCCTCAATGTCACAGATGGTCACGTTCTCGCGCTTCAGGCCCATGGTGAGCAGCAGGTCGAGGCAGGCGAGAGCGGCCGCCCCGCCCCCGGTATTCACCAGCTTTACATCGGCCAGGTTCTTGCCCTGCAGCAGCAACCCGTTGCGCACGGCGGCGGCGACGATGATGGCCGTGCCATGCTGGTCATCATGGAAGACCGGGATGTTCATCCGGGCGCGGAGGCGGGCTTCGATCTCGAAGCATTCGGGCGCCTTGATGTCTTCGAGGTTGATGGCGCCGAAGCTGGGTTCCAGCGCGGCCACGACCTCGACGAAATGGTCGATCTCGGTGGCCTGGACCTCGATATCAATGGAATCGATGCCGGCGAAGCGCTTGAAGAGGACGGCCTTGCCCTCCATCACCGGCTTGGAGGCGAGCGGGCCGATATTGCCCAGGCCCAGCACCGCCGTGCCATTGGTGATGACGGCGACCATGTTGCCGCGCGTGGTGTAGTCCCAGGCCTTGTCCGGATCGGCCGCGATCTCCTCGCAGGCCGCCGCTACGCCCGGCGAATAGGCGAGCGCGAGGTCCCGCTGGGAGGCCATGCGCTTGGTCGGTTCGATGGCGAGCTTTCCGGGCCGCGGGAAGCGGTGGTAATCCAATGCGGCGCGGCGGAAATCATCATCCATGGCGAAGGCCCTTTTGAACCGGGCCAAGATGCGGGGTTCCGGCATGCGCCGCAACAGGTGGCGCGGAGCAGCGGCGGATGACATCTGAAGGGAATGGTGCGGTCGAGAAGATTCGAACTTCCAAGGGGTTTCCCCCACCAGCACCTCAAGCTGGCGTGTCTACCATTCCACCACGACCGCAGACGAGAGCGTCCTAGCGCATGATCCCGCCCGGTTCAACCGACCCAGATCAATTTCCCCTTGGCCCACCTCCCGAATGGCGCATCAGCGAGGGGCTGACCCCCTACCCCGAGGCGCTGGCCGCGATGGAGGCGCGCGTGGCCGCGATCCGCGCGGGCACGGCGCAAGAAGCGGTCTGGCTGGTCGAGCATCCGCCCAGCTATACCGCCGGCACCAGCGCCAAGCCGGAAGAGCTGATCGAGCAGCGCTTCCCGCATTATGCGGCCGGGCGCGGCGGGCAATGGACCTATCACGGGCCAGGCCAGCGCACCGCCTATGTCATGCTGGACCTCACGCGCGCGCATGGGCCGGTCAAGCCACGCGATGTGCGCGCCTATGTCCAGGCGCTGGAGGAATGGATGATCCGCGCGCTGGACCGCTTCAATATTCGCGGCGAGCGGCGGGAAGGCCGCGTCGGCATCTGGGTGGTGAAGCCGAGGCTCGGGGAGTTCAAGATCGGCGCCATCGGCGTGCGCGTGACGCGCTGGGTGAGCTGGCACGGAATCGCGCTGAACGTGGAGCCGGATCTCTCGCATTTCGGCGGCATCATCCCCTGCGGCATCGCCGAGCATGGCGTGACCAGCCTGCATGACCTGGGCGTGCTGGCGACCATGGCGGAGGCGGATGCCGCGCTGATGGCGACCTGGGCCGAGGTTTTCGGCCATGCCGGTAGCGGATCAAGCCGGGACTGAAACGTCACGCCGCATCATCGCCTGCGGGCCACAGCGCGGAATCATTCCGCGGCTGATGTGTGACGGCGCTTGACAGCCGGGCCTTGCCCGATGTTCCATTTGGTTGACACAACTTGTGTAAATATAAGTTGACACACCAGAAGGTCAAGATCCCGATGGGCCCACCCGCCACCGCAACCACCGCGCGCCGCCCCAAAGCCGCCGGACCCGTGGCGCGCCCGTCCCCGTCTTGCTGCCGGCGCCCGGCGCCACAGCCACGAGGAACCCAGCATCGGGTTCGCCACGAAACCTGAGACGTCTCCAAAGGAGGGACTTATATGTCAAGTAATGAAAGCAGAGTCTGGCCCACGGGCCTGACCATCGGTGAGGCCGAAGAGCTTCACAGCTACATCATCAGCGGGGCGCGCACCTTCGGCTTCATCGCCGCTTGTGCCCATTTCCTCGCCTATACTCTCACCCCCTGGCTGAGATAAGGAGGCCCACCCATGATCAATGGAAAAATGTGGCTGGTGGTCAAGCCGACCGTCGGCATTCCGCTTATCATCGGTGGCGTGGCGCTGACGGCCCTGGCCGTTCATGCCTCCATCCTCACCCACACCACCTGGTTCGCCGCCTATTGGCAGGGCAAGGGGACGCGCGCCGCCGCAGCCGCACCCGACACCTCCTCGCTCGTCGCGCTGATGAAGCCGGGAACCACGGAGGAGTACGCGCGATTGGCCTCGAAATAGGCCAGCACGCGACTCCAACGCCATGACGGGGGGTCGGGACAGCTTGGTGCCGACCCCTCATTCTTCCTTCACACGCCAGCGCCGGAATGACGGAGCATGAACCCGCTCACGCGCAAGGTGATCTACACCTGGGCCAGCCTTGGCCCGCGCTTCCTCCCCTTCGCCGACGCCGCCTCGCCCGAGATGCCGCTCTCCCGCCTGCTGCGGCTTTCGCTGTTCCAGGTTTCGGTCGGCATGGCGCTGGTCCTGCTGATCGGCACGCTGAACCGCGTGATGATCGTGGAACTGAGCGTACCGGCCTCGCTCGTTGCCATCATGCTGTCGCTGCCGCTGGTCTTTGCGCCCTTCCGCGCGCTGATCGGCTTCCGCTCGGACACGCATCGCTCCTTCCTGGGGTGGCGGCGGGTGCCCTTCATGTGGAGCGGCACCCTCATCCAATTCGGCGGCCTGGCCATCATGCCCTTCGCGCTGCTGGTGCTGGCGGGCGAGGCCGAGGCAGCCGATGCGCCGCGCTGGATTGGCCTGGCGGGGGCCGGCATCGCCTTCCTCATGGTGGGGGCCGGGTTGCATACGACGCAGACCGTCGGCCTGGCGCTGGCGACCGACCTCGCCCCCCCCGAGTCGCAGGCCAAGATCGTCGGCCTCATGTATGTCATGCTGCTGGTGGGGATGATCGGCAGCGCCATCATCTTCGGCGCGCTGCTGGCCGATTTCACGCCGGGCAGGCTGATCCAGGTGATCCAGGGCTCGGCCGTGGTGACCCTCATTCTCAATGTGATCGCCTTGTGGAAGCAGGAGGCGCGCAACCCCGGCCGCACCGCCTTCCACCTGCCGGAGCCGAGCTTCCGCGAATCCTGGGGCAGCTTCATCGAGGGCGAGCACGCGCTGCGGCGGCTTGCGGCCCTCGGCCTCGGCACCGCCGCCTTCTCCATGCAGGATGTGCTGCTGGAGCCCTATGGCGGACAAATCCTGAAACTCTCCGTCTCGGCCACCACCACCCTGACGGCGAGCCTGGCCTTTGGCGGGCTGGTGGGGTTCAGCTACGCCTCACGCGTGCTCAGCCGCGGCACGGACCCGTTCCGGATGGCCAGCAACGGGGCGCTGTTCGGCATACCCGGCTTCGCCCTGGTGACCCTGGCGGCCCCACTGCACGCGCCGGCCTTGTTTGCCCTGGGCGTGCTGCTGATCGGCTTCGGCGGGGGGTTGTTCAGCCACGGGACACTGACCGCCACCATGAACCTGGCCCCGCGCGACCAGGTGGGACTGGCACTGGGCGCCTGGGGTGCCGTCCAAGCCACCGCCGCGGGTGTGGCGATGGCCCTGGGCGGCGTGATGCGGGATGTGGTGACCAGCTGGGCCGGGCCTAAGGGGAATGGGCCGATGCTGGGCTATGCCAGCGTGTACGCGCTGGAAATCACGCTGCTGCTGGCGGCGGTGGTGGTGATGCTGCCGCTGCTGCGGCGGCGCGGAGTGGCGGCGCAGGTGGTTTGAGGGCTTGGGCTTGTCCCCCCGGGAGGCTCTGCCTCCCGGACCCTCCGCCGGGGTCCGTGGCGGACCCCGGACCCCGCCTCACTCTGGTGCCACTCTTTTCTTCGTACGGCAGAGGTTTATGGCACGGCAGCCTGCCCGAGTGATTCTTTGGACAATTGTGGAGGCTGACGAGGCAGGTGATCTGGTTCCGTTGCTATTGTTACTGACTCAGATCAGACGGATCGTTCAGCCGAATTCAACATTGAAAAAATGGATAAAGGCGATATCATTCGCGTATGAACGAAACCGAGCGAGAAGTTATCATTCTAAACTCAGCTTGGGAGATGATTGATGGCATGGTTAATTGGCAAAACTTTGAAAAATCTGGTTCGTTGGAGTTGACCGAATTAAGATTTCAGAGCTCGATACATGCTAAATTCTTTTTGATACTTCTTGGGGATTTTCTCTCTCAAATAAAGTCATTTAGAGGCGACGCTGTACCGCTTGGTTTAAAGCCTGTTCCCAGCAATGCAAAGCCAGCTGACCTTACATTCCTCTTCCATCTGAGGCAGGTTTGCGCAAATCCTAAGCTTGGGGTGGATCCAACCCAGCTATCCCTGCAAGTTGAGACTTTCGCGAGTTGGCTAGAGACCAAGTTTACCGCCGACCAAGTATATTTAAGTCATATCGGTATTTGCACAGATCCACTGATTGAACGCTACAGATATCTCAAAATCTGCGGTGATATTGCAAAGCATAATTTAGCAAGACTATCAACTAATATAAAATATATTAGAAAAATCCTGTACAAATCGGGACATAACATCGAAGAGTAATATGCCTACTTAGTAGTCGAAGAATTTTTTGAATAGTTTTTCCAAAATGTATTCATTTACCATGCAAGCTATATAGGCGAACTGCTAAACAACATTCGATTTTTCTTGTATATTTATTTACAAGATCATTATCATAAATCGACATATTTTGTTGAGAATGGCAAGGCAAACCCACCACAATATCGCTATCGCGTACCGTCTGAAATTACTCAACCTATAGCTAAGGCCATGTACTGGGATTTGATGAACAGGATCAGGTCAAAGCCATACATAGATAAATTTACCGTGAATAATTTTCTTAAAGAGAGATATTGACTGTTTTCGTTGGGTGCCGGGTCGGACGATCCGGCTTGTAGGTAACTTGCTGCCTATCGGCTGAAGTCCAGGCGGGGTCCGGGGTGACACTGTCACCCCGGCGGGGGTTCGGGGGCAGCGCCCCCGAAAGCGTTGCTTAACGCCCGCGCGCCATGAACCCGCGCGGCGCCGAGGACGGCGCGCTGGGCCGCTTGCGCCCCGCATCGCTGATCGGCTTCACGTAGGAGCGTTGCTCGGACGGCCGGCTGGGCGAACCGCGGTGTTCCTCGCGGGCGCCGCGATGCTCTTCGCGCTTCGGCGCCCGGTTCTGCTGCGGGGCCTGGCGGCCGCGCTGCGGGCGTGTCGGCACGGCGCGGTCGTTCAGCGGCACCGTCGGGTTCTGGCGGCGGTCTTCGCTGTCGATCTTCTGGCGCGTCAGCTTTTCGATGGCGCGCAGCAGGCCGACTTCGTCCGGGGCAACGAGCGCGATGGCCATGCCCGAAGCGCCGGCGCGCGCGGTGCGGCCGATGCGATGGACATAGGTCTCCGGCACTTCCGGCAGCTCGTGCTGGATGACGTGCGTCACCTCCGGCACGTCAATGCCGCGGGCGGCGATGTCGGTCGCGACCAGCACCGGCGCGCGGCCGGACTTGAACTCGGCGAGCGCGCGCTCGCGCTGGGACTGGCCCTTATTGCCATGGATGGCATTGGCGGCGATGCCGTCATCGGCCAGCGACTTCACGATCTTGTCCGCGCCATGCTTGGTGCGGGAGAAGATGAGGACGCGGCCCACACCCTCACCGCGCAGAATGCCGGTCAGGGCGGCGCGCTTGCCCGAGCCATCGAGGAAGATGACCTTCTGGTTCACGCGCTCGGCGGTGGTGGAAACAGGCGTCACTTCGACGCGAACGGGCTCGATCAGCATGTCGGCGGCCAGGCGCGCGATATCCGGCGGCATGGTCGCGCTGAAGAACATCGTGCGCCGCACCTTGGGCACCTGCGCCACGATCTTGCGGATGGCCGGCAGGAAGCCCTGGTCGAGCATCTGGTCGGCTTCGTCCAGCACCAGGATCTGGGTGTGGTCCAGGCGGGCATGCTTGGTGCCCATATGGTCCATCAGGCGGCCCGGCGTGGCCACCAGCACGTCCACGCCGCGGGCCAGGGCCCGCTGCTGCGGCACATGGCCGACGCCGCCAAAGACGGTAGCGACCGAGAAGCCCATGTGGCGGCCATAGGTCTTGAAGCTTTCCGCGATCTGCGAAGCCAGTTCGCGCGTCGGGCTCAGCACCAGAACGCGGCAGCCGCCGCGCGGCGGGTGGCCGCCGGTGAGCGCCAGCTGGTGCAGGATGGGCAGGGCGAAGGCGGCGGTCTTGCCGGTGCCGGTCTGCGCGATGCCCAGGATGTCACGGCCCTGGAGTGCGGCCGGGATGGCCTGGCTCTGGATCGGGGTGGGCGTGGTGTAGCCGGCCTGTTCGAGGGCGCTCAGCAGGAGCGGATTGAGGCCGAGTTCGTTGAAAGTGGTCATGATAAATCCAGCTGCGCGGCGCGCATGGCGGGCCGCGGGAGTTCAGGGTTGGACACCCCGCGTGGCTGGGCTGATCCGGGAGATACATCGAAGGGTCCGGCAGTTCGGCTGCCTGGTGGCGCTTCAGTCAGACCGAAGCACGGCGCCGCTCACGCGGCCGGAACCTGGCGAGCATGCATGCCCGCTTGATGCAGGCTGTATGGTGCATCGCAAAACAAAGCGCAAGCAGATTCGCAGCGCCTCACCAAAGACCCGGCAGCCACAGCGAGATCGCCGGCACCAGCGCCAGCAGGATGATCCGCACGAAATCCGAGGCGACAAAGCCCATGACGCCGCGATAGGTCTCGCCCATCGGCACATCCTTCGCCATGGCGTTGATGACGAACAGGTTGAGCCCAAAGGGCGGCGAGATCATCCCCACCTCGACCGACATGAGCACGAGGATGCCGAACCACACCAGCACCTGCTCCCGCCCCATGCCGAAATCGAGCGAGAGCATGAGGGGGATGAAGATGGGCAGTGTCAGCAGCACCATCGCCAAGCTTTCCATGAAGCAGCCCAGGATGAAATAGATCAGCAGGATCATCAGCAGGATGACGATCGGCGCCACATCCAACCCCGCGACCATGGCCGAAAGCTCGGCCGGCAGGCGGGAGATGGCGAGGGCCGCGCTGAACAATTCCGCCCCCAGCAGCACCACGAAGATAAGCCCGGTGGTGACGGTGGTGGAGAGCAGGCTTTCCTTCAGGCCCTGCCAGCGCATGCCGCCAAGGATGACGGCCAGCAGGAAGGTGGCGGCGGCACCAATGGCGGCCCCCTCCGTGGCGGAGAACCAGCCACCATAAATGCCGGTGACGACCAGGATGAAGACGAGGGCGACGGGCCAGACCTCACCCGTGGCGCGCAGCTTTTCGCGGAAATCCATGGCCGGGGCGGGCGGGGCGGCGTCCGGATGCAGGCGGGCGTAGATGTTCACCACGACCATGTAGCCGGCCGTCGCGATCAGCCCAGGGATGACGGCCGCGATGAAGAGCGTGCCGATGCTCATCTCCGTATAGATCGCATAGATCACCAGGATGACGCTGGGCGGGATGAGGATGCCCAGCGTGCCGCCCGCCGCCAGCGTGCCGGTGGCGAGTGCGGAGGAATAGCCATGGCGCCGCATCTCGGGGCCGGCCACCTGGCTCATCGTGGCGGCGGTGGCCAGCGAGGAGCCGCAGATGGCGCCAAAGGCCGCGCAGCCGCCGATGGTGGCGACCGCCAGGCCGCCGCGCCAATGCCCCATCCAGGCGCGCGCGCATCGGAACAGCGCGCGATTCATGCCGCCCTTGGTGGCAAAATCCCCCATCAGCAGGAACAGCGGAATGACCGAGAGCGTGTAGGAGGAGAAGCGGCTGAAGGTCATCGAGTTCAGAGTGGCAAAGAGCCGGTCCCACCCGCCAATGGTGGCGAAGCCCACGCCACCCACCAGCAGCATGGCCACGCCGACGGGCATGCGCAGCGCAATCAGCACCAGGGCGGCGGCGAACATCGCCAGCCCGATATCGAAATCGCTCATACGGTCCGCCTGACGCGGGCGGCACTTTCCAGCGCGATGAAGGCGGAACACACCATCCAGAGGGCCATGCCGATGGCCGCCCCTGCATAGCCCCACCAGAAGGGAATTTCGAGGAACATGGTCTCGCGCTCGCGGTCCCAATTGTTGTAGCCGCCAATGGCGAGCCGCCAGGCCAGCACGAAGACGACGGCCGCGGCGACGCTGCGCATCAGCGCATCCAGGCCGGCAATGGCGCGCGGCGGCAGCTTTTGCGTGAAGAAATCCACCAGCACATGGGCGCCCCGCATTTCGGCCAGCGGCAGGCAGAAGGCGACGGCCACACCCAGCACCATTTCCACGATCTCGGAATCGCCCAGGATCGGCTTGTTGATGATCGCCCCTTGCAGGACCGAGCCCGTGGTGACGGCGACGGCCACCAGCAGCAGCGCCCCGGCCAGCAGCGCGGCCCAGGTGGTCACGCCCTCCAGCACGGCCCGAATGCGCGGGAAGGGCAGGTATTCCGGCGCGGCGAGGATGCCGTGCTCGGTGACTTCTGGTGTGCTCAACCCACGCGCCCGAACCGGGCGGTGGTGGCCTGGATTTCGTCGAAGAGCTGCCGGCCGTTGCGGTTGCGGCGCGTCATCTCGGCCATCCAGGCGTCATAAGCGGGTGCGACGGCGGTGCGCCAGCGGGCCATCTCCGCCGGGCCGATCTCGATGATCTCATTGCCGGCATTGCGGGCGGCATCAATGGCGGGTTGGGTCTGGGTGTCCCAGGCCTCGCCCAGCTGCTTCGAGAGTTCAGCGCCGGAATTGGCGTCAATCACGGCGCGCAGTTCGGGCGGCAGGCGCATGTAGCTGCGCTGGTTCATCAGCGTCAGCAGCATGCCCTGAAACAGGCCCACCCCCGGCGGCTCGCTGTGATACTTGGAGACTTCAAACAGACGGAAAGGCTGGGTGATGGCCCAGTTGATCAGGAAGCCATCCACCTGGTTGCGCGCCGCCGCCTCATAGACACCACCCAGCGGAATGCCGACCGGGGTCGCACCCATGGCCGTCACCGCCTCGCCGATGAAACGGCCGGCGACGCGCAGGCGCAGGCCGCGGAAATCCTCCAGCGTGCGGACCGGCCGGCGTGAGGTGTGGATCAGCGCGCGGTCGGTCGAATGGATCGAGATGATCTTGATGCCGCGATACTCGGTATCGGCCAGGTTCTTCGAGACGTAGTCATACGCGGCCTGGGACATGCTGGCGCTGCGGCCGGTGTTCATGAAGGGCATTTCCAGCCCCTCGGTGCCCATGAAGCGGCCCGGCGTGAAGCCCGGCACCGTCCAGATGATGTCCACCACGCCGTCTTCCAGCTGCTGCGGCAGATCACGCGGCGCGCCGCCCAGCTGCATCGCCGGGAAGCTCTGGATGATGATGCGGCCCTGGGATTGCTGATTCACCCGCTCGGCCCAGCGGTCGAGGTGGATGGTGTGGTCCAGCGCGGTGGGCGAGGAGAAGCTGTGCAGGCGCAGGGTGAAGGTCTGCTGCGCCCGGGCCACCAGCGGGGCGCCCAAGGCACTCAGCGCCAATCCGGCGCCCATCAGGTCACGTCTTTGCACGGGCATGCTCTCCTTTGAACTGGTCGCGGAGCCTCGCAAGCTTTCCCGTGGCGTGGCAAGCCAGAGGCGGCTGAAATCGGCCGCATGGGCACGGATGCGCCTCCGTTTGGGGCAGGCGCTGCCTGCTTCCTACCCGGATCCGCGGCGGGGCCTGCATGAAAATCCCCCTCCCGCCGCAACGCGAGGCCGGCTCGCGGGTTCTGGCCATGGAGATTGTCAGCGCGTCCGAACCCAGGGCGCCGCGATCTCTCACGCAGCCATCAAAGGAGCCTATTGCATGGACAAGGACCGGATTGCGGGCGCGGCCAAACAGGCCAAGGGCGCCATCAAGGAGACCGTCGGCAAGATCACCGGCGATGCCAAGCTGCAGACCGAAGGCGCTGCCGACAAGGTCGAAGGCAAGGTGCAGAACGCGCTGGGCGGGGCGAAGGACGCCATCCGCGACGCCGTCAAGAAGTAGAGCTGAGCTGAACGCCAGGGCGGGCCTCATGCCCGCCCTGGCATCCGCCATGCCCACCCAGGCCAGCCCGCGCTGGCCCGGATGAAGCCATACCCCATTCCAGATCGGATGTTCCCATGAGCCTGTTCAGCGCCATCATGACCAAGATTTTCGGCGCGGCGAGTGCGGCGCAACCCGGCGCCGCCGCGGTGCCCCCCATGGCGGGCGCCTCCCCGGGCGCGGTGGATGTGGAAGCCGTGCTGACGGCGCTGGCCGCGCAAAAGGGTGGCGGCGGGAATTGGAAGGTCTCCATCGTGGACCTGCTGAAGCTGCTGGACCTCGATTCCAGCCTCTCCGCCCGCAAGGCCCTGGCGACGGAATTGAACGTCCATGCCGGCGCCGACGGCACGGCGGAGCAGAATATCGCGCTCTCCCGCGCGGTGTGGCAGCAATTGGCGCAGAATGGCGGCCAGGTGCCGGCCAGCCTGCGCGATTGACGCCGTAGGCCCAGCGCGGGCGGAGCGGGCGCGCCCCCACGAACAGGGGTCCAGGGGACAAGTCCCCTGGCGGGTGAAGGGCAGCGCCCTTCCCTGCCCGTCCCCCCCGTCAGGCCGCCAGCGCGCTCCGCCCCGGCATCGCCCCGCCGCGCAGCGCGCCTGCCCGCACATCGCCCCATTGCCCCGCATGCCCCGCCGGCAGGGCGCGGCTGAGCGGGCTGGCCAGCCAGATGCGCAGCAGGTTGCGCCGCGCCCCCGCCGCCGCGTCATCCGCATAGGCCGTGCGCCCGTGATAGGTGACATGCTGATTCATGAGCTGGATCTGCCCCGCCTCGAAGGGCATTTCGACGCAGAGTTCCTCGGCCAGCGCGGCCAGCAGATCCATCGCCTCGACCTGCGCGGCGCTCACCGGCGGCACGCCGGGCTGCCCCTGCGCCAGCTCCACATAGGTGCGGCTGTACTGGCTGGTGAAGGCGCCGTCCGGCCCGCGCGCGAAGACGGGCATGGGGAAGGGCCGCGCGGCCATCCCCTCACCCTCCTCATCGGCCGGGCGCGCCCGCCAGAAATCCTGGTAGAGCACGGCCAGCAGGTCAGGCCGCCGCTCCAGCATCGCATCCTGGATCGCCACGGTGGAGACAATGCGCGAAACTCCGCCCGCAATGCCGTTGGAGGCACAGAGCAGCGTCAGCAGGTCGCATTTGTCGGTGTGAAAGCGCAGCGGCCCGGTGGAGCGGCTGCGCGCCCGCGCGGTGCCGCTGCCGATGGCGGCCCCCACCCCGGTTTCATCCTTCACCTCGCCGATGATCTCGCCCGTGGTGTTCTGTGGCAGCGGCGTGCCCAGATGGCACATCAGCCCCCAGAAGACCCGCTTGAGATCCGCGGCGCCGTAGCGCGCCGGATCAAGCCCGGTGAGGCGCACCAGCCCGCGCCCCGATTCCAGCTCCTGCGCCACCTGCGCCAGGAAGCGGGCCAGGCCGGGCAGCGGGAAATGGCGGGCGTCGAAGCCGGGCGGCGCCCGGTGGCCGAGGCCGGCCAGCGCCGCGTCAATCTCGGCCAGCGCGCCATCCGGCAGCGGCATGATCCAGGAGGGATCTCGGGCCAGATCGGCCCCGGTCCAGGCGGCGCGGCCGCCAATGCGGGAAAGGTTTTGCATGAACACGATCCTGCAACGATTTGCCCCTTCCCCGCAAAGCCTTCCCGCGCGATGGTTCCGCGCATGAATCGTCGCGCCCTGCTCGCCTCCCTCGTCCTGCCGCTCGCGGCCCCCGCCCTCGCGCAGGGCTGGCCGGTCCGGCCGGTGCGCTTCATCGTCCCCTGGCCGCCCGGCGGGCTGAATGACGTCATCGCCCGCACCTTCAATGACCCGGTGGGCCGCGCCCTGGGCCAGCCGCTGGTCAATGATTTCCGCTCGGGCGCTGGCGGGCGCATCGGCGTGGCCGAGGTCGCGCGCGCCGCACCGGATGGCTACACCATCGGCATGGGCAATCTCGGCCCGCTGACCATCTTCCCGCATCTGTTCCGCGACATTCCCTATGATGCGGCGCGGGACCTGATCCCGGTGGTGATGTTCGCCGCCTCCCCCCTCGTGCTGGTGGTGGCGAATGACGTGCCGGAGCGCACCGTCCCCGAACTCATCGCCTGGGTGCGGGCGCGGCCGGGGCGCAGCAATTACGCGAGTGTGGGGGTGGGCACCGCGCAGCACCTGATCTTCGAGATTTTCCGCGCGCGGGATGGCATCGCGATGGAGCACATTCCCTTCCGCGGCACCAATGAAAGCCTGCCGGCGATGATGCGCGGCGATATCCAGGCGATGTTCGACACGCTGCCTCTGATGCTGCCGCAAATCCAGTCCGGCGCGGTGCGGGCCCTGGCCGTCACCACCCCGGTGCGCGTGCCGCAACTGCCCGATGTGCCGACGCTGATGGAGGTGGGCTACCCCGATATCGACGTGGCCACCTGGTATGGCGTGATCGCGCCGACCGGCACGCCCGCTTCCATCGTGGAGCGGCTGCACGGCGAATATGTGCGCGTCGCCAACCTGCCCGAGACCCAGCGCTTCCTGGCCGAGCAGGGGCTGATCTACCTGCCCAATGACCCCGGCGCCTTCGCCGCGCGCGTCACCGCCGAGCGCGACCGCTGGGGTGCGCTGATCCGCGCGCAGAACATCTCGGTCCAATAGGCGCGGCCGGCCAGCCCGCAATCCGGCCGCGACCTCGGCGCATCCGCCGCCCGGCGCGTCAGGCGCTGGGCCGGCGGATGAACCCCGGCCCGGCCGGCGGTTCGGCGAAGCTTTCCTCGATGCGCTCCACGCGGGCCAGTGGTGGCCCACGGCGGCAGGCGGTGAGCACGGCGTTCAGCGCATCCTCCTCGCCCGCCAGCAGGGCTTCCAGCGTGCCGTCGGCCCGGTTGCGCACCCAGCCGGAAATACCGTGGGTCCGCGCCTCGCGCAGCAGCCAGTCGCGAAACCCCACCCCCTGCACCCGCCCGGCAATGCGGAGCAGGCGGGCCTTCATCCCAGGCTCAATGCCGCGAGGCGCGCGGCGAGGGTGAGGTCGGCGGCGACTTTCTCGCGCCGTTCCTCGGCTTCCCAATCGAGGCCCCAGCGCTCTTCCTGAAACAGCTCGTCCAGCACCGCGAGGCGATGCGCCTCGGCCGCCTCCAGCTCGCCATGCATCACGGCAAGGCCCAGCACGCAGCTCCCCAGCGCCGGGACCAGCACGCCAAGTGCCGAAAGCGCCACGGGCGGCAAGCGCGCCACGGCGGCATGCAGCGCGGCCAGCGCCGCCTCCTCCTGCCGGACGGGCATGATGCCCCGCGTGGCACGCAGCTCGGCCCCGAAGCTGGCCGCCGCCCAGTCGAGCCAGGGCTGCCAGGCGGCGGCCTGGCGCGTGGCCAGATCATCATCCTCGGCGCGGTAGCACAGCAGGTCGGTCTCGGCGTATTTGGCGATGGCGGCGATGGTGGCGGCCGGATCGGGCGCGATGCGCTCGGCCGCGGTGCCCGTCAGCCGCGTCAGCGGCACATCCTCCCAGGACATCTCCCCGCCGATGCTGCCGCCCGCCGCCTGCCATTCGGCGGCCAGCGCCTCGCCCAGCTCACGGGTCGCCACGCGCAGCGCGGCACCCGTGGGCAGGCGCACGGGCTTGCCATCCAGATGGATGGCGAAGCCCCCGCCTTGGGCCTCGTCCTCGGCAACGCAGGCCGCCTGATTCCAGAACCGCTTCATGGGCGCTGGTATCTAACGGCCCAGCAGGCCGCGCAACAGGTTGTTCAGCGTGGCGGGCGCATTTGTCGCGGCCGGGGGTGCCGCGGCGGGCAGCGCCCCGTCCCGCCCGCCACGCGCGATGCGCAGGGTGGTGGCGCAATCGGGCAGGCCCTGGCTCGGCGGTGGTGGCGCGCCGAGCACGCTGCCCAGCGCACCCTCGGTCAGCGCGCTCACCTCCAGCCGGGGTGCGGCCAGGGTGCCGGTCAATGGCACGGGGGCCCGCACCCGCACGCCCGCGAGGCGCAGATCCGCCTGCATGCGGATGGCGAGGGTTTCATCGCGCAGGCTCATGCCGCCCTCCCCGCCCAGGCGCCCGGCCGCGCCATCCAGGTAGAAGGCGGTGAAGCGCACCAGGCCGCGATCCGCCTCGCCCCGCAAGGCCAGGCAATTCACCGGCACGCCGCCGGCGAAGCCCGGCAGCTGCGCCAGCGCCTGGGCCGGCCCGCCGGAGAGCCGCCCCTCGATGACGGCAAGGCCCAGATGCCCGGTGGCATTGCCAGCGAGCGCCCGCCAATTCGCCCCCTGCCCGCGCAGGTCGAGATCGAGGTCACTGCGGCCAGTCAGCGGACTGGCCACGCCGAAAGCGCCCAGCAGCGCCACCGGATCGAGCCCCTGCCCGCCGCCGCGGATCTGCACTGCCGGGGCCGCGCCCGTCGCATCGGCGGCGAGGGCCAGCGCCAGCCGCCCACCGGGCAGCGTGGCCGCGAAGGGCTCCAGCCGCGCGCGGCCGGCGGCATTGACGAGGCGCCCTTCCATCTGCCGCAGCACAAGCCCGCCTTGCAGCAGCTCGGCCACAACGAATTCCAGATCGGCGTCGAACAGGTTCAGCGCCGCGAGGTCCAGCGGCGTTTCGGGGATCACCCGGCCGGACGGTGCCGGCGGTGGCGATGGTGCAGGTGCCGGTGCTGTCGCAGCGGCCGGCCCCGCGACCGGCGCGGGAAGCGCCGGGGCTGGCGGCAGGCGCAGCGCGTTGAGATCAAGCCGCGTCGAGGTCACGCGCCCACTGACGGCGGGGCGGGGCGCCCAGCGCCATTCCAGCGCGCCCGCCAGATCCCCCGCCGAGGAGGCCAGGGCGAATTCGCCGATCCGCGCGCCTTCGCCGAACATCGGCCCCAGCGCCGTGAAGCCGGCGCGCAGCGTGGCATCGCGCAGCGGCGGCAAAGGCCGGCCCGCCAGGGCGGAAAGCCGGGCCAGCTCCGGCACGGTCACGTCCAGCCGCAGCGCGCCCGGCCATTCGCCGGCCAGCCGGGCCGTGGCATTCGCGGCCGTGGCGCCCAGGGTGAAGGGGGCCGGCACGCCCGCGATCAGCGCCGCCGGCCTGACCTCGGCCGTCAGCGCCAGGGCTTCGCCGCGAAATGCGCCACTCGCCTCGGCGATGAGCGGGGCATCCAGGCTGGCCTGGGTGAAGCGGGCGGAGGTGATGGTCAGCCCGGCAAAGGCGCCACCGCCAACCTGGCCCTCAATGGCCGAAATCTGCGCGATGCCGGCGGTGAGCGTGGCCTGGGCGCGCAGACTCAGCCCGGTCAGCGCCGGCAGGGCGCGCCCGGCCAGCGTGCCCAGCGAATCCAGGCGCGGGATTTCGGCGGTGAGGGCCGCCACCCAATCGCCGCCGGCCTGCCGCCCCTCGGCCGAGAGCCGGGCGCCGGGCAGCACCACGCCCAGGCGGAAGGGCCAGGGGGAAGCACCACCCATCGCCATGGGCGAAGCCAGGCGACCTTCGATCAGCGCCTCGGCGCCGCGCAGGATGAGTGTGGCCGTGAGGTCGAGCGGCTGATCCGGGCCGGAACCCGAAAGCCGCAGCTGCGGCAGGCGGAATTCCTCGCCATTCGCGGTGACGCGCCAATCGCGCAGGATGACGGTGCGCAGATCCAGCGCCAGCGGGCGCGGCGGGGTGGTGGCGGGGCCTGGCGTGGTGGGGCTTGGCGTGGTGGGGCTCGGCGCGGCGGCGGTCGCCGGGCTGGCGGCCGCGGGGCGGGTGAAGCGCCAATTCTCGCGCTCCAGCAGCAGGCGGCCGCCTTCCAGGCGCAGGCTCGCCACCTCGATCCGGCCGGTCAGCAGGGGCCAGAGTGCCAGGCGCAATTCGGCATGGCCGATGCGCAGCATCTCGGCCGCGCTGCCGCCCGGGCTATTGGCCAGCACCAGCCCATCGGCGGCCAGGGTGGGGGTCAGGGCGGGCGTCAGCCGCAGCGGGCCCTCGATACGGAACTCACGCCCCGTAGCGCGCTGCACCGCCTCGGCCAGGCGGGGGCGGAAGGCATCGGCATCGAGGAAGAGCAGCACACCGCCGAGCGCCAGGACGGGCAAGGCCAGCAGCAGCGCCAGCCCCAGCAGCCCCGCCCGCTTCATCGCGTGCGCCGGGGTGGCTTCGCCGCCGGGTTGTCGAAATCGAAGAACCGCATGGTTTCCTCGAAATGCTCGGGCGGGGCGGCCGTCACATCCAGCCAGCCGCCCTCGGGGTGCGGCAGGCGGAGCGAGCGCGCATGCAGATGCAGGCTGCCGGACAGCCCCTCCAGATGCGCGGCTTCCAGCCCATATTTGCCATCGCCCAGGATGGGGGTTTTCAGCGCCTCGGCGCAGTGGACGCGCAGTTGATGGGTGCGGCCGGTCTGCGGATGCAGTTCCAGGAAGGCGGCACGGCGCTTGGCGACTTCCAGCACCTTGTAGTCGGTGACGGAGCGCAGCCCCGTCTCGCCCTTTTCGGCCGGGGCCGTGCGTTCGCCACGCGGCCCGCCCACGCGCGTCAGCGGCATGGTGATGCGGCCCATGGCGATCTCGGGCTCCCCCACCACCACGGCCCAATAGGTCTTTTCCATGTCGCGGCCGCGAAACGCCTTGGCCAGATGCGCGGCCGAGGAGACATTGCGCGCCACCACCAGCACGCCCGAAGTGTCGCGGTCCAGCCGATGCACCAGGCGGGGCTTGTCGCCATCCACCGTGAAGGCTTCCAGCATGCCGTCCACATGCTTGTTGATGCCCGGCCCGCCCTGCACGGCGAGGCCGGGCGGCTTGTTCAGGACGATCACGCTGTCATCCTCGTACAGCACCATGGCCTGCATCGCGGCCATGACGCTCTCGGCCAGCGGCTTCGGCTCGGCCTTGGGCGCCTGCTTGGTGGGCATGGGCGGCACGCGCAATTCCTGGCCCGAAAGCAGGCGCGTATTGGCCTCCGCCTTCTTGCCATCCACGCGGATCTGGCCGGTGCGGAGCATCTTCTGCAACGCCCCCTGCGTCAGGGCGGGGAAGCGGCGCTTGAGCCAGCGATCCAGGCGGGTGTCATCCTCGGCCTGGGGGACTTTGAGGGTGGTGATGGACATGCGGAGCGCTTTAGCAGGTTTCCGGAAAAAAGGGGTCCGCCAACGGCGCTATTGCGCGGCATCCTATTCGCCAAGCCTTGGCCAGGCGCGCTGGATCATGCCGAACAGGAATGCGCCCGAGAGGGTGAACATCATGATCCCGTTGAGCGCCTCCAGCGCGCCCAGGATCTCCCATTCCGGCGCCAGCGCGAGCGAGGTGTGGCCAAAGGAGGTCAATGCGTTCAGCGAATAGACCATGGCCGCGCGGAACCCCGGCAGCGCGCCCAGCCAGAGGTAGGCCAGCGCCCAGATCAGCGCCTGGCCCAGATGCAGGATCGTGGTCAGCGTCACGGTCAGCCCCATCACCGAGGCGAAGCTGAGCAAATGGCGCGGCCGCTGTGCCGGCCCGCCCTCAAAGGCGCCGCCCAGCAAGGCGCGGATCGCCCCGAGCCCGACCACATGCACCATCACCGTGATGGCGATGAGCGGGATGCCCCAGATCCAGGCATGCTCGAAGACGCCGACGTCACGCAGGTCCATGGGGAGCGCCGCGCCCCGGCCGCCCGAGGCTCAGCGCCCCAGGGCAGCCACCATCCCGCCCGGCGCGACACTCAGCACCATCCCCTCGCGCGGCGGCTGCATGACGATCAGCACCAGGTTTTCATTGCCCAGGCGCAGGCCCCCCGTGAGTTCGGACATGCCGCCCGTATTGTCGGTGATGATGTTGTAGGTGCCGGGGAAATTCGGCCCGCCCCTGGGCAGGCCATAGACCTGGCCGCGCAGGCTGACCCGCGCGGCGCCACCCTGGGCGGAGAGGCCCGTGACCGTGACCGGGAGGTTCTGGCCATTGGTGGCGAGGGTGCCGCGCGCCACGGCCTGGCCACGCTGCAACACCAGCCGCAGATCGCCATCCACCGGCGTTCCGGGAGAGAGAGTGTACATCGCGGCGGGCGGGGCCACCGCGTCGGCCGCCGGGGGTGGCGCTGGCGGGCCACCAGCGCAGGCGGCCAGTGCGAGGGTGGCCAGCAGCCCGGGCAGGGCGCGTCGTGGGGCGCAGATCGTCATGTGGCGTGTCCTCATCCAGGCATCCGCATCTGACGCGGCGCCCGCCTACCATCCTGCGATCCGGGGCGCGCCGTGTAAACGCCGGTTCGGGTCCGGAACAGGCAGGATCGCGCCCCACGGGGCTTCGCCGCGGGCCGCATCAGGGGATCCGCGCCCTGGACCCCGCCCCGGGCGGCGCCTATGGCCGTGCGGCACGGGGATATTGGCCAGATGATCCAGGACAAGGGTTTCGAGATTTTCCTGACGGCCCCGCCGGGGCTGGAGGAGTGCCTGCTCGACGAGGTGAAGGGCAAGGGCTTCAAGCGCCCGCGCGCCGTGCCGGGCGGCGTGGTGCTGCTGGGCGGCTGGCCCGAGGTGTGGCGCGCCAATCTCTGGGTCCGTGGCGCCGGGCGCGTGCTGGCGCGGCTGGATGGCTTTCGCGTCCAGCACCTGGCGCAGCTGGCCGGGCGGGCGCGCCACGTGCCCTGGGCGCGGGTCCTGCGCCCGGATATTCCCTTCCGCGTCGAGGCGACCTGCGCGAAATCCCGCATCTATCACAGCGGTGCCGCCGCCGAGCGCATCGAGACCGCGATCAAGGAGACACTCGGCGCACCCCACTCCGCGGAGGCCGAGGTGACCGTGCGCGTGCGGATCGAGGATGATTTCTGCACCATCAGCCTCGATACCTCGGGGGATCTGCTGCACAAGCGCGGCCACAAGCTCGAGGTCAATGCGGCGCCGATGCGCGAGACGATGGCCGCGCTGTTTCTGCGGCAATGCGGCTTCGACGGCAACGAGCCGATGCTGGACCCGATGTGCGGCTCGGGCACGCTGGTCATCGAGGCGGCGGAAATCGCGGCCCGGCTGAATCCCGGCCGCTCCCGCCGCTTCGCCTTCGAACAGCTCGCGAATTTCGATGCCGAAGCGTGGGAGCGCATGCGCGGCGTGAGCCCCCAGCGCACCCCGCCGGCACTCTGCCATGGCAGCGACCGCGATGCGGGGGCCATCGCGATGAGCGCGGCCAATGCGGAGCGCGCCGGTGTCTCGGCCCATACAAGCTTCCGCCAGGCGAGCATCAGCGACATCGCCCCGCCCGAGGGCAAGCCGGGGCTGGTCATCGTCAACCCGCCCTATGGCACGCGGCTGGGCGACCGGAAGACGCTGATGCCGCTTTACCAGGCGCTGGGCCAGGTGCTCTCGCGGCGCTTCGCCGGGTGGCGCGTCGGGCTCATCGCCGCCGAGCCGATGCTGGCCCAGGCGACGCGGCTGCCCTTCCTGCCGCATGGCGCCCCGGTGCCGCATGGCGGGCTGCGCGTGACCTTGTTCCGGACCGGCACGCTCGGCTGAGCGGCGGCGTTACCGCGCGAAGATCCAGTCGAACCCCTCGCCGGCCCGCTTCAGGCGCCCCGCGGTCGGCGTCGGGAAATGGATGGGCAGCAGCAGCGTGTCCGTCTCGGCCACTTCCTCGAAGACGCGCTTGCGGCTTTGCGCGGCGGCATGCGGGTCCCAGCAGAAGATGGTGGACATGCCGGGGTCAAAGCATTGCAGCTGGTGGTGCATCATGTCGCCCGCGATGATCGCCGTCTGGCCCTTGCTGGAGACCTTCACGCAGACATGGCCGGGCGAATGGCCGGGTGTGAGGATCAGGCTGATGCAGCCATCCAGCGTGAAGCTCTCATCCACCAGCAGCGCCTGGCCGGCCTTCACGATCGGCTCGCAATTCATCCGCCAGACGCCGCCGGCACCGCCCGCGCGCTCCTTGCCCTCACGCTCCAGGGCTTCCCAGGCGGCATATTCGCCCTTGTGGAAGATGTATTTGGCGTTCGGGAAGGTCGGCACCCATTGGCCATCCACGAGCTTGGTGTTCCAGCCGCTGTGGTCAATGTGCAGATGCGTGCAGAAGACGTAGTCGATATCGGCGGGCGTCAGCCCCTCGGCGATCAGCGCATCCATCCAGGGCTGCTTGGGGAAGTCCATGGGCGCCGGGAAGCCCTTGTCCTCACCCGTGCAGGTATCCACGAGGATGACGTGCTGCGGCGTGCGGATCACGAAGGTCTGGTAGGTGATGACCATCTTGCCGGAGGCGCGGTCGAAGACCTCGGGTGCCAGGCGGGCGACATCGGCGGCCTTGGCCGCGCTGTCATAGTTGAGGAAGAAATCCTCCGGCCGGCGCCAGGGGCCGTCCCGCTCGATCAGGCTGGTGATGGCGATATCGCCGATCTGAAGGCGCTGCATGATGTGTCTCCGTCTTGGACGGATGCATCCTGAATCGGTTCGGCGCGCCGCACCAGCCAGGGGCGGCGGATGCGCAAGGTTGGCTTTGCCGCCAGCAGGTCCGGCAGAGCGATCCGCCGCCCGTCTGAAACCGGGGTGAACATCCTGCAAGGCCCGGGAGCGAGAGGGCTTTGCCCTCTCGCGCTCTCCCACCAAGAAACCCGGTTTCTTGGATCTTCGATGGTTCACATCCCCTGATGAAGGTGCACGAAACTGTGAAAACCACGCAGGTTTTCACCCTGCCGGGGAGTTCGAGGGGCTGGCCCCTCGATCCCATCACGCCAAGTGTTCAGCCGACGCCTATGCCCCGCCGCCCGGCATCCGCGCGAGCCAGGCCCGCGCCAGCGCGTCAAAGGCGCTGACCGGAAGTTCCTCGGCGCGGCGTTCGCCTGCGATGCCGCATTCGGCCAGCAGCGCCTCCGCATGGCCCAGCGATTTCAGCGAGCCGCGCAGCATCTTGCGGCGCTGGCCGAAGGCGGCGGCGGTCACGCGCTCCATCGCGCGGAACAATTCGGGCGCGGGCTGTTCGGCATGCGGCGTGATCACCACCACGGCCGAATGCACGCGCGGCGGCGGGCGGAAGGCGCCGGGCGGCAGGCGCAGCCCGATGGAACAGGCGCCAACCCATTGCGCCAGCACGGCGAGGCGGCCGTAATGCTCGCTCTGCGGCGCGGCGGTGATGCGGAAGGCCACTTCCTCCTGGAACATCAGCGTCAGCCGCTCCCAATGCGCGGCCTGGCGCAGCCAGCCGATCAGCAGGGGCGTGCCGACATTATAGGGCAGATTGGCCACCACCTGGCGCGGCGCCGCCAAGGCGGCCACGCCATCAAAGGCCATCGCATCCTGGCGCAGCACCGCAAGGCGCTCGGGGTAGGCCTCCACCACCTCGGCCAGGGCGGTGATCGCCCGGTCATCGAGTTCGACGGCGGTGAGATGGGCCAGCGGCTTGGCCAGCAGCGCGCGGGTCAGGCCACCCGGCCCGGGCCCCACCTCCAGCACATGCCGGCCGGTCAGGTCCCCGGGCAGCAGGGCGATGCGGGCGCAGAGCACCTCATCCAGCAGGAAATGCTGGCCCAGCGCCTTGCGCGCATCCAGGCCATACTTGCCGACGACGCCGGCAAGCGGCGTCAGCTCAGGCACGCGTCTCGATCACGGCGCGGCGGCGCAGGTCGCGCTGCAACTGGCGCGAGAGGAGTTCGACGCGGTCCCGCAGGATCTGCTGGCGCGCGGCATCGGGGCCGAATTCATTCATGTTCCGCTGCTCGCGCGAGCAGACCATGAGCAGCAGCACACCATCGGGCGCGATCACCGGCTGGCTTGGCCGTCCGATGGCGAGGCTGGCCAGCATGCTGCGCAAGGCCGGCGGGTTCAGGCTTTCCAGCCGGATCGGGCCAGGGTCGGTCGGGCGGTCGCTGGTGCGCGGCAGGGCATCCACCTGCTCGCAGCCGCGCAGCGTCTGGGAGAGGCGCTGCGCGCGCTCCACCACCGCGCGCTGCTGGTCGGTCGGCGCCTGGGGGTCGAGCGGGCGGTCAAAGGCCGTGAAGACCTGCCGGATGGTGAGCATGGTGGAGAGCTGGTCGGCCCGGCCACCCTCACGCCGGCCCCGCAGGCTGATGATCTGGAAGCCGCCGGCGACGCGGATCGGGTTGCTGACCGCGCCGGAGGGCATGCGCTCGACGATCGCGGCCACTTCGGGGTCCAGCTGGTTGATGCCGACCCAGCCCAGATCGCCGCCATTGAGGGCGGTCTGCGCCTGGCTGAACTGCGTGGCCACCACGGGAAAGGCCGAGCCGCGGCGGATCTGGCTGATCACCTCATCGGCGAAGCGGCGCACCTCGGCCTCATTCGCGGGGTCATCCACCGGCAGATAGATCTCGCCCACCAGGAATTCGGCGCGGGCTTCCTGCGCGCGGCGGGAGGCGATGGCGTCATTCACCTCCTGCTCGCTGATCTCGGCGAGGGGGCCGAGCGCCTGGCGCAGCAGCCGCCCCCAGCCGATCTGGGCGCGGATCTGGTCGAACAGGACGCGCGGCTGGATGCCGGCATTGCGCAGCTGGTTGCGCATGGCGCCTGGCTGCAGATTGTTGCGCCGCTCGATGTCATTGAGCGCCTCGGCGATGTCCTGGTCGGAGACGCCGATGCGGCGGCGCTGGATCTCCTGGATGCGCAGGCGCTCATCCACGGCCAGGCGCAGCACCTGCGGCTGGAGGCGCGCCAGCGTCTCGGGCGCGGCCCCCATGCCGGCATTCAGCGCAAACAGGCGGGAGCGGGAGGTGACCTCGGCCTGGGTGATCGCATCGCCATTGACCACCGAGAGGATGCGGTTGGTGCTGCCCGAAACGGCGGGGGCGGCGGCACCTCCGGCCGCTGGCGCCGGCCTGGGCTGGGCTTGCGCCGTGACGGGTGCCGCCAGCAGGGGGCTGAGGGCAAGCAGCAGCGCCATCCCGAAACGGGGCGAGGCGGACGTGATTCGGGGGCGAAACGGGATCATGATCCGCAGTCTCATAGAGCAGAACCGCCTGGGCTGAAATCCGGGCATGCCAACCGCCTCAGATCGCACGGAAGAAGTAGTCGCCGACGGTCTTGAAGCCGAGCCGCACGAGGAAGACGGTATTGGCATTCGCGGCCTGCGGCGCCGTGGTGTCTTCGATATAGCGCCGCAGCAGCCGCCCTTCGATGATGAAGCACTCATCCTCATAACCAAAGGTGCCGGCGACGATGGCGGGCGTCTGCGCCACTAGGTTGTACCGCACCGAGCCGGACGCCTTCCAGATGCCCCCCGCCGCCGTGCGGTACTGGAAGCCGGCGCCGATGGCCACTTCGTTGCGCCCGATGGTGCTGGAGAATTGCGGCAAGGGCGGGTTGTAGAGGTACCCGGCGCTGACAAAGACATTGTCCAGCACGCTGACGCGGCCCAGGCTGAAGGTGGCATTCGCGTCGGTCGCGCGGTGTTGCAGGCTCTGGCTGTCAAACCGGTTGCGGGCGATGATGTCCACCCAGGAGACGGGCGAGAAGGTGGTCCGCGTCACCCAGTCCGAAGCGCGGTCGTTCAGCCCGACATTCTGCGGAAAGGTCGTGGAATCCGTCGCGCGGTAGGACCGGCCGACCAGGCTCTCCACACGCCCGCCATTGACGAAGTTCCAACTGCCTCGAACCTGCGTGTCCACCCGCGTGGTGCCCTCGAAGCGGTCGCGGCCGGTGTAGCGGTTCAGCTGAAAGAGGTTGGCATCGGTGAATTCGAAATCGAGCGCATCCTCGTTCGGGAAGCGCAATTGCCGGCCCAGATGCGGCCCGGTCACGAATTGCACCCGGGGCTCGATCAGCTGCGTGCCCCATTCCCCGGCGGAGCGGATCAGCGGCAGGCGCCAATCCACCGCGGCGCGGATATTGCCATTGGCATGGATGCCATTGGCCTCCGGCAGCGGGTTGAAGGTGTTGAGCTGCTGGTTGCCGGCGTAATAGCCGGTGCCGTCGAACTGGGTGCGGAAGGTCCAGACATCGCCGACGGGGCCGAAGGCCGGCCGCTCCCAGCTGACGCGGCTGGCCAGGCGCTGGCTGAACACCGTGCTGGGGCGCGTCAGGCCCAGGATGCCCACATCGGTGGTGAGGTTGCCGCCCCAGAGCTGGTTGCGCGGCGCATGCTCCAGGATGCCATAGGGCCCGACGACCGGGATGGCCGAGAGATTATCGGTGCTGCGCAGCCCCTGGTAGTAGCGGGTATCCAGCCGCGCATAGGTCTCGGTGCCCCAGAAGCCCTCGACGAAGGCCGTGCTGATCAGAACGCGGCGATACTCGAACTTGTAGGTGCGCAGGTAGCTGTCGCTGGATGCGAGGTTGGCATCGAAGCCGATGCGCCAGTTCTCATTCAGGTCGAACCGCCCGCGCGAGAAGATATGCCCGTTGATGCCGGGGCTGCCCGTCCCGGTGCCGGTGGCGCGCGCCGATTGCTCGGCATTCATGTAGCCGATCGAGCCCTGCGCCTGGATGAAGCCGTTATTGAAGCGGCGGCGATATTCCAGGCCGAGATTGGGGCTGACCAGGGTGCTGACGGTCGGCGTGATCAGCAGGTCCTGCGAATCATCGATCGCCCAGAAATACGGGGTCTGGGTGAAGGCGCCGAGGAAGCGGGTGTAGCCATTGGCCGGAAACAGAAAGCCCGAGGCGCGCGGCGTGGACGGATCGGGGTGGGACAGGAACGGCGTGTAGAAGACCGGCACGCCGCCCATCTGCAACGTCGCATCCTGGTAGGAGATGCGCTGGGATTCGCGGTCCTGCGTGCCCATGCGGGCGCGCATCTGCCACAAGGGCGGGCGCGTCGGGTCCGCCTCGCACAGGTTGCAGGAGGAATAGACCGGGCGGCTGATATCGCTGATCACGCCATCCGTGCGCCGCGCGCCATTGCCGGCGAGGCGGGCATTCTGCGCCAGCCGGGCCCGCACCTCGGTCAGCACGCCATCGCGGAAGCCCTCGCCGAGTTCGGCTTCCTCGGCATAGAAAACCTGGCCATCCGCCTCGATGATCTGGACATTGCCCTGGACCAGCGCGATGCGGGTGTTGCGGTCATAGGTGAAGCGATCGGCGCGCAGGAAGCGCCCGCCCTGCCAGGCCTCGACCCGGCCGCTGGCCACCACGCGCTCCCGCTCGCGGTCGTATTCCACCTCATCGGCCATGAAGGTGACCGGGCCATCCGTGCCGCCACCGACCAGTTGGGGGGTTCCGGCGGCGGCCGCTGGCGCCGGCGTTGCGGACGGGGCAGGTGCGAGCGGCGTCGGGCTCGGATTGGCCAGCAGGTTGGGCAGCGTGTCCCGGCCCATCTGGAATTCCGTGGCGCCGAGCGGCGAGAAGCTTTGCGACGCCGGGTCAAACCCCAGGCTGTTCTGCGCGCGGGTGGCCAGCGGCACCTGGGCCAGCACCAGGGCGGCCACAAAGGCGAAGGAGCGCCAGAGCCGCGCATTCGGACGCAGGCCCAGCAGCGTCGCCTGGCGGCGGCGCAGACGGCGGCGCGCGAAGCGGGGCAGCCTTTGGGGGCGAAGTGCCGGGCGGATCAGGGGCGAGGAGCCATTCATGCGCGCTACCCATCCTCCAGATGCAGCAACAAAGCCAGAGCCAGCAGCATGCCTGTCGCGGTCGGCGCCCAGGCGGCCAGCCAGACCGGCAGGGTGCCCGACTCGCCGAACTCGCCGGTGATGCGGTCCAGCACGAAAAGCCCGAAGCCGGCGGCAACACCGGCCGAGATGGTCTGCGCCACGCCGCCGCGGCGGCTGTTGCGCATCGAGAAGCCCGCCGCCAGCAGGGCCATGGTCATGGCCAGGACGGGCGTGCTGAGCATGGACTGGAATTGCAGCCGATGCCGCAGCGCCGAAAATCCGGCCTGTTCCAGGATCGCGATGAAATCCGGCAGCGCCCAGAAGGACAGCGTATCGGGCGAGGCGAAGCTGTTCTCGATGCGGTCGGGCGTCAGATCCGTCGGGAAGGTCATGCGCGCGGCGGGGCGGGGCACGCGGTCCGCCCCGAAGGACACCACATCGCTCAATTCCCAGCGGTCCGGCATCAGCCGCGCGCGCGGCGCCTCGATCCGCGCGAGGCCGCGGCCCTCGGGTGAAAGCCGCCAGATGGTGACCTCCGTCAGGCTGAATTCCGCCAGGCGATCGGTGCCGAGCAACCGGGCCGGCCGGCCCGAAATCACCGCCACACCCCCAGGCTCCAGGCCGGAATCACCCTGGCGCAGCCAGAGCCGCCCCCCGGCCAGCGCCGTGACACCGCCGCCGGCACGCAGAAACGAGGCATCCAGCCGCTCCGCACGGGCCAGCATGGCCGAGGAGACCGGCGAAACCGCCATGATGGCGATCAACCCGAAGCTCAGCGCCACCAGGACTGGCCCGGACAGAAAGCCCCAGGCCGAGATGCCCGCCGCGCGGGCGACAATCAATTCGGAGGAGCGCGTGAGCCGCCAGAAGGCCAGGATCCCGCCCAGGAGAATGGCGAAGGGCATGATCTGCAGCCCGACAAAGGGCATGCGCAGCCCCGCGATGGAGGCCACCAGCGCGAAGCCGGCATCGGGCCGCGTCGCGGCGCGGCGCAGCAACTCGATGAAATCGAACATCGAGACGAGCAGCGTCAGCGCCAGCAGCATGGCGCCCGTGGCCGCGAGAAAGCGCCGTGCCACATAAAGGGTCAGGGTGCGGGCGATGATCATCGAACAAATCCGCGCATCTGGTCCGGCACACCCGGCATGCCCGAGATCACCCAGGCGGAGAGCAGGCCAGGCAGCAGCGCATGGATCCAGATCAGCGGGATCAGCACCGTCTGCCGCGCCGCCAGATTGCCGATGGAGAGGCCAACGGCCAGCAGCCCCACCATCAGCAGGCAGCCGACAAAAAGATTGAAACCGCCGCCAAAGCGCCGGAACTGGCCCGTCAGGGAGACGGCCAGGGCCAGCAGCGCGAAGGTCACGGCCGTCAAGGGCCCGCTGAGGCGCTGATGCGCCTCGGCCAGGAAGCGGCCACGGTCACGGATCGAAACCCCCTCCTCGGGGTCGAACAACTCCTCCAGCGTGCGCTCCTGCGCGTTGCGGAAGCGCTGGCCCTCACTGCGGTTGGCCCGCGCGAGGTCGAGGCTGTTTTCCTGGAAGGTGAGCACGGAGAGCCGCATGGTGGTGGTGCCATCGGCCTGCACCACGCGCTCCACCTGCTGCCGCTGGCCGTTGAACAGTGTCACGCGCGGGCCTTGCGGCGTGGAGATGATGCGCCCGCTCTCGGCCAGGATGGTCACAGGGGCCCCGCGCTCACGCGAGTCATGCACCAGGATGCCGAACAAGGTGCCGCCCTGGTCGCGATCCCGCGCATAGACCGTCAATTCATCACCGACCGAGCTGAACACGCCCTCCTGCAGCAGGAGCCCCGCCATCTGGTTGCGGATCTCGAATTGCCATTCGCGGAAGGCCTGGTGCGAGGCCGGGGTGATCCAGATGTTCAGCACGAAGCAGATGCCCATGGCGCCCATCGCCACCAGGATGGCCGGCCGCGACAATTGCCACTGGCTGAGCCCGGCCGCGCGCATCACCACCAATTCCCGGTCCGAGGCGAGGCGCACATAGGTGAACAGGGTCACGACAAAGGTGGTGATGGGCAGGATGACGCCGAAGAAGCTGGGCAACAGCAGGCCGGTCAATTCCAGGAAGACCCAGATCGAAAGCCCGCGATCCAGCACCAGCTCGATGAAGCGCAGGGACTGCGTCAGCCAGACCAGCGCCGCCAGCCCGACCGTCACGGCAAACAGCGACAGCGCAAGCTGCCGCATGATGTAGAGGTCAATGCGCTTCATGCGGGCGCGGTCTTACCAGCCCATGGCCGGCAGGTCACGCATCCGGAAGTAACTTGCCGGGGTTCATGATGCCCCGCGGGTCGAGCGCCGCCTTGATCCGGCGCATCGCGTCCAGTTCCGCGCCACCGCGCCAGGCTTCCATCATGTCGGTCTTGAGGCGGCCAATGCCGTGTTCGGCGCTGAAACTGCCATCCAGCTCGCGCACCACGGCATTCACCACATCCATGATGTCATGGCTGCGGGCCAGGAAATCCGCCGCACTCATTCCCTCGGGCTGGGCCAGGTTCATGTGGATATTGCCATCCCCCATATGGCCAAAGGGCACGGGGCGGCTGCCAGGGATCAGGGCGCGGCAGGCTTCGGAGGCGCGGCGGATCAATTCCGGCACGGCCGAGACGGGCACCGAGACATCATTCTTCACGCTGGCGCCGGCGCGCTTCTGCGCCTCGGGGTGCTCCTCGCGCAGGCGCCAGATGGCGGCGCGCTGGGCTTCGGATTCCGCCAGCGCCGCGTCATCCACCTCGCCCGCCTCCATGGCCGCTTCCAGCACGCTCTCCATCAGGGCGCGCAGCCCCGCCCCCTCGCGCGAGGCGGCGAGGTCCACCAGGACATAATGATCGGAAGGGGCCGCCAGCGGCAGGCTCGCCCCCTCGATGGTGGCGAGCACCATGCCCATGCCGATGCCGGACATGTATTCGAAGGCCCGGACCGCGCCCTCATCGGCCGTGCGGAAGCGGCGGAACAGGGCCAGTGCCGCAGCCTCGGACGGCACCGCGCAAAGTGCCGTCGCCGTCTCGCGCGCGGCGGGAAACAGGCGCAGCACGGCGGCGGTGATGATGCCCAGCGTGCCCTCGGCGCCGACGAATAAATGCCGCAGCGCGTAACCGGTGTTGTCCTTGCGCAGCCGGCGCAACCCATGGATCACGCTGCCATCGGGCAGCACCACTTCAAGCCCCAGCATGAGTTCGCGCGCATTGCCGTAGCGCACCGTGGTGTTGCCGCCGGCATTGGTGGAGAGCAGGCCGCCGATCATCGCCGTGCCCTCGGCGCCGAGGCTGAGCGGAAACAGCACCCCATGCTCGGCCGCCACCTGCTGGGCGCGGGCGAGCACCAGGCCGGCCTCCACCGTCATGGTCATGTCGGCCGTGTCCACCTCGCGCACGCGGTTCAGGCGGGCCAGGCTCAGCACCACCTGGCGCGGCCGGGCCTCGGGCGTGGCGCCCCCCACCATGGAGGTGTTGCCGCCCTGGGGGATGATGGTGATGCCCTGCTCCGCGCAGAGCTTCACGCAGGCCGAGACCTCGGCCGTGCTGGCCGGGCGCAGCACGGCCATGGCCTCGCCCTGGTAGAGTCCGCGCCAATCGCTCAGATGCGGGGCGATATCCGCCGGCTCGGACAGGAGGCCGGGCGGGCCGAGGATGGCGCGGAAGGCCTCCAGCAGGGGGGCGGTCTCCGAGGGGGGCAGATTATCGGGCATGGGGGTTTATAGCGGGCTTGCGGGGCATCTCCAGATGCCTCTTGGCCGGGGATTTATCGGATCGAAGGGGAAACCATCCAAAAAACATCGTAATTTTGATTTTCCGGACGCTCCAGGACTGCTATGGTCGTCCCGAGCTTCTTAATAAATGGAACAATCTTCATGGCGCCTGGAAAATTTCTGGCCAGCCTTCTGATTATCGTCGTTTTCTCGGCTGGCGGCTTTGGCCTCATGCATTGGCTGCAATCCGCCCCGGCCCCCGTGGCGGTGGCGACCAGCGTGGCGAGTCCCGTGGTGGTGAACCGCCAGAGCGGCTGCCTGGGCTTCAACCAGTCCATTGATGAGGAAATCGCCCGGCAGAACCGGATCGGCCACACGCACAACTCCGTTCGCCTCGCCACGCTGAAGCGGGATTGCACGGTGGATGACCAGGAATACTATCGTACCGCGCCGCGCTGAGGGAACTGCGCGGACAGGCCGGCCGCGGCCATAGGCCGAAGCGCGGCCTCCCCTCGGCCGCTAGCGCCGGGGTTCCGCCGCCCGGGCCAGCCGGTCCCGGATGGCCGGCCCCAGCCCCTCGCCGGGAATCGGCATCGCCGCGATCCCGCTCAGCCCCGGCCGGTCCAGCGCGCGCAGCCCGGCAAAGAGGCGGGATGCCGCCTCGCGCAGGTCCTGCGCTTCCGAGAGCTGGAACATCACGGCGGCGCCCGGCAGGGGCGGCCCGAAGGCCAGCAACGCCTCATCCGCCGCAACAGCCCGCGCATCCAGCCGGAGCGGCAGGCTGGGCGCGTAATGGGACAGCATCATGCCTGGGCTGCGCAGCGTGGGCGCGGCCCCCGCATGCAGCGGCAATGGCCGCCCGACCGGGCCGATCACCGCCTCGATCGCTTCCACCGGCACGCCGCCCGGGCGCAGCAGCACGGCTCCTTCCCGGGCGAGGTCCAGCACAGTGGATTCCACGCCCACCGCGCATTCGCCGCCTTCCAGCACCGCGGCGATCCGCCCTGAAAGCTCCTCCATCACATGCGCCGAGGAGGTCGGGCTGACGCGGCCCGAGCGATTGGCCGAAGGGGCTGCGATGGGGGTTCCGGCGGCGCGCAGCAGGGCCAGCGCGCCCGGATGCGAGGGCACCCGCACCGCCAGCGTATCCAGCCCGGCCCCGGCCAGCAGATCAATCCGGCAATCGGCGCGGCGCGGCAGAACCAGCGTGAGCGGCCCCGGCCAGAAGGCATCGGCCAGCGCCCGGGCGCGATCATCGGCGCGCACTTCGGCCCAGGCGGCCGCCGCATCCGGGACATGGCAGATCAGCGGGTTGAAATGCGGCCGCCCCTTGGCCTCGAAGATCGCGGCCACCGCCTGGCCGTTCCGTGCATCGGCGCCGAGGCCATAGACGGTCTCGGTGGCGAAGGCGACCAGCGCGCCCGCCCGCAGCAGGGCCGCCGCATCCAGCGGATCATCGAGCAGGGCGGTCACGTCACGCCCCTGCTCGCGATGGCGCCAGGCTCAATCCAACCCCCATGCGACAAAGCCCGGGTTGCGATAGCCGGGCTTGCCATAGGCCAGCGGCCGCCCCTCGATATCCACGACGCGTCCGCCGGCCGCCTCCAGCACCGCCTGGCCCGCCGCCGTGTCCCATTCCATGATGCCCGAGGAAAGGCGCGGCATGAGATCGGCCTTGCCCTCCGCGATCCAGGCGAATTTCAACGCCGAGCCCATGCGCGTCGTGGTGGCGATGTTCAGCTCCCGGCAAAAGTCTTCAGTGGCGGCGGCATCCCGGTGGGAGCGGCTGTCCATCAGGTGCAGCCCCTCGGGCGGCGGGCGGCGGGCCTGGATGGGGCGGCGGATGCCAGCTTCCTCGATCCAGGCCCCCTGGCCGACGATCCCGGCATAAAGGCTGCCACGGCCGGGCACGGCCAGCACGCCCAGCACGGGGCGCCCCGCCTCGATCAGCGCGATGCAGACCACATATTCATCGAGCCCGGCCGCGAATTCCTTGGTGCCGTCCAGCGGGTCCACCAGCCAGAAGCGGGGGGCCACGGCGGGCACATGGCCCTCGGAAAACGCCTCCTCCGCCACGATGGGCAGATCCGGCGTGGCCAGCAGCAGCCCCTCGGTGATGATGCCCTCGGCCAGGCGGTCCGCCGCCGTGACCGGGCTCGCATCGCCCTTGCGCTCGATGGCGAAGCCGGCGCGGCGCACCGCCTCGATGGCCTGGCCGGCGTCGCGCGCCAGGCGAATGGCAAGGTCGAGGAGGTCCGAATGGTTCATCCCCCGGGTCTATCTCCCCCGGGCGGGATGACGCAATGCGATGCGCGCCCTATCTTCCAGGGAATCCTTCAGATCGGAACGGGACGCCCCATGCTCGATATCGCCTTTGCCAAGCCCGCCTTGCCGAAAACCGGCGCCCTGGTGCTGCCCATCGCCGAGGGGGGAGCGCTCAGCGGCCTCGCCGCCACGCTGGATGCGGAAATGGAGGGCGGGCTGACGCGCGCGCTGGAAGCGGCCGGCTTCAAGGGCAAGAAGGGCCAGTCCGCCACCTTCTGGGCGCCGCATGGCGGGATCACCAAGCTCGTCGTCATGGGCCTGGGCGAGACGCCGGATGCGGAAAAGCTCGGCGGCAGCATGGTGCCGATGGTCTCAGGCGAGGCCGCCGTGATGGTCGCCGCCGATGGGCTGACCGCCGAACAGGCGGCCAGCCTCGCCATGGGGGCGGCACTGCGCTCCTACCGCTTCGACCGCTACCGCACGACGGAAAAGCCCGAGGACAAGCCCAAGCTCGCCAAGCTGACCATCGGCACAGGTGAGGCCGCCGCCGCGAAAGCCGCCTTCGCGCCGATGAAGGCCGTGGTGGAGGGCGTCTTCCTGGCGCGGGACCTGGTGTCCGAGCCTGCCAATATCCTGACGCCGGTGGAATTCGCGGACCGCCTGAAGGGGCTGGAGAAGCTCGGCCTCGGCGTGGATGTGCTGGGCCCGAAGGAGATGAAGAAGCTGGGCTTCGGCGCGCTGCTCGGCGTGGCGCAGGGCTCCATCAATGAGCCGCGCATGGTGGTGATGAAGTGGAACGGCTCCGGCAAGAAGAAGATGGACAAGCCGCTCTGCTTCATCGGCAAGGGCGTGACCTTCGACACCGGCGGCATCTCCATCAAGCCGGCCGGCGGCATGGAAGACATGAAGTGGGACATGGCGGGTGCTGGCACCGTCGCCGGCCTGATGGCCGCCCTGGCCGGGCGCAAGACCAAGGCCGATGTGATCGGCATCGTGGGCCTGGTTGAGAACATGCCCGGCCATAACGCGCAGCGCCCGGGCGATGTGGTGACCAGCGCCTCCGGCCAGACCATCGAGGTGATCAACACCGACGCCGAGGGCCGCCTGGTGCTCGCCGATGTGATCCACTACGCGATCGAGAAATTCGATCCGAAATTCATGGTGGACCTCGCCACGCTGACGGGTGCGATCATCGTGGCGCTGGGCCATGAGCATGCCGGTCTGTTCGCCAATGACGAGGAGCTGGCCGCGCGCATCACGGCGGCCGGCAATGCCGTGGGCGAGGCCGCCTGGCGCATGCCGCTGGGCGAGGCCTATGACAAGCAGATCAAGTCCGACATCGCGGACATGAAGAATGTGGGCGGCGGCCGGGCGGGGGGCTCCATCACGGCGGCCTGCTTCATCCAGCGCTTCGTGCAGGGCCGCCCCTGGGCGCATCTGGACATCGCCGGCACGGCCTGGGCCGGCAAGGATTCGCCGACCATCCCCAAGGGCGCGACGGCCTATGGCGTGCGCATGCTCGATCGGCTGGTCGCGGATCATTATGAGGGCTGAGTGTCGGTGACAGAGCGCCCGCGCGAGACGCATTGGCGCAGACAGACCCGGCTCCTTCAGCCGGGCGTGCGGCGCCGCTTCGCCGTCCTGACAGGGACTGATCCGTGCTGAAAATCCGGCGCGCGCCCTCGGCCGGCGCGCTGCTGCTGCGGCCCATCCTGGAGGGTGGCACGCCGCACGCCTCGGGCTTCCTCGGCCGGCCGGGCGAGGTGCTGGACATCTCGCCCACCGAACGCTGGATCGGTGCCGATGGCGCAGCATCCTCGGCCCATGCCTGGGAGGGTGTGGGGGCAGCCTGCATCGCGGCGGCGGGCGGGGTGCGGCGCGTGGCGCTGGATGCGCGCGGCCTGCCCCTGCGCTGCGCGGTGGGGCTGGCCACGGGTGCGCTGCTGCGCGCCTGGCGCTTCGACCGGCTGAAGTCTGGAGGGGCGAAGCCTCCGCGCCGCATCGAATTGCTGGTGGATGACCCGGCGCCATTCGCCGCACCCTGGGCGCGGGCCGAAGCCGCGCTGGCCGGCGCCAGCTTCGCGCGCGACCTGGTGGCCGAGCCCGCCAACCACCTGACGCCGCGCGCCTTCACCCACCGGCTGCGCAAGCTGCGAAAGGAGGGCATCAAGGTCACGGTGCTGGGCCGCAGCGCCCTGCAACGCCTGGGCGCGGGCGGGCTGCTGGCCGTGGGTCAGGGCAGCGCGCATCCGCCGCGCATGGTGATCCTGCGCTGGAAGGGCAGCTTCGCGGCCCCACCCGTCGCCTTCATCGGCAAGGGCATCTGCTTTGACACGGGCGGCATTTCCATCAAGGGGGCCGCCGGCATGGAGGCGATGCGCGCCGATATGGCGGGGGCCGCCGCCTGCGCGGGGGCGATGCTGGCCCTGGCCCGCCGCCGCTCCCCCTGCCCGGCCATCGCCGTGCTGGCCATCGCGGAGAACGCCACCAGCGCCATGAGCTATCGCCCCGGCGATGTGCTGCGCATGATGAACGGCCAGAGCGTGGAGGTGGTGGACACGGATGCCGAAGGGCGCCTCGTTCTCGCGGATGCGCTGCATCTGGCGGCGCGGCGCTTCCGCCCGCAGGCCCTGCTGGACCTCGCCACACTGACGGGCAGCGTGGTGACGGCGCTGGGCCACCATCGCGCCGGGCTGTTCGGCAATGACGCTGCCCTGGCTGCGGCCGTGACGGCGGCGGGCGAGGTGGTGGGCGAGCGCCTCTGGCCGCTGCCCATCGGCGAAAAGCACCGCGCGGATCTGAAGAGCGAGATCGCCGACCTGAAGCAATGCGTGCCGGGTGGGCAGGGCTTGCAGCCCGATGCCTCGCACGCCGCCGCCTTCCTGCGCGAATTTGCGGGCGGGCTGCCCTGGGCGCATCTGGATATCGCCGGCGTGGAAACGGCGGAGACGACGGAGGGGCTGGCGGCAAAGAACACGCCCACCGGCTTTGGCGTCCGCTTGCTGGATGCGCTTGTGGAGCGGCATTTCGAGGACCCGCATCGGCTGTGATGCGGGCTGCGTGACAGGGCGCCGCCCTCTCACCAACATGGCTGAACAGGTCTGGAGGATGCGATGAAAGCAGTCTGGTATGAGGCGACGGGTGCGGCGCGGGATGTGCTGGTGCATGGCGACATGCCGGCCCCGCAGGCTGGCCCGGGGGAGGTGCTGGTGCGCATCCATGCCTCGGGCGTGAATCCCTCCGATTGCAAGTCGCGCGGCGGCTCTCGCCCCATGGCGGCGCCGCGGGTGATCCCGCACAGCGATGGCGCGGGCGTGATCGAGGCCGTGGGCGCCGGCGTGGATGCGGCGCGCATCGGCCAGCGCGTCTGGATCTGGAACGGGCAATGGAAGCGCCCCTTCGGCACGGCGGCCGAATTCATCGCGCTGCCCTCGGCCCAGGCCGTCCCCCTGCCCGACAATATCAGCTTCGCCGAGGGCGCCTGCCTGGGCATTCCGGCGCTGACGGCGCTGCGCGCGGTGATGGCGGATCACGGCGTGATCGGCCAATCCGTGCTGGTCGCGGGCGGTGCGGGGGCTGTGGGCCACTACGCCATCCAGTTCGCCAAGCTGCTGGGGGCGAAGCAGGTCATCGCCACCGTGAGTTCCGCCGCCAAGGCCGCGCATGCGCTGGCCGCCGGCGCCGATGCCGTGGTGGATTACCGCAGCGAGGATGTGGCGGCGCGCGTGGCGGCCCTCACCCACGGGCGCGGCGTGGA
Organism: Sediminicoccus sp. KRV36; assembly: GCF_023243115.1. Taxonomy (NCBI): domain Bacteria; kingdom Pseudomonadati; phylum Pseudomonadota; class Alphaproteobacteria; order Acetobacterales; family Roseomonadaceae; genus Sediminicoccus; species Sediminicoccus sp. KRV36. Next base: position 3,963,662 of record NZ_CP085081.1, read on the forward strand.
TCGCGTGATCGAGGTGGATCTGGCCGCGAATGCCGCGCTGCTGCCGCGCATCGTCAAGCAGGACGGCATCTGCGTCACCTATGGCTCGGGGGCGGCCGAGATTACGCTGGGCTTCTTCCCGATGATCCTGAGCGGGGCCGCGATCCGCTTCTTCATCGTCTATGAGCTGAGCACCGAGGCACGGGGCGAATGCGAGGCGGTGCTGGAGAAGCTGCTGCGCGAGGGTCGCGTGCGGCACGCCATCGCGGCGACCCTGCCGCTGGCCGAATGCGCCGCCGCGCATGAGATGGTGATGGGCGGCGCCGCCATGGGCAATGTGGTGCTGACCCTTGCGTGATCATACGGCCAGCCGGGTTGCTGTGCCGGCTGCCGGCCGCGCGGCAGGGCCATGACCGAGATCGGCTTCTACCACCTCACCCGCAGCACGCTGGAGCAGGCCTTGCCGCGCCTGCTCGGCCGCGTGCTGGCGCTGGAGCAGCGCGCCCTGGTGCTCTGCGCGAGCGAGGAGCGATTGAAGTCGCTGGATGACGCCCTCTGGACCTGCGCCGAGCCCGACTGGCTGCCGCATGGCACGCGCGATGGCGCCGCACAGCCCATCTTCCTGACCGCGCTGGACATGCCAGCACCCAATGGCGCGCAGCATCTGTTCCTGGCGGAGGGCGCGGAAAGCGCCCATCTCGCCCTCTATGCCCGCGCCTTTGATCTGTTCGATGGTGGCGATGAGGCGGCCGTCGCTGCCGCGCGCCGGCGCTGGGCCGCCGCCAAGGCGGCCGGCCACGCGCTGACCTATTGGCAGCAGGGTGAGCGAGGCTGGGAGAAGAAGGCGTGAGAGCAAGGGGGTCTCGCCCTCTGTGCCGCCAGGCAACCCGGTTGCCTGGACCGTCATGCCATAACCTGCCTGACGAAGGTGCAGGAAACCGGCTTCCTGCCGGGGAGCTCGAGGGGCTGGCCCCTCGATCCCACCCAGGAGCCCTCTGTCAGCCAAGGCGAAGCCAGCGCGCAGGTCGCGCCAGCAACCCCGCCTCACCCCTCCATCATGATCCCCGTCAGCGTCGCCATTTCCTGCCAGCGGCGCACTTCCGCCAGCTGGAACGCCGCGAATTCCGCGGGCGGCATGGGTGCTGCGTTCAGCCCGGCCTGCACCGCCCGCGCCGCCGTCTCGGGCTGGGCCAGCGCGGCCAGGAACGCCTCGGCCAGGCGGGTGACGCGCGGGGCCTCCACCCCGCGTGGCGCAAACAGGCCAAACCAGGCATCCACGGCCATGAAGGGCACGCCGGCCTCGGCCGTGGTCGGCAGGTCGGGGAAGCCCGCGATGCGCTGCTCGGCCCCGATGGAGAGCGCGCGCAGCCGCCCCTCACGCACCAGCGCCACCACGCCGGGCCAGGTCGAGACATAGAAATCCACCACCCCCGCCACGGTATCCTGCGTGGCCGGCCCGCCGCCGCGATAAGGCACATGCACCGCATCCATGCCCGAGCGCCGGACGAAGGTCTCGGCGATGACATGGCTGGCCGAGCCCGCCTGCGAGGACGCATAGGAGACGCGGCGCCCGCCACGCCCCATCTCGATCAGCCCCGCCATGTTCCGCGCCGGCGACTGGGCCGGCACCACGGTGGCGTGATGCACCGTGGCCAGCCGCGCCACGGGGGTGAAGCTTTCGATCACCTGGTAGGGCAGGTTGCGCGCCATCCATTGGTTCGAGGCATGCGTCTGATTATGGCCGAGAATGAGGGTATTGCCATCGGCGGCGGCGCGCGCGGCGGCCTCCGTGCCGATGATGCCGCCCGCCCCGCCGCGATTATCCACGATGACGTTCTGGCCCAGCAGCGCGCCCGCGCGCTCAATCAGGATGCGGGCCAGGATATCCGTGCTGCCGCCGGGCGGCGCGGGCACGATCAGGCGCAGCGGGGTTGTCTGCGCGGTCGCGATGGCGGGCGCGGCCAGGAGACTGGCGATCAGAAGGCGGCGTTGCATATGGGGTTCCCTCCGGCAATGGCGGGAATGTAACCCAGGCCGCGCATCCTTGCATCACCGCGCCGCGCCAAGGATTGCGCCGCCGTGAGGCCGCGCGGCCATCAGGGCAGGATGGCAGCCGGCGGCCCGTGCCGTTCAGGCGAAGGCCGCCTCCAGCCGCGCCGGCAGCGCGCCCATCGCCACCGCCTCACCCAGCAACAGCAGCACCGGCCCATCGCCGGCCCAAGCCGGCGCACGGGCCACGATTTCCGTCAGCGTGCCGCGCAATTCGCGCTGCTGGGGGGAGCCGCCGCGCTCGATCAGCGCGGCCGGCGTATGGGGGTCAAAGCCCTCGCGCAGCAGCCCCTCGCGCAGCGCCGGCAGCGTGGTCAGGCCCATATAGATGGCCAGCGTCTGCGCCGGCCGGGCCAGGGCCACGAAATCGAGGTCGAGCCTGCCCTCACGCGTATGGCCGGTGACGAAGGTCAGCATGCGCGCCGCATCCCGATGCGTCAGCGGAATGCCGGCCTGCGCCGCGCAGCCCAGCGCCGCGGTGACACCGGGCACCACCTCGAAGGGAATCCCGGCCTCGGCCAGGGCCTGGGCTTCCTCGCCGCCACGGCCGAAGATGAAGGGGTCCCCGCCCTTGAGGCGCACCACGCGCAAGCCTTCACGCGCGAGCTCGATGAGCAGGGTGTTGATCCCCTCCTGCGGGACGCAATGCAGCGCGCGCCGCTTGCCGACGAAGATGCGCCGCGCATCGCGCCGCGCGAGGTCCAGCACCGCCGCACTCACCAGCCGGTCATGCACGATGACATCGGCCTCGCCCAGCGCGCGCAGGGCGCGCAGCGTGAGGAGATCGGCCGCACCGGGCCCCGCGCCGACGAGTTGAACAATGCCGCGCGGCGCGGCTTCAGCCGTGGCGAGGAGCTGCGCGAAGGCGGCCTCGGCCTCGGCCTGGCGGCCCGCCAAAGCCAGATCGGCCGGCGTGCCGGTCAGGGCGCGCTCCAGAAAGACGCGGCGGGCCGGCAGGCTCGGGATGCGCGCGCGCACGGCCGCCTGGAACTTCGCCCCCAGCGCTGCGACGCGGCCCAGCAGCGGCGGCAGCACCGCCTCGATCTTTTGCCGGATCAGCCGCGCCAGCACGGGGGATGCGCCGCCGGTGGAAACGCCGATGGTGATGTTGTCCCGCGTGATGATGGCGGGCGTGATGAAGGAGCAAAATTCCGGCCGGTCCACCACATTCACCGGAATGCCACGCGCCATGCAGGCGGCGTGCAGCGCGGCGAGGTCTTCCTCGGGCGCGCCGGCCGCCACGGCCATGGCGCAGCCTTCCAGCTGCCCTTCCGCATAGCGCGGCACTTCGCGCAGATCAGCGCCGGCGGCGCGCAGCAGCGTGGCCTTGGCCGCCAGCGCCTCACCCGCGCCGAGCAGCAAGACCTTGCGGCCCTGAAGGTCGAGAAAGGCCGGGAAATGGCGCATCAGGCCGGTTCCAGCGCCAGCATCGCCGCCAGTTCCGGCTTGCAGCTGCCGCAGCCCGTGCCGGCGGAGGTGGCCGTGCCGATGGCCGCCACATCCCGCGCGCCGGCCACGATGGCCGCACGGATGCTGGCGGCATTCACGCCATGGCAGGCGCACAAGGTCGGCGATGGCGGCGGGCCATCCGGCAGCATGCCGGCCAGCAGCGCATGCCGCGCGGCACTGCCGATGCGCGCCTCGCCAAACAGCGAGAGCAGCCATTCGCGCGGCGGCAGCAGATGATCCGGCCCGATGAACAACGCGGCGATGAGCTGGCCATCGCGCAGCCAGGCGGCACGGTGCTCGCCCGTCGCATCGGCGTGCAGGACCAGGCCGGGCGCGCCCTCGCCCAGTGCCGCGACCAATGTGTCGAAGGCCGCTGCCTCGCTGCCCGCGATCTCGTGCCGGAAGGCGCCATGCGCGGCCGGCGCCATGGCGCACCAATCGCCCAGCCGCGCGCCGAGCGGCTTCCGGGCCAGCAGAAAGCCGTGCCAGCGTGCCACGAAGGGCGTGAGGGTGACGGGCGTGTGCTTCAGCTCCGGCTGGCCGCTGATCGGGTCCGTCGCCGGCGTCACGGCCGTGTTGATCCGTGCCCGCGGGGCCAGTTGATCGGTCCAGTGCATGGGCGCGAAGCAGGTGCCGCGCGGCGTGGCGGGATCGAGCGCCAGGCGCAGCACCGCCTCGCCCCAGGCGCTGGCCACGCGGACCAGGGCGCCCTCCGTGAGGGCCGCCGCATCGGCCGGGTTCACGCTGAGCACGGGCTCAGGCGCGTGGGACATCAGGCGGGGCACGCGGCCGGTGCGCGTCATGGTGTGCCACTGGTCCCGCAGGCGGCCGGTCATCAGGATCATGCCGCCGCCATGCTCGGGCAGGCGGAAGGGGGTGGGCACGAGGCGCCGCACTGGCGGCGTGATGCGCCCGCCGCGCTGGCCGTGGCGCGGCACGGGCCATTGCGTCGGCGGCAGGGTCGCGTAGGCCGCATCGGTCAGGTCACTCAGGCCGCCAAGGTCGAAGACACGCTGGGCGGGGCGGGCCTCCGGGGCCGGCGATTCACGCCCTGACGAAAGCGCGTCAGGACGATCGCGGGCCAGTTCCGTCTGGGCCGGCGATTCACGCCCTGACGAAAGCGCGTCAGGACGATCGCGGGCCAGTTCCGTCACCGCCGCGTGTTCACGGAAGATGGCGGCCGCATTCGGCCAGGCGAATTGCGCGCCCCAGCCCAGGCGTTGCGCCACCTGGGCCACGATCCACCAATCGGGCTTCGCCTCGCCCGGGGCGGGCAGGAAACCGCGCTGGCGGCTGATCACGCGCTCGCTGTTCGTCACGGTGCCATCCTTCTCGCCCCAACCGAGCGCGGGCAGCAGGATCTGCGCATGCTCGGCCGTATCGGTGCCGGCATGGCAATCGGAGAGGATGAGGCTGGGGATGCGCTGCAAGGCGCGGCGCACCATGGCGGAATCCGGCAGGGACACGGCGGGATTCGTCGCCATCACCCACATGGCGCCGATGCGCCCGGCCTCGGCCGCGCGAAAGAGGTCCACGGCCTTGAGGCCCGGCTTGGTGGCCAGGCTCGGCGCCTGCCAGAAATCGCGCAGGGCCGCGACCTCGGCCGGGTTTTCCGCATCCAGGTGGCCCGCCAGCATGTTGGACAGGGCCCCCACCTCACGCCCGCCCATCGCATTGGGCTGGCCCGTGACGCTGAACGGCCCCATGCCGGGCCGCCCGATACGGTTGGTGGCGAGGTGGCAGTTGATGATGGCATTGGCCTTGTCGGTGCCGCTGCTGGATTGATTGGTGCCCTGGCTCCAGAGCGTCACCACGCGTTCCGTGCCGCTGAACCACGCATTGAACTGCGCGAGCTGCGCGGGATCGAGTCCGGTCAGCGCGGGCACGTCGAGCACCTGGCGCATCGCGTCGGGCACGGCGAAGCCGGACTGCGCCAGATGCGTGAGCAGGCCGGCGAAGAGCGCGACATCGCTGCCCGGGCGCAGCGCCAGATGCAGGTCTGCCGCCTCGCAACTCGCGGTGCGGCGGGGGTCCACCACGATGATGCGCATCATCGGCCGCAGCGCCTTCGCCGCGAGGATGCGCTGGTGCAGCACCGGGTGGCACCAGGCGAGATTGCTGCCGACCAGGATCACCAGATCGGCCAGTTCCAGATCCTCATAGGTGCCGGGGACCAGGTCCTCGCCAAAGGCGCGCCTGTGGCCGGCCACGGCGCTCGCCATGCAAAGCCGCGAATTGCTGTCGATGTTGCCGGTGCCGAGAAAGCCTTTCGTGAACTTGTTGGCCGCGTAGTAATCCTCGGTCAGCAACTGGCCGGAGACGTAGAGCGCCACACCCTCCGGCCCGTATTCGACCAGGGCGGCGCGGAAGGCTTCGGCGGTGGCGTCCAGCGCCGCATCCCAGCTGGCGCGCTTGCCGCGCACCATGGGGTGCAGCAGCCGGCCATCGAGTCCGGTGGTTTCGCCCAGCGCGGCGCCCTTGCTGCACAGCCTTCCCTGATTGGCGGGGTGGGCGGGGTCGCCCCGCACCGGGCCGTCGCGGCTGGCCAGCACGCCGCATCCCACACCGCAATAAGGGCAGGTGGTGCGGATGGTGGGGAGCAGGGAGCCGTCCATCATCGGCCCGATCGCGCAGCGGCGCTCGTGCGGGACGCGCAAGGTGACGGGCGGGAAAGCGTGAACCGGTCCGGAAGCATCAATACACATCCCGCTGGTAGCGGCCCTGCTTGGCCAGCGCCACGATCCAGTCGCGCGCCTGATCGGCGCTCATGGCACCCTCGCTCATCGCGATCTGGCGCAGGGCCCCGTCCACATCCTTGGCCATGCGGCTGGCATCGCCGCAGACGTAGAAATGCCCGCCATCCTGCAGCCAGCGCCAGAGATCGGCGGCATCCTCGATCATGCGGTGCTGCACGTAATCCTTCGCCTTGCCATCGCGGGACCAGGCCAGCGAAAGGCGCTGCAAGGTGCCGTCCTTTTTCCAGGCCGCGATCTCGTCGGCGAAGAGGAAATCCGTGGCCGCATGGCGATCGCCGAAGAACAGCCAGGACCGCCCCTTGATGCCGAGTGCCGCGCGCTCCTGCAAAAAGGCGCGGAAGGGTGCGATGCCGGTGCCGGGGCCGACCATGATGACCGGCGTTTCGGCGCGCTCGGGCAGGCGGAAATGGCTGGTCTGGGTGTAGGCGGGCACCGCATCGGCGCGAAAGGCGAGGTGGCAGGAGGCAACCCCATCCCGCAGGCGCCCGCGCCGCGTCTCACGCACCACGCCCACGCAAAGCTCGACGCGCCCCGGCGTCGCGCGCAGCGAGGAGGCGATGGAGTAGAGCCGCGGCTTGAGCGTGGGCAGCGAGGCGATGAGATCGGCCACGGGTGGGTGGGCCGAAGGGAAGGCCTCCAGCAGATCCAGCAGATCGGCCTCGGCCGGTTCCGCGCCATCATCCCCATCGGCGAGCTTGCGCAGGGCAGCGCCCTCGCGCGGGTCCCGCGCGGCACCGGCCAAAAGATCAAGCGTGCGGTCCAGCGGGCGGGCGATGTCGCGCTCCACGGAGAGCGCCTCGCGCAGCGCGTCATCACCCTGGGCGTTCAACCGGGTGAGGCAGGCTTGCACCAGCTCGGGGTCGTTGCGCACGACAACGCCCAGCGAATCCCCTGGCGCATAGGTGATGCCGGTGCCGCTGAGATCGAGCACGATGCGGCGCACATCCTTGCCGCTGGCAGCACCGGTCAGGCGCTCCGAGGCCAGCAGGCGCGTGGTTTCGCCGCGCGGCTTGGCCGCCACGGGGGCAGCGACCGGCGCCACCTTCACATCGGCCATCAGCCGCTTCACCGCATCCCGCGTGACCTTGCCGCCGGGCTGGCAGAGGGCGGTCGAGGTTTCGCGCCCTTCGGCCAGGGCTTCGGCATAGGTCTGGCAGAGATAGCCGCATTGGCCGCAATCGAGCTGCGCCATGGCGGCCATCAGCCGGCGCGGCAGCGCGCGGCCCTCGGCCAGGGTGAGGCGTTCATCGAGTTCCAGCGCCGGGTCATGCCAGGGGAAATCCTCGGCCGGCACGGCCGGGGCGGCGGCGACCGCGCTTTCCGCGCCGCCGTAAAGCCCGGCCAGAAAGCCGTTCAGCCAGGCGCGCTGATCGGCCGTAAAGGGCGCGGAATCCGGGATGATCGGCACAGGCGCCGCACCGAAGCTTTGCGTGATGACACTCATGCTTCCAGCATTCCGTTGAGTTCCGCATCGCTGTGGCGGGCGCAGAAATCCTGGAAGGATTCGCCCGCCTCGCGCTCGGCCTGCCAATGCACCAGGATGTTGAGCAGCAGCGGCGCCACCGCATCCTCGACCACCTTGGGGCGAATCAGGCGGCCGATGCGCGCGGCATCGCCGCTGCTGCCGCCCAGATGGATGTCGTAGCCCGGCAGCACATCCTCGCCCTGCTCCACCTTGGCGCCGAGCAGGCCGATATCGGCGATGAAATGCTGCGCACAGGAATGGTGGCAGCCGGTCAGGTGGATGTTGAGCGGCGCGTCCAGCGTGATCCGCTTCTCCAGGAAGGAAGCGATCTCCAGCCCGTTGCGCTTGGTGTCGGCGGCGGCAAATTTGCAGCCGGCACTGCCCGTGCAGGCGACAAGGCCGGCGCGGATGGCATTCGCTTCCGTGGTGAGGCCCAGCGCCGCAAGCCCGGCCTGGGCCGCGGCCACATCGGCCACATGCGGGATCAGCAGATTCTGCCAGACGGTCAGCCGCAGCTCGGCATTGCCGTGGCATTGCGCAAGCGCCGCGAGGCCGCGCAGCTGCTCGGCCGAAAGCCGTGCCGCCGGCACCACCACGCCAAGCCAATGCAGCCCGGCCTCACGCTGCGCATGCACGCCGATATGCGCCAAGCGATCCGGCGCCGGGGGGCGTTCCATCGTGGCGATGTCGAAGCGCGGCAGGGCGTGGCCCAGCAGGGTTTCCACCTCGGCCAGGAAGTGCTCATGGCCCCAGGCGTCGAGCAGGTATTTCAGCCGCGCCTTCTTGCGATCCGTGCGGTCCCCATGCGCGATGAAGACGCGCAGGATGGCATCGCACAGCTTCACGACATCGCCCGGCAGCACCGCAACGTCGGAAGGTGTCGCCAGGTCCTGGTGGCCGGTGATGCCGCCGAGACCCAGGCGGAAGCGATACTCGCCATTCACCCGCACCACACTGAGCGCGATGTCGTTCGTCTCCTCCAGCACGGCGATGGAGCCACCGCCATCCAGGCTGATGTTGAACTTGCGCGGCAGGCCGAACAGGTCCCGCGTGTTCAGGATGTGGTGATGCAAGGCGCGCACGATGGGCCGCGTATCCACCCATTCGCGCGGGTCCACGCCCACGGTGGGGGAGGCGGTGATGTTGCGGATGTTATCCGCCCCCGTGCCGCGCGGCAGCAGGCCGATCTCACCCAGGCGCATGACCACCTCGGCTCCCTTGGCGGCCGGGATCATGCGGATTTGCAGGTTGGCGCGGGTGGTGATGTCGAGATAGCCGCCGCCGCATTCTTCCGCGATGGCGGCCACCTCGTGCGCCTGCTGCGCGGTGAGAATGCCGCCCGGGATGCGCAGGCGGCACATGTATGCATCCTGCGCGGGGCCGACGAAAAACAACCCGTGGAAGCGGCCGATGAAGTCATCGATCGGTTTCGGGAATTGCCCGGCTTCGGCGCGGGCGGTGATTTCGCTCCAGCGGTCCAGCGGGTGCTTGTCGCGCTTGGCCTCTTCCTGCGGGACGAGCTTGCCGCCCTTGGCGATCGTCGCGTCCTGCGCCGCACGCAGCGCATCGGCCGGCGCCGTGCCGCCGCCCGCGGGTGCCAAGGCGCCACGCCGCGCCTCCACGCCGGCCATGAAGCCCTTGAGGTAATTCTGCTGCTCGGGCGAGAAACCGGGGCCTTCCATCACTTCGTCCCCGATTGCTGGAGCGCGCGGATGCGTGAATCGGCGGCGCGCATCACGCCAGCTCCGGCAGGAAGGCAGGGCCGAGGGCCAGGGCCGCGCGCAGCCGGCCGATGGGACGGCGCGAGGCGATGAGGTTCAGATAGAAACCGCTGTCACTCACATCGCCATAGAGCACGGCCCCCACCAGGCGATCCTCGCGCAGAAAGAGGCGCCGGTAACGATCCTCCTCCTCATCGCGCAGCGTCACCCCCTCGCCCTCGATATCCCCGGCCGACCAGACGGCCGTGCCGGAGACCTTCAGCGCCGCCTGATCCGCGCGGGGCGCATATTGCGCGGCAGCGCCGGCCAGCGTGGCGGCGGCGATCTCCGCCTGTTCCAGCGCGGGTGCCACCAGGCCGATGGTGCGGCCCTCCACCTCGGCGCATTCACCGATGGCCAGGATGTTCGGATCGCTGCTGCGCATGCCGGCATCGGCCTGGATGCCGCGCCCGATGGAAAGGCCGGATGCCGCGGCCAATGCCGTATCGGGGCGGATGCCCACGGCCATGACGACGATATTCGCGGCGATCCGCTTGCCATCGGCCAGCACCACGCCCGTGACACGCCCCTCGCCCTCGATGGCGGCAAGCTGTGCCGGCATGGCGAAGCGAATGCCGCGCAGCCCCATGCGGCGCGCCAGGAACCCACCAGCACCGGCATCGAGCTGGCGCTCCATCGGCCATTCCACGGGGTGCAGCACGGTCACCTTCATGCCGCGCTGTGCGAGGCCCGCCGCGGCCTCCAGCCCCAGCAGCCCGCCGCCCACCACCACGGCCGAACCGCCCGCACGGGCGGCGCGCAGCATGGCGCGCACATCATCCAGCGTGCGATAGGTGAGCACGCCCGGCAGGTCAGCGCCCGGCACGGGCAGGCGAATGGCGCGCGAGCCGGTGGCGATCACCACGCGGTCATAGCCGATGCGCTCGCCGCGCGCGGTCACCGCCTCGGATGCCGCACAATCCAGCGCCGTGATCGGCGTGGCCGGGCGGAAGGCGATGCCCTGGGCCTGCAGCGCCGCGAGATCATGCGTGATCAGATCGGGCAGCGTCTTTTCCCCCGCGAGCAGCGAGGAGAGCGCCACGCGGTCGTAGGGTAGCGCCGCCTCGGCCCCGCAGAGTGTGACGCGCGCGCCGCGCTCGGCACTGCGCACCGCGCAGCGCGTGCCGGCCGGGCCCGCGCCGATGACCAGGACGTGCAAGCTCACGCTGCCGCCGGCAGTGCGTGGCGCTCATGCAGGAAGCGCAGCACCGCCTCACGCGCCGCCAGGAAACGCGGCTCGGAAGCGAGTGCGAGGCGGTCCCGCGGGCGCGGCAGATCCACATCCAGGATTTCGCCGATGGTGGCGTTGGGCCCATTCGTCATCATCACGATGCGGTCCGAAAGCAGCACCGCCTCATCCACGTCATGCGTGATCATCATCACCGTGGTGCCGAGGCGGGCATGGATGGCCATCACCTGGTCCTGCAGATGCGCGCGGGTGAGCGCATCCAGCGCGCCAAAGGGCTCATCCAGCAGCAGCACCTTGGGGCGCATGCACAGCGCCCGGGCGATGCCCACGCGCTGCTTCATGCCGCCCGAGATTTCCCCCGGCCGCTTCTGCGCATGGGCTTCCATGCGAACCAGGGCCAGGTTCTCCAGCGTCCAGTCATGCCGCTCGGCGCGGGACATCTTGCGCCCCACCGTGCGATCCACTGCCAGCTTCACATTTTCATAGACCGTGAGCCAAGGCAGCAGCGAATGGTTCTGGAACACCACGGCGCGGTCCGGCCCCGGCTCCGTCACCTCGCTGCCTTCCAGCAGCACGCCGCCCAGCGTCGCGGGCAACAGCCCCGCCACCACATTCAGCAGCGTGGATTTGCCGCAGCCGGAATGGCCGATGACGGCGACATATTGGCCCTTCTCGATCTTCAGATCGATATTGTTCAGCACCAGCGGCGCATTCGGCCCGAAGCGGACGGAAAGGCGGGAGACTTCGAGATAGCTGCGGCTCATGACCGGTGCCCCTTCACTGTTCACTGGTGCCGCGCGTCACCGCGCGGCCGGCAAAGGCCATGATCCGGTCGAGCACGAAGCCCACCAGGCCGACATAGATCAGCGCCACGATGATGTCCGAGAGGTTGGAACTGTTCCACGCATCCCAGATGAAGAAGCCGATGCCCACACCGCCGATCAGCATCTCGGCCGCGATGATGGCAAGCCAGGACAGGCCCACGCCAATCCGCAGGCCCGTGAAGATGTAAGGAGCGGCAGCGGGCACCACGATGCGCAGAAACCACTCATGCGGCCGCAGCCGGATGACGCGCGCCACATTGCGATAATCGGACGGCACATTGCGCACGCCCACCGCGGTATTGATGATGATGGGCCAGACCGCGGTGATGAAGATCACGAAGATCGCCGAGGGCTGCGCCTCGCGGAAGGCAGCCAGCGAGAGCGGCAGCCAGGCCAGCGGGGGGACGGTGCGCAGCACCTGGAAGATCGGATCAAGCCCGCGCATCGCGAGACGCGAGGAGCCCACCAGCATGCCGAGCGCCACACCGATCACGGCCGAGAGCGTGAAGCCCAGGGCCACGCGTTGCAGGCTGGCCATCAGGTGCAGGCCCAGGCCCTTGTCCAGCCCGCCCCGGTCATAGAAGGGGTTGAGGATCAACTCCTTCGCATCGCTCCAGACACGCGTCGGCGGCGGCAGCGTGGCGCCAGGGCCTGAGCAGAGCCATTCCCAGAGCAGGAACAACGCGGCCACCACCAGCAGCGGCGGCACCACCACGCCCAGCGTCTCGCTCGCGCGGCGCAGGAGGGCGGAGGGCTTGGGTGTCGGCGTCGCGGCGGCAGTGGCCGGCGGTGCCGTGGCCGTGACGGCGGGAGGGGTGATCGCGTTCATGTCTCAGGCCGCCGAGAGTTTCTTGATGGAGAGCGAGGCGAGGTAGGCCGCCGGATTTTCGGGATCGAAGACCTTGCCATCGAAGAAGGTCTCCCGCCCGCGCGAGGTGCCGCTGGGCGTCTCCGCATTGGTCACCCCGGCGCGCGCGGCGGCGGCACGCCAGATATCCTCGCGGTTCACCTGCGCGATGAGCGGCGCCGTCTCCAGGTTCTCGGGCAGGATGCCCCAGCGCTGATTTTCCGTGAGGAACCAGAGGTCATGGCTACGGAACGGGTAGCTCGCATGGTCGCGCCAGAACTTCATGGTGATGTCGGGATTGGTTACGGTGCGGCCATCGCCGTAATCCACCTCACCGCGCATGCGGCCGATGATGTCGGTCACAGGCACGTTGAACCAGGCCCGGCGCGCCAGGATTTCGCACATTTCCTGCTTGTTCGCCGGGATATCACACCAACGGGCGGCCTCGATCACCGCCGCCGTCAGCGCCTCGGCCGCGCGCGGGTTTTGCTGCACGAATTCGCCGCGCATGCCGAGGCACTTCTCCGGGTGATTGTGCCAAAGCTCGCCGGTGATCAGCGCGCTGTAGCCCAGGCGTTGGTTGATCAACTGCGCGTTCCAGGGATCGCCCACGCAGAAGGCATCCATGGTGCCGACGCGCATATTCGCCACCATCTGGGGTGGTGGGACGACGATGGTCGAGACATCGCGCTCGGGATCAATGCCGCCGGCTGCGAGCCAATAGCGGATCCAGAGGTCATGGGTGCCGCCACGGAACGTCATGGCGAACTTGCTCTCGGAGTTCACCACGCGACGCAGGGGCGAGGCATCGAGCCGCGCACCAAGCGGCTTGTGCTTCTCTGCCACGCTGATCGCCTGGCCATTGGTGTTCAACCGCGCCAGGATCGCCATCGGCACCGGCTGGCTGTTCTGGGTGACGCGGCCCATATGGATGAGATAGGCCATGGGCGTCAGCAGATGCGCGCCATCAATGCCGCCACGCCCGCCGCCCAGCACCAGATTGTCCCGCGTGGCACCCCAGCTCGCCTGGCGGTTCACCTCCACATCCGGCATGCCGTGCTTGGTGAAGAAGCCCTTTTCCTTGGCGATGATCAGGGGTGCGGCATCGGTCAGCGCGATGAAGCCGAAGATGGCCTTGCGCACCTCCGGCGTCGTGCTGCCCTGGGCATGCACGCCCGCCCCACTCAGGGATTTCGCGGCGGCGAGAAGGCCAGCAGTGGCGGTGACGGCGTGGCGGCGAGAGAGGCTCATGCTTGGGTCTCCAGGACAGGTTCGGGTTCGTTGAGGCGGGCCGCGGCGTCGCGCCACAGCCCATCGTTGAAGGGGGCCAGGGCCTGGGCATCGGGCACGCTCTCCGGCATGTGCCCGGCCTCACGCATCGCGCTCAGCCAGAGGGCGCCTTCCGCGCGGCGCGGCAGGGTGGCGGCGCGGAAGCGGATGCGGTGCGTCGCATCGAAGGCGCTTTCGATGGTGGCGGGGCTGAGCTGCCACAGCGCGCGGCCGGCCATGATGGAAATCGCCTCGACGCGGTTGGCAGGCTCATCCAGCCAGCGCGCGGCGGCGATGACGGCGGCGGTGGCGGCCACCGCCTGCTCGCGATGGGTCAGCAGATATTCCTCGCTGAAGGCGAGCAGCTTTTCGAGGTGGTCGGGCCAGATCTCGGCCGTGCCGGCGACGACGCGGCCGGCACCCAGCGCCTCGGCCGCTGCACCCCAGGGGGCGCCGACGCAGAAGCCGTCAATCTCGCCAGCGGCGAGGCGCGCGGCCATGCGCGGCGGCGGCACGGCAGTGAGGCGCACGTCGCGCTCCGGGTCCACGCCCTGGGCCAGCAGCCAGCGCCGCAACAGGTAATTATGCGAGGAGAAGGGGAAGACCACGGCGAGTGTGGCCGGCGTGCGGCGCGCCTTGAGCCTGGCCGCGAGGTCGCCGCCGGCAAGTTCGTTGGACAGCGTGATGCCATTGCCATTGCGCGAGAGGCCGCAGGCCACCTGCAACCCCGCCTGCACCCCGCCCAGGCCGGCAGCCAGCGCGATGGGCATGGGGGAGAGCATGTGCGCGCCATCCAGCGCCGAGAAGGCCAGCTTGTCGCGGATCGAAGCCCAGGAACCCTCGGGCGAAAGGGCCACGCGCAGGCCGACCGCCTCGAAGAGACCCAGCGCATCGGCCACCAGCAAGGGCGCCGCATCAAAGAGCGGCACGAAGCCCAGGCGCATCACGCGGGCGGCGGGGCGAAGGCGCGGGCTGCTGAGTTCGGCGATCGGGGGCAAGCGAGGATCCGCGCATCAGGCGGACCGTCATGGGCCACCGGGGGGAAGAGGGGCTTGCCTGGGATGCGCCATTGCACCCCGCCCGTGGAAGCCAGATATCCGCGCCACCTGGGCGATGCAAGCGGAAAAATGCGCATCTTTTGGGCGAATGCGGAAATCTGGCCGCTAGACGAGTCGAGTTGCCTGATTTTTAGACAGATAGGCCATGGCCATGGGGCCCAGCTTGAGCCGCCGCTCCATCGCCATGCGCTGCAACCGCCGATGCGCCTCAGGCTCGGAGAGGCCCTCATCGCGCATCAGGCGCCGCTTGGCCCGGGCGATCTGGTCGCGCTCTTCCAGGGTGGCGCGGGCTTCAGCCAGCTCGGCGCGCAGGGCCTCATGCGCGCGGAAGCGGCGGATCGCCACCTCCAGCACGGGGCGCACCCGGGCCGGGGCCAGGCCTTCGACGACATAGGCGGCCACCCCCGCTTCCAGCGCCGCCTCGATCTGCTCGGGCGCGCCGCGCTCGGCGAAGAGCACCACAGGACGCGGTTCATCGCGGTTCAGGGCGCGCATGGATTCGAGGGCATCGCGGGACGGGTCATCCAGGTCGCAGACGATGACATCGGCCTGGCTCGCGCGGACGCGCGCCGTCAGGTCCGCCACGTCGGGCGCAATCGCCACGACGGTGCAACCAGCCGCTTCCAGGCCCAGGCGCACCGCTTCCGCGCGCTCAGGCTCACCATCCACCAACAAAACCCGCAGCGCTTATGCCCCCGTCTGGGCCGCGCCGGCATGTTCCTCTTGCGGTGCAACATCGCATGATTGGGGGGGCGCGGGGAAGACGCAGGGCGCTGCCCTGCACCCGCCGGGGCCTCAGGCCCCGGACCCCGTGGGTTGGAATATGGATTTTCATTCCAAAGACAATCATTCTATAGAACTCAATTGACCGAATGGGACAGGTGGGAATGGACGCGACGCGGCGGGGCTTGATGGGGGGCATCCTGGGCCTGGCGGGGCTGATCGTGGCCCGGCCAGGCCTGGCACGCCCACCTTCCGCCGTGCCCCTGTTTGATTTCACCATCGCGGGCGGGGCGTTTCATGGCCTGTACGAGGCGCTGCCCGGGCTTGTCCCCGGCATGCGGGTGCTGATCGTGGCCGAGCCGGAAAACCGGTTTGACGCCAATGCCGTGGCGGTCTTGCGGCCGGATGGGCTGCGCCTCGGCTATGTGCCGCGCGCGGCCAATCCACCCGTGGCGGCGCTGCTGGCCCAGGGCCGGCAACTGGGTGCCAGGCTGACGGCCTGGCTGGACCGCGCGGCATGGGACGACACCACCCTGGCCCAGACCTCCTTCCGCCCCGGCGACCCCCGCTGGAGTCTGGAACTACAGCGATAAAAGGGGGTTCCGAGGGACGAGTCCCTCGGCCGCCGGAGGCATTTTACTTTCTTTCTTGTCAATTATTTCCTATGTTTCCGCCATGATGTTTTGCACTCCCCTCCCCCCCAAACCGCGCCACCGCCCTCCGGATCGGCATTTGTCCCAAACCGGGGTCGCGCAAAACATGCACCGCATGAAATCCGATGGTTTGGGCGCCCGTGGCGGGGCGCGTTAGGATGGCGCCCTTCACGGAGAACCCGCCCATGCGCTTCGCGCTCTGCAACGAGGTGCTGCGCCACCTGCCCTTCGCCGAGCAGGCACAGCTTTCGGCCGCACTTGGCTATGATGGGCTGGAGGTGGCGCCCTTTACCCTCGATGCGGAGGCGCCGCACAAGCTCAGTGCCGCGCGCCGGGCGGAGCTTCGGCGCATGGCGGGGGATGCGGGCCAGCCCATCACCGGGCTGCACTGGCTGCTGGTGGCGCCGGCTGGGCTTTCCATCACGGAGGCCGCGAAGCACGCGGGCACGGTGGCGGTGATGCGCGCCCTGGTGGATCTCGCGGTGGATCTGGGCGCCACCTACCTTGTCCATGGCTCGCCAGCCCAGCGGCATGTGGCCGAGCCGGGCGATGCCGCACGCGCCGAGGCCGCGCTGGCCGCTGTGGCCGCGCATGCCGCCCAGGCCGGCGTCACCTATGTGCTGGAGCCGCTCGACCCCGGGCAGACGAATTGGGCGTCCTCCCTCGCCGAGGCGCTGGCCATCGTGGCGCGCATCGGCAGCCCCGCGCTGCGGACGATGCTGGATGTCTGTGCCACCGGCAATGGCGAGAGCGAGCCGGCTGAAACGCTGCTGCGGGCGCATATTCCCGGCGGGCAGATCGCGCATGTGCATCTGAACGACCGGAACAAGCGCGGCCCCGGCCAGGGCCAGGACCAGTTCGCGCCCGTGCTGCGCGCGCTGGACGAGACCGGGTATTCCGGCATCTGCGGCGTGGAGCCCTTCGATTATCACCCTGACCCCATGGCTTGCGCGGCGCGCGCCATCGGCTATCTGCGCGGGATCGAAGAAGGACACGCGCCATGAAATTTCGCTTTGTCGAGGCCGAGCGCTTCGAATGGTCCTTCACCCTGCGCATGCCCTTCCGCTTCGGCGTGATCACGGTGCGCGATGGCATCCAGGCCGTGGTGCGCGTGCGCATCCGCGACGAGGCGGGGCGTGAGGGCTTCGGCATGGCGGCGGAGACGCTGGCCGCCAAATGGTTCGACAAGGATGCCGGACTGACCGATGCCGACAACCAGCACCAGCTCCGCCGCGCGCTGGAAATCGCCGAGGCGCAGTCCCTGGCGGCGGGATTCAACACGGCGTTCGGCCACTATGCCGATGGCTATGCCGCTCATGTCGCGGCGTGCGGCGCCGAGGGCCTGAACCCCCTGGTGGCGAGCTTCGGCCGCGCCCTCTGGGACCGCGCCGCCTTCGATGCGCTGCTGCGGATGCAGGGGCTTGCCTTTGATGCGGGGCTGCGGGCCAATCTGGGCGGCATGGCGCCGCATGCAGTGATCCAGGACCTGGCGGGCTTTGATTTTTCCGCGATGCTCGCGGCCACGCCAAAGCCCGGCCGCATTCATGCACGCCACACGGTGGGCCTGGTGGACCCGATCACCGCGGCCGACCAGGAGGAGCGCGTCGGCGACGGCCTGCCAGAGACGCTGGAGGAGGTCGCGGCGAGCTACGCCCATGCCTATTGGAAGCTGAAGGTGGGCGGCGATATGAAGGCCGATGTGGAGCGCCTCTGCCGCATCGCCTCCGTGCTGGACCGCCTTCCCGCCTATCACGCGACGCTGGACGGCAATGAGCAATATGAGGATGCGCAAGGCGCGCTCGCGCTCTGGCACGCCATGCAGGCCGAGCCCCGGCTGAAGCGTCTCTGCGCCTCCATCCTCTTCATCGAGCAGCCGGTGAAGCGCGCCCGCGCGCTGGAGACGGGCTTGTCCGTCCTCGCCGCCGCGCGGCCGGTGATCATTGACGAGAGCGATGGCGCGCTGGACGCCTTCGTGGTGGCCAAGGGCCTGGGTTATGCGGGCGTCTCCACCAAGGCCTGCAAGGGCATCTGGCGTTCGCTCATCAACCTCGCGCGCTGCCGCCAATGGGGCGATGGGCACTTCATGTCGGCCGAGGATCTCACCACCCTGGCCGGCATCTGCGTGCAGCAGGATCTGGCGCTGGTGAGTGCCATGGGCCTGACCCATGTGGAGCGCAACGGGCACCATTTCATTGATGGCTTCGCCGGCCGCCCCAAGGCCGAGGCGGTGCGCTTCATGGAATCGCATCCCGACCTCTATGCCGACACGCCGCACGGCCCGCGCCTCGCCATCCGCACGGGCATGCTGGACATCGCCAGCCTCGCCGTGCCGGGCTTTGGCAGCGTGCAGATGCCGGATGTGGCGGCGATGCGCGTGATGGAAAAGGCGGCATGGCCCCGGTAGGGGCCTCGCTATTCCACGGTAATCCGCGCCTCACGCACCACACGGCCCCATTTGTCCGATTCCGCCTGAAGAAAGGCCGCCAATTCGGCCGGTGTGCTGGCCTGCGGGTCCACGCCGGCGCTGGTCATCCGCTGGATGACGATGGGAGCCACGAGGGCGCCTTGCAACGCCTCGGACAGCCGGGCGATGGCCGCGGGCGGCACGCCGGTCGTGGTCATCACCGCCCCCCAGGAGGTCGCCGTGGCCTGGGGATAGCCCTGCTCGGCCAGGGTGGGCACATCGGGCATCAGCGGATGGCGCTGCGGGCCGGTGGCGGCCAGGGCGCGCAGCCGTTGCTCCCGCACCGCCCCCACGGTGGCGGCGATCTGCACCAGCATCATCTGGATGGTGCCGGACATGAGGTCCGCGAGCGCACCGCCCGAGCCACGATAGGGCACATGCAGCAACTCGATCCCGGCGGCCAGGCGGAACAGCTCAGCCGCGGTATGGGTGGAAGCGCCATGGCCCGAGGAACCAAAGGACAGCGCCCCGGGCCGCGCCTTCGCCAGGGCCACGAATTCCGCGAGGTCCCGCACAGGCAAGGAGGGCGGGACGACGATCACCATGTCACTGGTATAGGCCATGCCCACGGGTGCCAGATCACGCGCGGGGGAAAAGCTCATGTTGCGGTAGATATGCGCATTGGTGCTGAGCAGGCCGGTGACACCCATCAGCAGCGTATGTCCATCGGGCGTGGCGCGCGCCACCATCTCGCCGCCGATATTGCCACCCGAGCCGCCACGATTTTCGACGATGACGGGCTGGCCCAGCCGCTCGCTCATCTGCTCGGCGATGATGCGGGCCGCGACATCCGTGCTGCCGCCGGCAACGAAGGGCACGATCATGCGGATCGGCCGCGTCGGCGCCCAGGATTGCGCCAGCGCGGGCGGGGCGAGGCTGCTGGCCAGCAGGGTGCGGCGGAGCATCGCTCAGTTCACCGTGATGCGGGCCTCGCGAACGACGCGGCCCCATTTTTCCGTCTCGGCGCGCAGGAAGGCGCCGAGTTCCGCCGGGCTGGAGGTCAGCGCCTCGGCACCCACCTGGGTCAGGCGATCCTTCACGCCTTGCAGCGCCAGGGCTTCGCGCAGCACGGCGTTGATGCGGTCGATCGCGGCGGGCGGCGTGCCGGCGGGCGCCATCACCGCCCCCCAGGAGCTGGCTTCGGCCGCGGCCAGGCCGATCTCGGCCACGGTCGGGACATCGGGCAAGGCGGGGTGACGCCGCGCGCCGGTCACGGCCAGGGCTCGCACGCGGCCGGCCTGGATCTGCGGCAGGGCGCTGGCGATCTGGTCCAGCATCACCTGCACATTGCCGGCCACCGTGTCATTCAGCGCGGGTGCGGAGCCGCGATAGGGCACATGCTGGATCTGCACCTGCGCCACCAGCTTGAACAGCTCCACCACCGTATGCGTGGAGCTGCCATTCCCGCCCGATCCGTAGGAGAGCCGCCCCGGCTGCGCGCGCACCAGCGCCAGGAATTCCTGCGCCGTCTGCGCCTGGACCTGCGGGTTCACGATCAGCACATGGTCCGTCGCGAAGGCGAGGCCGATGGGCGCCAGATCAGTCAGCGGATTGAAACCCATATTGGCGTAGAGATGCGGGTTGATGGTCAGCGTCCCGGTGGTGCCCATCAGCATGGTCAGGCCATCGGCCGCGCTGCGCACCACATTTTCCACACCGACATTGCCGCCCGCGCCGGTGCGGTTATCCACCGCCACGGCCTGGCCCAGACGCTCGCCCATCGGCTCGCTCAGCACGCGCGCCACGATATCCGTGGCACCGCCGGCCGCGAAGGGAACCACGAAGCGCAGGGGCCGCGCGGGCGCCCATTGCGCGCGCGCGTTGGCGGGAAGCAGCAGCGCGGGCATGGCCAGCGCCGCACGGCGGGTGATGCGGGTCATCTGATGTTTCCTCCTGTTGTTGGGTGCCGTTCTATGCGGCTTGCCCGACGTGATTCAAGCAATGGCGGCGTGGCGCTCCTGCATCACACGCAGCACATGATCGGGGTCCTCGGCCCACCAGCGGCGAGAGAGGAGCTCGATCTCCGTGAAGCCTTCATAACCCGCTGCCTCGGCCATGCGGCGGATGGCGGCGATATCAATCACGCCATCACCGGGCATGCCGCGGTCAAACACCAGATCGGTGGTCGGCACCAGCCAGTCGCAGGCATGAAAGCCCGCGATGCGTCCCTTCGCGCGCGCCATTTGTGCCGCGAGGTCGGGGTCCCACCAGACGTGATAGACATCCACGGCCACACCCACCCCCTCGCCCAGCGCCTCGCAGAGATCGAGCGCCTGGCCGAGGGTGGAGAGCACGGAGCGATCCGCGCAGGTCATGGGGTGCAGCGGTTCAAGGGCGATGGTGACACCCGCGGCGCGCGCCTCGGGCAGGATGGCTTCCAGCCCGTCCCGCACCATGGCGCGGGCGCCGGGCAGGTCCTTCGAGCCGGGCGGCAGGCCGCCACAGACCATGACCAGGCCACGCGCCTGCAGCTTGTGCGCTTCCTCGATCGCGCGGCGGTTATCCTCGATCGCGGCGGCGCGGCCGGCGGCATCGGCGGCGGGGAACATGCCGCCCCGGCAGAGGCCGGTGACAGTCAGGCCCGCATCCCGGATGGCGCGCGCGGCGGCATCCACACCCATGGCATGCAGCACGTCCCGCCAGGGCGAGATGCCGGGAATGCCATGCCGCGCACAGCCCTCGATGCAATCGGCGAGGCCCCATTTCTCCTTGACCGTGACAGTGTTCAGGCTGAGCGGGATCACGCCACACCATGCAGCGCAAGCAGTTGCGTCATGCGGCTCGCCGCGCGCTCCGGGTCGCTCAACAGCCCGGCCGCATCGGCCAGCCGGAAAAGCTCGGCGAAATGCTGGATGCTGCGCGTGCTCTGCTGCCCGCCAACCATGACGAAGTGGTCCTGATGCCCGTTCAGCCAGGCCATGAAGACCACGCCCGTCTTGTAGAAGCGCGTCGGCGCCTTGAAGATATGGCGGCTCAGCGGCACGGTCGGCGCCAGGATTTCGTGGAAGGTGCTGAGGTCATTGCGGGAGAGCGCGGCCAGCGCGCCGCCTACCGCCGGGGCGATGGGGTCGAAGATGCCGAGCAGCGCGTCGGAATGGCCCTCTGCATCGCCCGCGATCAGCTCCGCGTAGTTGAAGTCATCGCCCGTATACATCCGCACGCCTTGCGGCAGGCGGCGGCGCATCACGATCTCCTTCTGGTCATCCAGCAGGGAGATCTTCACGCCATCCACCTTCGCGGCATGGGCGTGGATGACGGCGAGCGCGGTTTCCATCGCCGCCATGTGGTCATGGTTGCCCCAATAGCCTTCCAGTGCGGGGTCGAACATCTCGCCCAGCCAATGGATGATCACGGGCTGCTTCACGCCGCCCAGGATGCGCGCATAGACGCGCTCATAATCAGAGGGGCTGCGCGCCGCCTTGGCCAAGGCGCGCGACGCCATCAGGATGATGCGCCCGCCCATCTTCTCGACGGCCTCGCATTGCTCCTCATAGGCGCGGATCACGTCATCCACCGTGACGTCGGGACCGGGCGTCAGGTGATCCGTGCCCGCGCCACTCGCGATCACGGCACCCGGATGATCCTTCGCCGCATCCAGGCTGAGGCGGATCAATTGCTGCGCCGCGACCCAGTCCAGCCCCATGCCGCGCTGCGCCGTGTCCATGGCCTCGGCCACGCCGAGGCCAAGCGACCAGAGATGCTTGCGGAAGGCGATGGTGCGGTCCCAGTCCACCTTGGCATCCAGCCACGGATCCTGCTCGGCCAGCGTGTCGGCCACCACATGCGCAGCGGCGAAGGCCACGCGCGGATAGGGCGGCAGCGCCTTGGCGAATTCGCGCGGCGCGCTGGTGGCGAAGTCGGCAAGCCCTGTCGCCGTCGGCAAGCGCAGCGTGGCCACCGATCAGGCCTCCAGCTCGGCAAGATCAATCCAGCGGCGCTCTTCCCAGGATTGCAGACCGGCCATCGCCAGCTGCACGCCCTTGGCCCCCGCCATCAAATCCCATTTGTAGTCGGGCAATTCGCCGACGACATGGCGCAGGAACAGCTCCCACTGCACGCGGAAACCGTTGGGGTAGGGCTGGGTGTCCGGCACCTTCTGCCAGCCCTCATAGAAGTTGATCGTCTGCGGCACATCCGGGTTCCAGACCGGCTTGGGTGTGGCCACCCGCGGCTGCACCCAGCAATCCGTCAGGCCACACACGGCCGAGCCATGCGTGCCATCCACATGGAAGGTGACGAGGTCATCGCGCCGCACGCGCGTCGTCCAGCTGGAATTCATATGCGCGACGATCCCACCATCAAGCTGGAAGGTCGCGTAGGCGGCGTCATCCACATCGGCATCATACCAGTTGCCGGCCTCGTCCTTGCGCTTCGGGATATGGATGGCGCCGAGGCAGGAGACGGATTTCACCGCACCGAAGGTGTTGTCCAGCACATAGCGCCAATGGCACAGCATATCGAGGATGATGCCGCCGCCCTCGGCCTTCTTGTAGTTCCAGGAGGGGCGCTGCGTCGGCTGCAGATCGCCCTCGAAGACCCAATAGCCGAACTCGCCGCGCACGCTGAGCAGACGGCCCAGCTGCCCGCTGTCAATCACCATCTTCAGCTTGCGCAGGCCGGGCAGGAACAGCTTGTCCTGCACCACGCCATGCTTGATGCCGGCGGCCTTCGCCACACGGGCGAGGTCCAGCGCATCGGCCAGATTGTCGGCGGTCGGCTTCTCGCAATAGATGTGCTTGCCGGCGGCGATGGCCTTGCGCACCAGGCCCGCGCGCATCTGCGTCGTCGCCGCGTCGAAGAAGATCTCATCCCGAGGATCGGCCAGGCAGGCGTCGAGGTCGGTGCTGACGCGCTCGACGTTGTGGGCGCGGGCCAGCGCATCCAGCTTGGCACGGTTGCGGCCGACAATGATGGGGTCCGGCATCAGCACATCGCCATTGGCGAGCGGCATGCCGCCATCGGCGCGGATCGCGGCGATGGAGCGGATCAGATGCTGGTTCATGCCCATGCGCCCGGTGACGCCGTTCATGATGATGCCGATGCGCCGTTGCGCCATGGTCGTTTCCCTTGCTTCTCAGTGCCCGCGCCGCGATCCGGGCAACAAATCCAGCGACGCGACGAACGAAGTAACCAGACAGTTACTTACCGCCCGCCCAGGCCCTGGTCAAGGGCGCAGGAACCCCAGCACCATGGCCACCACATGCGCCTCACGCGCGTCCAGCGCGGCCTCGCTGCCGAGGTCCGTGCCGAAGATGGTGGAGAGCGTGTGCATGTTGGCCACCGTGAAATGCCCCAGCGCCACGATGGAAAGGTAGAGCTGCAAGGGGTCCGCATCGCCGCGAAACAGGCCGGCCTCGGCCCCGCGCGCCAGCACCTCGCGCAGGCGCTGGGTCAGCGGCGAATACAGGGCCGGCACATCGGCCGAGCGGCGCAGATAGGCGGCGCGGTGGATGTTCTCCTGGTTCAGCAGCGCCACGAATTCCGGATGCCGCGCCGTGTAGCGCAGGTTGAAGGCGACCAGCCGCGCCATCGCCTCGGCCGGCGGCAGGTGGGAGACGTCCAGCGCCTCCTCCTCCGCCCGCTTGGCCGCATAGGCGGCTTCCAGCACGGCGAGCCAGAGATCCTCCTTGGCCCCGAAATAGGCGTAGAGCATGCGCTTATTGGCGCCCGCCCGCGCCGCGATCTCATCCACCCGCGCGCCCGCCAGCCCATGTGCCGCGAATTCGGCCAGTGCCGCATCCAGGATGCGCGCCCGCGTGGCGGCCGCGCGCGCGGAAAGCGGCGGATTGTCAGTCGCCATCGGCGGCATGGGTCGGTCCGGGCGGGGCGGGTTCAAACGGAGCTCCTTCGCCCACATGATGCAGCAAAGACACATTGTTGCACACAACTGTGGGGAACAAGCCACGCCCCATGGCGCGGAATAGAGCATCGCGGCTACATTCCAGCGATGCGTAAAAGACGCCTTCCGCCCCGGCTGATGCTCCTGGCATTGACGCTGCTGGCCGCCTGCGCGGCGGGCGGCCCCAATGTCGTGGACCGCACGGGCCGCTCGGCGCCCTCGCGCGGGGAGATTCCGGCCAGCGGCAGCGCCTTCGGCAATTACCTGGTCGGCCGCTTCGCCAGCGAGGAGCTGGATACCAAGGTTGCGGCGGATAGCCTGCTTCTGGCGCTCCGGAGCGAGCCGGATCAGCCGGAGATCGTCCGGCGCGCCTTTGTGGCGCTGCTGCTGGATGGGCGCGCCGATGCGCTGCGCCTGGCCCGCCGCCTGCCCGACAATGCCTCGGCCCAGCTGGTGCTGTTCGGCGCGGATGTGGCCGGCGCGCGCTGGGACCGGGCCGAGACGCGGGCGCGCGGCTTGAGCCGGCAGGGGCCGGTGGCGGCGCTGCAGCCCGTGCTGCTCGCCTGGAGCCATGCGGGGCGCGGCCAGACCGACCAGGCCATCGCCACCCTGCGCCCGCTGGCCGAACAGGGCCGCTTCCGCGCCCTGAATGCCCTGCACGCCGCCCTGATCGCCGATCTCGCCAACCGCCCGCGTGAGGCGGAGCGCTTCGTCCGGCAGGCCCTGGCGGATCAGCCCGAACCCACCCTGCGCCTGGCCATGCTGGCGGCGGGCATCCTGAACCGCGCGGGGCGGCCGGCGGAGGCTGTTCGGCTGCTGGATCAACTCGCACTCTCCAGCGACGAACTGGCGCTGGCGGTGCTGGAGCCGGCGCGGCAGGTCGTGCTCACGCAGCGCGCCATCCAAGGGCCGGCCGATGGCATCGCCGAGGCTTACGTGGCACTCGGCAGCGCGCTGCGCGGGCAAGGCCTGGAGGAGATGGCAACCCTCATGGCGCGGCTGGCACTGCGGCTGCGCCCCAGCTTCGCCCCTGCCCTGATGCTCCTGGCCGATACATTGGCCGAGGGCGAGCGCCTGGATGCCGCGCGCGAAACCCTGCTGCTGATCAACGAGAATGACCCGCTTTTCGGCCCCGCGCAGCTGCGCCAGGCAGCCCTGCTGGACCGCCTGGGCCGCGTGGATGAGGCCGAGGCCCTGCTGCGCCGCCTGGCCGAGGCGCTGCCCGGCGTGCCACAGCCCCTCACTCGCCTGGGCGATCTGCAACGCCGGCGCGGCCGCTTCGCCGAGGCGGTGCTGGCCTATGACGGGGCCATCGCGCGCAGCCTGCCGGCACGGCCGAGCGACTGGCCGCTTTTTTACGCGCGCGGCATCTCGCGCGAGCGTTCGGGCAATTGGCCGGGCGCCGAGGAGGATCTGCTGTATGCGCTGACCCTCTCGCCCGAGCAGCCCTTCGTGCTCAACTACCTTGCCTATACCTGGGCCGATATGGGCGTGAACCTGGAGCGCGCGCGGGCCATGCTGGAAGGTGCGGCGGCGCAGCGCCCGCAGGATGGCAACATCGCCGACAGCCTGGGCTGGGTGCTGTTCCGCATGGGCCTGCTGCCGGCCGCCATCGCGCAGCTGGAACGCGCGGTGGAGCTGGAACCGCGCAACGCCACGATCAACGACCATCTGGGCGATGTCTACTGGGCCGCGGGGCGCGAGGGCGAGGGGCGCTTCCAGTGGCAGCGCGCGCTCACCATGGACCCGGAGCCGGCCGAGGCCGCGCGCATCCAGATGAAGATCGACACCGGCCTGCCCCGGGCCGTGCGGCGCTGACATGCGCCACATGACGGAGGCCGCGCCGGCCAAGGTGAACCTGTTCCTGCATGTCACCGGCCGGCGCGGCGATGGCTATCATCTGCTGGACAGCCTGGCCGTGTTCGGCCCCGCCGCCGATGCCCTGAGCGCCACGCCAGCCGAGGCGCTGAGCCTGACGCTGGCTGGCCCCTTCGGCGCGACCCTCGCGGCCGAGCAGGATAATCTCGTGCTGCGCGCAGCCCGCGCCCTGGCCGCCGCGACGGGCCAGGCGCCGGCCGCGGCGCTGCATCTGGAGAAGCATCTGCCGGTGGCTTCGGGCATTGGTGGCGGCTCAGCCGATGCGGCGGCGGCGCTGCGCCTGCTCAACCGGCTTTGGGGCAGCGGCCTGGATGCCGATGCCCTCGCGCGGATCGCGGCACCGCTGGGCGCGGATATCCCGGTCTGCATCGCCTCCCGCCCCGCCCGCATGCAGGGCATTGGCGAGGTGATCAGCGCCGCGCCAGCCCTGCCCGAATGCGGCTTGCTGCTGGTCAATCCGCGCGTGCCGGTGGCCACACCCGCCGTGTTTCGCGCGCGGCAGGGCGCCTTTTCCACGCCCGCCCCATTGCCGCAGGCCTGGCCGGATGCGGCCAGCATGGCGGCAGACCTCCTGCGGCTTCACAATGATCTTGAGGCGCCAGCCCTGCTGCTATGCCCCGTGATCGCCGAGGTGCTGGCCGCCTTGCGCGCAACGCCCGGCTGCCTGCTGGCACGGATGAGCGGCTCCGGCGCCACATGCTTCGGCCTGTTTGCCACTGCGGCCGCGGCCCGTGCCGCCGCTGAAAACATGCCGCGCGATTGGTGGGCCATCGGCGGCGCGCCCTGCGCTTGACGGGCTGCCCGCTTCAGCCTCAGCCTTCGCGCAACCCGAAGGAGCCTGCCATGATCCTCGCATCCCGCCGCACCCTCCTCACCGCCGCTGCGCTCTGCGCCCCATGGGTGACCAGCCGCGCGCAATCCGCCGGCACGCTGACCGTGGTGCTCAACCAGGGCCTGCTGGCACGGCTCTGGATTGACGAGTTGCACCCGGTGTTCGAGCGCGAGACCGGGGCGCGGCTGAATGTGCAGCAATCGGTCACGGGCAATATGCTCGGCATGCTGCGCACCCAGCGCGACAATCCGCCCGACCTCATGCAGTTCTCGGAAGCGGGTGTCTTCTCCGCCGCGCAGGCCGGATTGCTGCGCGCGCACAACCCCGCGAACATCCCCAACTGGGCGAGCCTGCGCGATGCCTTCAAGCTGGCCGACAACTACTCGGCCGGCGTCATTGATGCCGTGCACACGCTCTATTTCAACACGCGCGCCCAGACGACGCAGCCCACTTCCTGGGCGCAGCTCTGGGACGCTTCCTCGCGCCGGCGCGTGGCCATTCCGCCCATCACCTGGAACAGCGGCGTCCGGATGGTGACGACGGCGGCGCAGATCGCCACCGGCAAACCCTTCGCCGAAGCGCAGCGCGACCTTGATGCCGGGATCCGGCACCTCGCCCGCCTCAAGGAGAACGGCGCCATCGCCTATACCAGCGCGCCACAGGCCATCCAGATGCTGCAATCGGGCCAGGTCCCGCTGGTGCCCTTCTATGGCATCTTCATCAACCCGATCATCGAGCAGGGTGCGCCCATCAAGCCCGCCGTGCCGCTCGCCGAGGGCATTCATGGCGAGATCGTCGGCCTCAACATGCCGGTCAACGCGAAGAATGTGGAACTGGCCGAGCGCTATGTGAACATGAGCCTCTCGCGCGAGTTCCAGAGCAAGATTGACAGCGTGCTGCACGCCCGCGCCGCCAACAAGGACGTGAATCCCTCGCCGCGCACGATCGAGCTGCTCGGCCCGGCGGAGAACATCCTCTATGCTGATTGGCGCTTCCTCTCCGAGCAGCGCGCGCGGCTGACCGATGCCTGGAACAACGTGTTCGGCTGATGCAGGGGGCTTCCCCACGCCTCACCGGGCTCCTGCTGCTCGCGCCGGCACTGATCTTCCTCGCGGTCTTCTACCTGGTGCCGCTGGGCAGCATGGTCGAGGAAAGCCTGCGCTCCTCGGCAGCCGATCTCGACCCACGGCCCGGGCTGAGCCTCTCTCAGTTCGAGCGTGTCTGGGGCTCGGGCCGGTCCTGGCGGGCGCTGGAGCGGACGGTGCGGATGTCGGCCATCTCGACGCTGCTCACGCTGCTGATCGCCTATCCGATCGCGCTGTTCCTGTTCCAGGTTCGGCCGCTGTGGCGCACCGCGATCCTGATCACCGTCTTCGTCTCGCTCGCGTCCAGCCTCATCGTGCGCAACTACGGCTGGCTGGTGACGCTGGCCGATGCGGGGCCGGTCAACCAGCTTCTGCTGGCGCTCGGCCTGACGGAGGAGCCGCTGCGCCTCGTCTATAGCGAGGGTGCGACCATCGTGGCGCTGGTGCATTACGCCCTGCCCTTCATGATCCTGCCCATCTATGGCGCGCTGACCCGCATTCCGCCCTCCTATATCGAGGCCGCGCAATCGCTGGGGGCGGGGCCATGGCGCGCCCTTTTCGGAACCGTGCTGCCGCTTTCCATGCCGGGCATCTTCGGCGGCACCACGCTGAGCTTCGCCATCTGCATGAGCGCCTTCGTCACACCGCTGATGCTGGGTTCACCGGCCACGGCGATGATCAGCCAGGTGGCCGCGGAGCAATTCCTCATTCAGCTGAACTTCCCCTTCGGCTCGGCGATGATCGTGGCGCTGACCCTCGTCACCTTCGGCATCCTGCTGGCCTATACGCTGATCATCCGCATGCTGTTCCGCCACCATGCCTGACGCGAAGGGCTTCCGCGCCGTGGTGGCGCTGCTGGCCACACTGGGCCTGGCCTTCCTGGTCTTTCCCGTGATCTTCACCGGCGTCGTCGCCTTTGGCGGCTCCATCTTCATCGAATTTCCGCCGCAGAGTTTCTCGTTGCGCTGGTTCGAGAATATCGGGCGCATCAACCGCATCTGGGACGCGACGCTGACGAGCCTGTATATCGGCCTGCTCACCGCGGCCATCGCCACCGCCATGGGGGCCGCCGCGGCGCTGGCGCTGGTGCGCAGCCCCCTGCCGGCCAAGGCCGTGCTGACCTCCCTGCTGCTCTCGCCCATCGCGCTGCCCATCGTCGCCATCGGCATCGCGCTCATCCAGTTCTTCATCCTGCTGGGGGTCGCCTTCACCTGGTGGAGCCTGGTCATCGGCCATGTGGTGCTGGTGGTGGCCTATCCCGTGCGGACGGTGGCCGCGGCCCTCACCCTCTCCAACCCCGCGCTGGAGGAGGCCGCGGGTTCGCTCGGCGCCTCGCCCTGGCAGGTTTTCCGCACGGTGACGCTGCCGCAGATGGCACCAGGCCTGGTCAGTGGCTTCCTCTTCGCTTTCCTCATCAGCTTCGACAACTACCCGATCAGCGTGTTCCTCGTGCGCGGCGATCTGACCACGCTGCCGATCGAGCTGTTCAACTACATCAGCCAGAATCTGGACCCGACGCCGGCTGCCTTCTCCTCCGCCTATGTCGCCATCATCGCGACGCTGATCCTGCTGGCCGAGCGGCGCTGGCGGATCATCTCCCTCTCCATCCCCCGCTGAGGAGCGCGCATGGCCCGGCTTGAGCTCGATCGCGTTGCGGTGACATTGGGCGGCAATCGCGTGCTGCACGGCGTCAGCCTGGATGTGGCGGATGGCGAATGCGTGGCGCTGCTGGGACCCTCGGGCTGCGGCAAGACGACCACCCTGCGCGCCATCGCGGGCTTCACGCCGGTGGCCTCGGGCGAAATCCGCATCGCCGGGCATTCCGTGCTGGGGCTGCCGCCGCACAAGCGCAATCTGGGCCTGGTGTTCCAGGACTACGCGCTGTTTCCGCACATGAATGTCGCGCAGAATATCGGCTATGGCCTGCGCATGCGCGGCGTGGATCGCGGCACCATTGCCAAGCGGGTCGAGGAAGCACTGAGCCTGGTGCGCCTGGACGAGATGGCTGAGCGCTTTCCCGCACGGCTCTCCGGCGGGCAGCGCCAGCGCGTGGCACTCGCCCGCGCGCTGGTGATCAAGCCGGATATCCTGCTGCTGGACGAACCCCTGGGCGCCCTGGACCGCAAGCTGCGCGATGCGATGCAGGTGGAACTCAAACGCATCCATCGCGAGGTGGGGGTCACCACCATCATCGTGACGCATGACCAGGAGGAGGCGCTGTCCCTTGCGGACCGCGTCGCCGTCATGTTCGCGGGCGATATCCGCGAGGTGGACAAGCCGGCCCAACTCTATGCCCGCCCGCGCAGCCGCGCGGTCATGGATTTCCTCGGCGAAGCGAATTTCCTGCCCGCCGACGTGACGGCGGAAGCCCTGCTTCGCCTGCCTGGCGGCGCCCTGCTTGGCCTGCCGGATGGCACCGCCACCACGCCGCGCCCCATGCGCATCGGCATCCGCCCGGAGCATATGCTGATCCTGGCCGAAGCCGGCTCCGGCAGCATTCCGGCGCGGGTGCTGGAAATCGTCTATAAGGGCGCGCATGCCGCACTCTATGCGCAAGGGCCGGAGGGACTGTCGCTCTCGGCCAGCCTGCCCGCCGGCGATCTGGCGGCGCCGCCGGTGATCGGTGACACTGTGCATCTGCGCCCCGATCCGGCGCGAATGATCCTGTTCGAGGAGAATGCGCCATGACCAGCGAACGCGCCATGCACGATATTGGCGGCCTTGATCTCGGCCCGATTGACCGCAGTGAGCACCCGCGCACGCTCTACGAATTGCGCGTCGATGCCATCCTCATGCTGCTCACCAGCCCTGGCTGCGGCGCCTTCAAGGTGGATGCGCTGCGCCGCGCCATCGAGGAATTCTCCCAGGATGACTATGACCACCTGCCCTATTACGACCGCTGGCTGCAGGCGCTGACCAACCTGCTGGTCGAGCAGCAGGTGCTGAACCGCGCCGAGATTGACGCCCGCGTGGCAATGATCACGGAGGAACTCGCCCATGAGCATTGAGCAGCGCTTCCAGCCCGGTGCGCGGGTGCGCGTGGCAAGCCGCAAGCCGCAGGGCCATTGCCGCACGCCCTTTTATCTGCGTGGCCATCGTGGCGTGGTGCAGGCCTGTGCCGGCCGCTTCCATGACCCGACGCAACTGGCGCAACACCGGCCCGGCCTGCCCAAGCTGATCCTCTATCGCGTTCGCTTCGCGCATCTCGGCCCGGATGGCCAGGAAACGCAGGATGAGATCGAAGCCGACATTTACGAAGACTGGCTGGAAAGCGAGGCCGCCGCATGAGCACGCCGCATGACCATCATGACCACGATCACGACCATGACCACGCACCGATCGAGGAGCATGACGCCCACCCCGGCCCCTTCCAGATTCTTGAACGCGCCGTGCGCGAACTGCTCATCGAGAAGGGCGTCCTGACGGCCGAGCAGATCACCCGGCAGATCGAGCTCCAGGAAGGCCGCACGCCGGAGCTGGGTGCCAGCGTCATCGCCAAGGCCTGGACCGATCCGGAATTCCACGCCGCGTTGAAGCACGACGCCCGCGCTGCCGTGGCGAAGCTCGGCATCACCATCCCCGATGCGCCCGAACTCATCGCGCTGGAGAATGAGGAAGGGCTGCACCACGTCATCGCCTGCACGCTCTGCTCCTGCTATCCGCGCATGCTGCTCGGCGTGCCGCCCGCCTGGTACAAGAGCAAGGCCTATCGCGCGCGCGTCGTGCTGGACCCGCGCGGCGTGCTCGCGGAATTCGGGCTGACTTTGCCGGAGGAGACGCGCATCCGCGTCGTGGATAGCACGGCCGATCTGCGCTACCTGGTCATTCCGCGCCGCCCTGCCGGCACGGAAGGCTGGGACGAGGCGCGGCTCGCTGCCCTGGTGACGCGGGATTCCATGATCGGCACCGCTGTTGCGCTGCCGCCCGAATAGGGCTCAGCCCACCGGTGCGCCGATCGCTTCCAGCGCATGGCGCGCCACCTCCATATCCTCGGAGTAATGGCCGCCGCTGATGCCGATTGCGCCGATCATCTGCCCCTCCTCCATCACCGGATAGCCGCCGCCGAAGATGATCAGGCGCGGGGTATGGGTGATGCCATGCAGCAAGGGCGGATCATTCTTGATGAAATCCCACCAGACATGGGTGGGAATGCCAAAGGACGTCGCCGTCCAGGCCTTGTCCTGCGCGATCTGCACCGTCAGGTGGCCAGCGCCATCCATGCTGTGAAAGCCCTTCAACTGCCCCGCCTCATTCACGATGGCGATGGACATGGCCTTGTCCATCTCGCGCGATTTCTCGATGGCGGCGGCGATCAGCTTCTGCGCCGTCTCGGCATCCATGCTGCGCTTGATGATGCTCATGTGGCTCTCCTCGGGGTGGGGTGATCAGATGGCGCGGGCGGCGACCTGCGCCTCGACCAGCGCGTGATGGACGCGGCGCGGGGCGAAGGCATCGCCGATCAGGTGGATGCGCTCCTGCCCCGCCTCGCGCAGCTCGGCCTGGAGGCCGTTGCGCGCGCGCTGCGCACCGACCCAGAGCAGCCCGGCGCAATCCTCGATGCGGATTTCACGCCCGGTGAGGTAGTGGCGCAGCACCACCGCACCGCGTTCGATGCGATGCGCCTCCATGGAGGTGTGATGCTGCACTCCCGCCTGGTCCAAGGCGCGCAGCGTCGCGATGCGCGAGACCATGGGCAGTTCGCGCAGGGGCTCGAAGAAGCGGGTGGCGAGCACCATCTGCCCACCCCGCGCTGACGCCAGCGCGGCAGCGGCCTCGGCCACGGCCGCGGCCCAGAAATACCCATCCTCATCCATCAGCACGAGACGCTTGACCGGCACGGTGCGGAACCGCGCAAGCTCCCGCACCGAGGCGGCGGCGATGAGCGGCACGCTGCCGTCGCTGGGCAGGGATGGCGTCACGGGCTCGGCGCCCGTCGCCAGGATCACCGCATGGGGTTTTTGCGCCAGGATGGCCGATGCCGTCGCGCGCGCGCCGAGGTGGATCTCCACCCCCAGGCGCTGCAGATGGCCGATCTGGAATTCGGTGAGGTGCCGTAATTCGGCGCCATGCGCGAAGGCCGCGGCTTCGGCGAATTTTCCGCCCAGAAAGGAATCCTGCTCGATCAGCGAGACGCGCATGCCACGCTCCGCCGCCACGCGCGCGGCCTCCATGCCGCCCGGACCGCCACCGACCACGATGACCCGATGCGGCTGCGCCCGCTTGAGCTTGCCGAAATGATGCTCCCGCCCCGCCAGGGGGTTGGTGGCACAGCCAATGGGCTCGGCCGAGGAAATCCAGTCCCAGCATTGGTTGCAGGCGATGCATCGGCGGATTTCATGCGCGCGCCCGCTGGCCGCCTTGTTCGGCCATTCGGGGTCCACGATCAGCGCGCGGCAGAGGCCCACCATGTCCCCATCGCCCGAGGCGATGATGGATTCCGCCTGCTCGGGCGTCTGGATGCGCGTGCTTTGCACCACCACCGTAGCCTCGCCCACGGCGCGCTT
Source organism: Sediminicoccus sp. KRV36 (assembly GCF_023243115.1). Taxonomy (NCBI): domain Bacteria; kingdom Pseudomonadati; phylum Pseudomonadota; class Alphaproteobacteria; order Acetobacterales; family Roseomonadaceae; genus Sediminicoccus; species Sediminicoccus sp. KRV36. Next base: position 3,997,285 of record NZ_CP085081.1, read on the forward strand.
CACCTCGGCCTGGATGGCGCGATAGGCGGTTTGCGGCCAATGGCGATCGGGCAGATGCGTCTCGATCGTGTTGAAATTGCCCTGGCTGAGCGAGACGTAGTCACAAAGCCCGGCAGCGGCCAAACGGGCGGCGATCTCGCAGGCCTGGGCGACATCCACGCCGCCCTCGGTGAATTCCTCCACCGCCATGCGATAGCCGAGGATGGCGCGATGACCGAGGCGCCGGCGCACGCCCTGCAGGATCTCGGTCGGGAAGCGCAGCCGGTTTTCCAGGCTGCCGCCGTAGCGATCGTCGCGCGCGTTACTATACGGCGAGACGAATTGTCCGATCAAATGTCCCTGGGCGCCATGCACTTCGACGCCATCCGCGCCGGCTTCGCGGGCATGAAGTGCCGCGGTGACGAAGCATTCCACCATCTCCTCCACCTCGCGCGTGGTCATCGCGTGGGGTGTGCCGCCGCTGCGCGGGCAGGCGATGGCGGAGGGCGCAAGCAGCGTGCCGACGCGCCGCCCCAGATGCTGCCGCCCGCCGTGATTGAGCTGCATGATGAACAGGCCGCCCGCCTGCTGCGTTGCTTCCGTGATGCGGCGAAGGCCAGGGATCACGCCCCGGTCGAACAGCGGAATCGCTGCAGGAACCACGGAATCCGCGGGGTGTAGCCGGGCCGACTCACTGACGATCACGCCAGCGCCGCCCTGAGCCACCGTGGTGTAGAAGGCGAGCATTCGCTCGCCCACGCGGTTCTTCTCGGCGAGGTTCGATGTGGTGGCGACGCGCATGACGCGGTTGCGTGCCACCACCGGTCCGATGCGGATGGGAGAAAAAAGCTTCGGGAAAACCTGGTTCTGCATCTCGCTCGGCATGGGCCGGAGCACCCTCCATTTTGGCGGAGCAGACCACGACAAATACTTCCGGACAAGTCGCTTGCCGAGCGCGCCCCGATGCTCAATGCTCTCGGCCGCACAGGATCGCGACGGGAGACGGGATGGCTGCCCTCAACATCGGTTTGAGCCTCTTCTGGGTCCTCTTCGGCCTCGCGCTGGCGCAGCAATCCCTGGCACTTGGTCTGGGCGGGCCGGGCGGGCCGGGCTCCGGCCTCTTCCCGCTGCTTTCGGCCCTGCTGATCATCATGGGTGGTGCCGGCGTGCTGCTGCGCGATCTGCGACGCGCCGGCCCGAATGAGGAACTGGCCGAGCGCTTCTGGATGGCGCGCGGCGCGGCACTTCGCGTCGGGCTGCTGATCCTGGTGATGACGGGCATGATCCTCGCCGTGCCATCGCTTGGCTTCGCGCTGTCGGGCGCCATCGGGCTGCCCTTGCTGTTCCGCACCATCGCGCCGCATTCGCCCTGGTGGTTCGCGCTGCTGGTCGGCGCGGTGGCGGCGGCCATCGTGCATCTGCTCTTCGCGGTCCTGCTCGGCACGCCCTTGCCGCGCGGGCCGCTGGGCTTCTGAGCCGATGGAAGCGAGCCTCCTTGCCCTCTCCGGCGGCTTTGCCGCCATCCTGACACCGGGCACGCTCTACTACATTTTCATCGGCAGCCTGATCGGCACACTGATCGGCGTGCTGCCCGGCATCGGCCCCCTGGCCGCGCTTTCGCTGCTGCTGCCAGCGACGATCGCGCTGCCGCCGGTCGCTGCCATCGCCATGCTGTCGGCGATTTTCTATGGCTCCATGTATGGCGGCTCGATCACCTCCATCCTGGTGAATATCCCGGGTGAGGCCGCTTCCGTCGTCACCTGCCTGGATGGCCATGCCATGGCCAAGCAGGGGCGCGCGGGGGCGGCGCTGGGCATGGCGGCGCTTGGCTCCTTCTTCGCCGGCACCTTCGGCATCGTGATCCTCACCTTCTTCTCGCCGGCCCTCAGCGGCTTCGCCATTCGCCTCGGCCCGCCCGAATATTGCGCGCTGATGGTGCTGGGCCTCGTTTGCACCATCCTCATGATCCAGGGCTCGGCGCTGAAGGGCATGATCATGATCGGCCTCGGCGCTGCCTTCGCGACGCAGGGGATGGATGTGGTGAGCGGCGAGTTCCGCTTCACCTTCAACACCATCGAACTGACCGCGGGGATCGAGTTGATCGCCGTGGTGATCGGCCTGTTCGGCGTCTCGGAAATCCTGACCAATGTGGAGCAATCGGCACCCGGGCTCTCCATCAAGACGAAGCTGCGCAACCTCTGGCCCTCACGCGCCGATTGGGCGGCGAGCTGGGCGCCCATCCTGCGCGGCAGCGGCCTTGGCTTCGCGGTGGGGCTGGTGCCGGGCGGCGGGCCGGTCACGGCCTCCTTCCTCTCCTACGCGGCCGAGCGGCGCATCGCGAAAGACCCCTCCAGCTTCGGCCAGGGTCGGATCGAGGGCGTGGCCGGCCCCGAGGCCGCGAACAACGCCGCCGTCTCCAGCGGGATGATTCCGCTGCTCTCCCTCGGCATTCCCGGCAATGCGGTGACGGCGCTGCTGATGGGCGCGCTCATCATCAATGGCGTGCAGCCCGGCCCCATGCTGATCGTGGAGAACCCGCAGATCTTCTGGGGCGTGGTGGCGAGCCTCTATGTCGGCAACGTGTTCCTGCTGATCCTGAACCTGCCGCTGGTGGGGCTTTGGGTGCAGTTGCTGCGGGTGCCTTATTCCGTGCTGTTCCCCACCATCGTGCTGCTCGCGATGGTGGGCACCTATTCGGCCAATCGCAACATCTTCGACCTTTGGGTGATGCTGGGCTTCGGCGTGCTGGGCTGGTTCCTGCGCAAGCTCGGCTATGAGCTGGCGCCGCTGGTGCTGGCCTTCGTGCTGGCGCCGCTGCTCGAACAATCGCTGCGGCAATCCATGGTCATGTCGCCCGACGGGGCGATGATTTTTCTCGCACGCCCGGTCGCCGCGACCCTCATGGTCGCCTCGGCGCTGCTGCTGCTCTTCGTGGCCTTCAAGGGCCGCGCGGCCACAACACAACCAGGAGGATCATCATGAACATCACCCGCCGCGGCTTCACCGCCGGCGCCGCCATGCTGCCCTTCGCAGCGCCCTTCGCCGCTCAGGCCCAGGACGCTGCGGTGCGCGCCCGGCTTAACGCCATCAAGCCCGCCGGCTTTCCGCGTGACCCGATCGAGATGACGGTGGTCTATCCGGCCGGTGGCGGCATGGATATCACCGCCCGCGTGGTGCAGCGCTTCTTTGAACGCGCAACTGGCGAGCGCAGCCTGGTGAACAACCGCACCGGTGGCGCCGGGCTGGTGGGCCACACCTGGCTTGCCACACAGGCGCCGGCCGATGGTCATGCCGTCGGCATCGTGGCGAACCTGATCTTCTCCGATGCGGTGCGCTCGCAAGGCCGCTGGAGCTGGACCGATCTCGATCACATCGCCCATATCAACGCAGAGCCGCTGAACCTCGTCGTGAATGCGGAGGGGCCGTTCAAGACAGGCGGCCTGCAGGGCATCCTGGATGCGGCGAAGGCGCGGCCTGGCACCATCCGGGTACTGAATGTTCCGGGCGGCTATTACGAGTATCTGATCGAGCAGCTGGAAGCCGCCGCCGGCGCGCGCTTCCTGCGCGTGCCTTTCCAGGGCGGCGCCCCCGGCATCACGGCGCTGCTCGGCAACAATATCGATCTCGGCTTTGGCTTCTACGCGGAAGTGCGCGGGCACCTGGCCGCCAATCGCCTGCTGCCCATCGCCGTCACCGGGCGGGAGCGCACCGTCTTCCTGCCCGATGCGCCCACGGTGAACAGCGTGACCGGGCGCACGGATGTCAATTGGGGCGTCTCGCGCTGGGTGGCGCTGCCCAAGGCCGTGCCGGCCGATCGCAAGGCGTGGCTTGCCGCCGCCTTCCAGGCGGCCCTGGCGGACCCCGATGCGGTGCAGGAGTTCCGCAACCTCGGCGCCCTGCCCAACCCCGCCCTGGATACGCCAGCCAAGGTCGCCGCCGATGTCGCGGTCATGGCCGAGGCGGAGCGTGAATTCCTCATCCGCAGTGGCCGGATGCAGCGCTGATGCCAGACGTGCTGGGCTGGCGCGCCACCTTCGGGGTGGTGACGCCGTCCACCAACACGGTGGTGCAGCCGGAATATGATTCGCTGCGCCCCGTGGGCGTCACCAACCACGTCGCGCGCATGCATATCCCCAATGATCCCGTGCAGAGCGATGCGGATTTCGACGAGCTGATCCGCCGCATCGACGCCGCCATGGAGGGCGCCATCGAACGTGTGATGACGGCCGAGCCCGATCACATCATCCTTGGCATCTCGGCCGAGAGTGTCTGGAATGGCGGCATGGAGGCCGCGCGCGCGATTGCGGCGCGCGTGGCGAAACTCACCGGCGGATTGCCCTTCACCCAGGCGGCCGATGCGCTTCCGGCGGCGCTGAAAGCGCTCGGCATCAGCGGCCCCGTCGGGTTGGTGACGCCGTATTTTCCAGTGGCCCACGCACATCTCGCTTCCTACCTGAAGGAGATCGGCTGCGAGGTGGTGGCGGCGAGGCATCTGGAGCGGCGCGGCCCGGTGGATATCGCCAAGACCTCCCTCGCTGACCTGCGCGCGGCCATCGCGGCGGTCAACCTGCCCGAGGCGCGCGCCATCATCCAGTTTGGCGCCAATCTGCCGATGGGCCAGCTCGCCGCCTCGGCCGAGCCCTGGCTTGGCAAGCCGGTGATCGCCATCAACACAGCCACCTACTGGCACGCGCTGCGCTCGCGCGGGATCACGGATCGCATGCGCGGCTGCGGCCGCCTGATGGAGGAATGCTGATGGCGACGAATGAGGAGAGACTGGCGGCACTGGGCGTCACGCTGCCACCGCCCTTCAAGGATGAGGCCAATCGCGTGCGCGCGCTGCGCTCGGGCCAGCACATCTACATGTCGGGCCACGGGCCGCTGGGCCCGGGCAATGTGCCGATGATGGTGGGCAAGCTGGGGCGTGAACTCTCCATCCCGCAGGGGCGGGAGGCGGCGCGCCTTGCCGGACTCTGCACGCTGTCCACGCTGCGCACCTATCTGGGCGATCTCAATTCCATCACCCGCGTGGTGCGCGTGGTGGGCTTCATCAATTGCGCGCCGGGCTTCAACACGCCCTCCGATGTGCTGCATGGATTTTCCGACCTGATGGTGGATGTCTTTGGCGAAGGCGGGCGGCACACACGCTCGGCCATCGGGGTGGCGGAGCTTTACGCCGATATCCCCATCGAGGTGGAAGCGCTGTTCGAGGTGGCGTCATGACCGGCATGCCCGATGCGGCCGAGGTGGAACGCCGCCTGGCCGAAGTGCGCGCCAAACGCGGCTACCTGCTGCCGCATCACGGGCTGCTCGCCATCGCGGCACCCGGGCTGCTGAAGGGGTATGATGCGGCCTATACCGCCCTCGCCCTCACGCCGCGGCTGATGCATGAGCGGCCCAAGGAGTTCGTCTGGCTGGCCGTGCTGACCGCGTGCGACGAGGCGATCGCGACGCATCACATCGCGAAATTCCGCGCGGCCGGCGGCACGGATGCGGAGATCGAGCTGGCCATCCGCCTCGCGGCTTTCGCGGAGGGCGCGCCACGCTTCGCCTTCGCCGCCGAGAAATGGGGGCATCACCTGCCCGCCTATGACCGCGCGCGCGCCTATCGCGCGGCGCTCGATGCGCTGCAGGCCGGCAGCGGCGTGCCGCGTGGCCTGGTGGAGGTCACGCTGGCGGCCGTGCACACCACGCGCAAGGGCTGGTGGGAACTGGCCCTGCATATCCGCGGCGCCTATGACGAGGGCGTGCCCGAACTCGAATTGGCCGAAGGCATCTCCTACGCCATGTTCCCCGGCAGCATTCCCAATTTCGTGGATGCCTGCGGCGTCTGGCAGGGCATGGTCGCGCGCGGCGAGGTGGCCGCCTCCGAGGCGTTCCGCATCTGGGGGGCCGATGCGGCGAACCAGGCGGGGTTTGGATGACGCGCCTGATCATCCCGCCGGGCATGGCGCATGCGGTGCCGCAATTCGGCTATGCACCGGGCCTGGTATCGGGCGGCTTCCTGTTCATGGCCGGCCAGCTCGGGCGGGATGACGCCGGACAGGTCATCGCCGACCCCGAAGCCCAGATCACCCGCGCCTTTGAGAATGTGCTGGCCATCCTGCACGCGGCGGGGGCCGGCATCGCGGATCTGCTGGATGTCACCAGCTTTCATGTCGGGCTGCGGGAAACCCTGCCGCTCTACAAGACCGTGCGGGACCGCTTCATGCAGGGCCATACCCCGCCATGGACGGCCATCGGCGTGAGCGAGCTTTCGCGGCCTGGCCTGATCGTGGAGATCAAGGGCATCGCGAGGCTGCCGGCGTAAGGCGGAAGAGACTCGTCATGCGCTGGACGCGGCGCCGCTTCTGCACGGCGCTGTTGTCTCACCCCAAGGGGCCGTGCAGCGACGTTTCGCGATGAAGGGCTACCGCCATCGCCCAAGGGGGCAGTGCATATCCGACGCTGCGATGGCCCAGCGGGTCATCGCTTCGCGCACACCCCACACGGAGCCGCCGACTCAGAATCGGTAGGCCAGCGCCAGCGAACCCCCGTGGCCCGTCAGATTGGCGCTGTACTCGCCCTCATATTGCAGGCGCAGTTCCAGCCGGTCCGTGGCGAAGACCTGCATGCCCGCGGCAAAACGACCCACCACCTGGTCCGTCCGCACCACGCTGGAGAAGCGCCCCGCCGCCCCCGGCGCACTGACCATCCGGCCCTCCTGGTTCCAGCGCCCCTCGCTCAGCAGGCTCACGCCGGCCGAGGTGTAGAGCCGCAGCACCACGCCGTTGGACAGCGTCGCCCGGCCACCCACCTCCAGCGCCGGCGTCAAGGTCGCCACCGTGCTGGACGCCCCGGACATTTCGAGGTTCAGCACGCCGGCCCCGCTCTCGCGATAGGCGCCGGAGCGCGCATGCACGAGGCTCAGCGTCATGGAGGGACGCAGGTAGAGTTCCTCGCCGCCCAGCGTATAGGTGCCGCGCAGCATGGCGCCCACATTGGACAGGGCCGGGCTGCCGCGCGCGATCCCGCCGAAGCCCGGCAGCGTGATGGTGCGCGTGCTGTTGAATTCGCCACCGCCGCCGAACACCGCGCCGGCCAACAGCCAGGGCCCGGTCTGATACTTCGTCGTCACTGCGGCATAGCCTGCCTGGCCGCGCCCGCTATTCAAACCCTCGGTCGTGGACAGCCGCGTATTCTCGTAGGCGATGGAGCCGCCCAGGAACCAGCCGCCACCCATCGCCCACTGGCCGCCCGCCTGCCAGGTCATCGAGTTGAGCCGGAAGCTCGACAGGCCGTCACCGCTGGATTGCGCGGCGGTGCGGCCGGTCAGTCCGGCCCAGACGCATTCGCCCTCACGCAACATCGCGGTGGTGCCATCGAATTGCGGGCAGCTCATCGCGGCATTGGCGAAGCTGCGCGCGCCCGCCGCCACGCGCGCCCCTGGTGCCAGGCTGCCATTCGGCGAAATCTGGCGCAGCGCCGCGGCATAGGCCCCCTGCCCCCCCGCATCGGCCGTATTGCCCAGCAGGGCGAAGAGCGGGCCAAGCCCGGCGCCGCCCGCATCCCACGCACCCTGCAAATGGTTTGCCACGGCCGCCACATTGCGGTTGAGGCTGTAGCCGGCCGGCGTGAAATCCGCATTGGCCGAGACGGTGAAGGCGCCGCCCTTGCGGTTCACATTGTAGCTGAAGATCGCGGTCCGCTCGCCCTCCAGCGTTCCGGTGACGGGGCCGGCCACGGTCAGGAAGGGGATCTCCACCTGCGGCAGCACGGAGGAGATCAGCGGCCGCACGCGGCCCGCGAGATCGGCGGAGCCCGCCACCGTCATCACATCCGAGCGGCGGTTGCTGAAATCCGCATCGAACAGCAGGCGGCCGCTGGAGCGCTGGGTGAAATTGCCGCTGACGGCGGAGACGCCATGCGGCTCCAGCGCGCCGATCAGAACCGTTCCGGTGTTCACCAACTGAGCCGCGACCAGGGACGGGCCGGCATTGAGCGTCCCGTTGTTGTTGAACGTCCCAGTGGTGCCATCAATGTTGTAGCCACCGGTGACGGTGCCGTTATTGGTCACGCTGCCTTGCGACATCCGGATCGCCAAGCCGGACAACGCCGAGACGCTGCCGCCGGGCGCCACCGTGACCGTGCTGGTGCTGGTGCCACCATCCACCCAGATTCCCCAGCCCCCCAGGCCCGACCCGCCCTGGATCGCCGAGGAGACATTGACCGTCACCGGACCCGGCTGGATGAAGGATGATTGCGCGAAGATACCGACCGAATGGAAGCCGGAGACGGTGATGGGCGCGCTCTGCGTGATGGAGATGGCCTGGCCTGTGCCGGGCAGGATGACGCCTCCCGCACTGGTCGATCCGGCAAAGACCTGCGTGGCGCTCTGCGCGAACAGACCGCCGCCGCCGCTGATCGACTGCGCCAGGATGCCGTAGGCAAAAGCCCCCGTCGTGGTGATCGGGGTGGAGGAATTGATCGTCACCGCGCCGCCGGCGCCGTTGGGTGACGGTCTGTCGGGCCGAATGCCGCCCGCAAAGCTCAAATTCGCCGTCCCGGTGGGCAGGCCGGCGATGCCGCCCCCCCCGCCGATGCTCTGCGCGATGATGCCATGCGCGCCTAGACCGGTCGTCTGAATGTTGCCGCCTGTCAGGTTGAGCGTCACCGCACCGCCATTGCCCACCGACTGGGTGCCCGTACTGCTCGCGCCCAGCAAGTTGGTCGTGCTGTCCGTCTGGCCGGTGGAGAAGCCAAAGCCGCCGCCACCGCCGATGCTCTGCGCGAGCAGTCCGAAGGCATTGGCGCCCGATGTCAGGATGGTGAGGGACGCCGGGCTGGCGGCGGTGCCGACGCTCACCGTACCGCCATCGCCGGAGACCCCGTTCCTGCCGCCCACCTGGATCTGCGTCGCGCCACTGACGCGCCCGAGGGCGGCCGAGGCCGAGGAGCCGCTGCCCGAAACGCCGCCGCCACCGCCGATGGATTGCAGCAGCATGCCCACCGCCACATCGCCGCGCGTCACGATATTGGCCGTGCCAATGATGGTCACGCTGCTGCCCGAGCCCAGCAAACCGGGGCCGCCACTGCGGCCCGAACCACCGATATTGTGATCGCCGGTTGAGCCGACCGAGCCATCCGCGCCCACGCCGCCGCCGCCACCGATGCTCTGCGCCAGCACGCCGAAGGCGGCATAGCCCGTGCCGCCGGCCACACCGGTCACGATGCGGCTGGCTGGGCCGAAGGTCAGGTTGACGGCGCCGCCCGCCCCGCCCGATCCGCCAGACCCACCCACCGCGAAGGTCGCCGAATAGCTGGCGCCGCTGCTGGCGGAGGTCGCAGCCCCGCCGAGGCCGCCGCCACCGCCAATGCTTTGCGCGACCAGCCCATGCGACCAATCGCCATAGGTCGTGATACTGCCCGCCTGGCTATAGGTGACGGTGCCACCCACGCCGCCGCCGCCGCCGCGCCCGCCGATGGAGATATCGGCCACATAGCCCTCGGTGGAGTTGCCCTCGATCTTGTCCGTGATCTTGCTGCGCAAGCCGGTCAGGGTGGAAATCGGATTGTCGGACGAGGCATCCGAGCCGGCCGAGCCGGCGATACCGCCGCCGCCGCCGATGCTTTGCAGCACCACGCCCGCCGCGTCATTGCCCGCCGTGATGATCTGCCCTTGCATGGTGGTGGTGACGGCGCCGCCATTGCCGCCTGAACTGCCATTCGTGCCCAGGTTGATGGTCAGGTTGCCGGAATAGGTGGTGGCGGCATCGCTGGGGGAGATGCTGGCGCCGAGGTTGAGCGTGCCGCCCTGGGAGGTGCCGCCCCCGCCGCCAATGCTCTGCGCGAGCACGCCGATCGCGCTGGCCCCGTAGGTCTGCACCTGGGACTGGGGGTTGATGGTCACGGTCACGTCCCCGCCCGTGCCGCCCGAGCCGCCGCGACCGCCCAGGCCGAGCGACATGGTGGCGTTGTTGGTGTTGCCAAAGCTCGCCGTCGTCGAGGAGCCAATGCCGGCATTGCCGCCGCCGCCACCGACGCTCTGCGCCACCAGCCCATTGGCGTAATCGCCGAAAGTGCTGATGCTGGAGCCATCCGGGGTGGTCGAACCCAGCGTCGCGGTCACGCTGCCGCCATTGCCCGCGCTGCCACTGCCGCCGCCGAGCGAGATGCTCGCTTCCAGCGTGAAGGAGGTGCTGCCCGCGGCGGTGATGGCCCGGCCATAGCCGGCGGTGGTCGCCATCGCCGAGGAATCGCCGCCCGCGCCGCCACCGCCGCCGATGGATTGCAGCAGGACGCCATGCGAGCCCTGGCCCTGGGTCCGGATGATGCTGCCACCGGTGAGGCTGAGGGTAACGCCAGCGCCATTGCCGGCGGCACCTCCCGAACCACCCAGGGCGGAGGAGATGGAGGCGCCCAGGACGGTGGAGGGGGCGGCCTGGATCGGGATCGCGATGGCCTGGGCTGTGGCCGCCCCGCCGATTCCGCCGCCGCCGCCGATGGATTGGGCATGGATGCCGAAGGCGTCCACTGGATTGGTGTTGACGCCCACGGCCGTTGCCTGCCCTGTGGCGATCCGGATACCCGGAAGCGTGACGGTGACGCTGCCGCCATCGCCCCCCTTGCCGCCGGTACCGCCAAGCGCGGTGGCCACGGCGAAGCCGGCGCCCACAGCCGTGGCATAGCCCGCGCCGGCCGCGCCGCCGCCGCCGCCGATGGATTGGGCCAGGATGCCGCCCGCATTGGAGCCGGATGTGCCGATCAAGCTGTAGGCGGAGCCGGTGCTGGGGTTGTTGCTCAGATTCAGCAGCACCGCACCGCCCGCCCCCCCATCCGACGCAGTGCCGCCGATCGCAAGGGTCACGAAGGCGCCGGTCGCGGAGGCATCCCCCCCATTGCCGCCGCCGCCGCCGATGGACTGCGCCACCAGGCCATAGGCCAGCCGTCCATTGGTCGAGATGCTGCTGCCGCTCTGCGTGACGGTCGTCGCACCGCCCGCGCCGCCGCTGCTGCCAGTGCCGCCGATGGAGGTGAAGATGGTCTGCGAATCACCGCCATTGCCGCCGCCGCCGCCGATGGATTGCGCCAGGATGCCCAGCGCGAAGTTGCCGCTGGTGACGATCGTGCCCGCATTCGTCACCACAGTGGCACCGCCGGCGATGGCCGTCCCGCCGGAGCCGCCGAAGGCGACGATGCCGCCATTCGCGGCGCCGCCGCTGCCCGCGCCGCCGCCGATGGATTGCGCCTGGATGCCGAAGGCGCCGGTGCCAGTGGTGTTGATGCGGCCCGAATTGCTCACATTGACCGAACCCGGAGCGCCGCTATTGCCGCCACTGCCGGCATTGCCGTCAAAGAAGCCGCTGCCATTGGCGCCATTGCCGCCCAGCCCGCCGATGGACTGCGCCAGGATGCCATGCGCCGCCGTCCCGCCCGTTCTGAGTGTGGCGGCATTGGTGACGGAGACCGCCCCGCCTCTGCCGCCATCCCCGCCATTGCCATCCTTCGAGCCGCCAATGCCCGAGGTGACGTAGGGCGAGGCAGCGCCACCCGCACCGCCCAGGCTGCGCGCCGCCACCGCGCTGGCGCTGGCGCCGCCGGTGGTGATGCTCACGCCCGCCGCGAGCGCGACGGTGACATTCTGCGCGTCGCCGCCGAAGCCGCCATTGCCGCGGCCCGAGGCGAAATTGGTGGCGATGCTGCCGCCCGCCCCACCAGCCCCGCCGATGGAAGCGGCGGAAACACCGTAGGCCGCCTCCAGATTGCCGGTGGCGGGGCCGCCGCTGGTGGTGATGATCGCGTTGCCCTGGATGTTGATGGTGGCCGTTCCAGCCAGGCCGCCATCGCCGCCGGTGCCGGAGCCGCCATATTGGCCGCTCATCGCGCCGCCAGTGCCGCCCAGGCCGCCCTGGGCCAGGGCCACGACGCCGGGGGATTGATCGCCCGTGGTGGTGACCGAGCCGCCGGTGATCTGAACCAGGACAGGGCCGGTCGCCCCACCGAATCCCGCGGTGCCCGACTCGCCCTTGCGAAAGAATTGCAGGCTGCTGTCATAGGGCTGGCCATTGCCCCCGGCGCCGCCGAGGTTCGCTGCCATCACGCCGGCCGAAAGCAGGCCCGTGGTGGAGATGGTGGTGCCGCTCAGGGAGATCTGCGGGCTGTTCGTGCTGGTGAAGCCGGCAGCGCCGCCGCTCCCCGCCCGGCTATTGTCCTGGCCGACGCCGCTGCGCCCGCCCGCGCCACCCTGGGAGAGGGCCAGGATGCCGCGTGTGCGGTCCCCTGTGGCGTTGACGGTGACGCCGGAATCCCCCGTCACGCTGGCGAAGCCGGTGTCGCCGCCCCGGCCGCCCGTGGATTGGTTGTAGCCCGCACCGCCAACACCGCCCAGGCTGATCGCGGCGACGGCGGCGGAAAAGGGCGAGGAGGCCAGGCCGGTGGGGTTGGCGGTGGCCAGCGTGATGGTGATCGGCCGATTCTGGCCGCTGACGAAAACGCTGGCATCCGCCGCATTGCCGCCCGCGCCGCCGTCAACGCCGCCGCCGCCAGGGGCGGAGCCATTCACGGACATGATGCCGTTGCCGCCCTGGCTCACCGCCACCACGGCCGCGCCGCCCAAGGCAGCGGGCGCCGGGGTTGACCCGGCCGGCTTACCCCAGGCGAAGCTGACGCTGACATTGGCCGTGTTGCTGACCGCCGCCTGCCCGCCGGCGCCGCCGGCGGTGCCGTCATTGCCAGTGCCACCATTGCCGCCGAGCGATCGGGCCGCCGCCCCCCAATACCATTCAGACATGAGCGGCTGGGGCAGGTTCGCCGTGATCGCGCCCGTATTGTTCAGCCCCGCCCGCCCGGCTGCGGCACCCGGGGTGCCATTATGGGCGTCATAGGTCGGGTTGCCGTTGGAATCCGGCTTGCTCTGGGGCTGCACATTGCCGCCGTTGCCGCCCAGGCTCTGCACGAGGAGCGCCGCCCCGGTGCTGAGGACGACGGGCGACGAGGAGAGCGCGCCGCTGGTCGAAACGGTGATGGTGGCCGTATTCAACATGGCGGCATCGGCGCCCGCCGCCGCAGCACCGGCATCATGCTTGGCGTCGCTGTTGGTGTAGTTGCCGCCATTGCCGCCGGCTGAAGCGCCATACACGCTGAAGACGGTCAGCGGCCCCTGCGGTGCGGGCGGCCCCTGCGGTGCGGCGGGCACGTTATGGATGACGCTTCCGTTGTTTACGAAGGTGAGGGCAAAGGCCGGCTTGCCGCTCCCGGCGGGCGCGCTGGAGGAGTTGGTGCCATCGCCACCGCTTGCAATGAACTGCAGGGCCGTCAGCGGCGAATCGGTGATCCCGGAAGTGACGCTGAAGGCACCGTTGTTGGTGAAGCTGTAATTCGCCCCGGGCACCAGGATTTGGCTGAAGGCGCTGCTGCCGCCCTGGATGGTGCATGACGTGCCGCCGCAGCCTTGCGCCTGCACCTGGGCGGCCTGCATCACGGCCAGGAGGCCGGTGGTGGCCAGAAGCATGCGCCGCGCATGGCGGAGGGGGCCGGGGCGGCTGAGCTCAGGGCGTGGACGGCTTGGCTTCTTCATGAACGTTGCTCTGTCGCTGGATCATGTTGTGCACGGAGCCAAACGGCGCCCCGGAGCAGGACCAATTCAGGCGGGGCGATCTTGAGAGCAGCCTCAAGCCCAGCCCCTGTCATCGTGAAACCTTGCCACAAACGGGCAGCCTCTCAAACGGTCCGGAATAGAAAAGAATACGATATTTTCGTGTGGCAGTTCTTTGTGCCGACTGCACCTTCGGCTTCGAAGCGGCAGGATACCAGACAAGGGCGCCAGGCTGCCGCTATTGTCGCAAGGAGCGCGCGAAGCAGGCGGACATCAGCCAAAGAGAAAATCGCTGCCCGTGAGTTGCCGCGCCGATGCGAGGCCGCTCAGCATGACGGAGATATCCGCCGCCGCATCCCCATCCACATCAATCAACACCGTATTGCCCGCGACCCGCGCCTCGCTGTTGTCCCCCCCGCCCGTAAAGGCGGCATCGCCGAGATAGGCGAAGCGGCCAAGCGCCGGGGCATCCACCACCAGAAGGTCGCCCTGAGCGGCACCACCATTCACCGCGTTGAAATCCGTGATGGTGTCACGCCCGGCCTCACGCGGGGTGAAGTGGAAGCGGTCGGCACCGCCGCCGCCGGTCAGCACGTCACTGCCGCCCAGGCCGAAGATCGCGTCGGCACCAGCACCCCCCGCCAGCCGGTCATCCAGCGCCGTGCCGCGCAGCGTGAGCGAGGCGCCGGCCGCGGCTGCCGGATCATCATCCAGGATGGTCGCCTGCGCCGTGGCGCGTGTGAGGGTGGCGCCCACCGGGTTGCTCAGCTGGATGGTGAAGCCCTCATTCGCCTCATCCACCGCATCGCCAGTGACGGCCACGCGGATCACCTTCGTCTGCTCGCCGGCGGCGAAGGTGAGGCTGCCCTGCGCCGCCGTGAAGTCAGCCGCACCCGCCGTCCCGGCCACCGTGCGCCACGCCACCGACACGGCTTCGACCGCCGGCGCCGAGAGGCTCACCTCGAAGCTCGCCTGGGCAACGCCGCCGCCGCCGCTGGGCAGCTCGAAGGTGATGGGCCGCAGATAGGCCATCTTCTCCTCATTCACGCTGCGCCAGTCATCCTTCAGGATGCCGCCAGTATCGCCGGAGTTCGGGTTCCAGGACCAGAAGGTCCAGCTGATGCCCTGCTGGCCGGCGGCCAAGTCATGCGTTCCGTCATTGTCGAGATCCCCCGAGATGTAGGAGGTGATGGCCTCGAACCAGGGCGCGTCCTTGGGGTCGGAGAGCTTCGTGCCGAATTCGCCGAGGTAGATCGGCGCGATGCCCTCTTTGAAGATGTAGCCCCACATCTGGTCGAATTTCGCGGGCAGCTTCGACGCGAAATCGGCCCCCTGAAACCAGGGCTGCGGATAGACCGAGTTCGGATAGTCATGCGGCGAATAGACCACCTTGTTCGTGACATCGAGTTCGATCGGGCGGTCCCGCACGCCCATCAGGTTGCCGCCCCACCAGTAATTCTCCCCCTGGTGGGCGCCGACGCCCTCCACGAAGATCAGCCAGTTGGGATTGACCGCGCCGATGGCATTGCCGGCCAGTTCCGCCGCCGCTGCCCAATCCCTGGCACCCCCGCCGCCCCAGGCCCCGGCATGCGGCTCATTGTGCAGATCAGCGCCGATGATGGCTGTGTTGCCGGCATAGCGATCCGCCAGCATCTGCCAATCCGCCACCCATGCCGCTTCGCTATGCGTCGCATCATACCAGAGGCCGTTGGGTGAGGTTCCGGCCCCCGCATCGCTGCGATGATGGTCCAGGATGATGCGCAGGCCGATCTCCTCGGCATGGGCCGCGATGCGGTCCATCACCTGCAGGGGCGTCAGCCCGCGCAGATCGGCGTTCTGGCTGAAATCAATGCCGCGCGCCTCACCCGTCGCGTGCAGCATGTCGCTGGAGAAGGGCAGGCGGATGGTGTTGAACCCCTCCTCCGCCATCTGCTGCATCATCTCCTTGTAGCCGCGCGTCCACAGCCCGTTGGGCGACATGTTGTCCCCCTCGAAGCCGAACCAGTTCACGCCGGCGATCTGCACGCTGCGCCCCGCCGCATCCACGATCTGATTGCCGGAAGTGCTGAGCCAGCCCGCCCCCTGGGAGGGGTTCCCCTCCTGGATCGAGGCGTCCTTGATGCTGATGCCGGGCCGGTCGTCATTGAGGATGGTGCCGGTGCCCGTACCGGTGCCGATGGTGGCGCCGGAGGCGTTGGCGAGGGTCAGCCGCATCGTCTCATTGGCCTCGATGGCGGTATCGCCGGCCACGGCCACGGTGACGAGCTTGGTGGTTTCACCCGCCGCAAAGCTCAGCGTCCCGCTCCTGGCCGTGTAGTCCGTGCCCGCCATGGCCGTGCCATTCGCCGTGGCATAGCCCACCGAGACCGGAGCCGTCGCCGCCGCCGAGAGCGAGACGGTGAAGCTGAGGCTCGTCGTCCCGCTCCCACCTTCGAGCACCGAGGCATTGCTGACCGAAAGGGTCGAAAGTGCCGCGGCGACATCGTCATTGAGGATGGTGCCCACCGCCAGGCCATCGCCGATGGCGGCACCCTTGGCTCCGGAGATCTGAAGATTGAACGTCTCACTCGCCTCGGCCAGCCTGTCACCGACCACGGCGATCTGCACGATCTTCGAGGTCTCGCCCGCGGCGAAGGTCAGGCTTCCGCTCTTGGCGGTGTAGTCCGAGCCCGCCGTCGCCGTGCCATTCGCCGTGGCATAATTCACCGTGACCGGGGCGCTGGCGGCGGCCGAGAGCGTGACGGCGAAGGCCAGGTTGGCCGTACCGCCAGCACCTTCCAGCATCGAGGCATCGGCCACCGAGAGGAGCGGCAGGCTGTTCGCCGGCATGGCGTTGAGCAGCAGCCCCGTGACGGCGTTGCCCGCCCCGCCCGATGCCTGGAAGCCAAAGCTCGCCTCGCCCCCTGCCGCGATCCGGGCGTTGTAGCTCAGGTTGCGGATCACATAGTGCTGGCCGACATGGCTGACGATTTCCGCGTTCCAGATATTCGTGATCGTGAAGGGCGCGTCGAACTCCGCCACCCAGCCCGTGATGGGCTTGCCGCCGGCCACGACCGTCATGGCGGCGGTAAAGCCCGATGCCCAGGCGCTGGACACCTGGTATCCGAGGTTGCCGCCGGATGCAGGCGGCGCCGCGTCGTCATTCGTGATCGTGGCGATGGCCGCGCCATCGGCGATGGTCGCTCCGGTCGGATTGCTCAGCCGGATCGCGAAGGCTTCATGGCCTTCCACGGCCGTATCGCCCTGCACCGCGACCTGGATCGTCCTGGAGGTCTCGCCCGCCGCGAAAGTCAGCGTGCCGCTCTTGGCGGTGTAGTCCGATCCGGCGGTCGCCGTGTCATCCGCGGTGGCGTAGCCGACCGTTACGGCGGCGGCCGAGGCCTTTGACAGCGTCACCGTCACATTCAGCATCTTCGTGCCGGAATGGCCCTCAACGATGCTGGCATCCGCGATGGACAGGGCCGGCAGCGGGGCCGCGTCATCATTGGTGACGGTCACGATGCCCAGGCCATCGGCAATGGTGGCGTTGGTGGGGGCGGAGAGGCGGATGCGATAGCTCTCATTGCCCTCGACCACCGTATCGCCCAGGAGATGGGCGTGGATGGTCTGGCTTGTCTCGCCGGGCGCGAAGGTCACCGTCCCGCTCAGCACCTCATAATCCACGCCGCCCTTCGCAGTGACATCCTCGCTGGCGTAGCGGACCGTAACCGTCTCGGTGGAGGCCTTGGAGAGTGTCAGGACAATCCGCATATGCGTAAGACCGGCATCGCCCTCGGCCGTGGTGTAGTCGGCGATGGCGATGCTCGGCGGCGTGGCGGGTGAGGGATCGTGATCATTGTCGGCGATCATCCCCGTCGCCCTGCCATCCAGGATGCGCGCCCCGATGGGCGCCGAGAGTTGGACACTGAAGGCTTCGCTCAACTCGACCACCCGATCGGCCAGCACGGGGATGAGGATGGTCTTCGTCACCTCGCCCGCGGCGAAGGTCACGCTGCCGATGGTCGCCGTAAAATCCTCGCCCGCCCGGGCGCTGCCGTTGAGCGTCGAATAACTGACGCTGACTGGGCTGGCCGAGGCCCGGGACAACGTCACGGTAAAGGCCAAGTTGGTGATGCCGCTGTCACCCTCGGTGGCCTGGGCATCGCTGATCGAAACCGAGGGAAGCATGGGCGCGGCCTCCAGCGCCACCTGCCATTCCGCGCGCGTGCCCGGATCGCGCGCCACGATGTTGCTCATCGCCAATTCGCTGAGGCCGATGCCAGCCAGCGTGTAGCTTTGCCGGTTGCCCTCGATGGTGATGACGGTCGCGCCATTCACCTCGCTCAGGGAGATTTCATGCGCCTTGAACCAGCCGAAATCCAGCTTGTCCGCCGCGGGGTCGAAATCGAGCGTGGTGTTCACACCGTAGAGCCATGCGATCTGGTGGGTCACACCCTCGCTACCGGCCGGGGGCGCGCCTGCGCCAGGGCCGGTCGGCCAGGCTGTCGTGCCGGCGATGGGCAGCCCTTGCGGCTTCACCTGCGCATCCGGCACCGTGGCAAAGCCGAGTTGCAGATGCACGCGGTCCTCACGCACCTCCGCCGGATAGAAGAGAAAATTCTCGACCTTCAGCGCGGCCTTGGTGACGCCCAGCAGGATCAGCGCCTGGCCGGTGCCCGCATTGGCGATGACCACCCCCTCGGCGCTGTCCGTCATGGAAATCTGCTCGCGCGAGCCATAGAAGCGGAAATCCACCACGTCGGTCGCGGGATTGAAGGCGACACGGTCCACCTGGCCCAGCTCATGCGAGCGGGCATAGACGGTGTTCGCGGCCCTGGTGATCCCCTGCTCCCAGGCCAGCGCGCCGCTCAGGCATTGCCGGAGATGGTCGTTCTGGATCGGCGTGAAGCTGTTGATCGTGAGCTGGCCGAGCGAGACGCCCTCGATGATGATCGTCGCACCCGACCATGGATCCATGAAGCCCACACCGGCCGCCGTATCCACCACGATGAAGCTGTGCACCGAGACATCGCCGAAATCGAGCTTGTCCCGCGCGGGGTTGAAGCCGGTGATGTCGGCGCCCGCCGTGGTGACGGCGATGATGCGACCGGTGACGGGGGCGGAAGTGTCGGACAAGATGGTCTCTCCTGGTCGGGTCCTGGGGTGCCGTATGGCGTGGGGGCCCTGATAGCCGGCCCCCATCGGCTGGCAGCGCGGCAATCGCCGAAGCGGGCCGGAAACTCGGTGAGGCGGCGCTTGCCGCCAAAGGGCGGCGCCGGTAGTTGCCAAGGCTGGCGTGGCGGGCGCGGGCCGCACCGGAACAAGGGGGCGTGATGATGGATTCGGCGCGGCAAACCCCCATGGCGATGGACCCGGGCGCCCTGCCGGGCCTGGGCCGCGTGCAGCCGGCGGCGCTCGCCATCTTCGTCCTCGTGGACGTGATGGCGCATGTCTCGGTCTATGCCAGCTTCGGCGTGGCACTCGGCATCGCGCTGGTGCTGGAACCGGTCATTCTGCTGCTGGCCCTCGCGCTGCGGCGGGCTTTCGGCCAGCTGCGCGCCAGTGAGGGCATCACGCCACGCATGCTGCCCTGGATCGTCGGGCTGAGCCTGCTGGCGGCGCTGGTGGCGGTCATCGCCGGCCAGATGGTGCGGGCCCATTTCGCGTTGGAATTCGACCCGCGCTCTGGGCGCCGCGCAGCGCTGATCGCGCTGATCTACTACTTCCTGGTCTTCGTGCTCTGGAGCGTCATCTGCTTCTGGACCCGGGCGGAGATGGAGCGCCAGGCGCAACGCCAGCGCGCCATCCAGGCGGAGGCCCAGGCCCTGCGCGCCGAGCTGGAGCGGCTGCGGCTGCAGATTGATCCGCATTTCCTGTTCAACGCCCTGAACGGAATCGCCGAGGAAATTCCCGACAATCCCGATGCCGCGCTGATGATGCTGCGGAACCTCGCCGTGTTCCTCCGCCAGTCGCTCGTCGGCATCGAGACGCCCCTGGTCACCGTCGCGGCTGAGGCTGAGGCACTCGCGGCCTATCTGCGCGTGCAGCAGGCCCGGTTCGGCGCGCGGCTGGCGCTGCGGCTGGACGTCAGCCCCGAGGCGAAGCAGCACCTCATCCCCAGCTTGCTGCTGCAGCCCCTGGTCGAGAATGCCATCAAGCACGGCACGCGCGATCCGGTGCTGGAGGTGGCGATCACGATCGGCATGGAGGGCGGGGCGCTTCAGGCGGTGGTCGCCAATTCCGGCTGCATCGCGCCGGGGGATAAGGGCCGCAGCGGGATCGGGCTGCCCAATATTCGCAACCGGCTGCTGCTGCATTATCCCGGGCGCCACAGCTTTGATCTGGAGGAGCGGGGCGGAATGGTGGTCGCGCGGCTCCGGCTGGAGGGCGAGCCTTGCTCCGGGTCGTGATCGTGGATGATGAGCCCTTGGCGATCCGCTCGATGCAGCGGCTGCTCGCCGCGCATGCCGATGTCTCCATCGTCGGCACGGCCGATAGCCTCGGCACCGCGGTCGAAACGATCCGCGCCACGCGGCCGGATCTGGTCTTCCTCGATATCGAGCTCGGCGGCGGCAATGGTTTTGACGTGCTGGCGCAGCTGGACCCGCAGCCGCGCATCGTCTTCGTGACAGCCCATGCACGGCACGCCGTGGATGCCTTCGCCGTAGCGGCGACCGATTACCTGCTGAAGCCCGTGCTGCCCGAGCGGCTGGCGGAGAGCCTGGCGCGCGTGATTCCGGGCGGCCCATCGCGCCGGGCCCTGACACTGCGCACACCAGGCCGCACCGTCATCGCCGAGGCGGCCGATATCGCGGCGTTTTG
This sequence comes from Sediminicoccus sp. KRV36, assembly GCF_023243115.1. Classification (NCBI taxonomy): domain Bacteria; kingdom Pseudomonadati; phylum Pseudomonadota; class Alphaproteobacteria; order Acetobacterales; family Roseomonadaceae; genus Sediminicoccus; species Sediminicoccus sp. KRV36. Next base: position 4,017,638 of record NZ_CP085081.1, read on the forward strand.
CGCCGAAGGCGATTTCACCCGCATCCACCTCGCCGGCCAGCCGAGCCTGCTGATCCTGCGCACACTCGGCCAATTCGAGGCCACGCTGCCCCAGCCACCCTTCAAGCGAATTGGCCGTTCCCTGATCCTGAACCTGGAGCGGGTGCGCCATGTGGCCTCGCGCGGGCGGGACCAGAATGAGGTCGTGATCGAAGGGCTTGAGAGGCCGCTGCCACTCGGCCGGGTGGCGACGCTGCGGCTGCGCGCGGCGCTGGAGGCTGTTTCCAGGTCCCCGTGAGGCGTCATGTGGTACGTGGCAGGTACACAACCACGCCACATCGCACCAGGACGAGCGGGGTATTGCAGCACTCCGGGCCGGAAGCCCTGGTGCGTGCCAGCTCTTGCCGGGACTGGGGCGGAGATCGGCTGGTTGGGGTGCTAGGATTCGAACCTAGGGATGGCGGTACCAAAAACCGCTGCCTTACCACTTGGCTACACCCCAGCCGTGCAGCCGTTTAGCGAGGCCGGAAGGGTCCCGTAAAGCCCCCCTCAGAGGGTGATATTCGCCTCACGCACCAGGCGCTGCCAGCGCGACAGGTCGGTGCGCAGGAGATCGGCCAGCCGCTCAGGCCCGCCGGGCGGCGCGGCTTCCACATTTTGCTGCGCCAGGCGGCGGATAAAGCTCGGCTCGGCCAGCAACTCGTTGAAGATGCGGTTCCAGTAGAGCGTGACGGCGGGCGGCGTCCCGGCGGGCCCCATCAGCCCGGCCCAGGCCAGGCTCTGGAAATCCACCACCTCCGGCACGCCCGCCTCCCGCATGCTGGGGACCTCGGGCAGGATGGGGGAGCGGTTTTGCGCCAGAACCGCCAGCGCCTTGACCCGGCCACCCGTGACCTGCGGCGTGGCGCTGGTCATGGCGTCCACCATGAAATGCACGCGCCCGACGGAGAGATCGAGCAGCGCCTGCGCCGAGCCGCGATAGGGCACCTGCTCCAGCGGGATGCGCGTCAGCCGTGAGAACATCTCCGTCGTCAGATGCCCCGCCGTGCCCATGCCGGGATTGGCGGCGATGTAGCGCCCGGGATGGGCCCGCATGAGCGCAACCAGCTCGGCCAGGTTGTTGGCCGGCAGGTCGGGCGGGACCACGATCAGAAACCCGGTCCAGCCGATCAGGGACATGGGCACGAGGTCGCGCAGCACATCAAAGGGCAGGTTCGGGGTCACGGCCGGGTTCACCGCCACGGGCGAATTGCTGGTGAGCAGCAGCGTGTGCCCATCCGGCGCGGCGCTGGTGACGGCCTGCACGCCGATCGCCCCCGTGGCGCCGGCGCGGTTGTCCACGATGACCTGGACATTGTGGCGGGACTGCATCTCCTCGGTCAGCACGCGCGCGATCAGGTCGCTCATATTGCCCGGTGGGAAGGGCACGATGATGCGCACGGGGCGGCTCGGATAGCCCTGGGCGTAGGCCGTTCCGCCCAGTGCCAGGGCGGGTGTGGCCAGCAGGCTGCGGCGATGGATCATGTGCTCGGATTCCTTTGCCAATCGAAGGGCGCGGCCCGCGGCAGGCCGAGATTCTCGCGCAGGGTGGTGCCGGAAAACTCACGCCGGAACACGCCGCGCCGCTGCAACTCGGGCACGACGAGGCGCACGAAATCCTCATAGGCGCCGGGCATGTGCGTGGCAGCCAGGACGAAGCCGTCGCATGCTTCGCTCTCGAACCATTCCTGCATTTCATCGGCCACGCTTTGCGCGGTACCGGTGAAGCAGGGGAATTCGCGGATGGTGCCGCGGCCGCTGATCTCGACGAAGTCGCGCAGCGTCGGATTCTGCTTGCCCGAAGTGCTGACGACGCGGTCACGGATGGCCTGCAGGCCCTTGATGCCGGCGAGTTCCGCATCGGTGAAGGCCTCATCCATGCCCTTGCTGGCGAAGTCGTAGTTCAGCACCTCGGAGAGCAGCGCCAGCCCATCCACCGGCTTTGCCAGGCCCTCGATGAGGGCGCGCTTCTCCGCCGCTTCATCCTTGGAATTGCCGATGATCGCATAGACGGCGGGGCAGACGCGCACCTTGGCCGGATCCCGGCCCGAGGCTGCCACCTGCGCCTTGAACTCGGCATAGACCTTCTGGCCCGCCTTGATGTTCTGGTAGAGCACGAAGATCAGATCACCCCAGGATGCCGCGAAAGCCTTGCCGCGCCCGCTCTGGCCGGCCTGGATCAGCACCGGGCGGCCCTGCGGCGTGCGCGGCACGGTGAAGGTGCCCTGGCTCTGGTACCAGCGGCCCTGGTGGTTCAGCCGCTTCACCTTGGTGGGGTCGGCGAAGATGCCCGAGGCGCGGTCATTGATGATCGCGTCATCGCCCCAGGCATCCCAGTGGCTGAGCACGATTTCCATGAACTCGTCAGCGCGGTCGTAGCGCAGATCATGCTCAGGGTGTTCGGCGCGGCCCATATTGTGCGCCTCGCTGTCATTCAGCGAAGTGACGACATTCCAGGCGACGCGTCCGCCCAGCATGTGGTCCAGCGTCGCGAAGACGCGGGCCACGTGATAGGGCTCGTAATAGGTGGTGGAATATGTGGCGCCCAGGCCGAGCTTCTCGGTGGCGAGACCCATCGCCGTGATGATGGAAATCAGATCCAGCTTCACCACGCGGATGCCGTTGGTCACCGCCTGCGCGTGGTCATGCCCCAGGATGTCCGGCAGCGCCAGGCGATCATCGAAGAAGGCCATGTGGAAGCGGCCGTCTTCCAGGTTGCGGGCGATGCGCTGGTAGTATTTCGGCGAAAGGAAATCCTGCATCGTCTCCGGATGCCGCCAGGAGCCTGGGTAGTTCGAGCAATTCTGCGCCTGAAGAAAGGCGACCATGGCCATTTCGCCGCGTCGTGACATACGTTCGATTCCTCAACCGTTCAGCGCTTCGGTGAGCGCCATGACATTCGCCGCCGCATCCAGCCCCATGACAAGATCAAGGATGCGCTGGGCCTGTGCCGCAGAGACCTGACGGCAGGCATTCTCCATGAATTTGCGTTCGACATCGGCGCTGGAGAGCGGATTGCCGTCAGAGCCGCGATTCATCTCCTCGCGATGCCGCAGCACGCGGCCATCCATCGTCTCGATGACCAGCTCACCGCCATAATAGCGCGGGAAATTCAGCGTCGCGTCGGTTTCGTAGCTGGTGCGGGCGCAGAGGGCGAGGGCACGCGGATCGCGGATCATCTCCTCCTCCAGCTCATCGAGCGAAAGCCGCCCGCGCAGCAGGCAGGAGGCGACGGCGTAATGCACGCTGAACTGCGCATCATAGGAATTGGCCGGCAGCTTCTTCGCCGCCTCCGGCTCACACACCACCTTCACCTGGCCCGGATGGATGCGCACGGTGATGTGCTTGATCTCCTCCGGCCGCAGCCCGTGCGCGGCGCGCAGGGCCAGCGCCGCATCGGCGAAGGCGTGGTTGAAGTGGCAGCAGGGATAGGGCTTCAGCGCGTTGTTGCGCATCTCCCACAACTCGCCCAGGCGCTCGGCGCAGCGGGAGAGATCGGTGGGCGCCTTCTCCTGCAGGTGGCTGCGGAACAGGCCGAAGCGCCCCTCATAGGCGGCCGGCGGCGCCTTGAAGCCATTGCGGGCAAGTGCGGTCGCCGTGATGGCGGCGAAGCCCGCCCAGCCCGGATGGAGGCGCTTGGTCCAGGAGCCATCCTCCAGGAATTCCAGCGAGCCCGCGGCCATGGAGAGCAGGATGCCCTGCGCGGCCGCGATCTGCGCCGCGGTGGCGCCAGCAAGCCGCCCGGCCGTCAGCGCGCAGCCAAAGGCGCCCACCATGCCGGTCGGGTGGAAGCCCACCTGGTGAAACCCGCCCTGCGCGGCGGCACCAATGCGCGAGGCGGCCTCGACGCCCAGGATATAGGCGGCCAGGGCCTCGGCGCCGCTCGCGCCATGCTCACGCGCCATGTGCAGCGCCGTCGGAACTGTGCTCGAGGAGGCATGGACGATGGCATCGGAATGCGTGTCGTCGTAGTCCAGCCCGTGGATCAGCGCGCCATTCATCATCACCGCATCGCGCAACGGCAGACGATACGGCATGCCGATCACCGGATGGCTGCCCATCCCCGCCAGGCCATGGATCGCGCCGATGGTGCGCCGCGCATAGTCAAAGCCCGAAGCCGCGATGGCGATGCCCAGGCTGTCCAGCATGTGGCGCTTGGCCTGCTGCATCACATCGGCGGGAATCTCGTCCACGCGCAGGCTTGTCGCGAATGCGCCAAGCTGGCTGGAAATGGGCGTGCTGGTGGCAAGCTCCGCGGGCAGGCTGTCCATGGCGAAATCTCCCTCTCGGCGCGTCTGTGGCGCCATGCCTTTGGGGCAGGATGGCCCCGCCGGAGGAAGTCTGTCAAACATACGGACAAATCTGGCTGGACGCCGTCCCAAGCCCCGCCTATCAGCAACGCCCCACCGCAGGATACGCCGCATGACCGCCCCCAACCGGACCTTCCTCTTTGCCCCTGGCGACCATGCGCGCCGCACCGAAAAGGTTCTGACCGCCGGCGCCGATGCCTGCATCCTCGACCTTGAGGATGCCGTGGCGATCTCGGCCAAGGTGGCCGCCCGCGCGCTGGTGAACGCGGCGCTGGAGCGCCCGCGCAGTTGCCGCGGCTTCGTGCGTGTGAACGCCTTCGACACGGAATTCTGCCTGGGCGACATCCAGGCCGTGATCGGCCCGCGACTGGACGGCATGGTGCTGCCCAAGCTCGAGGACCCGGCGCAGCTCATCGCGGTGGATTGGCTGATCAGCGGCCTGGAGCGCGAGCGCGGCCTGCCCCATCGCGGTATCGAGATCATGCCCATCATCGAGACGGCGCGCGGCATGGCCGGGCTTGGGGCCCTCACCGCCTGCGCGGCCGGGCTGGGCGGGCGCGTCAGGCGGCTGAGCTTCGGCGCGGGGGATTACACGCTGGATCTGGGCATCAGCTGGGGCCTGGCCGAAACGGAGCTGGAGGGCGCGCGCGAGAAAATGGTGCTGCACAGCCGCGCCGCCGGGCTGGAGGCGCCGATTGATACGGTCTGGATCGAACTGCGGGAGATGAACGCCTTCACCGCCTCCTGCGCACGGGGCGTGGCGCTGGGCTTCCAGGGGAAGCTCTGCATTCATCCGGACCAAATCGCCATCGCCAATGCCGCCTTCTCCCCGCCGGAGGCCGAGGTCGCCCGCGCCCGCCGCATCATCGCGGCCTTCGCGGAGGCCGAGGCCCAGGGCCTGGCTTCCATCCAGGTGGAGGGGCGCTTCGTGGACTACCCCATCGTGGATCGCGCGCAGCGCATCGTGGCGCTGGCCGAACGGATCGCCGCCGCGTCACCGGGCGGCTGATCCGGGCCCTTGCCGACCGATCCCTAATCCGGCCGGATTCCCGCCCGGCCAAGCACGCCCGCCATGCGCGGAATTTCGCGCTCGATCAGCGCGCGGAATTCCTCGGGCGTGCTGCCGACGACATCGACGCCGAGCTCCGCGAGGCGCCCGCGCAGCTCCGGCTCGGCCAGCGCCGCCACGACATCGCGATGGATGCGGGCCACATTCGCCGCCGGCATCGAGGCAGGCGCCAGCACGCCCAGCCAGGCCACCGCGTCAAAGCCGGGATAGCCCTGCTCGGCCACGGTCGGCAGGTCGGGCAGCGCCGCCATGCGCGCAGGCGCCGAGACCGCCAGGGCGCGCCAGGCATTGTCGCGCAGGCGCGGCAGCGCCACCACGCCGCTCTGGAAGGACATGGTGACGCGGCCGGTCAGCACGTCCTGGATTTGCGAGGCGGCGTCGTTATAGGCCACGCCGGTCAGCTCCACGCCCGCCATCTGCGCCAGCATCTCGCCGCCGATATGCTGCGAGGTGCCGTTGCCGGCATGGCCAAAGGTCACGCTGCCCGGGCGCGCACGAGCGATGGCCACCAGCTCGGCCAGGTTCCGGGCGGGGAAGCTGTTCGAGACGACCAGGATATTGGTGGTGCGCCCCAGCAGGCTGACAGGCAGCAGATCGCGCCGCGGGTCATAGGGCGGGCGCGGCGCCATGCTGACGCGCACGACGATGGCCGCATCGGCCGAAAGCAGGATGGTGTGCCCATCTGTCGCCCGCACCGCGCGCTCCACCCCGATGATGCCCGCCGAGCCCGGGACATTGGTCACAACGACAGGTTGGCCCCAGGCCGCCTGGAGCTTCGGCGCCAGCAGGCGCGCGGCGATATCCACCGAAGTGCCCGGACCGAACGGCGCGATGATGGTGACGGGCCGGTCCGGCCAGGCATGGGCGGCAGGCGCCAGGGCCATCAGGCCCAGGCAGGCGGCGAGCAGAAGGCGACGCATGAATTCTCCCATCCACGGCGCTGCCTTGATGGCGCGCCTTGCCGGGAGCCTAGAGGGGCGGCGCCGGGCAATGGAAGCGCTGTCTCACACCTCGCGCTTGATCATGGCCCGGTAGGTGAAACGCGGCGCCGGGTGGCAGCCCTCCGAAACCTCGAAGACGCGCCCATTCTGGTCGAAATAGCGCCGGCGGATCATCAGCGCGGCGGCGCCTGGATCCACCTCCAGCAGGGCGGCCTGCGCCTGGGGCACGCCACCGGCCGAGAGGTCCACCTCGACCGAGGAGAGTTGCACCCCGAAGCGCCGCTCGATCAACGCATAGAGCGAGCCGGGCTGCTGGCCGATCTCCTCGATCACGGCCGCGTATTCGGTCGGGATGTGCACGATGACGAAACAGATCGGCGCCGTGGTCAGGCGGACGCGGCGGATGCCCTCGATGCGCAGCCAGGCTTCGCCCTCCGGCACGCCGGGCACCTCGCTCGCCGGCACTTCGCGGGCGCGCAGGACGGTGAGGCGGGTTTCCTCCGGATATTGCAGCAGCCCGCCCATGCTGGTCAGGTCCTGCACGAAGCGGCCCCGATTCTCATGCGCGATGACGGTGGTGCCGCTGCCCTGGCGGCGGGCGACAAGCCCGGCCTCCTCCACCAAGCGCAACGCTTCCCGGACGGTATGGCGTGAGGCGGAATAGAGGGCGCACAGCTCCGTCTCGGTCGGCAGCATGGTGCCGATGGCGTGCTGGCCGCCACGAATCTGCGCCAGCAGGTCATCACTGATCTGGCGATAGCGGGGCCGCGGATCTGCGGCGGAATTGGCGATGTCGCGCCTGCTGGTCACGGGGCCTCCGGGGTTGATGGGGTGCGTGTTAGCCGGCCTCCTTCACCAACGCCAGAAGAGAACGCCAGCGCGGATCCGTCGCGTCCTCGGCCCATTCGAAGCCGGCCATCTCGGTGGTGATGATTTCGGCCCCGGCACGGGCGAGCCTCGCCAAGGCGGCTTCCCGGCTGGTGGCGGTGCGCGAGCCCATGGCATCGCGCACCGCCCAGACCCGCCGGCCGAGGCCGAGCAGGCCCAGCGCCGTCTGCATCACGCAGACATGCGCCTCATAACCGCAGATCACGATGTCGCTGCGCTCGCGCGGCAGGGCTTCACGGAAGGCCGCGGTGCGGCAGGCATCGAAGCTGGTCTTGTGGAAGGTGTTTTCACTGAAGGCGGCCAATTCGGGCAGCAAGGGGCCGATGCGGTCGGGGCAATGTTCGGTGGCCCAGACGGGGACATCGAAAAGCCGGGCCAACTGGGTGAGGCGCAGCGCCTCACGCAGCACGGCCGGGCCATCCGCGATGGCGGGGTGCAGCCGGCCCTGGAGGTCCACGAGCAGAAGCAGGGAGGTGCGGCGGTTCAATGTGGTCATGGCATGCGCTCCAGCAGGCGTTCCATCAGCCCACGTGCGGGCAGGCCAAACAAGCGTAATCGTCGGGTCTCCGACAGCACCAGCAGCCCGACCGCCTGGGCGAAGATCTCCGCCACCAGCGCATCCGGCTCGGCCGAGGCCAGTGCCGCGGCGGCGCGGATCGGCGCCAATGCGTCCAGCAGCAGGGCGTTGAGCGCCGGATCAATCCCCTCCCCCAGGCCGCGCGGCGCCGGGCCACCAGGGCCGAGGTAGAGGCCCAGTGCCAGCTCCTGCGGCCGCGCCGCGTAGAAGTCGAACAGCGCCATCGCGCCATCCCGCAACGCCGCCGGGCCGATGGCGGCGGCGCGGATCGCGGTGCCGAGTTCGCCGAGCGAGGTCCGCAGCAATTCGGCGTAGATCGCCTCCCGACTGTCGAAATGAAAGTAGAGCGCGGCCGGGGTATAGCCGGCGCGGGCGGCGATGGCGCGCAGGCTGGCACCATTCAGCCCAGCTTCGGCAAAGACCTCCCGCGCCGCATCCAGGATGCGCTGCCGGCCCAGTTCCCGTTTCGTGGAGACGCTCATTGACGGAGATAATTAAACAGCGTTAGATTATGTGCAAGCCGTCCAGGAACACGCCGCCATGCTGATTTCCGCCGAAGCCTATCGGGACTCGCTCCGCAGCCTTTCACCGCGCGTCTTCGTGAATGGCCAGCAGGTGAAAAGCGTGGCGGATGAGCCATTGCTGGCACCAGGCATCAACGCCCTCGGCGTCACCTATGATTTCGCCCTGCGGGACGAGTATCAGGGCCTGATGGTGGCCACGCAAAAACCCTCGGGCCGCGTCACCAACCGCATGCTGCATGTGAATGACAGCACGGATGACCTGCTGACCAAGCTCGAAGCCGTGCGCCTGCTCTGCCGGGAATCCGGCTGCGCCCAGCGCTACCTCGCGCATGATGCGCTGAACGCGCTGCACCAGGGCACGAAGCGCGCGGATGACGTGCATGGCGGGGAGCGCCACGCCCGCTTCCTGAACTACCTCGATGATGTGCAGGCGCGCGATCTCTCGCTCGGCATCGCCATGACGGATGCCAAGGGCGATCGCTCCAAGCGCCCCGGCCAGCAGGCGAACCGCGACGTGCATGTGCACATCAAGGAGCGCCGGGCAGATGGAATCATCATCCGCGGCACCAAGGCCATCGTCACCGGCGCGCCCTATATGCACGAATTCCTCGTCATGCCCTGCCGCACGATGACGGAGGAGGATGCGGATTTCGCCGTCTGCTGCGCCGTGCCGGTGGATGCCGAGGGCATCACCATCGTCGCTCGCCCCGCCGGCCGCCCAGGTGAGGCCGCCGCCCGCTTCAGCGGCAGATACGGCCAATCCACCGGCGTGGTCATGTTCGAGGATGTCTTCGTCCCGTGGGAGCGCGTCTTCTTCGCGGGTGAAGTGGCCGAGGCGGGCTTCATGACCACCAGCTACGCAACCCATCACCGCCATTCCTGCATCGCTGCCCGCGCCGGCTTCGGTGACCTGCTGATCGGCGCCGGCGCCTTGATGATCGAGGCCAATGGCCTGGACACCGACCGCCACGCCCATGTGCGTGACGCGATGGTGGACCTGATCAAGATCGTGGAAGGATTTTTCGCCTGCGGTGTCGCCGCCAGCGTCTATGGCACGCGCGATCCGTCAGGCGCCGTGATGCCGGAGACGGTGTTCAGCAATATCGGCAAGCTGCTGCTGGCGACGCAGATCTACGACATGCATCGCCTGGCGCATTACGTCTCGGGCGGGCTGATCGTGGCCCTGCCCGGCCCGGATGAGGACCACAACCCCGAAACCGCCGCATCACTGGCCGCCGTGCTGGCCGGCCGCGCCGATATCCCGGCCGAGAAGCGCCTGGATGTGGCGCGCTTCATGGAGGATCTGACGGCCTCCAACCAGGGCGGCTGGTACTCCGTCATCTCGCTGCATGGCGGCGGCAGCCCCGAGGCGATGAAGCGGGAGATCTGGCGCAACTACCCGACCGAGGAGCGCAGCGCGCTGGTAGAACGCCTGCTGGATCGCGGCATCCTGGACGAGGGCCGGCGCACCTCCAGCCAGCCTGGCCGCTGCTGCGACACCGGCTGCGCGCCGCCTGCCCTGCCGGCGCGCAACGCGGCGGAGTGACGCGTTAACCGCGGCTTCACCCGGCCCGGCCTAGATCGGCCAATTCCGATCCTTGAGGCCGCGCCGAACATGCCGACTGACCTTGACCCCGCCCTCACCCACGCGCTGCGCGATGCCGTCCGCGCCGAGTTCCAGCCGCTCTTCACCGATCTTAACCGCTTCGTGGATCGCCGCATCGCCGAACTCAGCGCCGAGTTGCATGCGAGCGTGCAGCTCGCCGATATGAGCGAGGAGAAGCTCTCTCGGGAATTGGCGCTGGTGCATGAACGCATCGCAGGGCTGGTGGCGCTGCCCGCCGAGGCCAGCCGCAACAGCGGCGTGGAGCTGGAGGCGGTGGTGATGGCCACCGAATCCGCCGCCAACATTATCCTCGAAGCCGCCGAGGCCATTCAGGACTGGATCATGACCGGCCAGCGCGACACCGCCGGGATCGAGAACCTTGCCACGAAGGTGAATGCCATCTTTGAGGCCTGCAGCTTCCAGGACGTCACCGGCCAGCGCATCCGCCGCGCCATCCAGCATCTGCAGCAGGTGGAAACCATGCTGGAGCGCTTCGTGCCGGGCCTCGCCCGCGCGCCGGACAGCAAGGTCGTGGTGCGCACGCAGATGCGGACCGTGGCCGCGGCACCCAGTGCAGCCGATCTCGCGCAGGCGGAGATCGACGCGCTGCTCAACGCCTAGGATCGGGCCTGAGCGCCCAGCCCAGCAGGCCCAACCCGCCGGCCAGGCCGAGCATGACAACGGCCAGCGCATTGGCCTCCGGCGTCATTCCCAGGCGCAATTGCGAAAACAGATAGACCGGCAGCGTGGTGGCGCCAGGCCCGGAGACGAAGCTCGCCAGGACCACATCATCCAGCGAGAGGGTGAAGGCAAGAAGCCAGCCGGCCACCAGACTGGGCGCGATCAAGGGCAGGGTGATGGTGCGGAACACCACGAATGGCCCCGCCCCCAGATCCGCCGCCGCTTCCTCCAGCGCGGGGTCGAGCCCCACCAGCCGCGCCTGCACCAGCACCGCCACATAGGCCATGCCAAGCCCGGCATGGGCGAGCCAGACCGTCACCGCGCCGCGCTGCGCGGGCCAGCCGGTCAACGCCTGCAGGCCCACAAAGAGCAGCAGCAAGGCGAGGCCCATCACCACCTCGGGCAGCACCAGCGGCGCGCCGGCCAGGACGCCAAAGAGCGGCCGCCCGGCGAAACGCTTGTGCCGCGCCAGCACCCAGCCGAGCGTTAAGCCCAGCAGCGTGGCGAGGCTGGCCGCCGCGGCGCCGATGCGCAGCGAAAGCCAGGCGGCCTCCAGCAGCCGCTCATTCGCCGCAAGCGCCGCGAACCAGCGCAGCGAGAACCCGCCCCACTCGAAGGGCACGCGACTGCCGGAGAAGGCATAGGCCGCCATGAGCGCGATGGGGGCCCATAGAAACACCACGCCAAAGGCCAGGATCACGCGCCTCATCGCGCCACCGAAAAGCGCTGATACAGGGCGATGGGAAGCAGCAGCAGCGCCAGGAGTGCCGTGGCCAGCGCCGCTGCGGCCGGCCAGTCGCGCGTCTGGAAGAACTCGCCCCAGATGGCGCGGCCGATCAGGACGGAGTCTGGCGCGCCGAGCACCTCGGGGATGACCACCTCGCCCGCCGCGGGGATGAACACCAGCAGGAAAGCCGCCGCCGCCGCAGGGGCGGCAAGCGGCAGGGTGATGGTGGCGAACACCATCCAGCGCCCGGCGCCAAGATCGGCCGCAGCCTCCTCCAACCGCAGGTCGCGACGTGCCAGCGTCGCCGTCAGCGGCAGCACGGCGAAGGGCAGATAGCCATGCACCATGCCCAGCAGCATGGCACCCTCGCTGTAGAGCAGCGGCATGGGCTCGCTGATCAACCCCGCCTGGATCAGCACGGCATTGATCCAGCCCCCATCACGCAGCAAGCCCACCCAGGCCGCCAGGCGCAGCACGAAGCCGGACCAGAAGGGCAGCAGCACCAAGGCCAGCAGCGGTGCCTGCCAGCGTGGCGCGGCGGAGGCGATGCCGAGCGCCATGCCAAAGCCCAGCACCAAGCAAAGCCCGGCCGTGATGGCCGCCAGCCGCAGCGAACGCAGCGCGGCGTCGAGGTAATAGGTATCAGCGAAGAGCAGCCCCCAGGCATCGAAGCTGCCCTGCCATCCGGAGGCGCCGATCGGCGGGAGCACCGGCGGCACGCCGGGTGCCGAAGTGCCAAAGCCCATGCACAGCACGATCACCAGCGGCGCGGCCACCAGCAACAGCAGCGCGGCCCAGGCACCGGCGCGGATCATGCCGAAAGCGGGGCCAGCGCGGCCGCATCCCAGGCGAGGAACACCGCGGCTCCCGCTTCGGGCAGCCGGGCGCCACCAGGCAGAACCAGACGCAGCACCTCGCCCTCGGCTTCGGCCAGAACCAGCGCATCGCCGCCACGGAAGGCGATGTCCCTCACCACCGCGGGCGTCCCGTTGGCCTGGGGCAGGGCATCCACGAGGCGAATGCGCTCCGGCCGCAAGGCGTAGGCGGGTGCCGCCTGCTCGGCGTGCAAGGCAAAGCGCCCGGCCTCCAGCACATTCGCCGCCCCCAGGAAGCGCGCCACGGCGCGGGTGGCCGGGCGCTCATAGAGGTCGCGCGGCGTGGCCACCTGGGCGATGCGTCCCTGATCCAGCACCGCCACGCGATCCGCGAGCGACAGGGCCTCCGCCTGGTCATGCGTCACCATGACGAAGCTGGCGCCCAGGCGCCGTTGCAGCGCGCGCAACTCCAGCCCCGTGCGCTCCCGCAGCCCGGAATCTAGGGCCGCCAGAGGTTCATCCAGCAGCACCAGCGGCGGCCGGCGGGCCAGAGCGCGGGCCAGCGCCACGCGCTGCTGCTGGCCACCGGAAAGCTGGTGCGGCCGCCGTGCCTCAAGCCCCTCCAGGCCCAGCAGCGCCACCAGCTCCGCCACCCGCGGCCCCGGGTCGCGCTCACCCGCGCGGCGCAGGCCATAGGCGATGTTGTCGCGCAGGTTCATATGCGGAAACAGCGCATAGGACTGGAACATCATGGCCACCGCACGGCTTGGCGGCGGCAGCGGGGTGATGTCCTGGCCTTGCAGCATGACCCGCCCGGCATCCGGCCGCTCAAATCCTGCGATCACCCGCAACAGCGTGGATTTGCCGGAGCCCGAGCCGCCCAGCAGCGCGAAAAACTCCCCCGCGCCGATCTCCAGCGACAGGCCGTCCAGCGCCAGCGCCGCACCAAAGCGCTTGGTGACGCCCTCGATGCGGAGCAGCGTCACCTGCCCGCCTTGAAGCGTGCCCAGAGCCTTGCGCGCGCGCGCTCCCCGGCCTGGGCCGGCGTGCCGGCGACGAAGCTCAACGCCAGCGCTTCGGCTGGCGGAAAGACGCTCGGGTCATTGGCGACTTCGGGCGGCAGCAGCGGGCGCGAGGCAGGCACCGCATTGGGATAGCGCACCTGACGGGTGATGCCGGCCATCACATCGGGCTGCAGGATGAAATTGATGAAGGCATGCGCGGCATCCGGGTTGGGCGCATCGGCGGGGATGGCCAGCATGTCAAACCAGAGCTGCGCGCCCTCACGCGGCATCACGTAGCTCACCTCATGCGTGCGGCGGGCTTCACGGGCACGGGCCCTCGCCTGGATCACATCGCCCGAATAGCTGAAGGCGAGGCAGATCTCGCCCGCCGCCAGCGCGTCAATGATGGCAGGCGGCGAGGGGATCGAGCGCAGGAAAGGGCGGATCGCCAGCAGGGCGCGCTGCGCCGCATCCAGATCCGGCGGCGCCACGCTGTCGGGATGCCGGCCCAGATGGCGCAGCACCGAGGGCAGCACATCCACCGCGCTGTCCATCACCGCGATGCCGCAGCGCGCGATGCGCCGCGCATGCTCGGGGTTGAGCAGCAGGTCGAGACTGTCCAGCGGCGCATCGGGAGCCACTTCGCGGATGCGCGCGGCGTTCATCCCCAGGCCCACCGTGCCCCAAAGGTAGATCACGCCATGCCGGTTCCCGGGGTCCACGCTGGCGATGCGCGCCATCAGCGCCGGGTCGAGGTTGGCCGTGTTGGGCAGCCGCGCCGGCTCCAGCGGCCGCAGCGCGCCGGCCCGCACGAGGCGATTGAAAGCAGGCTCGCTGGTCGGCACCACGATGTCATAGCCCGAGCGGCCTGCGGATAATTTTCCTTCCAGCGTCTCCAGCGTATCATAGACATCATAGCGCACCCGGATGCCGGTCTCGCGCTGGAAGCGCTCGATGGCGTAGGGGTCCATGTAGTCGGCCCAGTTGTAGATGTTCAGCGTGGCTTGCTGTGCCTGGGCTTGCAGGCCAATCGGCAGCAGGGCCAGGGTCAGCATCACTCGGCGCATGGGGCGAACTCCGGGGCGGTGTCCTCTGCCTATGACGCAGCGGCGATGGTTTCACAATATCCGCTTTTTTTCCTTGACGTTCTTTATTTGTTCTCGTAAACAAAGCGGGCCAAGGGGTGAATTGCGTCCAGTGCCGCGCCCCCGCCCGCACCCCCATCCCCGATGCATCCCCGCGCGCCGCGCGGCTTGTCGCCCCCATGGCTTAGGAGACGCATGCCCATGCCCTTCACCGCAAGTGACCTCGTGCCGCTGATCCAGTCCGCGCGCTTCAACCTCTGGCATTATCGCAGCGCCGATCTGCAGGCGGCGATCACGACGGCCGGCTATTTCGCCCCCGCCGCCGCGACGCTGCGCGCCGGCGACCTGATGATCGTCCAATCCGCCGATGCGATGGCGATGCTGCCCGTGCGCAGCAATGCCGTGACCGGCCCGGGCGTCGTGCTCGATGGCGCGGTGACGCCGATCGCCCTCAGCCGTTCCGTCGGGCAGACGCTGCGCATGGTGCAGGCGGCGGGTGCCGTGGTCTCCACCATCATCCTGGCACCCCTGATGGCCGGCGTGATTGTCGGCACATCCATTCCCGTCCAGGCGCAGGTCACCGGGCCGATCCAGCAGGTGGTGATCTCCGTCCGCAATGCGCAGAACCAGGTCATCCCGCCCGCGCAGACGGTCAATGTGGAACAGGGCTATGTGACGGCGACCTTGCCGACGCCCGCCGTCGGCAGCGGCTACCGCATCCGCATCGAGGACGCGCTGGATACCGGCGTCGTCGCCACCTCGCGCAGCTTCAACATCCTGCCCGACCTCAGGCTCGTGCTGCTCGAGGATGGCGCCAAGCTTCTCCAGGAGGACGGCGCGGCCATCGCCCAGAACTGAGGCATCGCCCCCGGCCCGCCTTCCCCTTCCCCCCAAGATCGGACGGAGCCCCATGCCCGACCTCAAGATCAGTGAATTGCCGGCGGCGACCAGCATCGCCGACGCCGATATGACGCCCTTCGTCCAGACCTCGCCCTCGATCGCCACGCGCCGCGCCAGCATCTCCCAGTTGCGGCGGGCCGTGCTGGCCGATCGTGGCGTGGATGTTCGCGACTTCGGCGCCGTCGGCAACGGCACGACGAATGACGCACCTGCCATCCAGTCCGCGATCAACGCGCTGGGGGCCGCGGGCGGCGTCGTGCAATTCGGCCCGCGCGCCTATCGGCTTGCTTCGGCCATCACCATCAACAACACCTCGGTGCGGCTGCAGGGTGCCGGCTTCGCCGAGGGCGGCAGCCCGGGCGATGGAACCTGGCTCACCGTGGACCAGACGAGCTTCACGCCCTTCACCTTCACGGGCACCGCCGCGCGCGGCTCCGCCGTGCGGGACATGGCTTTCCGGCAGACCCATTCGGCCACGCAGAACGCCTCCTGGGCACCGACCAACTATGATTACCTGTTTCGCGTCGTCGACTGCTTCGGCGGGGTGGATTTCGACAATGTGATGCTGGCCGGCATCAATCGCGGCATCTTCGTGCGCAACTCGGGCCGGACGGATTTCCGCCGCATTCGCGGCCAGGTCTTCACCACGGGCATCGAGATCGACGAGGGCTACGACGCCTCGCGAATCCACAACCTGCATTTCTGGCCCTTCTGGTCGTCCAACGACAATGTGGTGCGCTGGCAGCAGGCCAATGGCGATGCGATGATCTTCCGCCGCTGCGATGGCGTCTTCGTGGACCAGGCCTTCGTGTTGGGCTACCGCTCGATGTTCCGCTTCACCTCCTCGGGCACGGGCTACACGCAGAAATTCAGCATCGGCCAGGCCTATGCGGATTTCGTGCGGCATGGCGTCTGGGTCGAGGCCGCGGGCACGGACGGCCAGATTGATGCGATGACCGTCCAGTGCGAGATTTTCAACGCCGGGGGCTCGCCCGTCACCGGCTCCGTCGGCGTCTACGTCAACGCGAATTCCAGCCGGATCCAGATCGGCTCGCTGCGTGTTGACGATGCCGAGGACAATGCGATCCGCATCGATGGCCACTCGAACCGGATGGATATCGGCGCGCTGCGCTGCGTCAACTTCAACCTGCGCAACAATGGCGCCGCTGCCATCCATCTCGCGAATGCCGCAAGTGGCACGCCCAACCGCGTCAACCTGGCAAGCCCCCCGCTGCTGGAGACCGCCAATATGGGCCCGGTGTTCAACGCATCCAGCAACGGCTCGGTGGGCTTGCAGGCGCCAGCGGGTGAGGCGGCGCGGCCTGGGCTTTCCGTCGGTCAGAATGACACCGGGCTGTTTCGTCCCGCGGCTGGCAGCCTTGCGGCGGCTGTCAGCGGCGCGGAGCTTTTGCGGCTGGCGGGCGGCACGGCCAGCCTTGGGGCAGCCAGCGGGGCGCACGGGCTGGAGGTGACCACGCCGGGCAGCACGGTCAACCGGCCGGAAATCCTGGGCGGCGTTACCGGCGCGCCAGGGCGAACGGGTTGGCGCGCCTCAGGCTCGGATGCGAATATCTCAGCCGTGATGCAGCCCAAGGGCACCGGGGCACTGATCGCGCAATTCCCGGACAACAGCGCGACAGGCGGCAATGCACGCGGCTCGAGCGCCACCGATTGGCAGACGGTGAGGACCGCTGCGACCCAGGTGGCAAGCGCGGCCACTGCGACGATCGGCGGAGGGCAGAACAACACGGCGAGCGGCGCAAATGCGACCGTGGGCGGTGGCGTTGGCAACACCGCGAGCGTCAACGGCGCGACAGTGGGGGGCGGCAACACCAACACGGCCAGCAGCAGCAACGCCACGGTCGCGGGTGGCACCAGCAACACCGCCAGCCAATCCGCCGCAACGGTGGCCGGCGGTAGCGCCAACAATGCCAGCCAGGCCAACGCCACCATTGCGGGCGGCGCCAACAATATCGCCAGCGCGACGGGATCGTCCGTCGGCGGCGGCGTGAGCAACACGGCCAGCGGCTCGCTATCCTGGATCCCGGGCGGATCGCGTGCCGCCACGCGCGGCATAACCGGAAGGGGCGCATGGGCCGCTGGCCGTATCGCCGCGGATGGCGACGCCCAATGCGGTGAGCACCATCTGCTGCGGCAGACCACCGACGCCACCGCCACCCGCCTGACGGCCGATGGCGCCGCTGCCGGCACCGCCAACACCATCAACATGCCGAATTTCAGCGTCTATGCCGGCACGCTGACCGTGGTCGCCAAGGCCACCGGCAGCACGGCGGCGGCGACCTGGCGCGTGCAGGTCTCGGCCGTGCGCGGCAATGGCGTGGCGACCGTGGTGATCTACGAGGGCACAGGCACGGCGCTGGCGCCCACGGCCAGCAATGGCGCGGGCAGCGCATGGCGCCTGGATATCGCGGCGGACACCACCAATGGCGGCATCGCCGTCACCGTCACGGGGGCCGCCGCCACGACGATCAACCATTCGGCCCGCTTCGCCAATACCGAGGCGACCACCGCGAGCTGAGCCGTCGCGAATGCAGCCCCATCCCGCGCGACGACAGCCTGTTCCGCACGGGCATTCACCTGCCTGTTCGATGTCTTCACCCGCCCAGAGCCCCAGGAGATCCCCCATGGCTTTTCTGCTTCCCATCGAGATCAACGATACGGGCGCCTTCGCCGAATACTGGCGCCTGACGCATGTCCAGGTGGATCGCGTCGCCGGCATCGTCGAGGCGCAGCTGCACGGCTATCGCGACCAGGCCGCGCGGCGAGCCGGCAAATCCCCCCTGCAACGCCTCACCTTCCGCTTCGACCAGGCCACCATGGAGGACCCCTACACCCTGGCGGTGGAGGACCTCTATCGCGCCATCCGCGAACAGCCGGCGGGCGAGGACATGCCCTCGCGCTTCGCCCACGCCGCCGACATCTGACCCACGACGAGAAGGAATTTCCCCCATGAGCTCCCTGACCGATTATACGAAGAATGTCCTGACCCGCGCCCTGTGCGGCCGTGCGCCCGTGCTGCCCTCGGCCGTCTTTCTTGGCCTGGGCACCGGCGGCAGCGACCCCACCGGCATCAGCGGCGAGGCGGTGGGCAATGGCTATGCCCGCCAGCGCGTCACCTTCACCGGCACCGGCGTGCAGCAGAATGCCGAGGCCGTGCGCTTCACCTTCAGCGCCGCCGCCGGCAGCTTCTCCCATGTCGGGCTGTTTGACGCGGCGAGTGGCGGCAATGCGCTGACCTGGTCCCCGCTGACGACGGCGGTGGCGGTCGCGGGGCCGGGCACGGTCACGATCAATCCTGGCGCCTTCACCATGACCGGCGATTGATAATCGGTCATGATTCGGACGGGGTGTCCAAGCTTGCAACTCGGACAATGTGAGGGTTAATCTAAACCCCCTCGGGGAAAGACAAGAACCGTGAACCCGCTCGACGCCACACATGCCGGAAAAACCGAGTCCCGCACCGCGGAGGCCTGCACCACCTGCGGCAGCCGTGTGGCGGGGCTGTGCCATCGGCTGGACGCGTCGGCCCTGGACGACATCGCCTCCGACTCGCAACGCTTCCACCTGCCCGCCAAGAGCACCCTGTTCCGCGAGGGCGACCCGGCCAGCCGCGCCATCTCCATCATCGAGGGCGTGGTGAAGCTCTCCCGCCTGCTGCCCGATGGCAAGCAGCAGGTGGTGGGGTTTCGCTTCGCGGGCGATCTCCTCGGCTATGGTGCCGGAAAGACCTATCCGTTTGACGCTGAATCCCTGACGCCGGGGCATTTTTGCCGGATCGAACGCGGCCGGCTGGACGCGATGCTGCGGCTCTATCCGCAGATGGAGCGGCGCCTGCTCGATCTCTGCCTGCGCGAATTGTCCAACACGCAGGATCAACTCGTCACCGTCGGCCGCCGTTCGGCCGAAGCCCGCGTGGCGAGCTTCCTGATCGGCCTCACCGAAGCCCATCGGCAACGCGGCGCCCTGCCGGCGGATTTGCCCATGCCGATGACCCGCAGCGACATCGGCGATTTCCTGGGGCTGACGCTGGAAACCGTCAGCCGCAGCTTCGCCGCCTTCAAGCGCCAGAAACTGATCGCCGAGCCAGGGCATCAGACGGTGCGCATCCTCGACATGGATGCGCTGCTGCGCATGACCGAGGGCGAACCCGCGGAGCTCTGACCCGCGGAGCTTTGAACCAGGGCTGGGCACGCGGCTTGCATGGGGGTGGCGGTCCATCGAAGGAAGCTCCTCCATGAATCGCCGCGAATTGCTCGCCACCTCGTTGCTGGCGGCCCCCATCCTGGCAACGCCGGCCATCGTGCAGGCGCAGCCCGCTTGGCCGAGCCGCACCGTGCGGATCATCATCCCCTTCACGCCCGGCGGTGCCTCGGACCTCATGATGCGGCCGGTGGCCGAGCGGCTGGAGCGGATGCTGGGCCAATCCTTCGTCATCGATAACCGGCCCGGCGGCGGCGGGGCGGTGGGTGCGGGTGCGGCCGCGAATGAGCGGCCGGATGGCTATACGCTGCTGATGTCCACGGCCGGCCCGCTGGTGCTGCTGCCTTCGATGATGGCAAACCTGCCTTACAACCCGGCACGCAGCTTCACCTACATCTCGCTCATGGGCGGTGCGCCCATCGTCTGCGCGGTGAAGGGCGACAGCCCGATCCGCACGCTGGCCGATTATGCGGCTGCCGCGAAGCGCGCACCGGAAGCGGTCAGCTTCGGCTCCTCCGGCATCGGCTCGATGGGCCATCTGACCGGCGTGCTCTTTGGCATGGAGACCGGCTCGCAATTGCTGCATGCCCCCTTCCGCGGCGCGCCCGAGGCGCAGACGGCGGTGCTGGGCGGCACCACCACATCGCTGTGGGATACCGCGGCGGCGAATGTCCAGGCGATCCGTGCCGGCAATATGCGCGGGCTCTGCGTCTCCTCGGCGCAGCGCGCTTCCATCCTGCCCGATGTGCCAACGGCGCGGGAGGCGGGCTTCACCAATGTGGTCAGCCTCAACTGGTTCATGCTGTGTGGCCCGGCCGGCCTGCCGCCCGCCATCACCGAGCGGCTGAGCCAGGCGGTGCGCACCATCCTGGCCGAAGCTCCGATCCGTGAGCGGATGGATTCGGTCGCCTTTGTTCCGGCGGAGGATATCCCGCAGCCCGGCCTCGCCGCCTGGGTTCAGGGCGAACAGTCGCGCTGGGCGCCGGTGGTCCGCGCTTCAGGCGCCAGCATGTAGCGCCACGGGCGGGCCAGGACCTGTCCTGGCCCGCCGCGCAAGATCACCCTGGCCTTGCGGCCCAGAATCGCAGGTAATCCGGCGGGCCGGCGTGGCTTGAACGCCGTGTGGCATGTGCCGGCAAGCATTGGGCTGAAGATTTCGTCACCAAATCGGCGGAAGGGCAACTCAATGGGGTGCGCGGGCGCTCCATTCGATCAATCGTTTCGCTGGTATCACCCATATGATCCCGCAAAACACATAATACATCATCTGTATTGCCCAATGCTGCTGGACAACAAAATCCCCAAGCGCAACCACAACCACCGTGTAAACGATAAATCCGACCACGCCGATCAGGAACGCAACCTTGCCTCGTGACATAGTAACGACATGGCCTCCTTTGGTTTTTCGCCCAAGGTGGAGCGAGAAGCTTGCTAAATATTGCCCAAAGGGACTAGCCTTCAAGGCAGTCGAGGGGCGACACAGTGTTGTCAGAGGTGCCCTTCCCTCCCACAGCTCCCCATTGGCCCGATCTCAGCGAAGAAGCACGTGACGGAAAACGAACTCAAGCGCCACATCCGTGGCATTCCCGATTTTCCGAAGCCGGGGATCCTGTTCTACGACATCTCGACCCTGCTGCGGCATGGCCCGGCCTGGAAGGCCGCCATGGCGGCGATGGCCGCGCGCATCACGCCCTATCAGCCCCAACTCCTCGCCGGCATCGAGAGCCGCGGCTTCCTGCTGGCGGCGCCGCTGGCGCTGGAGCTGGGCCTCGGCTTCATCATGCTGCGCAAGCCGCGCAAATTGCCTGGGGCCACCATCGGCCTGGACTACGCCCTCGAATACGGCTCCGACCGCATCGAGATGCAGGCCGATGCGGTGCAGCCGGGCCAGCGCGTGGTCCTGCTCGATGACCTGCTCGCCACGGGCGGCACCATGCTCGCGGGGCTCGGCCTGCTGCGCCAGGCGGGCGCGGTCGTGCCTGCGGTGGCGACGATGATCGAGCTCAGTTTCCTGGGCGGAAGGAATCGCCTCGATGTCCCGGTTGAAACCCTCCTCACCTATGACGAGTAGGGCACCCCCCCTCGACGCGCCGCGCATCACCCGTGATGCGGGGGGCAATGCCTTCCTCGAAGGGTTTGACGGCGCCGTCACGGCCGCCGGGCTGGGTGGTGTCCTGGCCCTGGCCATCGCCGCAGCGCCCACCGGCATCACTGTCGCTGATCCCGCCCTGCCCGATTGCCCGCTGGTCTTCATGAACCCCGCCTTCACGCGGATGACGGGCTATTCGCCCGAGGATGTGCTCGGCCGGAATTGCCGCTTCCTGCAGGGCCGCGGCACCGAGAAGGAATCCGTCCGGGCGCTGCGCCTTGCCGTGGCGGCGGCCAAGCCCATCACCCTGGAATTCACCAACCATCGCAAGGATGGCCGGCGCTTCGTCAACGAGCTGCGCATGGCGCCCGTGCTCGATGAGGCGGGGCAGCTGATCGCCTATATCGGCATCCAGCATGACGTCACCGCCCGCAAGCGCGCCGAGCGCGAGGCCGCGAAGGCCCGCCGCGCCGCCGAGCGCGCCAACCAGGAAAAAAGCGACTTCCTCGCCTTCATGTCGCATGAGGTGCGCACGCCGCTGCATGGCGTCATGGGCACGCTCTCCCTCCTCCTCGACACGGCACTGGACGCCGAGCAGCGCGCCTTTGCCGAAACGGCGCAACGCTCCGGCGCCACCTTGCTGCATACGGTCAATGAGCTGCTCGATCTGAGCCGGATCGAGGCCGGCAAGCTGGGCATCCATGCCGACCCCTTCGCCCTGGCCGATGTAGTCAAGGATGTCCTTGACCTCCTCGCCCCGGCCGCGGCCGAAAAGGGCGTCGAGCTCTCCGCGAGCCTTGATCACCTTCTGCCGGGCCAGTTGATCGGCGATCCGGGCCGCATCCGCCAGGTTCTCATGAACCTCGCTGACAATGCGGTGAAATTCACCCATCGGGGCAGTGTGGAACTGCGCATCGCGGCCCTGCCCGATGGCCATGTCGGCTTTGCCGTCACCGATACCGGCATCGGCATCCCGACGCGGCTGCGCCAGACCCTCTTCACCCGCTTCGCCCAGGCGGATCCCGCGGGCGAGCAGATCGGCTCGGGCCTTGGTCTCGCCATCTGCAAGCGCCTCGTCGCGCTGATGGGTGGGCAGATCGCGGTGGACAGCACCGTGGGGCGCGGCAGCACCTTCTTTTTCGACCTGCCCCTCGCGCATGTGCCGGAATCCGGAACGCCGCCGACGCGCATGGCGCCGCAGCCGGTCCTCGTGCAGCCGCTGGGCGGTGCCCATGGGCGCATCCTGCTGGCCGAGGATGGCAAGGCCAATCAGCTTGTCGCCGCCACCATCCTGCGCAAGGCCGGCTACACGGTCGAATTGGCGCGGGACGGCGCGGAAGCCGCCGCGGCCGCCGAATCCAGCGATTACGACCTCATCCTCATGGATGTGCGCATGCCGCTGATGGATGGCTATGCCGCCACCCGCGCGATCCGCGCCCTGCACGGCCCGCGCGGCCGCGTGCCCATCCTCGCCATGACGGCCAGCGTCATGCCCGGCGATGCCGAGCTGTGCACAGAGGCCGGAATGGACGGACATCTGCCCAAGCCGCTGGGCCGCGCGGAGCTGCTCGCCGCCGTGCATCGCGTGCTGGATGCCCGGCCCCGCCGCCCGCGCGTGGCCATCCCCGAGGCCGAGCCCGGCGCAACCGCGCCCCTGCTTGACCGTGAGACGCTGGAGGAATTGCGTTCCGCCGTCGGCCCCGGACGGCTGCCCCGGCTGATCAGCGTCTTCACCGCCGAGACGAAGGAGCGCGTACGCCGCATGCATGCACTGACCGACCCGCAGCGCATCGAGGACGAGGCTCATAGCCTCAAGGCCGCCGCCGCCACCTTCGGCGCCATCGCGCTGCGTGATGCGGCCCGTGCGCTGGAGGAGGCGTGCCACAGCGGCGAACCCGCTTCCTGGCGCCGCATCCTGGATGTGTTGCCCGGCCTGGCCGAGCGGAGCATCGCGGCCTTCCCGCCGCCCCGCACCGAAGCGCGGGCCCGGCATGACCGCGACCCGAAGGGACACTGACGCCAGACGTCCTCAGAGGCGCCGCAGCGCCACCGCGATCGCGTCAAGCTCGGCGAGGAGATCAGCCAGGGCGCTTTCCTCCGGTGCGGCTTCACCCAGCGGCAATTCCGGCTCGCCCTCGCCCAGCAGGCGTTGCACGCCCTTGATGGTGTAGCCCTGCGTGTAGAGCAAATCGGAAATGCGCTTGAGCAGCGCGAGATCCTCCGGCCGGTAGTAGCGCCGGCCGCCGCCGCGCTTCAAAGGCTTGAGCTGCGGGAATTTTGTTTCCCAGAAGCGCAGCACGTGCTGGGGCACGTTCAACTGCTCCGCCGCCTCGCTGATGGTGCGGAACGCCTGGGCCGATTTGCGCGGCCGGGGGCGATCCTCTAGATCAACCTCTCCCGTCACCCTTTGCTGCCCGCAGAAGCGCTCTTGCCGCTGCCGGCAATAACGGGCCGGCCGTTGATCCGCGCCTTCAGCACCTGGCTCGGCCTGAAGGTCAGGACGCGCCGCGGCAGGATCGGAACTTCGACGCCAGTCTTCGGGTTGCGCCCGATGCGCTGGCCCTTTTGCCGAATCAGAAAGGTACCAAAGCCCGAAACCTTCACGGATTCTCCCGTCTCCAGCACGCTGGAAATGCGCTCCAGAACCGCTTCCAGCAGGGCCGCGGATTCATTGCGGGAGAGGCCGACCTCCGCGTAGATCGCCTCAGCCAGACCGGATCGCGTCAGCGTATCCATTTCTGTGTCTCCATGGTGTCACCTCGCCCCGCAAGTCTCTGAACAGTCAGGGAAGCCGGGAAGACCCTGCCGCGTCAACCATGTTTCGTGGCCAGGGCCGAAAACCCCGCGGAAAACCCAAGGGATTGCCCCCTTAACCGCCCATTCACCCGGGGCATGGCACCTCGCGCGCCGGCCCCAGGAAGGAGTCTCATGCCCATGCCGCTCCATCGCTGGCACCTCTTGGCCATCCTGGCCCTCTTTGCCCTTCCGCCATCCCCTGCCCGCGCCCAGCCCGCCTGCCCGGATATCCTGCTGGGCGACAGCCTGGCGGTGGGCATGGCGCCCCACGCCCGCGCGCTCGGCTTCACCGTCATCGCCCAGCAGGGTGCTGGCATCGCCTGGCTGCGCCAGCAGGAACCCCGCTGCGCCCGCCGCCTGGTTCTCGTCTTTGGCACGAATGACCTGCGCGGCATGGCCCAGGCCGAAGCCGAGGCCTACCCGCTGCGGATCGCCGCCGTGATGGAGCAATGGGACGCGCAGCAGGCCATCTGGGCCACGCCGGGCTGCTTCCAGGATGCGGCGCTGGAGCGCGGGAGTGCGGCCCTCGATGCCGCCCTCAGCCGTCATCTGCGCCGTGCCAGCGACCGCCTGCGCGACCTGCCGGCCATCCATAGCGGGCGCCTCGCGCGCTGCGCCTATGCTTCGCATGACGGCATCCACCCGACCGGGGTTGGCTACCAGGCGTGGTGGGCCGGTCTTGCGCAATGGCTGGACCGGACACGGATGGCGGGAATGGAGCCGGTCAGGGCGCTGCCCTGAACCGAGCCGCGGGGCCTGGCCCCGGCCCCCGCGTCATCGGCCCAGGGAGAGGGTGGCGCGCAAGGCCCGCAGGAATCCCGGCAGGCCAGAGGCCGCCATCGCGTCATTCCATGCCTCGGCCAGGATGATCAGCGCTTCCGTGCCGGGCAGCATGGGAAGCCCATAGGCGGCATCGAGCATCGCCTCCGAGCGCCCCATCGCCAGCAGCAGCAGGATCAGCCCCAGCACCAGGAGCGTGCGGCCCAGCGGCAGCACGGCCGTCATGCGGGAGAAATCATCGGGCACGCCGGGGCGGGGCGGCGGCGCATCGGGCAACCAGGGCTGCTGCATCATCGCCTCCTCAGAACTGGAAATAGATGAAGGGGGCCACGCCCTCGGGGCCGGCGAGCAGGATCAGCAGCAGCGCCACGCCCACCAGCAGGCCCAGCAGGACGGGCGGCAGGCGGCGCAGCAGGGCCTCGATCCGCTGCCGCAGATCAGCCGGCCAGACATGGAAGGACAAGCCCAGCAGCGCCAGCGCCAGCAGCCGCCAGGTCACGCTCTCATTCGGCGCATCGAGGTTGAACACCCCGCCCAGCATCGCGCCGAAGCCCGCCAGGTCATGCGCGCGGAACAGCACGAAGCCGATGACCACGATGTGGAAGGTGATGACCCAGCGCAGCAACCGCGCCCCGCGCCCCGCGGGCGTCGCCTTGCCGCCCAGCGCGCGCTCCACCCAGAGGGCCACGCCATGGAGCAGGCCCCAGAGCACGAAATTCCAGGCCGCGCCGTGCCAGATGCCGCCCAGCACCATCGTCGCCATCAGGGCGAAGCCCGCCCGCCGGCGATTGCCGCCGAAGCAGCGGATATAGACATAGTCGCGCAGCCAGCTGGAGAGCGAGATATGCCAGCGCCGCCAGAATTCAGAGAGCGAGAGCGCGCGGAAGGGCTGATCGAAATTCTTGGGAAAATGATAGCCGAGCAGCGCGGCGAAGCCGATCGCCATGTCCGAATAGGCCGAGAAATCACAAAAGATCTGGATGCTGTAGCCATAGGCCGCCAGCAGGATATCCAGCGCGCCATGGGCCGAAGGATCGCGGAAGACAGGGTCGACGATGCCGGTCGCGAGTTCGCTCGCGATGACCATCTTCTTGAACAACCCGCCCAGGATGAGGATGCAGGCCATGACGACGGGAATGCGGAAGCGGTCGGGCGGCGTGTGAAGCTGCGGCAGGAAATGCGCGGCGCGCACGATGGGGCCCGCCGCCAGATGCGGGAAGAAGGTCAGATAGACGAGGACATTGAGCGGGCTGGGCTCGGGCTCGGCCGCCCCCTCATGGGCATCCACCATGTAGGAGATGGCCTGGAAGACGTAGAAGGAAATCCCGACGGGCAGGACGATGTCCAAGAGCGGCATGGGGCCAAGCCCCAGCCCATCAAGCCGGGCCAGCACCTCGACCAGGAAGAAATTCGCGTATTTGAAGTAGAACAGCCAGGCCAGCGCGCCAGCGATGCCAAGCCACAGCCAGGGGCGCGAGCGCCGGCGCCCCGCCAGCAGCCCGATGCCCCAGGTCCACAGCCCCACCAGCAGGAGCGCCGCGCAGAATTCCAGGCTCCAGAAGGCGTAGAACACGAGATTGGCGGCCAGCAGGAAGGGCCGGTCAAAGGCCGGCCGGAACCGCACCAGCGACCAGTGGCCCAGGAAGACCAGCGCGAAGAAGATCGCGAAAATGCCCGTGGGAAACAGCATCTAGCCCAGCTGCCGGATGCGGGCTGAAGCGGCGGCAGGCATCCCCGGGCCGGTTCAGGCGCTGGCGATGCGCGCGCCGAGCCCCATGCCCCGCAGCAGATGCGCGTGCAGGCGCTCGGCCGTGAAGCGATAGCCATCGGGCGTGAAATGCACGAGGTCGGGGCGCAGCAGCGGCGCATCGCCACGCGCCATCTCGGGCAGGCGGCAGGGGCTGCGGGTGACTTCGGCGCTCCAGTCGAAGAAGCCCACGCGCTGCGCCTGGGCCACGCTGCGCTGCGCCGCGCGCACCCGCGTCAGCGAGGGCAGCGGCGAGACGGCGGCGCAGCCCTGCGGCGGGCGGCCGCGGCGTGGCGGGCGCACCGGGCGGCCCGCATCGGGCACGCCCATCAGCATGATTCCGCTGCGCGGCAGGCTCTGGCGCAGGCGCTGGATCTGGCGCGTCAGTTGCAGCGAATAGGCGGCTTCGTCGAAATCCGGATCCACAGCTTCATTCGTGCCGAATTCCAGGATCACCAGCGCGGGCGGCTTGGTGGTCAATTCCCGTGCGAGGATCAGCGGGTCCCGGTTGTCGAGCGAAGCAAGGGTGGCACCATTGATGCCGAAGCCCTCCACCAGCACCCCGCGCCCGCGGCGGTCGAGCCCCCAGCCCAGCAGCTCCACCGGGCCATCCCCCACCAGTTCCAGGGCGATCTCCCGGCTGCCACGCGGCGCGTCGAGCAGCACGGGGCGGAATTCCGGGCTGCCATGGCGCAGCGTGACGGGTCCGAGGGTGAGGCCATCCACACGCAGCCGGAAACTCCCCGCCTGGGGGCCGGCCATCAGGGAGAGATGCACACGGTCAAACCCCGCGGCCTCGGTGGAGCGCAGGGTGATCATGTCCCCGGCGCGCTCGCCCGTCAGGCGATAGCCGGTCAGGCCGAAGGGGCCGGGATTGCTGGCCCGCAGGGCGCTGCGCACCTGCCATTCGCCGCTTTGCCCCGCTTCGACCATCTGATTCGCGTTGATCGGGCGCTGGGCGCGGCCTGGTGGCAGGCGGCCGGGACCGGCGGCGCCGAAGCGGGCCTGCATCAATTCCCGCAGATGGCCCACCATGACGGGGCCGGCGGTGTGGCTGTCACCCAGCATCAGGATCAGCGCGCGGGCATCGCCGCCGCGCGGCTGGGCCCGCAGCGCATTGGCCAGTGGCTCATACGGGTTCTCGCCGGCGCGCACCGGCAGCAGCGCTTCGAGCCAGGGATCGGGCCTGGTCTGCGCCACGAGCTGCGTCGCGCCCACTCCCGGCGTGGAGGCTTCCGGCTGGGCCGCACAGCCTGCCAGAACAGCGCCGGACCCCAGAAAAAAATTGCGGCGGTTCAGCATTTCAAAGGGCCGGGGACTTATATGTGACAGGCCGCATGATATAAATCCTTCTTGCTCATCTGTCCCGGAGTATTCCGCGTGGCGTTCCGCGCCCAACCCGTCTGTGCGCTCCGGCGCGGCCTTGTCTATGGCGCAATGGCGCTGCTGTCATCGGGCGGCCTGGCGCTGGCCCAACCGGCCATCCTGCCCTCCGCCTTGCCGGAGCGCGCGGTACCCGAACGCGTCAACCTGCTGTTCTGCGGCGACTCCCTCGCGCAGGGCATGTTCCTCGCGCTGAACGGCCAGTTGCGGCGGCGCGACACGGTGCGCGTGACCAACGGCACCCTGCACGCGACGGGCGTGACCCGCAGCGATGAGCATGACTGGCCCAGTGTCTCGCGCGATCTGGTGGCACGCCACCGGCCGAACCTGACGCTGTTCTGGGTCGGCGCCAATGATTTCCGCCCGCTGGTCGTGCGTGAAACCCGCTCCCGCCACGCCTTCGGCACCCAGGCCTTCGCCGATGGCTATGGCCGCCGCGTGGGTGACATGGTCACGAGCGCGGTGGAAGCCGGCTCGCGCGTCGTATGGTTTGGCCTGCCGAATGTGCGGGACGCGCAATTCGCCAATGCCGTCCGGCAGTTGAACGAAATCCAGCAGAATGCCGCCATTGCCGCCGGCGCCGTCTGGATCCCCACCTGGGACGCGACGAGCGACCCGCAGGGCCGCTTCAAATCCAGCGTCAGCCTGGAGCGCGGCGCGCGCGGCTTCCGCGCCGAGGATGGCGTGCACTTCACCGAATGGGGCTACCGCCGGATCGCGAGCCTGTTCTTCGACGAGGTGGACAACATCTTCCCCGAATTGGCGCCCGGCCTGGGCCGCGTCAGCGACACCTAGAGCTTGTTGCGTTCGCAAGGGCTTACGCCACAACCTCTATCCCATTGATTTTCCAGTATATTTATCCGTACAATTGGGCCCGTTTGAACGGATGATGCTCCGGCCCGCGGCGCGCATCTGGCTCAGCCCGGCTTGTTCGGCGCCTTGCGCGTCCAGATCCGCACGATCTGCCAGAGGAACATCACCCCCACGAGCACGATCAGCACCTTGCCGATCGGGTCCACATAAGCCTCGATATGCTGGTAGCCCTCCTCCAGCATATAGCCCAGCAGGGCCAGCGCCCCGACCCAGATCGTGCTGCCCAGCGCCGTCCAGGAATAGAAGACCATGCGCGGCATCTCGATCAGCCCGGCGGGGATGGAGATCACCGTGCGGATGCCGGGCATCATGCGCCCCAGGAAGACGGCAAGCGGGCCCCAGCGGCGCAGCGTCGCTTCGGCCTTGTCCAGATCCTCGCGCAGCACGCCAATCCAGCGGCCATATTTCTCGCAAAGGCGCCGCGTGCGGTCGGCGCCGAAGGCCCGCGCCAGTTCGAACCACACCACATTGCCGGCCAGCGTGCCCACCACACCCGCCACGATCACCAGGAGCAGCGACATCTCGCCCCGCGCGGCCGCGAAGCCGGCGAAGGGCATGATGAGCTCGGACGGGATCGGCGGGAATAAATTCTCCAGGAACATCAGCGCGAACACACCGAGATACCCGGCGGCAGCCACCCAGGAGGTGACGAGATCAATCATGGGTGCGTGACCTTGAAGAGGCTGAGCGTGATGGGCCGCCCGCGCGTGTAGTTGAAACCCGGAACCTGGCCGATCTCGCGGGGCGTAATGCCCAGCACCGAGGCCTCGCGGTTGAAATCATCCAGTGCGCGGTTGCCGACGGCCACGACGCGGCCGGGCTGCCCGGCCAGGAAGCGGGCCGCATCCTCGCCCCGCCGCAGCAGGCGCAGCGCGCCGCCGATCTGGAACAGGGTGGAGGGCTCGGCATGGCTGGTGATGCCGAATTGCGCGGGCGGCAGGCCGGGCGCCTCGCGCGCCAGCACGGCTTCGAGGCGGGGGGCGATCCACAGCGCCTCGATGCGCGGGAAGGTGAGCTGCATGATGCTGGTGTAAAGCGGGATCGCCGCCAGCACGGCGAGCACCGCGGCCCTCGCCCAATGCGCACGGTCCATCTCGCGCCAGACCAGCCAGACCAGCAACCCGGCACAGGGCAGGGCCAGCAGCGCACCCAGCGGTTCATGCCCGGTGACGAACCACGGCACGGCGAGTGCCACGATGCCGATGCCGAAGGCGACGCCGGCCAGCGCCCCCTTCATCGCGACGCGCAGCCAGCGCGCCGGTTCGCGGCGCAGCGGGTCCATCGCCCAGATGGCACCCAGCAGCATCAGCGCCGGATAGGTCGGCATGGTGTAATGCGGCAGCTTGGTCGCCACCGCCTCGAACACCAGCCAGGTCGGGATGATCCAGGCAAGCAGGAAGCGCGTCACCGGCTGGCGGCGCTGCGCCCAGGCGGTGGAAAGCCCAAGCACGACGAGGAAGCCCGCCGGGAAGGCCGCAATCAGGAAGCTCAGCAGGTAGAAGCCGGGCGGGCCCCAGTGCTTTTCATCGCCGGAGCCCACCTTGCCCAGCATGTCATCGCCAATGGCCTGGGCGAAGAAACGGCCCTCGGTGGCGATGCCGATGGCCAGCATCCAGGGCAGCACCATCAGCAGCATCAGCGGCAGGCCCCAATGCAGGCGCAACGGGCGGAACCAGGGGGCGCGGCGGTCACTGACCGCCAGCGTGATGCCGGCCAGCAGCGGCACCATGGGCGCGATCGGCCCCTTGAGCAGCACGCCGAGGCCGAGGATCACCCAGAAGGCGGCGGCGTGGCGGGCGGTGAATTGCTCGGGCCGCAGATAGGCCGCGCCGAACAAGCCCATGGCGGCGGTGATCGTCGCCAGCAGCGCCGCATCGGTCTTGGCGATATGCGCCTCCACCATCACCACCATGCAGCCGGCCAGCATGGTGGCCGCCAGCAGCGCGGAACGCCGACCAACCAAGGTTCGACCAAACTGGAAGGTGGCCAGCACGGCCAGCATAGCGCCCAGCAGCGAGGGGATGCGATAGGCCCAGATATCGCGCCGCGTGCCGAGGCCCGTGGCTTCCAGCAGATGCACGCTGGTGGCCTGCGCCCAATGGATGCCGACGGGCTTCTTGTTGCGCTCCTCCTCGCCGACGCGGATATGGATGTAGTCGCCGCTTTCGACCATCTGGCGCGTGGCCTGGGCGAAGCGGCTTTCATCGCGATCCGTCGCCGGGATGACGAAGAAGCCCGGCAGGAACAGCGCGAGGCAGAGCAACACCAGAACGAGGCGCGGCCAGGATTGGGCGCGCGCGCTGATCGCCGTGATCCAGCGATCCATCCGAGGCGAAGCGGGCTGAGGCGAAGAGGGCATCATGTCGCGGCGCGTCTAGCACGCGGGGGCGGGCACGGCCATAAAGCGCCGGATGAGCATCTCACCTGCACGCCGCGTCGCCGATCTCCTGCTGGAAGCGGTCCTGGAACAGCACCGCGCGCTGGAGGAGGCGCTGGACGGGATTCCGGCCGCGGTGGAGCCACGCGACAAGGCCGCCGGCCATCGCATCGCAGCCGCCGTGCTGCGCCGGATGGGCAGCCTGGATGCGGTGATGGAGCCCTTCCTGCGCCGCGCCCCGCCGGCCCCTGCCCTGCGCGCCCTGCGGATCGGCGCGGCCGAGCTGCTGCTGCTGGGCACGCCGCCGCATGCGGCCGTGGCCTCCGCCGTCTCGCTCGCGCCCCGGCCGCTCGCTGGCCTGGTCAATGCCGTGTTGCGCCGCGTTGCCGAGCATGGCGCGAAGGCCCTGGAGGAGGTGGATGCCGAGAGGCTGGACACCCCCAGCTGGCTTTGGTCCGCCTGGCATGCCGCGCATGGGCCGGCGGTGCGCGCCATCGCGGCCGCGCATCGGCTGGAAGCGCCGCTTGATCTCTCGCTCAAGCCGGGGGCCGCCCTGCCCGAGGGGGCGATCCTGCTGCCCAACGGCACGGCGCGCATGCCGGCCGGCACGCGCATCACGGAATTGCCCGGCTTCCTCGCCGGTGAGCTCTGGGCGCAGGACGCCGCCGCCGCCCTGCCCGCGCGGCTGCTGGATGTGCGCCCGGGCGAGCGCGTGGCCGATCTCTGCGCCGCACCCGGCGGCAAGACGGCGCAGCTGGCGGCGGCCGGCGCGCAGGTCTTCGCCGTGGAGCGCGAGGGCGCGCGGATGCCGCGCCTGCGGGAGAACATGCTGCGCCTGAAGCTGGCGCCCGAGCTGGTCAATTCCGACGTGATCGGCTGGCAGCCCGGCGCGCTGTTCGACGCGATCCTGCTGGATGCGCCCTGCACGGCCACGGGCACCATCCGCCGGCACCCCGATGTGCCGCATCTGAAGCGGCCCAAGGATGTGGCGGTGCTGGCAGCCCAGCAACGCAATCTGCTGGCGGCGGCGGCAAAGCTGCTCAAGCCGGGCGGACGCCTGGTCTTTGCCACCTGCTCGCTCCAGGCGGAGGAGGGCGAGGCGCATCTGGCGCATATCCCCGAGGGCCTGCGCCTCGACCCGATCCGGGATGCGGAACTCCCCGGGATCGGCGCGAGCGGGCCTGGCTATCTGCGCACCCGGCCGGACATGTGGGCGGAGCATGGCGGCATGGATGGCTTCTTCGCGGCGCGCTTCATCCGGCAATAACGGCGGTACGGTCGGCGGTACATGCCGCCTTCGCCAGGGCCCGGGGCCTGCGCTCCTGCCCATGGCCCTGCATGATCGCGGGGCACCCGGCGGTCATCACGCCCGATCCGGCAGCCGCGGCAGGTCACCGGCGCAAGCGCGATCGCTTGCGCCGGGGATGGCTTACCGCATGCGGGCGGCCGGGTTGTTCGGGTCGAGACCCAGCGCCTGGACGGTCAGGGGATTGACCTGGCCGGTCGGCTGGATGCCGCGGCCCTGCTGGAAACGCTCGATGGAGGCTTGGGTGCCCGCGCCCCACATGCCGTCCACCGCACCGCGGTAGAAGCCCAGCGCGCGCAGCCGCTGCTGCACATTGCGAATGACGGCGGGGCTGATCGGCTCCGGCGTGGTTGGCGCCATGGACGCCGGGGCCGGCGCCTGGACGGCCCGCGCCGAAAGCAGATCGGACGGCGGCAGGCCGAGTGTCGCCACCGTCGCCTGGTTCAGCTGGCCCGTCGCCTGGAGGTTGCGCGTCTGCTGGAAGCGCTCCAGGGCGGCCTGGCTTTCGGGGCCCCAGACCCCGTCCGCCCGCCCGGCATAGACGCCGGCCTGCTGGAGCTTCTCCTGGATCATCGCCGTGGCGCCGCTGGAGAGCGCCTGGCTGTAGATCAGCACGCCCGGCGCCTGGGCCTGGGCCATGGATCCCGGCAGGAAGGCCGGGGTGGTGAGCAGGAGGGTGGTGAGCAGTGCCTGGTGGATCTTCATCTCGGGTTCCCTGTGCCAATGCGGCCAAGGGAGAAACGCCCAGGCAAGGCGGACGTTGCCTGGGCGCACGCAAGATCAGGCCGGCAATCAATCAGGCTGGCAACCAATCAGGCAGGGCGGGGACCGTTCAGCTTGAGCATGGTGAAGTTCAGCCAGCCCGCGAAACTGACCCAGGCGAGATAGGGGATCATCAGCGCCATGCCCCAGCCGCTGATGGGGGCAAAGACGATGATGCAGGCCAGGATGGCGACCCAGAGCGCCATCAGGTCATACAGCGCCAGGTCCGGCCGCCGCATCCCGAAGAAAAACGCGGACCAGAGGAAATTCAGCACAAGCTGGATGCCATACAGCACCAGCGCCAGGCCGAAGCCGACCTCCCGCCAGACCAGCCAGCCGCTGATCGCGATCATGATGAACAGCAGGCCCCAGGCCGGGCCGAACAGCCAATTGGGCGGCCGCCACCAGGGTTTCTTCAGCCCCTCATACCACTGGCCGGGCGTGAAGATCGCGCCCGACAACGCCGTGGCGAAACACGCCGCGAAAAATCCCACGAGGGGCAACCAATCACTCATCCAGGAGCCTCCTGGAAACCGGCGGCGAGGGCTTCGGCGCATTTCAGCGCCTGCACCGTCTCCGCCACATCATGCACCCGCAGGATATGGGCCCCTTGGGCCGCCGCCGCCAGGGCCATGGCAAGGCTGCCCGGCATGCGCTGCCCAGCTTCGGCCACGCCTGTGATGCGTCCGATGAAGCCCTTGCGCGAAGCGCCCACCAGAATGGCGCAACCCAGGTTGAACAGCAGCGGCAGGCGCGCGATCAGCGCCAGATTGTCCTCGATGCGCTTGCCGAAGCCGATCCCCGGATCCACGCAGATCCGGCCGCGCGGAATGCCCAAGGCCTCCAGCGTGGCCACGCGCCCTTCCAGGAAGCGCGCCACTTCGAGCGGCGCATCCTGATACTGGATATCCTGCTGCATCGTCCGCGGGTCCAGCGTGCGCATATGCATCAGGATGACCGGGCAGCGCGCCTGGGCGATGACGCGGATGGCATCGCCGTCATGGCGCAGGGCGCTGACGTCATTGATGACCTCGGCCCCGGCATCGAGCGCGGCCTGCATCGTCGCGGCATGCCGCGTATCCACGCTGACCGGCGCCGAAGTTGCCAGCGCGCGGATCACGGGCAGGATGCGCGCCTGCTCCTCCTCGGCGCTCACCGGGGCTGCGTCGGGGCGGGTGCTTTCGCCGCCAATGTCGAGCATGTCGGCACCCGCCTCCAGCATGGCGTGGCCCTGGCGGATGGCCGCGTCACGCGCGGTGCCGTCACCGGAGAAACTATCGGGCGTGCAGTTCACGATGCCCATGACCAGCGGGCGCGCGCGGTGCCGCTCGATCCCGGCGAAGGGCTGGATGGGCCGGGTCAGCCGCTCCAGCGCCGGGTGATCCTCGGGGGGCGGAATGATGGTGCCCGCGGGTTCACGCAGGAGCGAAAACGCGAAAGGCCCGCCCTGCAACGGCAGGGCGAGCCCATCACGCATCGCGGTGAAAGCCGTTGGACCCTGCAACAGGCCCAAAGGCTCCAACCACTCCGAATGCATCACCCCACCGGCTGCGGATTCAGCCCGCCGCCCGTATCCGGCCGCGGGTTGCGGCCCGAGCTCGGCACGCTGCCGCGCCCGGCGGAAGTCGGCTCGTCGGGGCGGTTGCGGATCACCGGCTCGCCCCGCAGCACGGTGCGGATTTCATCGCCCGAGAGGGTTTCGTATTCCAGCAGGCCCTTGGCCAGCAGCTCCAGCTCATGGCGGTTATCCGTCAGGATCTGGGTGGCGCGGGCATAGGCGCGATCAATGATGCCGCGGATTTCGCTGTCAATGATCCGCGCCGTCTCTTCGGAGAGGTTCTTCGACTGCGTGACGGAATGGCCGAGGAACACCTCCTGGCTGTTCTCGCCATAGGCGACCATGCCGATCTTGTCCGACATGCCCCATTCGGTGACCATCATGCGGGCCATGTTGGTGGCCATCTTGATGTCACCCGATGCGCCGTTGGACACTTTGTCCGAGCCGAACACCACCTCTTCCGCGACGCGGCCGCCCATCGCCATGGCGAGTTCGGCCTTCATCTTGGACTTGTGCTTCGAGTAGCGATCCCCCGCCGGCAGGCTCATCACCAGGCCGAGCGCGCGGCCGCGCGGGATGATGGTGGCCTTGTGCACGGGGTCGCACTCTTCCTCATGCATCGCGACCAGGGCATGGCCCGCCTCGTGATAGGCGGTCATGCGCTTTTCGTCGTCGGACATGACGAGGCTGCGGCGCTCCGCACCCATCATCACCTTGTCCTTGGCGGCCTCGAACTCCGCCATGCCGACGGTGCGGCGGCCGGTGCGGGCGGCAAGCAGCGCCGCCTCATTCACGAGGTTCGCGAGATCGGCGCCGGAGAAGCCAGGCGTGCCGCGCGCGATCGTCTTGGGGTCCACATCGGAGGCCAGCGGCACCTTGCGCATGTGCACACGCAGGATCTTCTCGCGCCCGTTCACATCGGGGTTGGGCACCACCACCTGGCGGTCGAAGCGGCCGGGACGCAGCAGTGCCGGGTCCAGCACATCTGGCCGGTTGGTGGCCGCGATGATGATGACGCCTTCGTTGGACTCAAAGCCGTCCATCTCGACCAGCATCTGGTTCAGCGTCTGCTCGCGCTCATCATTCCCACCGCCGAGGCCGGCGCCGCGATGGCGGCCCACCGCGTCGATTTCGTCAATGAAGATCAGGCAGGGCGCGTTCTTCTTGCCCTGCTCGAACATGTCTCGCACGCGGCTGGCACCCACGCCCACGAACATCTCGACGAAGTCGGAGCCGGAGATGGTGAAGAAGGGCACATTCGCCTCACCCGCGATGGAGCGGGCGAGCAGCGTCTTGCCGGTGCCGGGCGGGCCGACCAGCAGAACGCCCTTGGGGATCTTGCCGCCCAGCTTCTGGAACTTCGCGGGGTCCCGCAGGAAGTCCACGATTTCTTCCAGCTCGGCCTTGGCCTCGTCGATGCCGGCGACGTCCTCGAACGTCACGCGGCCATGCTTTTCGGTCAGCAGCTTGGCCTTGGACTTGCCGAAGCCCATGGCGCGGCCGCCGCCGCCCTGCATCTGGCGCATGAAGAAGATCCAGACGCCGATCAGCAGCAGCATCGGGAACCAGGAGATCAGGATCTGAAAGAGCGGATTGACCTCGCTCTCCTCCGGACGGGCAACGACGCGCACGCCCTTGTCGGTCAGTTTGGAGATCATCGCGGGATCTTCGGGCGTGAAGGTCGAGAAGCTGCGGCCATCGGTCAGCTGGCCCGAGACGGTGCGTCCCTGGATCACCACATCGCGGACATGGCCGGCATTCACCTCATTCAGGAAGTCGCTGTAGGCCACCTGCATTTGGGCGCGGCTGCTCGGGCCCGAAGGCTGGAACAGGTTGAACAGCGCCACCAGCAGCAGCGCTACGATCACCCACAAGGCCAGGTTGCGGCCGAAATTGCTCACGTGTCGCATTCCCCTTCGCCGGGCATTGGGCCGGCATTTGGTGAACATGGTGTCAACGCCACCCGAGGTAATGCCCGAAGACCACGAAATTCACCCGGAATGGTGACATTCCGTGACGGTCTCCGTAGCGGCACCACCGAGCGGCGCGAAGTGCAGCGGATAGAAAGCCACTGATTCCATGGCATCGTAGAACAGATGGGGCACCAGGGCCAGCTTTCCATCACCCGCCCGCCGCAGCGCGGGAAGGGCGGCCAGGGCAGCGGCGGGCAAGTGCCGCGCCCGCGCCCGGAACAGGGCGGCTTCCGGCCCCAGCGCGCCCAGCATGAAGCCCGCCGGCGGTGGCGGGCAGCGGAACCGACCATCCCATAGGCCGGCTTGCCAGCCGCCCGTCGCGGCCTCGCGCACCAGCCATCGCCCGCCCTTCAGCCAGCGCGCGCCGCCCAGCGTGCCCGAACCCTGCGCCAACAGCGCCGCCACCGCAGCCTCGGCCGGCGCATGGGCGGCGCCGCCCACCACGCGGATCAGCGCCGCCATCACCTGCCGCGCCGTCGCATCCTGGCCCAGGGCTTCGGGCATGATTTCGGCGCAGCCTTCCGGCAGCAACCGCACCGCCCGGGCCATCCGGGCCGCGGCAGCGGCCGCAAGACGGGCACGCCGGCGGGCGAAGGCGCTGGCATCCAGCCCCATCATGCCGCCCGCCCGCAGCCGGGCACGGGCGAAGCGCGGATTATGGTTAGACGGATCCTCGACCGGGCGCAGCCCCCAGCCCAGGAGGCTCGCAGCCAGCCGCGCCTTGGGAATGCCGAGCATGGGCCGAAGGATCAGCGCCTCGGCCGCCACGCTCAGCGGCGCCATCCCGGCCAGCCCATGGGACCCGCTGCCGCGCAGGGCGCGAAACAGGATGGTTTCCGCCTGATCCTCGGCGTGATGGCCGAGCAGGAGGTGCGGCGCGCCCGCTTCGGCGCAAGCGGCCAGGAGGGCCGTGCGGCGGGCTTCCCGCGCGCGCTCCTGCAGGCGCGGCCCGGCGGGCAGGCCGAGGCGCAGGACGCGGCTCGCGATCCCGCGCTGTTGCAGCCCTTCCGACAGCGCGTGCGCTTCCGCACCGGAATCCGGCCGGAGCCCATGCTCGACAATCAGGGCCAGGATCGCGCCCCCGCGCATCCGCGCCCATCGGTCGGTCAACCGCGTCAGCGCGAGGCTGTCCGCCCCCCCCGAACAGCCCACTGCGACCAGCGGCCCGAAGGGCCCCAGCGGCGCCATCAGCCCAGCGAATTCATCCTCGGAGATGCAAGAACCTGAGGTTCTTGCCGGGGTCGAGGGGCAGCGCCCCTCGTCTTTCCTTACCGGCACTGCCCCCGCTGCCGCGCCGCATTGGCGCGCTCGGCCGTGGCGCCGGAGAGATTGGGGAACTGGCTGCGCAGGTCGTTCAGCGTGTCACAGGCTTCGCGGCGATTGCCGAGGCCCTGGAATGCCGTGGCCAGGCCGATCAGCGCATCCGGCGCGCGCGGCCCGGTGCGGCCGCGCGTATAGGCCTCGTTGAAGGCGATGGCGGCATTGCCGAAATCCCGCTTGCCGTTCAGCGCCTCGCCCAGAAGCATCTGGCCGGCCACCACGGGCGCGCCGGAGCGGACGGCCAGCGCCTCACGCGCGGCGGCTTCGGCGGCGGCATAGTCGCGGCGGCCGAGTGCGGCCTGGCCCTCGGCCAAGGCGCGATCCGGCGTGCGGGGTGCGGCGGCACCCGTGCTGGTCGTGGGCGGACCGGCCGGGCGGGCCGGGGCGGCGGCGGCGCCACCAGACCCGCCACCACCACCACCTTGGCCAAGCCTGAACTCCATGTCGCCGCGCAGCTTTTCGATATCCTCGGCCAGCCGGCGATTCTGATTTTCCAGCACATCCACGCGGCCGCGCTGGCGGCGGACTTCCTCCTCCAGCACATTCACGCGGTCGAGCAGCTGGCCGACCAATTCCCCGCCCCCGGCAGGTGCGCGGCTGGAGGATGGCGGCGGCAGGCTGCCGCCACGGCTGCGCAGCTGCTCCATCTCCTGCCGCAATTGCAGGATCTGGTTTTGCAGCGCGATGCCCTCGCGGCTGTCCATCTGCGCGGCGGCCGGCAGCGCAAGCAGGAGCAGCCCCGCCACCGCCATGCAGCGGCGGAGGCCGCCAGCCGGATCAATCCGAAAACGCGCCATGCCCAGGCCCCCCGCCCAACCGCGCCGTGATTCCGTCCAGCCTAGCGGACGACGGTCACGGCACGGCGGTTGCGCGCCCAGGATTCTTCGTTCGAGCCCAGCGCATCCGGGCGATCCTTGCCGTAGCTGATGGTCTGGATGCGGGTGCCGGCCACGCCGCCGGCCACCAGAACGTCCCGCGCGGAATTGGCGCGGCGCTGGGCGAGGGCGAGGTTGTATTCGCGCGTGCCGCGCTCATCCGCATGGCCTTCCACAGTGACCTGGACCTGCGGGAACTGGCCCATCCAGCGGGACTGACGCTCCAGCACCGGGCGCTGATCGGCGCGGATGCTGCTGCGATCCGTATCGAACAAGACGCGATCCCCGATATTGGCGACGAGGTCTTCCTGGCTGCCGGGGCGGATGCCCGAACCAGCGCCCGCCGTGCTGGCAGTGGGCTCAGGGTCCGAAGAGCACGCAATGAGCAGGCCCGCGGCCGCGAAGGCGACGAGAAGGGGGTTGGTGGCGGCCATGGTGATCTCCTTGCTGGCTCTCAGGCTCCGCCAGGCAGCCGCTTGCGCGGTTGCATCCTGGGCGAGGCTTTCCCGTAGCCGCGCCGCATGGCGCAATCAAGGCGAAAGCTGCGCGCCAGTCGCATTGCGACTATTCGTGACATGCCGCAACGGGGCAGCGCGCCTCAACTGATCAACGGCGACCAGCTGGGGTCGGTTGCATCCGTGGGCGTCACGATCTGGCGCTCATTGAAGCCGGCGATGTCGATCGAGGAGAGCCGCGCCGAATAGCCCGCGCCGCGCTGATCGCGTGAGGCCGTCTCGCGGTAGAACATCAGAACCCGGCCATTGGGCGCGAAGGTCGGCCCCTCCATGCTCCATCCCTCGGAGAGAATCCGCTCGCCCGAGCCATCGGGGCGCATCACGCCGATCGCGAATTGGCCGCGCGCGATGCGGGTGAAGGCGATGAGATCGCCGCGCGGCGACCAGACCGGCGTCGCGTAGCGGCCATTGCCGAAGGAAATCCGCCGCGCACCGCCGCCGCCGGCATCCATCACATAGAGCTGCTGATCCCCGCCGCGATCCGAGTTGAAGACGATCTGCGTGCCATCCGGCGAAAAGCAGGGCGAAACATCGAGGCCGGGCGAATTGGTCAATTGCCGCTCCCGCCGCGAGCCCAGATCCACCACGAAGATATTGGCATCGCCACCGCGAATGGCGGAGAGCACCACGCTGCGCCCATCGGGCGAGAAGCGCGGGCTGAGCGTCATGCCGCCGAAATTGCCCAGGACCTCCTGCCGGCCGCTTTCCAGGCTGGTGAGATACACGCGGGGCTCGTTGCGCTGGTACGACATGAAGGCGATCTGCGTGGCATTGGGGTGCCAGCGCGGCGTCAGCGCCTGGAACTGGCCATCGGTGAGGAAGCGGTTGTTCTCGCCATCCTGGTCCATGACCGCGAGGCGCCTGGTGCGGCGGTCCCGTGGGCCGCTTTCGGCGATATAGGCGATGCGGGTGTTGAAATAGCCGCTTTCGCCCAGCATGCGCTTGTAGATGTCATCCGAGATGATGTGCGCGATCTGCCGCCAGTTGCTGGCCGTCGCGTTGTAGGCGGTGCCCAGCGCCTGCTGCTCGGGCAGGATATCCCACAGGCGGAATTCCACCCGCAGCCTGTCCCCACTCGCATCCACGCGGCCGGTGACGAGCGCCGCGGCGCCAATCACGCGCCAGTCCTGGAAGCGCGGCGTGGCGGCCGCGGCCTCGGCCGACTGGATGAAGGCCGCGCGCTCGACCGGGCGGAACAGGCCGGAGCTGCGCAGGTTGTTGGTGATCACCTGCGCGATCTGCTGGCCGAGGCGCGCGCCATCGCTGCCGGTGCCGGCCATGTTGGGGATGGCGATGGGAATGGGCTCGGTGCGGGCGCGGGTGATGTCCACGATGGTGGGCTGGCCGCTTTGCCCGGAGGCCGGCCAGGGCGTCGCCCAGATGCCGGGCGCGACCAGGCCGGCGGCGAGGAAGGAACGACGATTGATCGTGGTCATGCGAGGCTTACTCCGAACTTAACCCGCTTTTGCCTGATTTTTGGGAAAAGGTGAATCACCCCTTGCGCGGCTGGCCACCAAGCCGCCCCGGCTTCATCACCGGCCCGGCCGATCGCCCGGATCGGGATTTGGCGATTGCGGGGAATTTCCAGCCCGCGGCGGTCTTTGCCCGGGTGAGGGCGCGGTTTGAACCTGGCCGGCCCTGATGTCCACGCTGCCCTGCCCCGCCAGGACGCAGGCGCCGACGCGTTGGGCCGGCAGCGCCCTCAAGGTCGCGGGCAAGCGCGGCGACTGGTTGCCGGACCTCACGCATCTCACGCCGCGTCGCGCTGGCGAACCGCGCCCGTCCTAATCTGTGCGCCCGCCGCCGAGACCGCGCTGGGCAGCCGGAACCAGCGCAAGACCCGCAGCATCCGTGGGCTGAGCGGCGCGGGACGCTGAGGTACTTGTTTCCCTGTTCCGGCGCACCGGAACAGGGTCAGATCGGGCGGGGCTCGCTCAGCGCAGCCCCAATTCCCGCGGATTGAACCGGAACACCGTGTTCCGCAGCGCCTCCAGCCGCTCCCGCGGGAGCGGCAGCGGGTTGCAGCGCGGATCGAGCAGGGCGCGGCGCGCCGCCTCGAACACCATGCGGGCGCGCGGTTCGGTCGGGATCGCGCCATTGGGTCGCACCACGCGCACGACGCCGGCCGCATCCACATCCACCCGCAATTCCACGATGATGTTCTGGATGTTGGGCGCCCCCGCATCCACGGCCCAGCATTCGCCGATCTTGTCAGCGAGGCCGGCGCGTTCGGCCGCCGTCAGGTTGGCGGCCCCCTGTGGCGCGCCGCCGCCCTGCTGCGGGGCGCCGGGGGCCGGGTTGGCGCGGGCCGTGGGCGGTTGTTGCTGCTGCTGTTGCTGGCGCAACCGCTCCAGCGTGTTCAGCACGGATTGGCTGCGCTCCTCGGGGCGCTGGACGGGGGGCGTCTGGCCGGTGCCGGGCGTCCGCGCAGGCTCGGGCGGCGGCGGCATGGGCGGCGGGGGCAGCGGCAGGGGCGGGGTGGGGCGCGGCGGGGTGGGTGGAGGGGGGGTCGGGCTTGGCGGCGTGGGCGCCTGGGCCTGCTGCTGCGGGCGCGGCGGCACCGGCACGGGTGAGGGGGGTTCCGGCGGCGGAGTCGCGGGGGGGGCGCGCCACCTGGCTCGGCGGTGTCGGCGTGGCCGCGGGCGCGGGCGGCGGCGGAGGCGGCGGGGGCGGTGGCGCCACGGGGGCGTTGCGCGGCGGCTCGGGCGGCGTCGGCGTCGGGGTTGGCGGCGCGGGCACGGGTGTCGGCGGGGCCGGGCGCGGCGCCGGCGTATCGCCCTGGGCCTGCTGCGCCGGGGCGAATTCGACCGAGAAGGATTGCTCCGCCGGCTCGGGCAGGCGCTTGGGCGCCAGCTCGAACAGGATCAGCACCAGCGCGAGAAGATGCGCGCCGAAGGAAATCCCGACCCAGAGGTGGAAGCGCCGCTCACTCACCGCCCGCGCCCGATCCGCGGAGGAAGCTTGCGACCGGCGCGGTGAAGAGGTCGCCCAGCGCCACGCCCGATCCGCGGAGGGAGCTTGCGACCGGCGCGGTGAAGAGGTCGCCCAGCGTCCAGCACGATCCGCGCAGGGGGCTGGCGGGCGATGCGGTGAAGCGGCCGCTCATCAAGGCCATGCGCCGCGAACGAAGCGTTTCGGATCATGGCCTAGCGCGGGGCCTGGCCTCGCGCCGGGGGGTTCGCGGGGGTGGTGCCGGGCCGGGCAGCGGGCGCGGGGGGGCGCGCGGTGGGGTTCGCCTGTTCGGCCAGGAGCGCCACGCGGGTGAAGCCGCCGGCGCTGATCGTGCCCATGACTTCCATCACGCGGCCGTAGCTGATGGCGCGGTCGCCGCGCACGAAGATGCGCCGCTCCGGCGCTCCGGGAGCGGCGGCGGGCTGGTTGCGGGCGATGGCCTGGAGCTGCGCCACCAGATTTTCCATCTGCACCTCCGTCTCCTGCAGGAAGATCCGGCCCTGCGGGTCCACGCTGATGGTCAGCGGCTCCTGCTCCTGGTTGAGCGGCTGGGCCGTGGTGCGGGGCAGGTCCACCGGGACGCCCGTGGTCATCATGGGTGCCGCCACCATGAAGATGATCAGCAGCACCAGCATGACATCCACGAAGGGCGTGACGTTGATCTCGGCCATCGGGCGATAGCGCGCGCCGGAGCCGCGCTTCATCAGGGGACCGGCCATGGCTTATTCCGCCCCGGGATTCATGGCGGCGGCACGCGGGGCATTGGCCGCCGCTTCCGTCTGCCGCGCCAGAATGGCCCCGAATTCCGAGGCGAAGCCCTCAAGCCGCCCCGCGAATTTGCCGAGCTTGGAGGCCAGCATGTTGTAGATCAGCACCGCCGGAATGGCCGCCACCAGGCCGATGGCCGTGGCAAACAGCGCCTCCGCGATGCCGGGGGCGACGACCGCGAGGCTGGTATTCTGCATGCCGGCAATGGCGGCGAAGCTGTTCATGATGCCCCAGACCGTCCCGAACAGCCCGACGAAAGGTGCGGCCGAACCCGTGGAGGCCAGGAAGGTCATGCGCTTTTCCAGCCGCTCCATCTCACGCTGGATGGTCACGGCCATGGCGCGCTCCACCCGCTCACGCGTGCCGGCGACCATCATCGCACCCGTGCCGGCCGCCGTGCTGGCGTGCCATTCGCGCATGCCGACCACGAAGACCGAGGCCATGGGATGCGCTGGATTGTCGCCCTGGGCGCGATACAAATCATCCAGGCTGCCGCCGCGCCAGAAGCGATCCTCGAAGTCATCCGCCTCGCGCTTGGCACGGCCGAGCGCGGTGAATTTCTCGAATGCGATGGCCCAGACGTAAACGCTGGCCAGCAGCAGCGCGATCATCACGCCCTTCACCACCCAGTCGGCCTGCAGGAACAGGCCCATCAGCGAAAGATCATGCGCGGGTGCCGCAAGCGGCGCCGAACTCACACCCTGGGCGAGCGCCTCGGGCGCGATGGCAAGCCC
Source organism: Sediminicoccus sp. KRV36 (assembly GCF_023243115.1). NCBI lineage: Bacteria > Pseudomonadati > Pseudomonadota > Alphaproteobacteria > Acetobacterales > Roseomonadaceae > Sediminicoccus > Sediminicoccus sp. KRV36. Next base: position 4,061,812 of record NZ_CP085081.1, read on the forward strand.
GAACGCCAAAAGCGGAAGGGCAAGCACGAGAGCGATGAAGTACTTCAAGGGGCCATGCCTCCGGGTGTCAGCGAAGCTTCGGTTTCGATCCGGGCGCGCAGCGCGCCCAGCCAGGGTTCGGGCAACCGCCTCGGGGCCAGGCTCGCCGCATCCACGCAAGCGAGCGTCACATCGAGTACGGCCAGTTTCTCCTCCCCCCGAAAGACCTCCTGCACCAGCAGCAGGCTTGCGGATGCACGGCGGATCCGGGTGGCAACCACCACCTCGTCATCGAGTCGCGCGGGCCGTGCATACTCCACGGTGGCGCGTCGCACCACCAGGAAGCAACCATGCAGCCGCTGCATATCGGAATGCGGCAGGCCCATGTCCCGCAGCGCCTCGGTCCGGGCGCGCTCGGCCCAGCGCAGGTAGTTGGCGTGATAGACGACCCCGCCCGCATCGGTATCCTCGAAATAGACGCGGATGCGGTGGTGATGCGCGTAACTCTTTGTCATGCTTTGGCCCACTGATTCAGCCCTCCGGCGCATAGGCGCCTCCGGCCATCGGAGGGAGACGGGCCCACCGATTCAGCCCTCCGGCGCATAGGCGCCGCCGGCCGTTGGTGCGGATGGGTCCAGCAGGTCGGGCTGGATGGTGCTGCCCGCGGGCGGCGCCATGCCCAGATGCCGCCAGCCGGGTTCGCCCAGCATGCGGCCGCGCGGCGTGCGCAGGACCAGCCCCTCCTGGATCAGGAAGGGCTCCACCACATCCTCCAGCGTGTCCCGGCTTTCGGAAAGGGCGGCGGCCAGGGTTTCCACGCCGACCGGGCCGCCATTGTGATGCTCGGCGATGCGGCGCAGGTAGCGGCGGTCCATCGCATCCAGGCCCTTGGCGTCCACCTCCAGCCGCTCCAGCGCCAGATTGGCCATGGCGCGATCCGCGACACGCCCCTCCACCACGGCGAAATCCCGCACGCGCCGCAGCAGCCGCCCGGCGATGCGCGGCGTGCCGCGCGAGCGATTGGCGATCTCGGCCGCCCCCTCCTCGGAGAGCGCGAAGGCCAGCTTTTCCGCCCCGCGCCGGACGATGCGAAACAGCTCCTCCGGGGTGTAGAGATTCAGCCGCAGCGGAATGCCGAACCGGTCCCGCAGCGGCGTGGAGAGCAGGCCGGAGCGCGTGGTGGCCCCCACCAGCGTGAAGGGCGGCAGGTCAATGCGTACCGTGCGCGCCGCCGGCCCCTCGCCAATGATCAGATCAAGCTGGAAATCCTCCATCGCGGGATACAGCGTTTCCTCGATGGCAGGCTGCAGCCGGTGGATTTCATCCACAAACAGCACGTCGCGCGGCTGCAGATTGGTCAGGATCGCCGCCAGGTCGCCGGCGCGCTGCAGCACAGGCCCCGATGTGGCACGGAACCCCACCCCCATCTCCCGCGCCACGATCTGCGCGAGCGTGGTTTTCCCCAGGCCCGGCGGGCCATGCAGCAGCACATGGTCCAGCGCCTCGCCCCGCGCGGAGGCCGCCTGGATGAAGATGGAGAGATTCTCGCGCAGCAGCTTCTGGCCGGTGAAATCCGCCAGCAATTGCGGGCGGAGCGACACCTCGGCGGAGTCCTCCTCCTGGCGCTCGCGGCCTGTGAGGCGATCAGACATGGGGGGCTGCCGCCTGGACAGGCGTCAAGGCAAGGGGCGCTGCCCCTTGAACCCCGGCAAAGGACGCGTCCTTTGCAATCCCATTCATCGGGCAGACTCGCGCAAAGCCAGGGTGATCAGGCTGTTCAGGTCGAAGCCCTCGGGCAGCTGCGCCTTGGCGCGGGCCACGGCGCGCTCGGCCTCGGGGCGCTTCAGGCCCAGGTTCAGCAAGGCGCTCACGGCATCCGCCTCCGGGCTGTCGGGCGCCACGGGGGCCAGCATCACGCCGCCGCCATCCTCCTCCGGCGTGGCACGGCCCACGGCCCATTTCTGCATCGCCGGCTCGTCAATCACGCGATTGGCCGTGGCCGCGCCCAGCCCCTTCACTTCGGAGAGCTTCTTGCGCTCCTTCGCCGCGATGGCCCGCGCCAATTGCTCGGGCGAGAGGCCGGACAACACCAGCAGCGCCTTTTGCGGCCCCACGGTCTTCACCTCGATCAGGGCGCGAAATGCCTCGCGCTCGGCCGCGTCAAGAAAGCCGTAGAGCGTGATCGCATCCTGGCTGACCCGGGTTTCCACCAGCAGCTTCTGGACGCCGTCCTTCGCCGTCATCCGGTCCAGCGTCTTGCGCGAGCAGGATACGAGGTATCCGACACCGTTAACATCCAGCACGCAGGCGCCATCGGCCACGCTCTCCACCCGGCCCGTCAGCATGCCGATCATGCCGGCCTCCACTGGCCGCGGGCGCGCCGGCGCCGAAGAGTTGAAGCGATGGCCGTCATGCCTGGGCCAACCGTGCCAGGAGGTTGCGCGTGCCGCGGTGATGCGCGTGGCAGATCGCGATCGCCAGGGCATCCGCCGCATCGGCGCGCTTGAGCACCGCGCCGGGCAGCAGGCGCTTGACCATGTCCTGCACCTGGATCTTGTCGGCATGGCCGGTGCCCACCACGGCGCGCTTCACCTCCATCGCCTGGTATTCAGCGACGGGAAGCCCGGCCAGCGCCGGCGCCAGCAGCGCCACGCCGCGCGCCTGGCCCAGCTTCAGCGCGGCGGCTGGATTCTTGTTCACGTAGGTGTGCTCCACCGCCGCTTCATCGGGCTGCCATTCGCCTATGAGGTGCGAGAGGCCGTTATGGATCTGCACCAGCCGCGCCGCCAGTTCCTCGCCCGCCAGGGTGCTGATGGCGCCCGCGGCGATATAGCGCAGATGCGAACCCGCACTCTCGATCAGCCCCCAGCCCGTATGGGTCAGGCCGGGATCAATCCCGAGGATGCGAATGGCGCGCTGCAAGCTAGCCTGAAAGCTTCGCCAGGACGGCGTCGCTCACCTCGAAATTGGCATAGACGTGCTGAACGTCGTCGTGATCATCCAGCGCGTCCACGAATTTCAACACCCCCGCGGCGGCTTCCTCATCAAGGTCCACGGTCAGGTTGGGCTTCCATTCCAGCCGTGCCGCCTGCGCATCGCCGAAGCGGGCCTCCAGCGCGTCCCGCACGGCATTGAGGTCTTCCGGCAGGGTCAGCACCTCATGGCCTTCGGCGGTGCTGCTCACATCCTGCGCCCCGGCCTCGATCGCGGCTTCCAGCATGGTATCGGCGTCTGCCACGCTGGCGGCGAAGCGCAGCGCGCCCACGCGGTCGAACTGGAAGGCCACCGTCTCGCCCATCGCGCCGCCGGCCTTGCTGAACAGGGAGCGCAGGTCACTCGCCGTGCGGTTGCGGTTGTCGGTCAGCGCCTCGACAATCACGGCCACACCGGCGGGGCCGCGCCCCTCATAGCGGATTTCGGCATAATCCTCGCCCGAGCCGGCGCCCGTGGCCTTCTTGATGGCGCGGTCCACCACATCCTTGGTCATGTTCGCCAATCGCGCGGCGACCAGCGCGGCCCGCAGCCGCGGGTTGTGGTTCGGGTCCGGCAGGCCCTGCTTGGCCGCCACCGTGATTTCGCGGCCGATCTTGGCGAAGGCCCGGGCGCGTTTGGCGTCCTGCCCGCCCTTGCGGTGCATGATGTTCTTGAACTGTGAATGACCAGCCATGGCGACTTCAGAGATTGGTTGAGCTTTTGGATATAGCGCCCGGCGCCAGGTTTCGCCACCATGGGGCCATGAACCCACATGCCGTCACCACCCTCGCCCAGCTCGAATCCCTCTATGACCAGGTCATGGAGGTGGCACGCACCAAATCCACCGACCGGCTGGATGCGCCGACGCGCGCCTTCATCGCCGCCTCCCCCTTCGTGCTGCTGGGCACGCAGGGGGCGCGGGGCAACCACATCACCCCGCGCGGCGATGCGCCGGGCTTTGTGGAAGTGCTGGATGATCACCGCGTCATGCTGCCCGACCGCAAGGGCAATAACCGCCTGGACGGGCTGCGGGACATCATCGAGGACAACCGCGTTTCCCTGCTGTTCCTCGTCCCTGGCGTGAATGAGACGCTGCGCCTGCACGGGCTCGCCACCATCTCGACCGACCCGGAGCTGCGGGCGCGCTGCGTGGCGCAGGGCAAGACGCCGGCCACCGTGCTCATCATCGAAATCCGCGAGATCTTCATGCAATGCGCCAAGGCGCTGATGCGCTCCTCCCTGTGGGCGGGCCAGCCGCGGCCGGCGGAAGTGCCGACGATGGGCCAGCTCGTCTCGGCCCATAAAAAGGGCGCGCTGGACGCCGTGGCCTATGACCTGGCGGCGCCGGAGCGACTGAAGGCCAATCTGTACTAAGATTTCATGGAAATTGTTTGTTCCGCGCCAAGTCACTCGTCTAGCCTGCCGGGGTTTCCCCTGGTGGAGTGACCCATGCCCTGGCTGCCGCGTTTCGCCCTCGTCCTGATCGCGGGGCTGGCCATGGCACCCGCCGCCCGCGCGTGGCCGGACCGGCCCGTTACCATCATCATCCCCTTCGCGCCCGGCAATGCGGCGGATGTGATCACGCGCCTGCTCGCCCCCGTGCTGAGCCAGAATTGGGGCCAGCCGGTGGTGGTGCAGAACGTCCCGGGCGCCAGCGGCGGCATCGGGGTGGAGCGCGTGGTCCGCGCCGCACCCGATGGCCACACCCTCGTGATGTCCGGCGATGCGGCCATCGTGGTCCGCGTCAGCATGACGCCCCCCCTGCCCTATGATCCGCGGCGGGACCTCGCCCCTATCATCCTGGTGGCGCGCACGCCCAACCTCCTGGTGGTTCCGGCCCAGGCCGCGCCGCGCAACGTCGCAGAGCTGGTCGCTGCCGCGCGCGCCGCGCGGGGTGGGTATAATTACGGCCATGCGGGGCCTGGCACCTCGGTCCAGATTGCCTCCGAATTGCTGGTGCAGATGGCCGGGATCGAGCTCACCGGTGTCGGCTACCCGAGCCTGCCGGCCGTGCTGCAGGATGTGATGGCGGGGCGGCTGGACCTCGCTTTCCTGCCCGCTGTGGTGGCGGGGTCGATGGTGGCGGAGGGGCGGCTGCGGGCGCTGGCCCTGTCCTCGCCCGGCCGGCTGGCCTCCCTCCCCGATGTGCCGAGCCTGGCCGAGCAGGGCTATCCGGGCTTTGACGCCAGCGCATGGTTCGGGCTGCTGGCGCCCGCCGCCACGCCTGCGCCGATCCTCACGCGGGTGCATGCCGATGTCACCGCCGCCCTCGCGACCCCCGCGATGCGGGCGCGGCTGGATGGGCTGGGCGCCGTGACGCTGGGCCATACGCCGGAGGAATTCCAAGCGCTCATCGCGTCCGAAATTCCCCGCATGGCGGAGGTGCTGCGCCGGGCGGGGATCACGGGCCAGTAGCCACGCCGCTGGACCTTCCGGCCGATTGGGTCTCACTCTTTCGCCAGAAGCGATCAACGCGGAAGGAAACGGCATGGATCTCAAGGGCAAGGTGGCGCTGGTCACGGGCGGCAATGGGGGGTTGGGGCAGCGCATCTGCCATGCCCTGGCGCGCGAGGGCGTGCATCTGGCCGTCATGTACGCGCAAAGCCGCGAGCAGGCCGAAGCCGTGGCGCAGGACATCGCCGCGCGCCATCAGGTCAATGCCGTCGCCTTCCAATGCGACATCACCGACGCGGCGGCGGTGCAGGCGCTGATCGGCGCCGTCACCGCCCGCTTCGGCAGCCTGGACATCCTGGTGAATGACGCCGCCTTCAACAAGGCGATCCCCTTCCCCGACCTCGACAACCTCACGGAGGACGTCTGGGAGAAGATCATGGCGGTGAACCTCACCGGCCCGATGCGGCTGATCAAGGCGGTGGCGCCGGTGATGAAGGCGCAGGGCGCAGGGCGGATCGTGAATATCTCCTCGGTCGCGGGGCTGGGGCCGAGTGGGTCTTCCATCGCCTATGCCGTCTCGAAGGCGGGGCTGATCCATCTCACGAAATGCATGGCGGTGGCGCTGGCGCCGCAGACGCTGGTGAATTGCGTGGCGCCCGGCCTGCTGGAGGGAACGCGCGCCACGGCCAATCTGCGCGCCGAGCAGATCGCCAACGCCTCCACCCTCGCGCTGCTGAAGAAGCCGGCCGACAAGGATGATTGCGCGGATATGGTGGTGACCATGTGCCGGACGGAAACCATGACCGGGCAGACCATCGTGATTGATGCCGGGCGGGTGTTTCACTGAGCGGCAGGTCCAGGCGACCGCGCCCCTCTCAGCGTGCCGGCCACGTGGCGAAAGAGCCTCGCCACGCGGCTTGATCAGGCAGGGATGGGCCGGCGCCGATCAGGCGGCCCTCTGCCCCACCCGGGCCCCTACCAGCGGCGATGGCCGTGATGCGGGCGGCCGTAATAGGGGCGCGGGGCGTAATAGACCGGCGGCGCGTAGAAGCGCGGCGGCGGGGGCGCGAAGAACACCGGCGGCGGCGGCACGAAGACCGGGCGCGGAGGCGCGTAATAGACCGGCGGCGGCGCGTAGCCATAGCCGGGCTTGTCCCAGTACTGCGCCTGGGCGGTCCCGATCCCGAGCGGCCCGACACCCAGCGACACCATGCCGAGGGCCAGGGAAGCGGCGATCATCACACGGCGAAAAAGGCGCATCGGAAGTACCTCCTTTGGATCAGCATCTTTTACAAAACGAGCATGGCGGGATGATGGCATCAGCCGCGCCGCCAGCCGCGCCCACCGCCCCGGTAGGGCGCCGTATAGCCACCGCGGTAGCCGCCTCCGCCGTAATAGCGCGGCGGCGCGTAGTAGCGGGGTGGCGGGGCGTAGAAGCGCGGGGCCGGCGCGTAGTAGCGCGGCGCCGCATAGCCATACCCATAGGCCGGGGCCACATAGCCATAGCCGCCGCCATAGACCGGGCCGCCCACATAACCGGGCGCGCATCCCACCAGGGACATCGCGGCGCCCAGAACAACCAATGCCCGAAGCCCGCGCATGGCAACACCCTCCTGCCGCGGCGTCTCGGCGCACCCGGGGGGTGCGCCAGAGGAAGGGGGGCCGCGGCCAAAATTCCGTGGGGCGGCCGATCACACCAACGGGCCCTGGAGGCCTGTGGCTCTCGCCGTCTTGAATGTCATGGAGCGCCCGGCTGATGGCGGAAGCAAGGCGAAATTGCAGTGATTTGAAGCCCGCGTCAGAAGCCGCCGGGCGGAACCCTCAGGCTGGGCGGTGCCGGCCGCATGGCTGCGCGCAGCAGCGTGTCCAGCTCCGACAGGAAGCGCGAGCGATCGGCCTGGGTCATGCCTGACGGGCCCCCGGTGCGCCCCCCGGTGGAGCGCAGATGCTCGGCCACCGCGCGGCCCGCCAGCGCGCCGCCGATATTCTCGACGGTCCAGCGGTGCCCCTTGGAGTTCAGCGCGCGCGCGCCTTTTTCCAGGCAGCGCGCGGCCAGCGGGATATCCTGCGTGACGCAGACATCCGCCGCGGTGATCTGCTCGACGATCCAGTCATCGGCCACATCCGCCCCCTCGGTGACGATCACCCGATGGATGATCGGGCTCTCCGGCAGCAGGATGCCGCGCGCGCCATTGGAGACGACATGGGTATGCACCCCAAGGCGCTGGGCCACGCGAAAGGCCTCATCGCGCACCGGGCAGGCATCGGCGTCCAGGTAAAGCTGCGTCATCCGCGCGCCCCGAGGCCCGGCAGATGCGGGAAGCGAAAGCTCCCGCCGGGGCCGAAGCGGCGCTGCCCCCTACGCCTGATCACCGAACACCCGGGCGAAGATCGTCTCCACATGCCGGAAATCCAGCCGCGGATCCATGACACCCGCGAGCGTCGCTGCATCCATGACCGCCGCCACTTCCGGCCGCGCCAGGAGATTTTCGGAGAAGCTCTTCACATCCGCCTGGCCGAGCTTCAGCCAGGTTGCCATCGCGGCCTGCTGCACGGCGGCGTAGGAATCCTCGCGCGAGAGGCCGGCCTGGGTGAGTGCCAGCAGCACCTTCTGGCTGTGCACCACGCCGCCCAGCCCTTCCAGGTTCTCCGTCATCCGCACCGGATAGACCGTCAGCTTCTCCATCATGCCAGCGAGGCGCATCAGCGCGAAATCCAGCGCGATGGTGGCATCGGGCGCGATCACGCGCTCCACGCTGGAATGGCTGATGTCGCGCTCATGCCACAGGGTGATGTTCTCCAGCGCCGGCATCGCGTAGCCGCGCACGAGGCGGGCGAGGCCGGTCAGGTTCTCGCTCAGCACCGGGTTGCGCTTGTGCGGCATGGAGCTGCTGCCCTTCTGCCCGGCATGGAAGAATTCCTCCGCCTCGCGCACTTCCGAGCGTTGCAGGTGCCGCACCTCGGTCGCCAGCCGCTCCACGCCGCCCGCCACCACGGCGAGGGTGGCGAAGAAGGCCGCATGCCGGTCGCGCGGGATGACCTGCGTGCTCACCGACTCCACTTCGAGGCCCAGATGCCGGGCCACATGCGCCTCCACCCGCGGGTCCACGCTGGCAAAGGTGCCGACCGGGCCGGAGAGCGCGCAGGTCGCGACTTCCGCCCGCGCCGCGCGCAGCCGCGTCAGGTTGCGGGCGAATTCGGCATAGTGGCCGGCGAGCTTCAGGCCAAAGCTGGTCGGTTCGGCATGGATGCCGTGGCTGCGCCCGATGGTGGGGGTAAATTTGTGCTCCAGGGCCCGCATTCGCAACGCGGCCATGACGGCTTCGACATCCGCAATGAGCAAATCTGCCGCCCGTGTCATCTGCACGGCGAGGCAGGTGTCCAGCACGTCACTGCTGGTCAGGCCCTGGTGCAGGTAGCGCGCATCCTCGCCAATCCCCTCCCCCAGCCAGGTGAGAAAGGCGATCACATCATGCCGCGTGACGCGTTCGATCTCGTCAATCCGATCCACATCGGCGCTTCCCATCGCGGCCACGCGCGGCGCGCCGCCCTGGCGGATGGAAATGGCCGCAGCGGCAGGGATGGTGCCGATTTCGGCCATGGCGTCGGCCGCCAGCGCCTCGATCTCGAACCAGATGCGATAGCGCGTCTCGGGGGACCAGATTTCGGCCATGGCGGGGCGGGAATAACGGGGGACCATCGGAGCCTCTCAACAACGCGTGGCGGTGGTTTGGCGCGTTACGCAAATCCGGACAAGCGGGCTTGGCGCGGGGCGCTTCCTCTGCCAAAGGGAGGGGGCATCCAAGGAAATGCTTGGGTTACAAATATGTCAGTTTGAAGGGCTCCCACATGCCGGATTGGTTCGTACCGCTCATGCAGGTCCTGATGATTGATATTGTCCTCGCCGGGGACAATGCGATCGTCGTGGGCATGGCCGCCGCCGGACTTCCGCCTGAACAGCGCCGCAAGGCCGTCCTGTGGGGCATTGCCGCCGCGACGGTGATGCGCATCGCCTTCGCCAGCATCACCGTCCAGTTGCTCGCCGTCACCGGCATCACCCTGGCGGGCGGCGTGCTGCTCGCCTGGGTCTGCTGGAAGATGTACCGGGAATTGCGCGATGGCGGCGGCGGCCACGAGCATGTGGGCGACGGCATCGGCGATGAGACGACCAACCCCGACGGCTCGCCGCGCAAGACCATGCGCCAGGCCATCACGCAGATCCTGATCGCCGATATTTCAATGAGCCTGGACAATGTGCTGGCCGTGGCGGGAGCCGCCAAGGACCATCCCTATGTCCTGATCATCGGCCTCGCCATCTCCGTCGTGCTGATGGGTGTGGCCGCGACGCTGATCGCCAATCTGCTGAACAAGCATCGCTGGATCGCCTGGGTCGGCCTGCTGGTCATCGTCTATGTCGCGGGCGACATGATCTGGTCCGGCACGCATGAAGTGGCCGACCGGGTTCCGGAATCCTATGCCTTCCTGCTGCTGCCGCTCGGCTACCTGGCGCTGCCGGGCGTCTTCCCGGCCTGGATCTGGGCGGGGGCGACGGTGATGCAGGTGGCCTTGCTGGCAGCCCTCTGCGCGCTGATCGTCGAAGCGGTGCTGCGCGCCCGTCGCCGATAACACCGAGCGGCCTGGCCGGGGGCACCCTCGGCCCCAACAAGGCGCCGGAAACGGCCCGCCCTGGCGCAGCGTGGAGAATGATTCACGGCGCCAGCCACGGCGCGCCGGCCGAGGCAGGCCGCCAGTCTGCGGAATGTTTCGCCATCATCGCGGGCGCGGCGGGGCAAAAGCCCCTGCGCAAGCCCCAGGGCGGTTGATGCCGGGCCCGGCCGAAGGCGGTGCGCCGCAACGCCCCTGGGGCGCCGGCGGCGGATTTTCCACATGACCGTTCGGTAAAGACAGCCGCTGGCAGGGCGTTTAGCTTCCCGCGCATCCGAGTTGAGGAAAGCACAAGAAAATGGACTTCGCCACCTTCGCCGAAAGCTGGAACTGGGTGATCCTCACCGAGATCCTCGGCGTGAACCTGATCCTCTCCGGCGACAATGCGGTGCTCATCGCCCTCGCCGCCGCCGGCCTGCCGGCCGAGCAACGCTCCAAGGCCATCCTCTTCGGCATGGTGCTGGCCGTGGTGCTGCGCATCGTGCTCAGCCTCGCCGCCGTTTATCTGCTGGCCATTCCGGGGATCATGCTGGCGGGCGGCCTCGTGCTGCTCTGGATCGCGTATACCTTCTTCAAGGAGCTGCGCCAGAAGGACAAGGACGAGGCCAGCGGCCATCACGCCGATGCCGCGCCCAAGACCATGGCCGTGGCCCTGCGCCAGATCGTCATCGCCGATGTCTCCATGAGCCTCGACAATGTGCTGGCCGTGGCGGGTGCCGCGCATGGCAACACGCCCATGCTGATCATCGGCCTCGTCATCTCCATCCTGCTGATGGGCGTCGCGGCCACGCTGATCGCCCGCCTGCTGGAGAGCTACCCGATCGTCGCCTATATCGGCGTAGCCCTCATCGTCTACATCGGCATCGAGATGGTCTATGAAGATGTGCATCGCTTCATGAGCGGCGGCAGCGCCCATGGCGAATACCGCGAATTGCCCGAACCACTGATGATGCCCCCCCTGGTGCGAGTGACTTGATGCGGCATTTCTCCCTCATCCTCCTGGCTGGTCTTGCGGCCTGCGCGACCGAAGGCGGCGATCAGGCCGGCGGCGCCGGCGCCGTGCCCGTGGTTTCGGCCCCGGCCTTGCTCGCGCAGCGCCTGCCCGCCCAGGCTGGCAGTTTCCAGCGCGGCGCCACAGCGCCGATCGACCAGCCGCTTCCCGGTGTGGAGGTGGCCTATGCCACGCCCGGGCGCTCGGCCGCGGGCTTCGTGCAGGTGGTGCGCCCCCCCGCCGTGGCACCGCCCGATGGGCCGGGCAGCCTGGTCGTGCAGGATGAGTACCAGCGGGTGATCGCCGCGGCGCAGCGCGGCTCGGGCCCGCATCGCCGGCTGCGCCTGGTCCGCGAAAGTGACCAGCCGCCCGGCGCGCCGCTGTTTCGCTGCGCCGACCTGGAAGGCGCCTATGGCCGCACGGCGGTGACCAGCACCACCTGTGTGGGTGCGGCGGGCGGGCAATTGCTGCGGCTGCGGGTTTCCATGCCGCGGCGCGATCCGCCAGCGGCCGATCCGCGCGCCTTCATTCGCGACATCACCGAAGCCCTGCGCCGCGGCGGGGGCTGAAAGCCACCCCCTCGGCTACCAGCTGCGAATACGCTCATAGAGCGGCTTAAGCAGGAAGGGGCTAAGAAACAGTGGAAACTGGCAGAGCACGCAGAACAGCAGGATCCCCGGATCCGTCGCCTCCGGCAGCACCGCCAGATAGAGCGCCATATTGCGGTTGCCGGCCAGCAGTCCGGCCGAGAGTGCCAGCCGCTGCCCGAACCCCGCGAAAGCGAGTGCCGTCGCCGCATTCATGGCCAGCGTGCCGCCAAAGGCCATGGCGACGCCGGTCAGGATGAAGCCGGGCTCCGCCAGCATGCGCGCCAGCACGCCATCCATCACGCCGAAGCCATAGAACACCACCAGCAGCACCACCGCCCCATCCACCGCGCGCCCCCAATGCTGGAGTTGCGCCGGGGCCACCACACGGCGGATGCCGATGGAAATCACCAGCGGTAGCAGCACCACCAGCCCCAGCCGCAGCATCAGCCCCGTCATGGAAATCGCGAGATCAATGCCCAGCAGCCCCAGCGCCAAGGGCGGCGCCGTGATCGGGATCAGCAGGATGGAGAGCACCGCCACCACGAAGGCGATCTCGCCATCCAGCCCCACCATTCGGGCAAAAGCCGGTGAGGAGGTGGCGGCACAGCCCGTCGCCACGATCACCAGCCCATTGGCCAGCGGGCCGGTGATGCCCAGCGCTGTGAGTGCCGCCCAGGCCAGCAAAGGCGTCGCGATCAGCAGCCAGGCCAGCAATGCGACCACCAGCAGGGGCCGGCGCAGATAGGCCAGCACCTGGGCCGGGTCCACGCGCAGCAGCACCAGCACCATGAGGATGAAGACCACGGGCGTGATCACGTCCCGGAACAGCGCGGCCAGCGGGGGGATGAACAGCCCCGCGAAGATGCTGCCGGCCAACAGCGCGGCCCCGTGCAGGGCGGACCATTCCAGGAGGCGGCGCGTCAGGTCCAAGGGTTCTGCATGGTTGGTGGCGTTCGCCGGATGTTCTATAGCCCTGTGCGTGTCCGCACCATCCTCTCCAGGGGCTGCCCCCCCGCAAGACTACCTCGCCCGGCTGAACCCGGAGCAACGCTCGGCCGTGGAAACGCTGGACGGGCCTTTGCTCGTGCTGGCCGGTGCGGGCACCGGCAAGACGCGGGTGCTGACCACCCGATTCGCGCATCTGCTGATGACGGGCCGCGCCCAGCCGCACCAGGTGCTCTCCGTCACCTTCACCAACAAGGCCGCGCGCGAGATGCGCGAGCGTGTGGGCGCCATCCTGAACCGCCCGGTGGAAGGGCTGTGGCTGGGCACGTTCCACGCGCTCGCCGCGCGCATGCTGCGCCGCCATGCGGAGCTGGTCGGCCTCACCTCCAGCTTCACCATCCTGGACACGGATGATCAGGCGCGCCTGCTCAAGCAGGTGATGGAAGCGGAAGGTGTGGACCTCAAGCGCTGGCCGCCCAATGGCCTCATGGGCGTGATCCAGCGCTGGAAGGATCGCGGGCTGACGCCGGACCGCATTCCTGTGGCCGAAACCTCCGACTACGCGAATAACCGCGCCGAGAAGCTCTACGCCGCCTACCAGGCGCGGCTGGTGGCGCTGAATGCCTGCGACTTCGGCGACCTGCTGCTGCACATCACCGAAATCCTGCGCACCAATGCCGAAATCCTGGCGAGCTATCATCGCCTGTTCCGCTACATCCTGGTGGATGAGTATCAGGACACCAACCTGGTCCAATATCTATGGCTGCGGCTGCTCGCCCAGGGCCACAAGAACATCTGCTGCGTCGGCGATGATGACCAGTCCATCTATTCCTGGCGCGGCGCCGAGATCGAAAACATCCTGCGCTTCGAGCGCGACTTCCCGGGGGCCGTCATCGTGCGGCTGGAGAGCAATTATCGCTCGACGCGCCCCATCCTCGCCGCGGCCGCGGGGCTGATCGCCCGCAATGAGGGGAGGTTGGGCAAGACCCTGCGCTCCGGCCGCGAGGATGCCTCGGGCGAGCGGGTGCGCGTGGTGTCGCTGTGGGACAGCGAGGAGGAAGCCCGCATGGTCGGTGGCCGCATCGAGGAAGCGCGGCGTGACGGGCAGAATTTGAGCGAAATCGCCATCCTGGTGCGTGCCGGATTCCAGACGCGCTCCTTTGAGGAAAGGCTGATCACCCTCGCCATCCCGTATCGCGTGTTTGGTGGTGCCAAATTCTACGAGCGCGCCGAAATCCGCGACGCCATCGCCTATTTCCGCGCCCTCTCCCAGCCCAATGATGATCTGGCCTTCGAGCGCATCGTGAACACGCCCAAGCGTGGTTTGGGCGATACCGCCATGGCGGCGCTGCACCGCCTGAGCCGTGATGAGAAAATCCCGCTGCGCTTCGCCGCCGAGCGCCTCTGCCAGACCGATGCCATCCGCCCCCGCCCGCGCGCGGCCCTGCGCGAATTGCTGGAAGGCCTGAGCCGCTGGAACGCGGCCCTGGAACGCGAGGGCCATGTCGTCGTCGCCGCCCAGGTCCTGGAGGAGAGCGGCTATGTCGAGATGTGGAAGGCCGACCGCAGCATCGAGGCCGCGGGGCGCCTCGACAACCTCAAGGAATTGCTGCGCGCCATGGGGGATTTCGCGACCCTCGGCGCCTTCCTGGAACACATCGCCCTGGTCATGGAAAATGACGATAATTCCGAGGGCCAAAAGGTCGGCATCATGACGCTGCACGCCGCCAAGGGCCTGGAATTCGACATGGTCTTCCTGCCAGGCTGGGAGGAAGGGCTGTTCCCCTCGCAGCGCAGCCTGGATGAGGGCGGCGCCAAGGCGCTCGAAGAAGAACGCCGCCTCGCTTATGTCGGCATCACCCGCGCCCGCAGGCATTGCACCATCAGCCATGCCGCCAACCGGCGCATCTACGGCAACTGGGTGAACTCCATCCCGTCCCGCTTCCTCGATGAACTCCCCGAGAGCGAAATCCTGCGCGAGGGCGGCGTGGCTCAGGCAGCCCGCATGCCATCCAGCGTGTTTTCAGCGGGGGCCCCGCTGTCCTCCCAGCGCCGGCCGCGCGTGATCGAGGCCGGCGCCTGGGAGGTGGATCAAAGGCCCGAACGCGAAAAAGCCTTCGCGCGGGGGACGCGCGTCTTCCACACCAAATTCGGCTATGGGCGCGTGCTGGATGTGGATGACGACAAGCTGGAAATCGAGTTCGAGAAGGCGGGCGTGAAGCGGGTGTTGGACCGTTTTGTCGAGCCGGCTTAGATCGAGGGGCGTTGCCCCCCGAGCCCCCCAGCAGGAAACACAGTTTCCTGCACCTTCGATCCAAAGAGTCTCATGAAGAAACATCCCGCGCAGCTCGAAACCTTGGTGCTGGACCAGCTGCCCGAGGACGCAGTCCCCTCCTATGAGGCAGCACTGCTGGCCGTCAGCGCCACCATCTCGCTGTTTCACGACGAAGCGACCGACCATTGGCGCATCGAAGCCGTGCGCGACACGCTGGCCGACCAGGATGCGCTGCACGCCGCCCTGGCCCTGGCCGCCGGCCTGACGGGCCATGAAGCGCCGCTGACCCGCAGCCTGACGGAGTCCGATGGCTGGCTGGCGCGCACCGTGGAAGCCTTCCCCGAACAGGAAATCGGCCGCCGCTTCCTGATCCGCCCCACCCATGTCGCACCCCGCCACACCTATGGCCGCATCGCCCTCACCCTGGATGCGGGGCTGGCTTTCGGCTCGGGCGAACATGCCTCCACCCAGGGCTGCCTGATGGCGCTGGAGCGCGTGGCGCGGCGACCATTGCGCGTGCTGGATGTCGGCTCGGGCAGCGGCATCCTGGCGATGGGAGCGGCGAAGCTGTTCCATGTGAAGGCGCTGGCAACCGATATTGACCCCTGGTCCGTCCGCGTCGCCGAGGAAAACGCGAAGATGAACGGGCTGAAGCCGCGGCTGCGCGCCATCCTCGCCACTGGCTACAACCACCGCGCCATCACGCGCGGCGCGCCCTATGACCTGATCTTCGCCAATATCCTGGCCCGGCCCCTATGTGCGATGGCCTGTGACCTCGCGGCGCATCTGAAGCCGGGCGGCACGGCCATCCTGGCGGGGCTGCTGGGCAAGCAGGTGCGCATGGTGCTGGCCGCGCATCAGCGCGCGGGGCTGGTGCTGGAACGCCGGATCAGCCTGGATCCCTGGGCGACGCTGGTGCTGCGCAAGCGGGGGTGAGCGCCTCCTGCATATTCACGTTATCTTCCCTTAACGCACGCATCGGCATATCATGAAAATGATGGCAGGCGGATTCATCGATGTCGACCAACTTGGCGCGTTACGAAGCGGATCTCGCTCGGCTAGTGGAAGAGGGGCAATCCTTGCTAGCCGCAATGCAATACGAGGTTGCCAAAGCGGAGGCCACCAAGCATATTCAAGAGTTATTAGGCGATAAAGCCGATAACTATATTTCAAAATTGCCAAAATTCAATTCGACCTATCAGGGTTGGTATTCTGAAGCACGCTCTGTTGTGCGGCAACTCATACCTGACCGTCTGGCGGATTTTACGAAAAACTACGAGACGCCACAAAACAGAAAAACCTTAGGATGGGAAAATTATACAATAGAAGATTACTTGCATGGCTTGCGAATGCCGGGCGGAGTATCGCGTGAAGCAGCCTTAACTCGAATGGAGCAACAATTAAATATAGTCGCATCGGCTAAGCAGCGCTTCAAAAGTTCACTGTTCGATATTCAACAACTCGCAATGGCTGATTTATTTGACAGTGAGATAGAATCAGCCAAGGCTCTGTCAAAGAAAAAATTCCTCCGGGCAGCTGGAGCTGTCGCAGGGGTCGTATTGGAAAAGCATTTGGCACAAATCTGCAGAAATCATAATGTGTTAATTTCCAAGAAAAACCTGACGATCGCTGATCTCAATGACGCGTTGCGTACTGTAGATGTAATTGACATACCGCGATGGAGGGCAACGCAACATCTTGCGGATCTACGAAATCTCTGTGACCATAATAAATCTAAAGAGCCCACAGTGGAGCAGGTTGAAGAGCTAGTTGAGGGTGTGGCGAAAGTGTTAAAAACACTGTTCTAAGTATCTTATATTAGCGATGTCGGGTCTTTGGGCGGAAAGGATGTCCTATCATCGCTTCAACCACTTCTTCGCCACCCGGCACGCCACCGTATAGGCCGGGTTGAACACATTCCCCACATCATAGCGCACCACCATTCCCATCAGATGGCTCGCGGCGCGCGCATCCAGCCCGTAATCCTCGCCCAGCCAGCGCTGCATCTCCGTCGTCGCGTGCTGCAAGGCCTGGTCCAGCGGGCGGGCATTGCCGATGGTGATGATGTCCTCCGCCGTCTCGGCTCGCGGCCAGGTGATGCGGCGCTTCAGCACGGAAAGCCGCACCTCCATCTCGAAGGAGGTTTCGATCCCCGTGCCGGTAATCTCCCCATCGCCCTGGCAGGCATGGCCATCGCCCAGATAGAACAGCGCGCCCGGCACCGAGACGGGGAACCAGGCCGTCGTCCCCGGCGCGAAAAGGCGGTAATCCATGTTGCCGCCATGCGGGCCGCTGGTGGCGGTGGAAATCGCCTCGCCGCCCGCCGGCGCCACGCCGAAACAGCCGATCATCGGCGCCAGCGGCGGTGTGAAGCCTTCAAGTCCGGGCGGCGTATCCTGCAACCGCACTGTCCCCTCATTGGCCCCCTCATTGGCATTGATCTCCCAGATGGCGCGCTGCTGCGGCGGTCGCTCCAGGATGGCGGCGGGCTCCAGCACGGTCAGCGCCAAGGGCGAATAGGTCCAGCCGGTGCGGCGGCTGGGTGTGAGGCGAATGATCTCGACCGCCAGCGTGTCGCCGGGCTCGGCGCCCTCCACGAAGAAAGGCCCGGTCATCGGGTTGGGCCGGGCGGCGATGGCCACCTCATGCGCGTCCAGCCCCGAGGCATCCACCGTATCGGTGACCAGCGTATCGCCATCGGCGAGGCGCAGGCAGGGCTCGGCCGTGCCGAGCGTGTTGTGATAGCGGGTCGGTCGGAAATGATGTGTGGCCATGCGGGACGGTAGGAAGCCCCTCCCCGATCGGTCAAGCAGGGGCTGGTCAAGCAAGGCGCCGCATGGGGAAATGCGCGCTGCAGCCCGAAGGACCGCCGATGCCCACCCGCAGCCATACCGTCACCTGGGAAAGCCTCGACGGCCCCTCCCCCCATGCCGGCCTGCCGGGGCTGGAGGCGATGCGCCGGGCCATCGCGGATGGCGTGCAGCGCAGCCCCATGTTCGCGCTGATGGGCATCCGCCTGGTCCGCGCCGAGGAGGGTCTGGCCGTCATGGACGGCGAAATCGGCGAGCAATTCTACAATGGCATCGGCATCGCCCATGGCGGCTATGCGGCCACCATCCTGGATGCGGCGCTGTGGAACGCCGTCCGCACCGTGATGGAAGCGGGGAAGGCGCATACCACGCTGGATCTCAAGGTGAATTACGCCCGCCCGCTGACGGTGAAGAGCGGACTGGTCTCCTGCGAGGGGCGCGTGGTGCATCGCGGCGGCCGCACCGCCATCGCTGAGGCTCGCCTGACCGGAGAGGGCGGGGCGAAGCTCTATGCCCATGGCACCTCGACGCTGATGATCCTCTGACGCCCGGTTTTCGGGCGATGTGTCAGGCGCCCCGCCCGCTTTGCGTGCGTGCCCGGCGGCGGCTGTCACCCAGCGGCGGAAAACGCCTTGCATCGGCCGTGATCCAAGGGCAGAAGACCCTCGCCTGTGCATCGCGCGCGGGAGAGAATCGGTGGGCAGCGATGCCGACCGGTCGCCGAAGGCGCAACCGGCCCCCGGAAACGCTCAGGCATCAAGGGCCGCGCGGGAGTGGGCACTCTGGAAAGCTCATCCTCCGAAAGGGGGGTGGCACCGACGGAGTAAGGCGGTTCGCCGCTGATTGCTGAAGGGCCATCCGGCCCGGCGGCACATGTCAGCGGCGCGGCTCGCGTCCGATTGTGGAAAGGCTCCTGGCCCGGAAGCACAAATCGGCCGCCGTGCAGTCCTGCCCCGAAGGGGCTGAAGGGGCCGCGCGACAAGGCCAGGCTGCTGAATCTCTCAGGTATCTCGGACAGAGGGGGGTCACCACACTCGATTGCCGCTGAGCGGCAGGGGGATGCGTGACCGAGCCCGAAGCACTTCTTGAAACTCCCCTGGCGGCGCTGAACCGCGAATTGGGCGGCCGCATGGTGCCCTTCGCGGGCTATGCCATGCCGGTCCAATACCCGGCCGGGATCATGGCCGAGCACCTGCATTGCCGCGCCCAGGCGGGGCTGTTCGACGTCTCCCACATGGGCCAGGCGGAGCTCATCGGCGAAGGTGCGGCCGCCGCCCTGGAACAGCTCACCCCCGCCGATGTCCAGGGCCTGAAGCCCGGCCGCCAGCGCTATGGCCTGCTGCTGAACGAGGCCGGTGGCATCGTGGATGACTTCATGTTCGCCAATATGGGCGACCGGCTGTTCCTGGTGGTCAACGCCTCCCGCAAGCAGATTGACCTCCCCCTGATCGAGAGCGTCCTGCCGCGCGGCGTCACGCTGCGCCCACTGCCGGACCGCGCCCTGATCGCCCTCCAGGGCCCCGCCGTCGCCACGCTGATCCCGACCACGATGAGCTTCATGGGCATCATGGAGATGGAGATCGCGGGCATTCCCGTCATCGCCTCCCGCTCCGGCTATACGGGCGAGGATGGGCTGGAAATCTCCGTCGCGGCCGAGCAGGCCGAGGCGCTGGCCCGCGCCCTGCTCGCCATGCCGGGCGTCATGCCGGTCGGCCTGGGTGCTCGGGACAGTCTGCGGCTGGAAGCGGGGCTGTGCCTCTATGGCAATGACCTGGATGAGACGACCTCGCCCGTGGAAGCCAACCTCACCTGGTCCATGGGCAAGCGCCGCCGCATGGCGTGGGATTTCCGTGGCGCCGATGTGGTGCGCGATCACCTCGACCATGGCGTGAAACGCCTGCGCGTCGGCCTCCGCCCCGAGGGGCGCCAGCCCGCGCGCGGCCATACGCCCATCCAGCAGGGTGGCGCCGTGGTGGGCGAAGTCACCTCCGGCGGCTTCGGCCCCTCCATCGGCGCGCCCGTCGCCATGGGCTATGTGGCGCGCGACGCCGCGGCCGATGGCACGGCCCTGGATCTGATCGTCCGTGACAAGCCGCTGCCCGCGCGGGTTGCGCCCATGCCCTTCCACCCCCACCGCTACGCACGCTGAGGTTCCCCATGCCCGAGATGAAATACACCAAGGATCACGAGTGGATTCGCTTTGAAGGCGATGCGGCCACCATCGGCATCACCGACCACGCGCAGAACGCGCTGGGCGATGTGGTCTTCGTGGACCTGCCCGAGCCCGGCCGCGACGTCACGGCGGGCGAGGCGATCGCCGTCGTGGAAAGCGTGAAGGCGGCGTCCGATGTCTATGCGCCCATTACCGGCCGCGTCACCGAGGTGAATGCCGGCCTGGTGGATGACCCCGCCCTGATCAACAGCGAGCCGACCGGGGCTGGCTGGTTCTTCAAGATCACGCCGGCAGGCGCCCTGCCGGATGATCTGATGGATGCCGATGCCTATGCGGCTTTCGTGGAGAACCTCGTATGAGCATCCTCCATGAACTGACGGAGCTGGAGGATTCCGGCGAGTTCATCCGCCGCCATATCGGCCCGACCGAGGCGGAAATCGCCTCCATGCTCACCACCATCGGCTGCACCGACCTGGAGCAGATGACGGCGCGCACCATCCCCGCCGCCATTCGCGGCGTGGATTTCTCCGGCCTGCCCGCCCCCGTGAACGAAGCCGCTGCCATCGCCGAATTGCGCGCCCTGTCGGAGCAGAATATCCGCAAGCGCTCGCTGATCGGCATGGGGTATCACGGCACCCACACGCCGCCCGTCATCCTGCGCAACATCCTGGAAAACCCGGGCTGGTACACCGCCTATACGCCCTATCAGGCCGAGATCGCCCAAGGGCGGTTGGAAGCGCTGGTGAATTTCCAGACCATGATCGGCGAGCTGACCGGCCTGCCCGTCGCCGGCGCGTCGCTGCTCGATGAAGGCACCGCCGCGGCCGAGGCGGTGACGCTCGCCCATTCCAGCCACAAGGGCAAAAGCGACACGCTGGTCGTCGCCGCCGATTGCCACCCGCAGACCATCGCCGTGGTGCAGGTGCGCGCCGAGCCCGTGGGCATCCGCGTGGTCCTGGCCGAGCCGGCCCAGCTGGCCGCGACCATCGCGGCCGAAAAGCCCTTCGCCGTGCTCTCGCAATATCCGGGCACGACGGGTGAGCTGCGGGACATTGCGCCCGAGATCGAGGCCGCCCACGCCGCCGGCGCGCTGGCCATCATCGCGGCGGATCTTCTGGCGCTGACGCTGGTGACGCCGCCGGGCGAGATGGGGGCGGATATCGTCGTTGGCTCCTCGCAGCGCTTTGGCGTGCCGCTCGGTTATGGCGGCCCGCATGCCGGCTTCATGGCCGTGCGCGATGCGCTGAAGCGCAGCCTGCCTGGCCGCCTGGTCGGCGTCTCCATTGACGCCGCCGGGGCGCCCGCCATGCGCCTCGCCCTGCAAACGCGCGAGCAGCATATCCGGCGTGAGAAGGCGACCTCCAACATCTGCACGGCGCAGGTGCTGCTGGCGGTGATGGCCTCGATGTATGCCGTCTGGCATGGGCCCGAAGGGCTGAAGCGCATCGCCCGCCGCGTGGCCCTGCAGGCGCGTGTGCTGGCCGGCGCGGCCCAGGCCAGCGGCCTCGCGCTGCGGCATGGCGCCTTCTTCGACACGCTCTGCATCGAGACCGGCGCACGGACGGAGGCGCTGCTGAAGGCCGCCCTTGCGGCCGGCTTCAACCTGCGCCGCGTGGGCCATGACGCCATCGCCATCGCGCTGGATGAAACGGTGACGCGCACCGAGCTCGCCACCCTGGCCGGGCTGCTGGGCCATGGCGAGCTTGCCAGCGTGACACCCGCCGGCGGCATGCCCGCGACCCTGGCGCGCACCACCAGCTTCCTCAAGGCCGAGGTGTTTCACTCGCACCACGCCGAGCACTCCATGCTGCGCTACATGAAGCGGCTGGAGGACAAGGATGTGGCGCTGAACCGCTCCATGATCCCGCTCGGCTCCTGCACCATGAAGCTGAACGCGACGGCGGAGATGGTCCCCGTCACCTTCCCCGGCTTTGCCGATATTCACCCCTTCGCGCCCACTGACCAGGCGCAGGGCTATATCGCGATGATCCGGCAGCTCGAGGCGTGGCTTTGCGGCGTGACCGGCTTCGCCGCCGTCTCGCTGCAGCCCAATGCGGGTTCGCAGGGCGAATATGCCGGCCTTCTCGCCATCCGCGCCTTCCACCAGGCGCGCGGTGAGGGGCATCGCAACATCTGCCTCATCCCCTCCTCCGCGCATGGCACCAACCCGGCCTCCGCCGTGATGGCGGGGATGAAGGTCGTCGTCACCGGCTGCGACCGCGACGGCAATGTGGATGTCGAGGATCTGCGCGCCAAGGCCAAGCTGCACGGGGCGAACCTCGCGGCCCTCATGGTCACCTACCCCTCCACCCATGGCGTGTTTGAGGAGGCGATCCGCGAGATCTGCGCGATCATCCATGCCGAGGGCGGGCAGGTCTATATGGATGGTGCCAACATGAACGCGCAGGTGGGGCTCACCTCCCCCGCCTCGATCGGCGCCGATGTCTGCCATTTGAACCTGCACAAGACCTTCTGCATCCCGCATGGCGGCGGTGGGCCGGGCGTGGGGCCGATCGGGGTCGCGGCGCATCTGGCCCCGCATCTGCCGAACCATCCGCTTGTGGCGGAAGCGGGCCCGGCCACGGGCTTCGGCCCGGTCTCCGCCGCGCCCTTCGGCTCGGCCGCCATCCTGCCCATCAGCTACGCCTATATCCGCATGATGGGCGGCGAGGGGCTGACCCGCGCGACACAGGTCGCCATCCTCAACGCCAACTACATGGCGAAGCGGCTGGCCGACCACTTCCCCATCCTCTACCGCGGTGGGCAGGGCATGGTCGCACACGAGTGCATCCTGGATTGCCGCGGCTTCCAGCAGAATGGCGGCGTCCTCGTCGAGGATATCGCCAAGCGCCTGCAGGATTACGGCTTCCACGCCCCCACCATGTCCTGGCCGGTCACCGGCACGCTGATGGTGGAGCCGACCGAGAGCGAGACGAAATCCGAGCTCGACCGCTTCTGCGACGCGATGATCAGCATCCGCGCCGAAATCCGCGCCGTGGAGCAAGGCCGGATGGACCGCGCCGACAACCCGCTGAAACACGCGCCGCACACCATGGCGGAAGTCATGGCGAGCGATTGGGCGCATCCCTACAGCCGCGAAGACGCCGCCTTCCCGCTGCCCTATGTGCGGATGAACAAGTACTGGCCGCCGGTGAAGCGCGTGGACAATGTCCATGGCGACCGGAACCTCATCTGCACCTGCGCGCCGCTGGAAGCCTATGCGGAGACGGCCACACTCCAGGCCGCTGAGTAGGTTCCCCGGGAGGGCTCTGCCCTCCCGGACCCACCCGCCGAGGGGCTGGCCCCTCGGAACCCTTGACGTGAATGGGCGCGCTACCCGATACCAGTCGAAGCCTTCAACGCATCAAACTCATCCGCCAATATGTTGATGCCTCGGCCAACGGGCGTGAAACCCATCATCTCGTTGAAAACGACACAGCAGCCCATGAGCGCGATACAGGCATAGTGGATCGTTAGTGCCATCTCACCAGGCTTCTGAGCGGGATCCATATTGATGGCGCAAAGTCCGTCCGCAGCAGGAACGATGTAGCGACTGAGGGCTCTTATGGATGGATGTGCCGCGTCCGCGGATAGCAATTTATAAATTCCATAGGATTTTGAAATCACACTTTTGTCGGCAACGTCATTAGGGTTCAGCCGCTTAGGCTTTGGCACCCCATCAACGAGTTTTCTCAGGCCATCGACCAAATCTCTCTTTCGTGTTTGGTCGATAGAGAGACTTCCTATCGCCAGTTCACTGAGCCATTTAGTGCTGACAAGATCGTCCCGGCCCATAGCCTGCACAAAGGCATCACCCTCAGCCTGGACGCCAGCGATCCAGAACCAATTCTCAAAACAGGATCGTGCAAGGGTTCTCGCTTCAACGATCATGCCCATACGTGCGAGGCACAATGTGCCTTTGAAGTTGCTCGCCGTGCGGATCAGTAAGGAGGCAGCGACGACTTTTGGGTCTGCCGATTTTTTCTCTGTGACGACGATATCCACACTCGCCAGCAAAGCGATCGCGAACGAGTTGAGCTTCTCAGAAAAATCGAGCCATTCCGTCGTTGAAAGCTCAAGACCAGCGACCACCGACATAGCGGTGTTTTCAACTGCGGGAAGGGTTGTGCGTTGAAGCCGGCAGCGGCTCACGCGTAGAGGCGAAACAAGCCCGCACATGCTCCGGCGTCATGCCCGGATGGTTCCCGGTGAAATCAGCTTCCGACCAGCCCGCGGCCAGCAATCCCAGGACGAAGCTGGCCGAAAACCGTGTACCCTCGAGCATTGGCTGTCCAGCGAGAATGGCGGGGTCGAGCAGGATGCGCGGCGTGTTGGTCATGCCCGAAATCTTAGCATGACCTGTCGGGACGGGCTGCTGTTTTCAGCGCTACGCCTGCGGCCGCGTGAAGGCCTGGCGCGCGTAGAGCTTCCAGGCGCCCCCCTGCTTCTTCCAGACCTGCAGGATGCCGATATTCACCGGCGTGATCCGGCCGCCGCCCGTGGTGTTACCAGTGAAGACATGCCGCACGATCGCGTCATCGCCATTCACCTGGATGGTCTGGTTCGTGATGTTGATCTCGCCGAACGGGTTGTTCCGCTCCACCAGGTTCGCGATGAACTGCGCCCGGTTCTCGATCCGCCCAGCCGAATGGCCATAGCTCAGCCCCTCATGGGTCACAGCCTCCAGCGCCGCGCGATCGGCGGCGAGCATGGCGCGGGTCAGCGCGGCGACCGCCTGGGACACGGCCTGATCGTCGGCGGATTGGGCATTGGCGAAGCTGGGGATAACGGCGGCGGCCAGGATGGCGGCCCCCGCCAGATGGCGACGATGAATGCTCATGATATTCCTCCCTGGCCGATGTTTCCCGGCCGGAAGGAAGACTAGGCGCGGCGGGCCCGCCCGTCCATCACGTCCGGATCAGCGGCTCCGGCGTGGCCGCCACCGGCCCCACCAACCGGCGGATCGCCGCCACGAAGGGCGCCGTGTCCCAGGCCGCATCGCCCTCCAACCGCGCACGCTCCTGGCCCTGGCGGTCCACGATGATCGTCGTCGGCAAGCCCCGCGCGCCCATGGCCCGCGCCGCCGCCCCGCGCGGATCGAGCCAGATGCCCAGGCTGACCAGCCCCACGCGCTGATAGAATCCCTCCACCACAGACCGCCCGCCACGATCCGAGGAGAGCGGCAGCACCGCGATGCGCTCGGCCGCCAGCGTCCGCGCCAGCCGCTCCAACGCCGGCATTTCGGCGACACAGGGCGGGCACCAGGTCGCCCAGAGGTTGATCACCAGCCCTTGGCCCGGGAAATCGGCCAGCGTCTTCTCCGCCCCATCCGCATCCTGGAAGGTGATGGCGGGCAAGGGGCGCGCAGCCTCGCGCAGGCGCTCGATCCCGGCGCCGGATGCGCGCGCGGCTTGCGCGCCGAGCAAGGCGGGCGCTAGGACCATGCCAGCCCATTCGCGGCGCGACATCAGCCCATCGCGAAGCGGCTTTAGCGAGAGAGCCATATTCCCTTGTCCATCCCGAATGAAACCAACACCAACCAGCAATGGGGCGGCCGCTTCGCCGAAGGCCCCTGGGCCATCATGCAGGCCATCAACGCCTCGATCGGCTTTGATGCCAAGATGTGGCGCCAGGACATCCGCGGCAGCCTCGCCCACGCCGCCATGCTGGCTCATGTAGGCATCATCACGGCCGATGACGAGGCCGCGATCCGCCAGGGCCTCGGCGAAATCGCCGCCGAGATCGAGGCGGGCCGCTTCGAATGGTCCGAGGCCCTCGAAGACGTGCACATGAACATCGAAGCGCGCCTGACGGAGCGCATCGGCGAGGCCGGCAAGCGCCTGCACACCGCGCGCAGCCGCAATGACCAGGTGGCCACGGATTTCCGCCTCTGGACGCGCGATGCCATGGATGGCCTGGCCGCCCAGATGCTGGACCTGGTCCGCGCCTTCGTCGCTCGCGCCGAGGAGCATGCCGGCACCATCATGCCCGGCTACACGCATCTTCAACCCGCCCAGCCCACCACCTTCGGCCACCACCTGCTGGCCTATGCGGAAATGATCTGGCGCGACCGTGGCCGCATGCTGGACGCCCGGGCACGCCTCAATGAATGCCCGCTGGGCTCGGCCGCCATGTGCGGCACCGGCTTCCCGATTGATCGCCACGCGACGGCCGCATCGCTGGGCTTTGACGGCCCCACGCGCAACAGCCTGGATGCCGTGGGCAGCCGCGATTTCGCCATGGAGTTCCTCGCCGCCTGCGCCATCTGCGCCACGCATCTCTCGCGCCTCGCCGAGGAGATCGTGATCTGGACCAACCCCTCCTTCGGCTTCGTGAAGCTGAGTGACGGGCTGACCACCGGCAGTTCCATCATGCCGCAAAAGCGCAACCCGGACGCGGCCGAGCTGGTGCGCGGCAAGACCGGCCGGATGACGGGCAACCTGGTCGGCCTGCTGACCGTGGTGAAGGGCCTGGCGCTGACCTATGCGAAGGACCTGCAGGAGGACAAGGAAGGCGTCTTCGACTCGGCCGAGAACCTGACCCTCTGCCTCGCCGCCACCGCCGCCATGGTGCGCGACATGCAGCCCAATATCGCCCGCATGGCCGCCGCCGCCGGCGATGGCTTCTCCACCGCGACGGACCTGGCCGATTGGCTGGTGCGCGAGCTGAAGCTGCCCTTCCGCGACGCGCATCACGTCACCGGCAAGCTGGTCGCGAAGGCCGAGGGCATGGGCGTGGACCTCTCCGGCCTCACCATCGTGGAAATGCGCGAGGTGGAGCCCCGCATCACCGACAGCGTCTTTGGCGTGCTGAGCCCGGCTGCTTCCGTCGCCTCGCGCCGCTCCTTTGGTGGCACGGCACCCGAGAATGTGCGCGCCATGGTGGCGGATTGGCAGGGGCGCCTGGCATGAGGGCGCTGCTGCTGACCGTGGCTGCCTCCCTGGTGCTCGTGGCCTGCGGCCGGATGGGGCCGGTGCGGCCGCCCGGCCCGCGTGAGGCGGTCACCTATCCGCGCGGCTATCCGGCACCCACCGCCAAGGACCGGGAGGAGTTGAATGAACGCCGCGCCGCCCAGGGCCTGCCGCCCTTGCCCACACCGCCCTGAGGTTGACTCGCGGTCGCCACCCGCCTAATTGGCGCGCTCCCCGGGGTTTGGTTTCGCCTTTCCCCGCAACCTTTTTCGCGTTTTGTGAGTCCGCGCCATGAAGATCCGCAACAGCCTCAAATCCGCCAAGCTGCGGGACAAGAACTGCGTCGTGGTGCGCCGCCGTGGCCGCCTCTATGTGCTGAACAAGAAGAACCCGCGCTTCAAGGCTCGCCAGGGCTGATCAGCCTCCACTGGGCTGCGTGAACGGGGGGCTTCGGCTCCCCGTTTGCGTTTCGCGGTGGAAGCTAGGGGCCAGCCCCTCGGGCACCCCGGCAGGGTGAAAACCTGCGTGGTTTTCACAGTTTCCTGCACCTTCATCCGGGGCCTGATACCATCGAAGATCCAAGAAACTGAGTTTCTTGGTGGAAGAGCGCGAGAGGGCAAAGCCCTCTCACATTCCGGCCTGTTTCAGCAGCCCGCTAGCGCGGCAGCAGAGTCTCGGAGCCCAGGCCGCCATTCCGGCCCTGCGTCCACCGGCCGACCAAATTCCCATTGGCCTGCACTTCGTAATACGCGGCACCCGTCTCCCGCCCGGCGACATAGCCAACCACGAGCATGTTCCCGACCGTGATCGCAACGCCCGCCGAGGTGTCCGAGCCGACTCGCCAGTTGATCCGCCAGGTCTGCGGGCCGGTGGCCGCCAGCGTGGCGCTGCCCTCATAGGCGGTGCCATCCACCGCCACACCCATCACGGCATAGGTTCCGCTGCGCTGCGCCACGGCGGGTTGGGCAGCAAGGCTCGCGGCGATGAGGCCGGCGGCGGCCAGGGCGAGACGGGGCATGGGAACCTCCTGATCGGTGCAAGCGCATCGGCCGAAGCCGGACGACGGCCACACACATCAACCCGCGCCGGGCTATAAATCAAGCAATCCCTGGCGGCTAGCCTTGGCCTGTCTGGCGGCCTCACGCGCGCGTTCGGCCATCGGGTCGTCCTGGGCGAAGCGGCGTTGCCGGCTGCCATGCTTGTGGAACACCCGCGCTGCCTCCCGCCCGAAGCCCTCCGCACCGCGCATGCGCGAAAGCCGCTCCCTTGCGGCGCGCAGGGCCGTCGCCTGCTCCACGATGGGCTGCGGATATCCGGGCGGCGGCGTATCCAGCTTCCAGGGCGTGTGGCGCAAGCCGGCCGGGATATGCGCCAGTTCCGGCACCCAGCGGGCGATGAATTCGCCAAGCGGGTCCTGGTCCAGGCTCTGCTTCACCGGATTGTAGATGCGCGGCGTGTTGATGCCTGTCGCACCCGATTGCATCTGCACCTGGGGCCAGTGGATGCCTGGCTCATAATCGGTGAAGAGCCTGGCCAGCCGTGCCCCGCTCGCGGCCCAATCCAGCGCGAGGTGGTAGCTCGCGAAGCTCTGCACCATCGCGCGCATGCGGAAATTCAGCCAGCCGGTCGCGATCAGGGAGCGCATGCAGGCATCCACCAGGGGATAGCCCGTGCGCCCCTCCGCCCAGGCCAGCAGCGCGGGGTCATCGGGGGCGGTGGCAATCCGCGCCGCCTGGACCGCCGGGTGCGCCGCGCGATGCTCCAGCTCGGGCTCGCTCTCCAGCTTCTGGATGAAGTGGCAATGCCAATGCAGGCGGGAGCGGAGCGACTGCACGGCGCCCAGCGGGATGGGGCTGGCACGCGGCTCCATCGCCGAGAATTCCTGCCCGGCGCGCTCCACCCGCTGGATCACCTCGCGCATGGAAAGGCTGCCCATGGCGAGATGGGCGGAGAGGCGCGAGCACACCAGCGGCGCGCTGCGTGGCGAGGACATGCCCCGCCGATAGTCGCGCCCGCGCCCGGCCAGGAAGCTCTCCAGCAGCGCGAGGCCGGCCGCGCGCCCGGCCGGCTGCTGCTCCAGCAGGCCGTCATCGGCGTTCCAGGGCAGCGGCTGCTCGGGAATCGCACCCTCGATCAGGTAGGCGGCGGGTTGCAGGCCGTGGGGGATGGGTGTCACGGGTGCGGCCATGGTGGCGCCGAAAAACCGCGCCCAGCCATCGCGCGAGGCCAGCGGCCGGGCGACGCCGAATTGCCGCGTCTGCGCCCAGGGGATGCCCGCCTCGCGGCAGAAGCGGCCCACGGCGCGGTCCCGCGCATAGGTCCAGAGATTGCCTGTCTCCTCATGGCTGTGCAGCGTGGCGATCCCGCGTTCGGCATGCAGGCGGCGCAGCAGCGTGACCGCATCGCCCGAGCGCACCACCAGGGGCAGGCCGATCGCCGCCAGTTCGGCCCGCAGATCGAGCAGCGCCGCGCGCAGGAAGCGCCATTGCCGGGGTGAGGCATCCCCCCCCTGCCAATAGCCAGGCTCGATGATGTAGAGCGGCAGGATGCGCCCGCGCGCCCGCGCCAGCGGCGCGTGATCCGCCACCCGCAAATCCCGTTTGAACCAGACCACATCGAGCATGCCCTCCATCTGCCCGCTTGCGCGCTTCTGCCAAGGGGGGGAGGCTGTAACGAACCACGGAGGCGATGATGGAAGTGCGTTGGGAAAGACGAACCGGCCCTGAACTCAAGGCCCTGGCGGAGCAAGGCGCCTTGCCCGTGCTGCCGATCGGCAGCCTGGAGCAGCATGGCCCGCATCTGCCGGTCTGGACCGACAGCTTCATCGCGCATGAACTCTGCGTGGCGGCGGCGAAGCTCGCCACCGACATCCCCGCCATCGTGCTGCCGCCGCTCTGGACCGGGCTGTCCGAGCATCATCTGCCCTTCGGCGGCACCATCACGCTGGACCACGCGACGCTGCATGCCGTGCTGCGCTGCGTCGTGCGCAGCCTTCAGGCCCAGGGCTTCACGCGGCTGCTGATCGTGAACGGGCATGGCGGCAATATTGATCCGCTCCATGTCTCGGTGCGCGAACTCGCGCATGAATTCGGCATGGCGGTGGTGGTGACGACCTGGCCGAATGTGGCCCCGGTCGAGATCGCGCAGACACTCACCACCCAGGCCGGCATCATGCATGCCTGCGAGGGCGAGACGGCGCTCTGGCTGGCGCTGGACCCCGGGCAGGTGCGCCAGGACAAGATCGAGGAAGCGGCCGGCGGCAATGCGGGCGTGCAGGCCCCGGCCGGCTATTCGCGCTTCTACAGCTTCGCCGAACGCGCGCCCCGCACCGGCGTGAAGGGCGACCCGCGTGCCGCAACCGCCGAGAAGGGCCAGGCGATGATCAGCGCCATCGCCACCAACCTGGCCCAGGCGATGCGCGACCCGGTGCTCTGGACCAAGCCGGAGCGCGTCTGGGACGTGTAGCAGGCTGCCGCAAAAGCTCCGCGACGGGAACGAGGGGACAGCCGCCGGGGCGATGCCACGCGCCGGCGGCGGGCCTCCCGGCTAAAGGCCCTCGAACAGCTCGGTCGAGAGGTAGCGCTCGGCGAACGAGGCCGCGATGCCCAGGATCAGCTTGCCCTCCATCCCCGGCTGCCGCGCCAGCCGGATCATCGCGTGCAGCACCGCACCCGAGGAAATGCCCACCGGCACGCCATCCAGCCGCGCCACCTGACGCGCCGCGGCGAAGGCCTCGCGCTCGGCCACGCGTTCCACGCCATCGAGTCCGGCGAGGTCCAGCACGCCGGGACAGAACCCGGCGCCGATGCCCTGGATCCGGTGCGGCCCCGGCTCATCGCCATTCAGCACGGCGCTTTCCGCCGGCTCGATGCCGATGACGCGCAGGCCGGGCTTGCGCGGCTTCAGCGCCCGGGCGATTCCGGTCAGCGTCCCGCCCGTGCCGATGCCGCCCATCACCACATCCACCTCACCCGCCGTGTCCCGCCAGATTTCCTCGGCCGTGGTGCGGGCATGGATGGCGGGGTTGGCGTCGTTGTCGAATTGCCGGGGCATCCAGGCGCCCTTGGTCCGGGTCACGATCTCCTCGGCGCGGGAAATCGCCCCGGCCATCCCACGCTTGGCCGGCGTGAGTTCCAGTTCCGCCCCCAGGAGCTTCAGCATCTTGCGCCGTTCGATGGACGCGCCGTCGGGCATCACCACGATCAGCCGATAGCCCTTCGCCGCCGCCACGAAGGCCAGCGCGATGCCGGTATTGCCCGAAGTCGGCTCGACCAGGACCGAGCGTTCGGGCGCGATCAGCCCGGCCGCCTCCGCCGCCTCGACCATGGCGAGGCCGATGCGGTCCTTCACGGAGCCGGCCGGGTTGAAGAATTCCAGCTTGAGGGCCAGCCGCGCCCGCAACCCCTCGGCCGCCATCAGCCGGGGCAGCAGCACGCTGGGCGTCTCGCCCACCGTTTCGAGGATGCTGGCGCGCAGGCGGTGGCGGGATGGGGGCGATTCGGCGTCCATGCCACGCCGATAGCATAAAGCGGGCCGCTGCGGCGCCGCCGGCATTGGATTTTTCCGTGGCGCGCGCTATTTTCACGCCGCCCCATGGGAGAATTGCGGATCATGCTTCTGCGCCAGGATCGCGGCCTGCTCGCGCTGGACATCGCGCTCGACATCGCCTTCCACGCCGGGCGTGGCGGCGAGGTGACGGGTGCGGCCGAGATCGCCGAGCGCCTGGGTGCCGCGCGGCGCGGAATCGAGCCGCTGCTGCAATCCCTGGTGCGCGCGGGGCTGCTCGATTCGCTGCGTGGCCCGCGCGGCGGCTACCGGATGGCGCGCGCCCCGCGCGAAGTGCCCCTGACCGACATCATCGCCGCCGTGACGGAGGATGAACCCGTGGCCGAGCCGCCCGGCAAGCTGGCCAGCCTGGTCACAGCCCCCCTCTGGCAGGAGTTGGAGACCGCGACGGCCAAGCGCCTCGGCGCGCTGACGCTGGAGGATCTGCTGAAGCGAGCGGCGGCGGCGGGGCTGCGGCGGCCGGTGACCGAGCCCCTGCATTTCGTGATCTGAGCATGGGCTGGCCCATGGGTTGGTCTGGTGGCGAGGGGCTTTGTCCCTCGCGCTCCCCGGCAGGGGACCCGTTCCCTGCGCCCAGCTTCGATCGAGGCTGCAGGCAACTGCGTTTCCTGCCGGGTCATCTGGTGGGCAGAACCTCTCAATGAGCAAGATCACCGAACCCGCCCTGCGCGACGCTGCCCTGGCCCACCTCGCCCGCTTCGCGACCACCGAGGCCGGGCTGCGCCGCGTGCTCGGCAACCGCATCCGCCGCTGGGCCCGCGCCGCCGCTGAGGAGGGCCAGGACCCCGACGCCATCGCTGCCGCCACCACCACCGCGCTCACCCAGGCCGCAGCCATCGCGGCGCGGCTGGTGCAGGCGGGTGCCGTGGATGACGCGGTCTTCGCCCAGGCCCGCGCGCGGCGGCTGCGTGGTTCCGGCCGTTCGGCCCGGGCCATGCTGGCGCATCTCTCGGCCAAGGGCGTGGCGCGCGAGACCGCCCGCGCGGCCCTCGACCATGAGGATATGCCGGGCGAATTCACCGCCGCCCTGATTCTCTGCCGCAAGCGCCGCTTCGGCCCCTTCGCCGCCGCCGCGCCCGAGCCGCCGCTGCGGCAGAAATGGCTGGCCAGCCTGGCCCGCGCCGGCTTCAGCGGTGAGGTGGCCCGCCGCGCCCTGGCCACATCCCGCGCCGAGGCCGAGGCCCTGCTGGCGGAAGCCCGGTGAGCGGCTCGCGCATCGTCTTCACCCGCCAGGGCTTCTGGCGCGGCGTGCGCATTTCGCTGCCGATGGTGCCGGCCATGGCGCCGTTCGGGCTGATCGTCGGCGTCCTGGCCGATTCGCGCGGACTCTCCTGGCTGGAGACGGTGTTGATGTCGGCCCTCGTCTTTGCCGGAACCAGCCAATTGGTCGCGCTGGAACTCTGGACAGATCCGGCGCCGATCCTGGGCGCCACCCTGGCCGCTTTCGTCATCAATCTGCGCCTGGCGCCCATGGGGGCGGCACTGGCCCCCTGGCTGGATCGGCTGCGCGGGGTGCGGCTCTGGGGCACGCTGGCCACGCTGGTGGATAACAGCTTCGCCGTCTCGATCGCCGATCAGCGGGCCGGCGGGCGGGATGCGGCGCTGCTGCTGGGCGTGGGGCTGACCTTCTGGGTGTTCTGGATGGCCGTCACGGGCCTGGGCCACGCGTTTTCCGGCCTGATCGCCCTGCCGCCGGGACACCCGATCTTCTTCGCCAGCGTGGCCACGCTGATCGCGCTGATGGCGCCGCTCTGGCGCGGCAAGTCGGAGATTCTCCCCTGGGCCATGGCAGCCGTCGCGGCGGTCACGGCTTCGCATGTGCTCGGGTTGGGGCAGCCCTGGCCGGTGCTGGCGGGGGCCATCCTGGGCGCCGGGGCGGGGGCATGGCGGGATCAGGTGAGGTAAGGGGGGAAGGCCAGGGCGCTGCCCTGGACCCGCCGGGGCCGGGGGCCCCGGACCCCGTTTGTCAGTGGGGTTGTATGTGGGGCTGGGTCGCCTTGGCGGCCGTTAACGGAGTGCGCGCCAGCGCGCCACGTTGCGGTTGTGCTCCTCCAGCGTCCGCGCGAAGGCGTGTCCGCCCGTGCCGTCGGCCACGAAATAGAGAAACTCCGTCTCCGCCGGGCGCGTCGCGGCGCGCAGCGCCTCCCGCCCGGGTGAGGCGATGGGGGCCGGCGGCAAGCCGCGGATGCGGTAGGTGTTGAAGGGATGCGCCTGGTCCAGATCGGCCCGCGTCAAGGGACGGTCCAGCGGCAGCCCCTGGCCGGGCACATAGGCCACGGTGGGATCGGATTGCAGCATCATCCCGCGCCGCAACCGGTTCACGAAGACGCCGCCCACCAGCGCGCGCTCGCCGGCCACACCGGTCTCGCGCTCGATGATGGAAGCAAGGATCAGCGCCTCGCGCGGGTTCGCCAACGGCAGGTTGGGCGCGCGGGCGGCCCAGGCCTCGGCCAGGGCGGCATCCATCGCGGCCATGGCCCGGCGCGCCACGGCCGCCCGCGCATCGCCCCAGGAATAGGCATAGGTCTCGGGCAGGGCAGCACCCTCGGCAAGGGGCGGCACATCGCCCACCAGCCCCTCGACGCGTTCCAGCAGGGCCGTGATCTGCCGCGCCGTCAGGCCCTCGGCGATGGTGAAGCGCCGCTGCACCATCCGCCCTTCGCGCAGGATGCTCAGCACCGCGCGGAGGGAGGCTTGGGCGGGGAAGGGAAATTCGCCGGCCCGCAGCGGGCCCTCAGCCCGGGTCCACCAGGCGGCCAGGGCGAAGATGCGCGCATCCGCGACCACACCGGCCTCGCGCAGCGTGCTGGCGATGGCCTCCGTGCCGCCGCGTGGAATGACGACGGCGCGCGGTTCGGCCAGGGGGCCGTCATGGTGCAGCAGGTTCCAGCCGGCCCAGCCCGCGCCGGTGCCGAGCAGCGTGAGCGCCAGGAGCGCCACGCCCGCCAGCTTCATCAAGCGCCGCATGGGGCCCTAACGCATGCCGGCTTGCCGGCAAGGCTGTTCCAGCCCGGTGCCAGCCGAGCCGTGCGAAGCGCCCACGACCTAAGGCGCGCCGCGGAACACCACGGAGGCATTGGTGCCGCCGAACCCGAAGCTGTTGGACAGCGCCACGTCAATCCGGCGCTGCTGCGCCACCTTGGCCACGCGATCAATCGGGCTCGGGCGGGAGGGGTTTTCCAGGTTCAGCGTCGGCGGCGCCACATCATCGCGCACGGCGAGGATGGAGAAGATCGCCTCCACCGCGCCCGCAGCACCCAGCAGATGGCCGGTGGCGGATTTGGTGGACGACATGGCGAGGGACTTCGCGTCATCGCCGAACATGCGCTCGACGGCCGAAAGCTCGATATCATCGCCGAGCGGCGTGCTCGTGCCATGCGCGTTCACATAATGCACATCGGCGGGCGCCAGGCCGGCATCGCGCAGCGCCGCCTTCATGGCACGGAAACCGCCATCGCCATCCTCGGCCGGCGAGGTGATGTGATAGGCATCGCCGCTCATGCCATAGCCGATCACCTCGGCATGGATGGTCGCACCCCGGGCCTTCGCATGCTCGTATTCTTCGAGCACGAGGACGCCGGCGCCCTCGCCCATTACGAAGCCATCGCGATCCGCATCCCAGGGGCGGGAGGCGGCGGTGGGCGTGTCGTTGAACTTGGTCGAGAGGGCGCGTGCGGCGCAGAAGCCGCCAATGCCCAGCTCGCAGATCGCGGCCTCGGTCCCGCCGGCCACCATCACATCGGCATCGCCCAGGGCGATCAGCCGCGCTGCGTCACCGATGGCGTGCACGCCGGTGGCACAGGCCGTGACGGCGGAATGGTTGGGGCCCTTGAAGCCATAACGGATGGAGACATGCCCCGACGCCAGGTTCACCAGCGAGGACGGGATGAAGAAGGGCGAAAGCCGCTTGGTGCGGCCCGAGGCCACCAGCAGCGCCGCCTCCTGGATCGTCTCCAGGCCGCCAATGCCCGAGCCGATCATCACGCCCGTGGCACAACGGCTCGGCTCATCCTCCGGCATCCAGCCCGAAGCCTCGATCGCTTCGACCGCCGCCACGAGGGCGAGCTGGATGAAGCGGTCCATCTTCTTCTGGTCCTTGACCGGGATCCACTCGCTGAGGTCGAGCCCCGAATCGGCCTTCATGCCGGCCGGCACCTGCCCCGCGATCCGGGCCGGAAGGTCCTTCACGTCGAAGGCCTGGATGTTGGAGATGCCGCTCTCGCCGTTGATCAGCCGCCGCCAGACATGTTCCACCCCAAGCCCAAGCGGGCTTGCGATTCCCATGCCGGTGACGACGACGCGGCGCGGTGCGAAGCCCTGCGCGAACACGTGCGTTCCTATCCCTAACGGGGGGTCAAGACCGAGAGGTCAGGCCGCGGCCTGCTGCTTCTCGATGAACTCGATGGCGTCCTTCACGGTCTGGATCTTCTCGGCCGCGTCATCGGGGATTTCCACGCCGAAGGCTTCCTCGAAGGCCATGACCAGCTCGACCGTGTCGAGGCTGTCGGCGCCCAGATCGTCGATGAACGAAGCCTCGGCCGTCACCTTGGCTTCCTCGACGCCCAGGTGCTCGACAACGATCTTCTTAACCTTGTCCGCGGTCTCGCTCATGTATCTGCTCTCCTGATGCCGGCCGCCCCATGGGTCGGTCCGGTGTAGATTCCCTGCGGCCCCGCCGGCACGGCCCGAATGGCGTGACGCGCGGGTTACCATGATCATGCGGGGCGGACTAGGCCGCTCCGCCACGGCTGGCAAGCCCGGAACGGGGGAATTATCCGCGTTGGCGCGCCGCGCCGCCGTATCACTTCACGCTTCACAAGATTACGCGGCCCATTTGCCCCCCCGCTGGCGGCCCTGGCCTTAGCTCCTGGTTAACCCCGCACCGGCAGAATGCCCAAACGGCAGGACGCCGCTGACGGAGTGTGGCTTGGCCAAGCGTGGCAAGGGGGATGGCGGCATCACCGTCATCAAGCGGATCGAGGCGGGCGGGCATGGCCATCATGGCGGCGCCTGGAAGGTCGCCTATGCCGATTTCGTGACCGCGATGATGGCGTTCTTCCTGCTGATGTGGCTGCTCAACGCCACCACCGAGGAACAGCGCCGCGGCATCGCCGACTTCTTCAACCCTTCCAACGCTCTGGCCAGCGGCACCTCGGGCACCGGCATGCCCTTTGGCGGGATGACGCCGCACAGCGCGGGCAACATGGCCGCCGATACCGGCGCCATCCGGATCGAGCGCGGCCCCCGCCCCACCGAGCAGGAGATGGAAGAGGACGACACCGACCGCCCGGCCGAGCCCGTGCGACGCGTCCAGGGGCCGCCAGGCGATGAGGATGCGCGCTCAGAGCGGGTGGATTCGGTCAGCGCGCCAGCCGGCAACCCGCCCTTGGCCCACCTGGAAAGCAGCGGCCCCGCCAGTGAGGCGCACCTCCCCCTCACGGGCGAGGCGTTGCGCCGCCGCGAAGCCGCGCGCACCGAGCAGGAGCGCTTCGAGGATATGGCCGATGCGCTGCGCCAGACCTTCCTGGCCGATCCAGCCCTCGCTGAGCTGGCGCGGCAGGTGCTGGTGGAAATCACGCCCGAAGGGCTTCGCGTGCAGCTCCTGGAGGCCGATGGCCAGCCCATGTTCGCGGCGGGCGGCGCGGCCCCGACCGAGCGCGCGCGCCAGATGATCCAGCGCGTCGCCCAGGCCGCCGCCCGCCTGCCCAATCCCATCCAGGTCACCGGCCATACCGACAGCACGCCCTTCCGGGGTGGCGGCGCGCGCAGCAACTGGGATCTCTCGGCCGAGCGCGCCAATGCCACCCGGCGCCTGCTGAGCGAGGCGGGTGTGGCGGAGGCCCGCATCCGCGGCGTCACCGGCATGGCTGACCGTGATCCGCTGCTGCCGCAACAACCCCAGGCCGCCGGCAACCGCCGCGTCGCCATCACCCTGCTGCGCCAGGCCGAGGCTTTCGGCACGGGAGGTGGCCGATGACCCCCATCGCGGGCTTCGTCTTCCTGCTGGTCACCGTATTCGGCGGCTACACCATCGCCGGGGGCAAGTTCGGCATCATCATGA
This sequence comes from Sediminicoccus sp. KRV36, assembly GCF_023243115.1. NCBI lineage: Bacteria > Pseudomonadati > Pseudomonadota > Alphaproteobacteria > Acetobacterales > Roseomonadaceae > Sediminicoccus > Sediminicoccus sp. KRV36. The sequence goes on from NZ_CP085081.1 coordinate 4,099,145, forward strand.
AGTCCCTGCCCTATGAGATGCTGATGATCGGCGGCGCCGCCATTGGCGCCTTCATCATGGCCAACTCCATGCATGACGTGAAACACGTGCTGGGCGGCATCGGCAAGATCCTCAAGGGGCCACGCTTCAAGAAGGCCGACTACACCGACCTTCTCTCGTTGCTCTACTACTTCGTCCGGCTGGCCCAGACCAAGGGAGCGATGGCGCTGGAGCCGCACATCGAAAAGCCCGAGGAAAGCCCCGTCTTCAGCAAGTTTCCCAAGATCCAGAAGGATCACCACGCGACGGACCTGATCTGCGACTATCTGCGCATGGTCGGCATGAATGCCGATGATCCGCACCAGATCGAGGATACCATGGCGCGCGAGCTCAAGAAGCTGAAGGAGGAGGAGTTGCACCCCTCCCACGCCATGCAGAATATCGCCGATGCGCTGCCCGCACTCGGCATCGTCGCCGCCGTGCTGGGCGTCATCAAGACCATGGCCTCGATTGACCAGCCGCCCGCCGTACTGGGCGGGATGATCGGCGGCGCGCTGGTCGGCACCTTCCTGGGCGTCCTGCTGGCCTATGGGCTGATGGGGCCGCTCGCCTCCCGCCTCAAGGGCGTGGTGGAGGAGGAGGCCGCCTATTACGAGGTGATCCGCGCCGTCATCGTGGCGCATCTGCACGGCAATGCGCCGCAGGTCTCGGTCGAGACGGGGCGCAAGGTCGCTCCCTCCTTCCTGATGCCGAGCTTCAGCGAGACCGAGACCGCCCTGCAGGAGCTTTCCATCGCCTGAGCCAGGCGCCATGGTTCGCGCGATGGAACATCTGCCAGACCATATCCGCGCCCAGGCGCTCTCGCCCTTCCATGACTTGCTCGGCATCGAGATGCTGCACTGGGAGGAGGGCCTCGCCCGCCTCATCTGCGACCCCGGCCCGCAGCACGCCAACCGCTCGGGCATCGTGCATGGTGGCGTGATGCTGGCCCTGCTGGACCAGGTGAATGCCTTCGCCGGGCTCTATTGCCCCACAGCCGGCCGCAAGCGCCACGCCGTCACACTCGATCTCGACACGCGCTTCACCGGCCAGGGCAAGCTCGGCCACCGGCTGATCGCGGAGGGGCGGCTGGTCAGCGCCGGCCGCAACATCTTCTTCGCCCGTGGCGAGGTGAAGGACGAGGCGGGGAACCTCGTGGCCTTCGGCGCGTCCACGCATCGCTACCGGGCGGGCAGCCACACGCTGGAAGGCGTGCCGGCGGCGTGAGGCGCTGACCTACAGCCTCCTCTCCAGGAAGCGGCTGATCGGCGAGGCCTGATAGCCAGCGAAGGGGAGGCATTCCTGATAGCCGGCGCGGCGATACAGCGCCTCGCCCTCCAGGTTGCGGATGCCGACCTCCAGGCGCAGGAGCGCGATCCCGCGCCCGCGGGCCAGCGCCTCGGCGCCGCGCAGCAGGGCAAGTCCGACGCCCTTTTTCCGATGCGCCGGCTCCACCACCATGCGCTTCAACTCGGCCACGTCATCCGGCCCCTCGAAGACGGCGCAGCAGCCGACCGCGACGCCCGCCTGCCGCGCGACGAGAAGATGGATGCCCGGCGCGTCCAGCGTCGCGGGGTTCAGGCCGCGGCGGGGCTCGCCCGGGTAGAGCGCCGCCGCGATCTCGTCCGAGAGGCGCAGCAGCGCGGCCACTTCCGGCTGGCGCGGGATTTCCACAACAACCGTGACGCTCAATTCGCCGGCACCCAGACCCGAAAGGCCGAGCCCCCGCCGAGCTCACTCTCAATCGCCAACTGCCCGCGATGCCGCGTCAGGATGTGCTTGACGATGGCCAGCCCGAGCCCGGTATTCCCCGCCCCCCGGCCACGGCCCTTGTCCACCCGGTAGAAGCGTTCCGTCAGGCGGGGGATGTGTTCCTTCGCGATCCCCGGCCCGTCATCGCGCACGCTGAACGCCACGCCCTCCCGCGTGCCCAGCCGCGCCGCCTCGGCCGAGAGGCGCACCTCGGCCTGGGCATGGCGCAGCGCATTGTCCAGCAGGTTGCGCGCCACCTGGCCGAGCTGATCGGCATCGGCCGGGCTGGCGGTGAGGGGGCCCTCGGGCAGGGCCAGCACCAGGCGGATGCCGCGCGCGGCGTAAAGGGGTTCCATCGCCGCGGCTTCGGCGCGCAGCAGGCCCAGCAGCTCCGCCTCGCCCTCCGGCGGCTGATGCTCGCTGACCTCGACGCGGGAGAGGCCGAGCAGATCGTCAATCAGCCGGCGCATGCGCTCGGCCTGTTCGGCCATGATGCCGAGGAAGCGCTCCTGCGCGGCCGGATCATCGCGTGCCGGGCCGCGCAGGGTTTCGATGAAGCCCATCACGCTGGCCAGCGGCGTGCGCAATTCATGGCTGGCATTGGTGACGAAATCCACCCGCATGCGCTCCACCGCGCGCGCCGCCGTGCGGTCGGTCAGCATGATGACCAGGCAGCCGCCATCGGCCAGGGGCGGCTGCATGAGCAGCACCTGGCCCGAAAGCTCCCGCGTGACGGCGCCGGGCAGCACCAGCTCCACAGCCTGGGGCGTGTTCTCGGCCAGGCTGCGATCCATCGCCGCGGCCATCACGGGGTGGCGCAGCAGCGCGCCGAGATCCCCGCGCACCAGCCCCTCGGCCAGGCCAAACAGCCGCCGCGCGGCACGGTTGGCGCGCAGCGGGGCGCGATCCGCCGCGAGCACGATCAGCGGATCGGGCAGCGCTTCGACAATCGCCTCATCGGCGGCGCGCAGCTGCACCACCAGCGCCGCGCGGGTCTGCAGCGAGCGGGTGAGGCGGGCCAAACCCTCCTCGATTTCGCCGATGGCCGGCAGGCGCGGCGCCGGCAAGGGCGCGCTGAAGGGGCCCTGCTCCTCGGCGGCGCGGCGCAGCGCCGCATTCAGCCGCGCGACACCCGCCAGCCAATACCAGGCGAGCGTGAAGCCCGCCGCGAGGCAAAGCGCGAGGGCGCCCATCCCGACCAGCGGCGCCACTTCGCCCAGCGCGACCAGCGTGCCCAGCACGCCCACCGGGACGCCGGCGATGAGGGCAGTGGTCCCGGCCAGGCGGATGGGCGTCAGCTGCCGGGGCCTCCGGGCAGCGGGGCCGGCTGCACCAGCTCCGCCTCGCCCCCCTGCCGGATGGCGAAGACGGCGAGGCCACGGGTGATTCCGCCAGCCTCCAGCAGCCGCACCGGGCCATCGGCGCCCATGAAGGCGGCCCCGACCGGCGGCGCGCCCTCCCGCGCGGAGCGGGCGGCCAGCGCCACGGCGTCATAGGCGGCACCGGCAAGGCGCGGCGCGCGCTCGTTGAAGGCGGCGTCATATTGCGCATCGAAGCGCGCGCGGCCCACCGGATCGGGGCCGGGGAACCAGGCTCCGATCAGCGCGGGCTCATTGCCCAGGCTGCCATCCGTGACCCAGAGATTGGTGCCGAGCAGGCGCGGCGCTCCGGCCGGGAAGGCGGCGGCGATGGCATTGCCGGCCGCGCGCGCACCCGGGCCGCCATAGCCGATCAGCACCGCCTCGGGCGGGCTGGCCACAAGCTGCTGCGCCGTGGCGGCCATGTCACCGCGATTGGAGGAGAGCAGGATGAGCGGCGGCGGCGCGCCCAGGTTTTGCGCGGCGGCCCGCAGCGCCACGGCCAGGCGCTGGCCGAAGGCGTCGTCGGGCGCCATCAGCGCGAAGCGACGAAGCCCGCCCTCCGCGGCTGCGGCGATGATGCGGCGCACCTGCTGCGAGGGGGTGACGCCGAGCACCCAGACGCCCGTGCCGGCCTGCGTCTCATCCGAGGTGAAGGCAAAGACCGGCGCCCGGCCACGCGCCTCGCCCACGGCCTGGGCGGTTTCGGCCAGGGTCAGCGGCCCGGCCAGCGCCACGGCGCCATCCGCCAGCGCCGCCTGGGCCGCGCGGGCCGCGCCGGCGGGCGTGCCGCGTGTGTCGCGCGGCAGCATCTCGACACGGCGGTCGCCCTGGTCGAACAGCGCGAGCTGCGCGGCGTTCAGCATGGCCTGCCCCAGTGGAGCATTCCCCCCGGTCAGCGGCAGCAGGAGGCCGACGCGCAGCATGGGCCCCTCGGGCCGCGGTGTGCCGGCCGTCCAGGGCTGGATCCCTGCTTGCGGGCGGCGGAAATCCGGCCCTGGGGGTTGCGGGGCGCAGCCGATGAGAACAAGACACCCCACAAGCACCAGAGACCCAAGGTGCTTCAGACGCCGGGAGGCCAGGGCGACCCCCCATGGAATTTGACGACGCATCCCCAACACCTTCCTCCCCCCCGCCGGGCCTGACCCCGGGTTTGACACTCGTGGCCACGCCCATCGGCAACCTGGCGGATTTCTCGCCCCGCGCGCAGAAGGCCCTGGCCGAAGCCCGCGCCGTTCTGTGCGAGGATACGAGAGTAACCTCCAAACTGCTCGCGCGGCATAGCATTTCCACGACGCTGCTGGCTTTGCACGACCACAATGAGGAAAGCGAGGCCCCGCGTTTGGTTGCACGGCTTCTTGCGGGCGAAAACCTGGCCCTGGTCAGTGACGCGGGCACGCCGCTGGTGTCGGACCCCGGCTTCCGGCTGGTGCGGGCGGCGATCGCGGCGGGGGTGCATGTGACGGCGATCCCCGGCCCCAATGCGGCGGTGATGGCCCTCACCCTCTCCGGCCTGCCGCCGCATCCCTTTCTGTTCCACGGCTTCCTGCCGCCGAAAGCCGCCGCGCGCGCGGCGGAGATTTCGCGGATCGCCGGGATGGAGGCGGCCGGCCTCGCCACCACGTTGATCTTCTACGAAGCCCCGCACCGCGTGGCCGAGGCGCTGGCCGCCCTGGCCGAGGGGCTGGGCGCCGATCGTCCCGCCTGTGTCGCGCGCGAACTCACCAAGCGCTTCGAGGAGGTGCGGCGCGGCTCGCTCGCCGAACTCGCCGCGCATTATGCGGCGCATGAGGCCCGCGGCGAGGTGGTGCTCTGCGTGGGGCCGGCCCCGCCACCCGCCGAACCCACGGGCGATGCGCTGGATGCGGCGCTGAAATCCGCCATGGCGCGGATGACGCTGCGCGATGCGGCGGCCAGCGTGGCCGAGGCGACGGGCCTGCCGCGCAAGCGGGTCTATGCGCGAGCGCTCGAATTGGCCGGGGCCTGAAGGCTGGCGCCCAGAGTTGTTGCGGGTCCCGGGTTCTTGAAGGGTCGTGAGTTCCTGCGGGGTCGCTGAATTCTTGCGAGGTGGGGCATTCGGAGGATAATGCGGCGCGCGCCCCGCGCAGGGAGGTTTGCATGTCCTCACGCCGCCAATTGCTGCTCACTCCCTTCGCCGCCAGCGCCCTGGCCGGCAGCGCCCATGCCGAGGAGCGCAGCGCGCTCACCGGCACCTGGACGGTCACCGTGACCGGGGAGGAGCGCTTCCGCACCTGGATCGTGCAAGGCATCCAGGGGCAGGATCTGCAGAGCACCTATGGCTGGCACGATGGCCGCCAAGCCCCGGTGCGGGCGAGCCTGCAAGGACGGCCCGGCCAGCGCGCGCTCTTCATGATCACGCCCGCGAATTCGGAGATCGAGGCGCGGGAAGTGGCTCCTGGCCGATTCGAGGGAAGCTTCAAGACTGCGCGCGGGCGGAGCGCCACCATCAGCCTGGTGCGGGAGAGCGAGAGCACCACCCCGCCCGCCCAGCTTCCCACGGCCAGAACCGGGCGCTTTATCGTCTATATCGGTGCCCCGGATTGTCCGGCCTGCCGCCTCTTTGAAACACCTCTCTACATGGGCCATTACGAGCGCTCGCCGGAGGGGCGCGCCATCCCACTGCGCCGGATCACCGCCTATTCCTACCGGAACAACAAACAGGCTGATTGGCCGGCCGATCTCGCCTGGATGCCGGACCGCATCCGGCAGAACGGCACGCCGCTTTTCCTGGCGGTGAGCGGACGCAGCATCGTTCATTCCTGCTCCGGCCTGACCCGTTGGGAGGCGGATATGCTGCCGCTGGTGCGCCGTTGGGCCGGCATGGCCTGACGCTGAGGGATTTGCGCCAGGTTTTCGCCACCCGGCGCGAAATCCATGCCTCACCGATCCGGCATGGCGCCGTTGCTCCGCTGATACCCCGCCGGCAACTCCGCCACCACGCGCCGCCCCACCGCCACGGCCCCCGCCGGGATCGCGGCGAAAAGGTCCTTCTCGGCCTCGATCAGCGTGACACCGCCCAGGCGCCGCAAGCTGTTCCGGCCGATCCGGTCCCACAGCGCAGCCCCGCGCAGGGCGAAGCGCCAGGGCAAGGGCGGCACGAACAGGGCGGCATCGCGCCGCGTCACCCGGAAGAATTGCCGCTGGATCTGGCTTTCCACCTGGCCGCGTGAATAGGGCCGCCCCTGGCCGAAGGGCGTGTGGTCGAAGAGGGACCAGCTGCCCAGCCGATTCGGCACCACGACCAGCAGCCGCCCATCATCGCGCAGCACGCGCCAGCACTCCCGCAGCAGGGCATGGGCACTTTCGCTCGCTTCCAGCGCATGGACCAGCAGGATGCGATCCATGCAGCAATCGGCCAGCGGCAGATGCCGCTCCTGCACCCAGGCCGCGCCCCCCATGGGGCCCAGCCCTTCGGGCGTCATCGCGATGCGCCGCCCCGGCTTTTCCGGCCACAGGCCCAGATATGGCGCGGCCCAGCCGAGGCCCAGCACATCCAGCCCCTGCAACTCGGGCCAGAGGGTGGCCACCCGCGCGCCGATCAGCCGCGCCGCCACCCCGCCCAGGGGTGCGCGATAGAATTCCGGCAGCCCGTGGACCTCTCCGCTCATGCGGGGGATATAGGGCGGGACATCGCGCCAAGGGAGTGCCCCATGACCCTCACCGTCAAACCCATCCCCATCCTGGATGACAATTACGCCTGGTTCCTCCGCGACGAAGCCACCGGCATGACCGCCGTGATGGATGCCGCCGTGGTGGAGCCCATTGCGGATTTCTTGGCCGCCGAAGGGGGACGGCTCGATTGGCTGCTGATCACGCATCATCATGGCGACCACATCGCCGGCATTCCGGAACTGGCGAAGCGCTTCGGCGCGAAGATCGCCGGCCATGCCGGGGACGCGGCGCGCCTGCCGCCGCTCGATGTGGCGCTGAAGCCGGGGGACAGCTTCGCGCTCGGCGAATCGGTGGCCACCATCCTGGACAGCCCCGGCCATACGCGCGGGCACATCGCCTGGAGCTTCGCGGCCGACCACGCGCTGTTCAGCGGCGATACGCTGTTCGCCGCGGGGTGCGGGCGGCTGCTGGAAGGCAATGCGGCGGAGATGTTCGCATCCCTGGCCGCCTTCGCCGGCCTGCCGGACGCCACGCGGGTCTATTGCGGGCATGAATATACCCTCTCCAACATCCGCTTCGCGCTGACCGTAGAGCCGGACAACCTGGCCCTCATGGCCTATGCGGTGAAGGCCAAGGCGCAGCGCGATGCGGGGGAGCCCACCATCCCCACCACCCTGGGCCTGGAGCGCGCGGTGAATCCCTTCGTGCGGGCCAAGGATGTGGCCGAACTCGCGGCGCGGCGCGCCGGTAAGGATACGTTTCGATGAAGCTCCATTATTCCGCCGCCAGCCCCTTCGTCCGCAAGGTCGTCGCCGTGGCCCTGCACCACGCGATCCCGCTCGAGCGCGTGGCGAGCAACCCGCACGCAAGCCCGGCCGATCTCCTGGCCGACAATCCGCTTTCCAAGGTGCCGGCCCTGGTGACGGATGCGGGGCTGACGCTGCCTGACAGCCCGCTGATCTGCGAATATCTGGACAGCATCGGCCTCGCCACCAAGCTCTACCCGGCGGGCGAGGCACGCTGGCCCGCGCTGCGCCTGGCCGCCCTGGCCGATGGCATCCTCACCGCGGCGGTGCTGCGGCGCGGGCAATCCGTAATGCCGGCCGAAGACGCGCGCGCCGGCATCATCGCGCGGCAGAAGGCGGCAGTGATGCGCACGCTGGACCTGCTGGAGAGCGAAGGCGTGCCGGCCGGGCTGAATATCGGCACGCTCACCCTGGTCTGCGCGCTGGGCTACCTCGATTTCCGCTTCGGCGATGAGGATTGGCGCCAGGGCCGCCCGCAACTGACCGCGTTCTTCACATCGCAGATGGCCAATCCGATCTTCGCCGAGACGGTGCCCGTCGGGTGAAGCTGACCGATCCTGGCCTGGACCCACGCGCCCTGATCGCCGCCCTCGGCCTGCAGCCGCACCCTGAGGGCGGGCATTACCGCGAGATCTTCCGCCACGCGCCGCAGGATGGCTCGCGGGGCGAGAGCACGGCGATCTACTATCTGCTGGGCCCGGGCGAGAGCAGCCACTGGCACCGCGTCGATGCCGATGAGGGCTGGCACTGGTATGGCGGCGGCGCGCTGGCGCTGCGGCTTTCCGCCGGCACGGGGGGCCAGACCATCCATCTCGGCCCTGATCTGGCGGCCGGCCAGCGGCCCTTCGCCATGGTGCCGCGCGGCTGGTGGCAGGCGGCGGCACCGCTGGAGGGCTGGGTGCTGTGCGGCTGCACCGTGGCGCCGGCCTTTTCCTTCGCGGGCTTCGAGATGGCGCCGCCGGGATGGGAGCCGCCCTTGGATGATGCTGGAGGGGGTGGGGTTTGAGCCAAAGGGTAAGGGCCTCCGGCGGCTGGGGCCATTGGCCCCAGACCCCGTTTCTTGGCGCATCGCTGGCACGGCCCATGTGTCAGCCCACTGAATCAGATGGGGTCTGGGGCCGATGGCCCCAGCCGCCGGAGGCCCTTGCTGTTTTGCCCCCTACACTCCCATCCCCTGAACTGAACGGTTTTCTGAAATGAGGCGGACCTCCACCCCATGAGCACCTCTCTCGCCTGGGATGAACGCTACACCGGCGGCACCTTCCAGTTCGGCACCGCGCCGAATGAGTATCTCCGCGCGCAGGCCTGGCGCTTCCGCCCCGGCATGGCGACGCTGGCGCTGGGCGATGGCGAAGGGCGCAACGGCGTCTGGCTGGCCAAGCTCGGCCTGGCTGTCACAACGCTCGACTGGTCTTCCGTCGCCGTCGGCAAGGCGCAGGCCTTCGCCGATGCGCGCGGCGTCCCGCTGGATGCACGCCAGGCCGATGTCAGCCAATGGGACTGGCCCGAGGCGCAATATGACCTGATCGCCTGGATCTACCTGCATCTGCCGCCCGAGGACCGCGCCATCGCCACGGCCGGCTGCCTCCGCGCGCTGAAGCCGGGCGGAATGCTGGTGTTGGAATGCTTCTCACCCGCGCAGGAGGGGCGCCGTTCGGGCGGGCCCAAAATCCCCGCCCTGCTGTGGGACCGCGCCATCATCGAGCGCGAATTCGCCGGGCTGGAAGTGCTGGAACTGACCGAAGGTGCGGTGCGACTGGATGAAGGCCCAAGGCATCAGGGCCTGGCCGAAGTGGTGCGCTGCGTGCTGCGCAAGGGCTGAGTTCCAACGGCCCGGATTTCATGCCAGCCTCCCCGAAAATCACTCCGGGAGGAACCATGAACATCCAACGCCGCGCCCTGCTCGCTACGCCGATGCTGGCTACGCCCGCCGTCGCACAGGCTTTTCCCGCCCGCCCCATCCGCCTGATTGTCGGCTTCCCGCCGGGCGGTGGCTCCGACCTCGTGGCCCGGCCCATCGCGCAGCGCATGAGCGAAAGCCTGGGCCAGCCGGTGCTGGTAGAAAATCGTGGTGGCGCCAATGGCAATCTCGGCCTGGATGCGGTGGCGAAATCAGCGCCGGATGGCTACACCTTCGGCCATGTGAACAATGCGGTGATCGCGGTGAACCCGCTGCTCTATCGCAACCTGCCCTTCGATTCCGTGCGGGATTTCATGCCCATCGCGCTGGCCACCGTGGGCGGGCTGTTCTTCATGGTGCCGGCCGAGCTTGGCGTGCGCACCCTGCCGGAATTCGTCGCCATGGCGCGGGCGCGGCCGGGGCAGCTGAATTTCGGCTCGGCCGGCCAGGGTTCCATCACGCAGCTCGCCTTCGAGCTGTTCGCCCAGCAATCCGCGACGACCATCGAGGTGGTGCATTATCGCGGCAGCGCGCCTGCCTTGCAGGACATGCTGGGCGGCCGCGTGCAGTTCATGATTGACGGCATCAACCTGGCCAAGCCGCAGGTGGATGCGGGCCGCGTGCGCGCCATCGCCTTCCTGGGCGGCACCGAGCGGCACCCGCTGCTGCCCGATGTGCCGACAGCGGCCGAGCAAGGCATGCCCAACCTGGTGGTGCGCGGCTGGCAAGGCTTCGTCGGCCGCGCCGGTACGCCGGAGCCCATCCTGGAGGCCTTGCAGAACGCCATCCGTGATGCGGTGAATGACCCCGGCGTGCAGGGCATCTTCAACAGCCAGGGCATCATCCCGCGCTATCAGGACCGCGCCACCATGGGCCGACTGATCCGTGAGGAGACCGCCACCTGGCAGCCCATCATCCAGCGGCTGGGCCTGCGCCTCGATTGAGGATCAGTGGCGCCGGCCGAGATAGGCATCCAGCACGCGCTCATCATGCGCGAGATCGGCCGAGCGACCATCCATCAGCACCCGGCCATTTTCCATCACATAGGTGCGGTCGGTGACGGCGAGCGCATAGCTCGCCATCTGCTCCACCAGCAGGATGGAAAGCCCTTCCTTGTTCAGCGCGATCAGCACGGGGAAAAGCATGTCGAGGATCTTGGGGGCGAGACCCAGCGAGAGTTCATCAATCACCAGCAAGCGAGGGCGGGAGAGCAGGCCGCGGGCGATGGCCAGCATCTGCTGCTCGCCGCCCGACAGCGTGCCGGCCTGCTGGTCAATCCGCTCGCCCAAGCGGGGGAACATGGTCAGCGTCTTCTCGATATCCTCGGCGACGCCGCGCGGATCCTGCTTGATGCGCGAATAGGCGCCGAGCACGAGATTGTCCCGCACCGATTGATCCGCGAAGACCATGCGCCCCTCGGGCACCATGGCGAGGCCGCGCGCCACCATGCGATGGCTCGGCTCGCCCGTCGTATCGGCGCCGGCGAAGGAAACCGAGCCGCCCGCCGGCTTCACCACGCCAGTGATGGCGCGCAGCATGCTCGTCTTGCCCGCACCGTTGGAGCCGATGATGCCGACGAACTCGCCCTGCCCCACCTGGATATCCACGCCGCGCAAAGCCTCGATCCGGCCATAGGAGACGCGCAGGCCGGTGACGGTCAGGATCGGGTTCATGCCGCGCCCTCCCGGACCGGCAGCGCGCCCTGGCCGAAATAGGCCTCGATCACCTTGGGGTTGGACTGCACTTCGGAGACGGGGCCATCGGCGATGACCTCGCCGTAATCCAGCACGGTGACGCGGTCGGACACGGCCATGATCATGTCCACGTGATGCTCGACCAGGATCACCGTCATGCCGCGGTCTGCGAGGCCACGGATCAGCGCCACCAGATCGCCAATCTCGCCATGGGTGAGACCGGCGGCGGGCTCATCCAGCAGCAAAAGCTTGGGGCGCAGGGCAAGTGCGCGGGCGATTTCCAGGCGGCGCTGATGGCCGAAGGGCAGGTTGCCCGCCTGCTCATCGGCGAATTCCGAGAGACCCACGAAATCCAGCAGGCGCAGCGCTTCGGCACGCGCCGCGCGCTCCTCGCGGTGGAAACGCGGCAGGCGCAGCACCGTCTCGGCAAAGCCCGAACGGAAATGCGGATGCGCGCCGACCAGCACGTTTTCCAGCACGCTCATCTGCGTGAACAGCTCGGTATTCTGGAAGCTGCGCGCCACGCCGAGCCGCGCCAGCGCATAGGGCGCCGCATTGTTCAGCGCATTGCCGAACAGCGTCACCTTGCCCTCGCTCGCCTTGTAGAAGCCTGAGATCACGTTGAGCAGCGAGGATTTGCCCGCGCCATTGGGCCCAATCAGCGCATGCACCGTGCCCGCGCCGACTTCCATATTGACGTTGTTCACCGCCGTCAGCCCGCCAAAGCGGAGCGTGACGCCCTGGGCGATCAGCGTGGCCTGGCCCTGCTCATCGGGCCGTGCCGTCACCTGCTCCAGCCCCGGCCCCCAATTCGGCCAGGCGCCGGTCGCACGCGGGCGGGACTTGCTCATGACGCGAGCGCGCAAAGCCGAGAGTGAGCCGACAATCCCCTTCGGCATGACGAAGAGCACCAGCGCCAGCAGCAGCCCATAGCCGAAGGTCTGCCATTGCCCGAGGCCCTGGAGGAATTGCGTCGCCATGAAGAGCACCGAGGTGCCGATCAGCGGGCCAGCCATGGTGCCGGAGCCGCCGAGGATCACCATCAGCAGCAATTCGATGCTGGTGTTGAAGGTGAAGGTCTCATAATTCACGAAGAGCGCCAGATTGGCGAAGAGCCCGCCGCCCAGCCCCGCGAAACCGGCCGAGATCGAGAAGGCGAGCGTGCGGATGCCCACCACATTGATGCCCAGCGCCCGCGCCGCATTCTCGCTCTGCGCGGCAGCGCGCATGGCGCGGCCGTAGCGGCTGAAGGTGATGGCGTATTGCGCCCAGACCGCCAGCAGCAGGCAGGACAGGATCAGGTAGTAGTAGTTGAAGTTGGTCCGCCGCACGGCCATCAGCGGCTCGCCGAAGAGCGTCGGGCGCGGCAGGTTGGCAAGGCCCGAGGCGCCGCCGGTGAAGCTGACCCATTCACGCAGCACATTCACGAAGATCAGCCCGAAGGCGATGGTGATGACGGCGAGATAGACGCCGCGCACGCGCACGGTCGGGAATGCCAGGATGGCGCCCATCAGCGCGGGGATGGCGATGGCGAAGGCCATGCTATCAGCGAAGGAGAAGCCCGCGCGGAGCGAAAGCAACGCCGCCACATGCGCGCCCAATCCATAGAGCGCCGCCTGCCCGAGCGAGACGAGGCCCGCCAGCCCCACCAGCAGATTCAGCCCGATGACGACGATGGCCAGGATCATGGCGCGCATCACCAGGCGCAGCTCATAGCTCGTGGGATAGCGTTCGCCGATCACATCGCCGAGCCAGGGGAAGCCCGCGATCAGCAGGGCCAGGATCAGCAGGGCCAACCAGCCTGCGAGGCGCGCGCTCATACTTTCTGCACCTCACGCCGGCCGAACAGGCCCTGGGGGAAGATCAGCAGCACCAGGATCATCACCGTGAAGCCGATGGCATCCCGTGCCGCGGAGGAGAGATAGGCCTCGATGAATTTTTCCATCACGCCATAGACGAGGCCCGTGATCACCACGCCCGGCGCATTGGAAATCCCCGCGATGATGGCGACGAGGAACCCCTTCAGCCCGACAACCACGCCCATGGAAGAAGAAGCCTGCACGATGGGCGCCACCAGGAACCCCGCCAGCGCGCCAATGCCGCCGGCCAGCGCGAAGGCCAGCATGGTGATGCGGTCCGCATCAATGCCAACGAGCCCGGCCGCCACGCGGTTATAGGCGACGGCGCGCATGGCGCGGCCCAGCACGGTGCGGCGGTAAAACCCTTCCAGCGAGAAGGTCAGCCCCAGCAGCACCACGGGGATCAGCAATTCCTGCCAGTAGATGCCGGCGCCGCCGATGCGCAAAGGCTGCTCCACCAGCGGCGTGGGCATGGCGCGGCCGAGCGGGCCATAGGTCGCGGTGGTGAAGCTCTCGATCATGGTGCCGACCGCGATGGTGGTCAGCATCCAGCCGATGGCATTGGCCTCGCGGTTGAAGGGACGGACGAAGACGCGTTCAATCACGGCACCTGATAAGGCCGCAATCAGGATGGCGCCCGCCGCCGCCATGGGCAGCGGCAGGCCCAATTCGCGCAGAACGACGGTCAGCACGCCGCCCAGCATGAAGATGTCGCCGAAGGTGAAGTTGACGGCCTTGGCGGCACTCCACATCACGTAGAAGCCGAGCGCGATCATCCCGTAGATCGCGCCCGCCGAGAGCCCCGTCAGGAGGTATTGCAGCAGGGCTTCCATGGCAGTTGCCGCTCAGTTCGTGCGCGGCTGGCCGAAGGGCGTCTGCTCGATGGGCAGCATCGCGCCATTGTGGAAGGCGAGCAGGCGGTAGGAGGCGGGGAGGATGGCGTCCATCCGCTCCTGCGTGCGCTCGAAGGCCGGCGCGTAGTTCGCGACGATGCCCTGGTAGTTCACGCGGAACATCGCGTCGCGGAAGGCCGTGCGGTCATAGCGGCCGGCGATCTTCAGCGCTTCGGCGATGATATAGACGGCGTCATAGGCATTGGCCGTGCCCGAGGGCATCAGCAAATCCGCCGGAGTGCGGATCTGCGGGAAGCGCTGCTGCATGCCCGCCAGAACCGTCTGCGCACGCGGCGGCAATTGGCCCATCCAGGTATAGGTGCCGGCGACGATCACGCCCTCGGCCAGCGGGCCCGCGGTCTGCGCGAATTGCACGCCGATGCCCCAGGCCGAGATGATCTGCGGCTTGTAGCCCAGGCGGTCCATCGAGCGGACGATATTCGCGGCCTCACGGTCCACGCCGTAGAAGATGACCGTATCCACGCCGGCATCGCGCATGCGCGTCAGCTGCGCCGTCATGTCGGTATCGGCGATGTTGAAGGTCTCGGTCGCGGCGATGGGCATGTTCACGGCGCGCATGGCGGCCGTCACATCCGGCACCGCGCCCTGGCCCCAGCCCGTGCCCTCATACATCAGGCCGATCTTGCCCGAGCGGCTGCGCGCCTGTGCCGCGGTGACCAGGAAGGGCGCCACCCAGCGATCCTTCATCGAAACGCGGAACATCCATTGGTTGCGGCCATTCGGGTGTTCGACCACCTGCGTGCCGGCCGAAACCACACCCACCCAGGGCAGGCCCATCTCGTCCAGCGGCTCACGCAGGGCGATGGCGTTGGGGGTGCGGAAACCGCCCATCATCACGACGCAATTGTCACGCTCACCGATGCGGCGCGCGTTATCGACGGCGCGGGCGGGTTCACCCACGTCATCATAGGCGACGAGGCGGATCTGCTGGCCGAGCACGCCGCCCGCCGCGTTGATCTCGGCGAGCGCGGTTTCCACCGCGACGCGCAGCGCAAAGCCGCTATGGGCCAGCGGGCCGGTCAGCTCCCAGGAGGCGCCGATGCAGGGCTGGGCGCGCTGTGCCGAAGCAGGCGCCGCCAGCGAGAGGCCGGCCAGGGCGCCAAGCCCGAGGAGGGCGCGGCGCAAGGGATTGGGGGGAATGCGCGACATGACTTCGTCTCCTGGAACAGGCGCAAGGCCCGGGGATTGAGCGAAAGCTTCGACTGAATGAAGCGTAACGGTCCGAAGCTGACAGCCGCAACGATGCGGACGGCCAAAACGCAGCCATGTGCCGGCCCATGGCCTTGGATTTGCCCATGATTCGGACGTCTCGGACGTGCAGTGTTTAATTTGCAGGCAAAACATTCTTCTCACGCTGCGAAACATCCCGTTTTTCACCGCGCACTCCGCGTCGTCTCGCGGAAACTCATGGCCGGAGTCTGTAGGAGAGATGGATCATGGGTCAGAATGGCATCGGCGCTTCCCCGCGCCGCAAGGAAGATCAACGCTTCCTGAGCGGGCGCGGCAACTACGTCGCCGATATGCAGCGCCCGAACATGGCGCATGGCGTTTTCCTGCGCTCGCCGCACGCCCATGCGCTGGTCAACGCCGTGGAGATCGCGGCCGCCAGCGCTGCACCCGGCGTGATCGGCATCCTCACCGGCGCTGATCTCGCCGCCGCCGGCGTGGGCGGGCTGCCCTGTGGCTGGGGCATCACCGGCACGGATGGGCTGCCGATGAAGGAGCCGCCCCACCCGGCGCTCGCCCAGGGCAAGGTTCGCTATGTGGGCGATGCGGTCGCCTTCATCCTGGCCGAGACCGCGCATGAGGCGCGCGATGCGGCCGAGTTGATCGAGGTGGACTACACCCCCCTGCCCGCCGCCGTGGATCTGGAATCCGCCATCGCCCCGGGTGCGCCGCAAATCTTCGACGACGTGCCGGGCAATCTCTGCTGCGACTGGTCCATCGGCGATGCCGCAGCAACCGAGGCCGCCTTCGCCAAAGCGCATCACGTGGCGAAGCTGAAGCTGGTGAACAACCGCCTGGTCGGCAACCCGATGGAGCCGCGCGCCGCCATCGCCGAATACGAGGGCGCCAACGGGCAATACACGCTCTGGACCACCAGCCAGTTCCCGCATGTGGTGCGCATGCTGATGGGCGCCTTCGTGCTGAACATCCCGCAGCATCGCCTGCGCGTGGTCGCCCCAGATGTCGGCGGTGGCTTCGGCGTGAAGCAGTTCCACTACGCCGAGGAAGCCGTCGTGACCTTCGCCGCCAAGCGCTTCGGCCGCGGCGTGAAATGGGTGTGTGAGCGCAGCGAAGGCTTCATCAGCGATGCGCATGGGCGCGACCACGTCACGGAAGCGGCGCTGGCGCTGGATGCGTCAGGCAAGTTCATCGGGATGAAGGTGGTCACCATCGGCAATATCGGCGGCTATATCTCCACCTTCGGGCCGAACATCCCGACCAACCTCTACGCGCCGCTGCTGGCCGGCGTGTACATGACGCCCGCCATCCATTGCCAGGTGAAGGTGGCCTTCACCAACACCGTGCCGGTGGATGCCTATCGCGGTGCCGGCCGCCCGGAAGCCACCTTCGTGGTGGAGCGCCTGGTGGATATCGCGGCGATGGAGATGGGCATGGACAAGGCCGAAATCCGCCGCCTCAACATGATCCCCCGCTCGGCCTTCCCCTACCAGACGCCGGTGATGATGAAATACGACAGCGGGGACCCCTTGGGCTGCATGGATCGCGCCCTGGCGCTGGCCGATTGGGAGGGTTTTCCCGCCCGCCAGGCCATCGCCAAGCAGCAGGGCAAGCTGCGCGGTGTTGGCCTCTCCACCTATATCGAGGCCTGCGGCCTCGCTCCCTCACGCATCGCCGGGCAATTGGGCGCGCGCGGCGGGCTTTACGAGAGTGCGACGGTGCGCGTGCACCCCACCGGGCATGTCACCGTGCTGATCGGCACGCATAGCCACGGCCAGGGGCATGAGACGACCTTCGCGCAGATCGTGGCAGAGAAGCTCGGCGTCGCTTTCGAGGATATTGATATCGTCTATGGCGATACCGATCGCGTGCAATTCGGCATGGGCACTTATGGTTCGCGGTCGCTCGTCGTGGGTGGTGCAGCGCTGGCCAAAGCCTCGGATCGCGTGATCGCCAAGGGCAAGAAGATCGCTGCCCATCTGCTGGAAGCGAGCGAGATGGATATCGAATTCACCGAAGGCCGCTTCACCATCGCGGGCACCGACCGTGGCAAGAGCTTCCAGGAGATCGCCCTCGCCGCCTATGTCCCGCATGATTATCCGCTGGAAACCGTGGACCCGGGGCTGGAGGAACAGGCCTATCATGACCCCGTCAATTTCTCCTTCCCCGGCGGCGCCCATGTGGCCGAGGTCGAGATTGACCCCGATACCGGCCAGGTCACGCTGGTGAATTATGTCGGCGTGGATGATGTCGGCACCGTGATCAACCCGATGATCGTGGAGGGCCAGCTGCATGGCGGCGTGACGCAAGGCATCGGCCAGGCGCTGCTGGAGCATTGCGTCTATGACCCCGCCACGGGGCAGATGCTCAGCGGCTCCTTCCAGGATTACTGCATGCCGCGCGCCGACAACCTGCCGAGCTTCGCGATGCAGACGCATCCCGTGCCCTCGACCGACACGCCGATGGGGGTGAAGGGCTGCGGCGAGGTGGGCTCCATCGGCGCGCCGGCCGCCATCATCAACGCCGTGGTGGATGCGCTGGCGCCCTACAAGGTGCGCCACCTGGACATGCCGGCCACACCGGCGCGCGTCTGGCGCGCCATTCACGACAAGGCGATGCCGATGGCGGCCGAGTAGCGCGCGGGTAAAACTGGGGGGCGGCGCCCCCTCAGCCCCAGTTCCAGGTATGCACGTTCCAGGTAATGTCCGTGACATACTGGTTGGGTTGCGGCCCCTGCAATTGCCGGCGCTTGAGATGCCCCTGCACTGAGCCGCCCTGCGGCGCGAAGGGCACCTCCTCATGCAGGATTTCCTGGATGCGCCCATAGGTCGCCTTGCGCGCCGCCTGGTCCATCTGCGTGACGCCCAGCTCCAGCAGCCGGTCCACCTCAGCATTTTCATATTGCACGAAGTTGGAGCCCTGGCGGTGCTTCACCGGGATGAAGCGGGAATGCAGCCGCGCCGTGTAGTCGGGGTCGAGCCCCAGCGTCGGGTCCCAGGCGACCAGCAGCGTGTCAAAGCGCGATTGCGTGGTGAACTCGCCCCAGACGACCGAGGCCGGCATGTTGCGGATTTCCATCGCCACACCGATGCGGCGCCAATTCTGCTGGAACAGCGCCTGAGTGCCCTGGCGCGCCACATTGCCGGCCGTGGTGGACATGGTGAAGGCGAGCTTCAGCCCATCCTTTTCGCGGATGCCATCCGCCCCCACGCGCCAGCCGGCAGCATCCAGAAGTGCTGCCGCACCGGTCGGATCGGCCGTGTAGTCGCGCAGCGCAGTGTTGTAGGCCCAATGCGTCGGCTGCAGGTAGGAGAGCGTGCGCGGCCAGGTGCCGACATAGATGTCGTCCAGGCTCTTCTGCATCTCCGTCGCCATGGTGAGGGCCTTGCGGACGCGCGGATCGGCGAAGCGGGGATTGCCGCAGTTGAAATAGATGAACTGCACATTGGGCGTTGGATAGACCAGGAAATCCCGATCCGGGATGGCGCGGGCTTCCGTCCAGCGGTCATTCGGCACGCCGGTCAGCGCAAGATAGTCAATTTCGCCGGTGCGGGCCTGGCCGTAGGCGACGCTGCCATCGGGGATGAAGCGATGGATGAATTGGCGGATGCGCGGCGCGCCGCGGTGGTAATTCGGGTTGCGCTCATAGACCATGTGGCTGCCGGCCACGCGCGTGCGCAGGATATAGGGGCCGGTGCCGATGGGTGTCGTGTTGAAGGCGGCGGTCTGGATGCTGGCCTCGCCCTGCAGGATGTGGCGCGGCACGATATGCATGTTCTGCCAGGACCACATGAAGGGCGCGAAGGGGCGCGAGAGCTTCATCTCGATCGTGTGGTCATCCAGCACGCGGAAATCCGTGATCAGATCAAAGCCGCCCCGGTTCCGGACCGCGACAGCCGGATTCATGATGGTGCGGAAGGTGAATTCCACATCGCGCGCGGTGAAGGCCTGGCCATCGGTCCAGCGCACATCGCGGCGCAGATTGACCTTCCAGGTCAGCCCATCGGCCGAGACGCCGCCATTGGCGGGTGTGGGCACCTCGACGGCGAGGTTCGGGATGAAATTGCCGCTGGCATCCACATCCCACAGCGCGTCGAACATGCAGGCTTCGGGCACATTCTCGGTGCCGGCATTGACGAAGAGCAGCGGGTTGAACTGCACCGGCTCCTGCGTCATGCCCAGGATGATGCGCTCGCGATTCAGGCTTTGCGCCTGCACGGTTGGGGCCGCCAAGATCGCTGCACCGGCGCCGATGGCGCCACGACGGGTCAAATCCATGGTTCTTCTCCGGTGTTTGGTGGTGGGGATCATGGGTCCATGCGCAGCCGCGGATCAAGCGCATCCCGCAGCCCATCGCCCAGGAAGTTAAAGCCCATGACGGTGAGGGTGATCATCAGCCCCGGCAGGATGGCAAGCCAGGGCACGGTATCGAGATAGCCCTGAGCGTTGGTGAGCATGTTGCCCCAGCTCGCCAGCGGCGGCTGCACGCCATAGCCGAGATAGGAGATATAGCTCTCCATCAGCACCGCACTCGCCACCTTCAGCGTGGCGGCGACGAGGATGGGGGCGGCCGCATTGGGCAGCAATTCGCGGAACATGATGCGGGAGCGCGAGGCGCCGAGGGCGCGGGCGGCGGCGACGAAATCCTGCTCCTTCAATTGCAGGATTTCGGCGCGGACGATGCGGCTCACTTCCATCCAGGAGGTGAGGCCGATGACCAACGAAATCGAGAGCAAGGTGGGCGGCACGAAGGCCGCCACCACCAGCAGAAGAAACACCTGAGGAAAACAAAGCATGGTGTCCACGAAGCGCATCAGCAGCGTGTCCACGATGCCACCCAGATAGCCAGCCGCGATGCCCACCAAGGCACCGGTCAGCACGGTGGTGATCATCGCGACCAGCCCCACCGTCAACGAGACACGGCCGCCGTAAAGCAGGCGCGAGAGGGTGTCGCGGCCCAGCTCGTCACTGCCGAGCGGCAGGGCGGCATTGGCGAAGGGGGCGAGGAAGCGGAGCTGCGTCTCGATCAGCGTCGGGTCACGCGGCGCGAGGAGGGGGGCGAGGATCGCCGCCAGCAGCAGCACGGTCACGGTGACCAGGCCGGCCACCGCCAGGCGATGCGTGCGGAAGCGCTGCCAGACGCGGCCCTTCATAGACGAACCCTGGGGTCCATCGCCGCGATGGCGATATCGGCGACGAGGTTGCCGAGGATGACAAACAGCGCCGTGAACATCATCAGCCCCATCAGGATCGGGTATTCCTTCATGTTGAGGCTGTCCACGAATAGTCGCCCCATGCCGGGCCAGCCGAAGATGGTTTCCGTCACCAGCGCGCCGCTGAACAGGAAGGGTAGCTCCACGCCCAGCAGCGCGATCAGCGGCTTGGCGGCGTTCGGGAAGGCATGGCGGAACAGGCGGGCGGATTGCGGCTCACCTTTGGCACGGGCCGTGCGCATGAAATCCTGGTTCATTACCTCCAGGAAGGCGCTGCGCGTATAACGGCTCCAGGTGGCGGTGATGACCAGCGCCAGCACCATGGTGGGCAGCACCAGGTGCCGCAGCAGGGAGAGGATGTTCCCCTCCTCGCCAAACTCATACATGCCGCCCGAGGGCAGCCAGCGCAGATTGAGGGCGAAGATGAAAATCGCCATCAGCCCGAACCAGAAGGTCGGGAAGGACAGCGCCACCAGGGCGCCTGACGTGGCCAGCGTGTCGAAGATGGAATAGCGCTTCACCGCGCCCAGGATGCCCACGCCAAGCCCCAGGATGATGGCGACGGAGAGAGCGCTGCCCATGAGGATCAGCGTCGCCGGAAAGCGCTCCAGGATGATGTCCAGCACGGGGCGCCCGCCAAAAAAGGAGTTGCCCCAATTCCCGCTGAACATGCCCGCCGCCCATTTCACGTATTGGACGTGCAGCGGCTGGTCCAGGCCAAAGATGATCTTGATGCGCTCGATATCCTGCGCCTGGATGGTGGGGTTCAGCGTATAGACGGCAAGCGGCCCGCCCGGGGCCAGATGCATCAGCGCGAAGGCGATGAGTGAGACGCCGATGATGAGCGGCACGGCCTGCAAGAGGCGCCGGATGATGAAGCCGATCATGAGGCCACCAGATGGCAGGCGACGCTGTGCGTGGGCGAGACGGCGCGCGGCGCGGGCGTGACCTGCGCGCAGATGGCCATGGCCTGCGGGCAGCGCGGATGGAAGCCGCAGCCGCTGGGCGGCCTTGCTGGGTTGGGCACATCGCCCGTCAGCACTTGGCGCTGGCGGCGGCCGCCCGGCCCCGAATGAGGCACCACCGGCTCGGGCACGGCGGAGAGCAGCGCCTGGGTGTAGGGGTGGCGCGCGTCGAAGAAGAGTTCCTCCCGCGTCGCAGTCTCCACCACACGGCCCAGATACATCACCGCCACCCGATCCGCGATATGCGCCACGACGGCCAGATTGTGCGAGATGAACAGGAAGGAGAGCCCCAATTCCGCCCGCAGCCGCGCCAGCAGGTTGATGATCTGCGCCTGGATGGAGACATCGAGCGCACTCACCGGCTCATCGCCGATGATCAGCTCGGGGCTGAGGGCGAGCGCACGCGCGATGCCGATGCGCTGGCGCTGGCCACCGCTGAATTCATGCGGGTAGCGCTGCGCTGCCTCCGGCGGCAGGCCCACCGTCTTCAGCAACGCCGCCACGCGGTCGGCCTTTCCGCTGATGCCGTGGATTTCGAATGGCGCGGCCAGGATGGCGCCCACCGAGAGCCGGGGATTGAGGCTCGCATGCGGGTCCTGGAAGATGATCTGCATGCGGCGCCGGAAGGGCGCCAGCCGGCGCGCATCGTGCTTGGCGATATCCTCCCCGCCGATGCGGATGGCGCCTTCGGTGGAATCCACCAGGCGCAGGATGGCCTTGCCCGTGGTGGTCTTGCCGCAGCCGCTTTCACCCACCAGGGCCAGGGTCTCGCCGCGCGCGACGGTGAGGTCCACGCCATCCACTGCGCGCACCGTGCCGATCTGCCGGCGCAGCATGGCCGAGCGGATGGGAAAATGGACGCGCAGCCCCTCGACGCTGAGCAGGGTGTCACCCATCAGCGTGACGCCAGCAGGCGACGAGGTGGCCAGGCTCGGCGGGGTCGAGCATGGGCGGGACCTCCCAGCAATGGGAAACCGCACGCGGGCAGCGGGCAGCGAAGGCGCAGCCCGCGGGGCGTTCGGCGGCGTTGGGCACCATCCCGGGGATTTCATGCAGGCTGGCCGCGCGCTGGCGCTCGATGCGCGGGATGCTGGCCAGCAGGCCCTGCGTGTAGGGGTGGCGTGGATTTGCGAAAATAGCGCCGACCGGCCCCGTCTCGATGATGCGGCCGGCATACATGACAGCCACGCGGTGCGCCGTCTCCGCTACGACGGCGAGGTCATGGGTGATGAGCAGCATGGCCGTGCCGAAATCGCGCTGGAGGCCAGCAAGGAGTTCGAGCAACTGCGCCTGCACCGTGACATCCAGCGCGGTGCTGGGTTCATCGGCGATCAGCAGCGCCGGCTGACAGGCGAGTGCGATGGCGATCATCACGCGCTGCCGCATGCCGCCTGAAAGCTGGTGCGGATAGCCCCGCGCCACGCGAGCGGGCTCGGGGATGCCGACCAGTGCCAGCATCTCCTCGGCACGGCGCAGCGCGGCTGCCCCGCCCAGCTTCATGTGCCGACGCAGCGGCTCGGCGATCTGCTTGCCCACCGACATGACCGGGTTCAGCGAGGTCATCGGCTCCTGGAACACCATGGAGAGGGCGCGGCCGCGCAGCCCGGACATTTCACGCTCGCTGAGGCGCATGAGGTCCTGGCCTTCGAGACACACCTCGCCGGTCGGCAGGTCCGAGAGTGGTGGTTCCAGCAGACGCATCAGCGCGAGCGCCGTCATCGTCTTGCCGCTGCCGCTCTCGCCCACCAGGCCCAGGGTCTCGCCGCGCGCGAGGTCGAAGGAGACGCCATCCACCGCGCGCAGCACATGCGGCGGCACCGGGATATGCACGGAGAGCCCGCGCACTTCGAGGAGGTTGCTCACCTGCGGATGCTGCCAGAGGGGCGCTTCCGCGTGCAAGCCTTCACGCGGAAGCCGTTGCGTGGCCCAGCCATTCGGCGATGTGCTGCGCGAAGCTGCTGAAGACGATGAGGCGGAATTGCGGCTGATCGTCAGCGGGGACCGGCGATTCACGTCCTGCCGAAGAGGCAGGATGATCGCGGTCCAGCTGCTGGATCACCGCATTCACATGCGCGAGCGTGGTGCCGGCCACGCGGCCCGGACCGAAGACGCGCGGGTGGAAATCCAGCCGGCAGCCCTTGGCCAGTACCTCGCGCGCGCGTGGCCCGCTGAGGATGAAGGCGCTGCGTCCGTCGGATTGCTCCACCAGCGCGGCGAAGGGAGCAAGGGCGTCCAGGGCGGGCATGGCGCCGCGCGGGGCGGCCAGGAGGTAAGTGTTGGGTTGCAGCCAGATCAGGTCACGGCCGCCGGCACTGCGCGCCTCGCCCGGCTCGGGCGGAGTGAGCCCCAGGGATTGCAGCGCGCCCGCGAACTCCGCGGCGGCGCCGCGTCGCACGCCGATCTGCACCAGGTCGAGCGCCTCAGCCGCGAACACGGGCATTCTCCGGGTCAACCATGTGCGGGCTCACGATCATCGCCTCGATGCTCTCGCCATGCAGGGGCGATTCCACGCGGATGGTCTCGCCGATGCGCGCACGGCCCTGGCGCAGCATGGCCAGCGCGATCCAGCCGCCAAAGACGACGGAGCGCGTGGCACTGGTCACCCAACCCTGGCTATTGCCGTTCACGGTGAGATGGGCGCCCGCACGCAACTGCGCCTCACAGCGCAGGCCAACGAGCGCGGGGCGCGCCGGGTCCGTCATGCCGGGACGCTGCGCGAGGACGCGGCCGATGAAGTCGCCACGCTTCTTGAACATGCGATCGAGACCGAGATCCTGCGCGGTGGTCTGGCCGTTCAATTCCGGCCCCGCCACATGCCCCTTCTCAATGCGCAAAATCCCCAGCGCCTCCATGCCGTAGGGCATGGCGCCAGCCGTGATCAGCGCCTGCCAAACGGCCGGCGCCTTGGCCGCGGGCAGCGCAATCTCATAGGCCTGCTCACCCGAGAAGCTGATGCGAAACAGCCGCGCCGGAATGCCCATCACCTGGCAGGCGCCCACCGCCATGAAGGGGAAGGCGGCGTCGGAGATATCCAGGCCCGTGATGAAGGGCGCTATCAGCGCGCGGGCACGCGGCCCGGCGATGGACATGGCGGCCCATTGGTCCGTCACGCTGACCAGACTGACATCCAGCTCCGGCCAGCAGGTGGCGAGGTGAAATTCCATGTGCTGCATCACCGGCCCGGCCTGGGCCGTGGTGGTGGTGACGAAAAAGTGATCGGGACCGAGGCGGGAGGTGGTGCCGTCATCCATGACGTTGCCATCCTCGCGCAGCATCAACCCATAGCGCGCGCGGCCCACCGGCAGGTTGGAGAAGGTGTTGGTGTAGAGGCGGTCCAGCAGCGTGGCTGCACCCGGCCCCTGCACGTCAATCTTGCCGAGTGTCGAGACATCGCAGATGCCCACATCCTCACGCACCGCGCGCGCCTCGCGCAGGACGCTGGCCCAGGCATCCGCGTCACTCGCGCGGTGGTAATAGGCGGGGCGCTTCCACAGGCCGGCATCGAGCCAGACGGCGCCGTTTGCGGCGTGCCAGTCATGCATGGCGGTGCGGCGGATGGGCTGCATGTCGCGCCCCACCGCATGGCCGGCCATGGCACCCCAGGTCACCGGCGTCGCATAAGGGCGGAAGCGCGGCAGGCCGACCTCGGCCAGGGGCTCGCCCCGCGCCTCGGCCAGCACGGCGGCACCGACAATGGCGCCGGACTTTCCCTGGTCCGTACCCATCGCATGCGTTGTGTAGCGCTTGGTGTGCTCGATATGGCGAAAGCCTTCCTGATGCGCGCGGCGGATGTCATCGGCCGTCACGTCATCCTGGATATCCACGAAGGCTTTTCCGCGCGCCTTCACTTCGTAGAGCGGCATCACGCGATGATCGGCATCGGGCGCGTCCAGCAGCGCGAAGCCGGCACCCGGCGTGAAGCCGGCGGCGCGTGCAGCGTCCTGACCGGCGGTGAGGCCATCCCGTGCGGCGGCGGCCAGGCCAAAAAGGCCGCGGCAGGCGCCAGCACTGCGCTCCCGCTGCACGGGCGGGCCGGGAATGAAGGCGGCATGCGCCTCATCCCATTGCAAGGGCGCGCCAGAATGGCTCGCCAGATGCACCATGGGGTTCCAGCCGCCCGAGATCATCAGCAGATCGGCGGTGATGTCGGTGGTCTCGCGCCCCTGGCGGAAGGTGACGCCCTTCAACGCCTTGGTGCCCTCGGTGGCGATGATCTCGGCGCCGGCATGGACCGGGAAGCCCGCTTCGCGCGCGCGCTGCATGGCCGGGCTGTCGGCGCGCGGGTCCAGGATGCCAGCGATGGTGGAGCCGGCCTCGGCCATCGCGAAGGCGGCGTCATAGGCCGCATCATGCGTGGCGAAGAGCACGGCGTCGTCACCGGCGCGCACGGCCCAGCGTCGGGCGTAGGCGGCGGCACTGGCGGCCAGCATCACGCCCGGGCGGTCATTGTCGGGAAAGGCGATCAGGCGTTCGTAAGCGCCGGTGGCCAGCACCACTTCCTTCGCCCGGATGGTCCAGCGGCGCTGGCGCGGCGTGTGCGCAGGGGATTGCGGCAGATGGTCCGTCACGCGTTGCACCGCGCCCAGCACATTCTGGTCGTAGAAGCCGAAGACGGTGGTGCGGTTCCAGATCGTCACCTCTGGCATCGCTTCTAGCGCCGCGATCTGCGCCTGGCGCCAGGCTTCGTGCTCTGGCTCGCAGAGCAGCCAGCCGCCCAGGGCAAAATCCTGCTCGGCGAGGATGACGCGCGCACCGCTCTCAGCCGCCGCGCGGGTCGCGGCGAGGCCGGCGGCACCGCTGCCCACCACCAGCACATCGCAGTGGATATGCGCGTCCTCGTAAAAATCGGGATCGGGGTCGCCGCTGGCGCGGCCGAGGCCGGCGGCCTTGCGGATGAGCGGCTCATAGACGCGCTCCCAGAAGGCGGCGGGCCACATGAAGGTCTTGTAGTAGAAGCCCGCACCGAGGAAGGGTGCCAGCGCGCCGGTCACGGACTGGATGTCGAAGGCGAGCGAGCCGCGATGATTCTGGCTGGTGGCGTGAAGGCCCTCGAAGAGTTCGGCCACGGTGGCGCGGGTGTTGGGTTCGGTCAGCGCGCCCGAGCGCAGCTGCACCAGCGCATTGGGCTCCTCTGACCCCGCGGAGAAGATGCCGCGCGGGCGGTGGTACTTGAAGCTGCGGCCCACCAGCTTCGTGCCGGAAGCCAGGAGTGCGCTGGCGAGCGTATCGCCCTCGAAGCCTTGCAGCGCACGACCGTCGAAGCTGAAGTTCAAGGGCGCGTTGCGGCGGAGGTGCCCGCCCTGCGAGAGCCGCGTCATGGCACGGATTCCACGGCAGAGATCTCATGCGTCACGGTGTGGCGCGTGACCTTCAGCCATTGCCGGCAGCCGGCGGAATGCTGCCACCATTCGGTGTGCCAGCCGCGCGGGTTCCTGCGGTTATAGACGTAGTCCACAAAGGCGTCGGCATCGTCGCTGGTGGGGCGCGTCACCGTCGCGTCGCCGCGATAGCTGAACTCGCTCTCGTCGCGCACGCCACAATAGGGGCATCGGATTTGGAGCATCGCTAGAGCCCGATCCGCTGAGGGAGCTTGCGACCGATGCGGTGAATCGGCCGCTCGGCAAAGCCCTGTCCGATCCGCTGAGGGAGCCTGCGGCCGATGCGGTGAATCGGCCGCTCGGCAAAGCCCTGTCCAAAGCGGTGAAGCGGTCGCTCAACAGGAGGGATGACTAGCGCCGCGAACAAATGTGAGGGGCGCATCGTCATTGCATCCAGAAGAAGGGGCCCGCACCCTTCTCATCCAGCATGCGGCCTTCCTTGAAACGAGTCAGCGTGTACGCGGCGTTCAGGCGATGCGGCTCCTGCTTCGCCATGGTCCAGGCGTGGCACCAGCCGGAGCCGGGCGTCGCCTTGAACCCCCCGTAATTCCAACCGCCCGTCATGGTCAGGCCCTGGATCGGCGTCAGGCAGATATAGGGCGAGGCGTCTGGCGTCATGTCCATCACCCCGGCCCAGGAGCGCAGCGCGCGCACGCGCTTCAAGGCCGGCATGAGCGAGGCGCCGGCGGCGAAGATATGCTCGGCCTCGGGCAGCGTGCCGCGCTGGCCGTAGGAGTTGTAGCCATCGAGGCCGCCACCGAATACGAGGCCGCCCTTGTCCGATTGGCTGATGTAGAAATGCGCGGCACCAAAGGTGATGACCTGGTCAATCAGCGGCTTCAGCCCCTCGCTGACGAAGGCCTGCATCAGGTGGCTTTCCACTGGCACGGTCAGCCCCGCCATGGCGCAAAGCACCGAGGTATTGCCCGCGACGGCCAGCCCCACCTTCGGCGCCCTGATCTCGCCGCGCGTGGTGCGCACGCCCTGGATGGCGCCGCCCTCGATGATCATGGAGGTGACTTCGCAATGCTCGATAATGTCCACGCCGCGCGCATCGGCGGCATGGGCGAAGCCCCAGGCCACCGCGTCATGCCGCGCCGTGCCACCGCGCCGCTGCAGCAGACCGCCCAGCACCGGGAAGCGCGCATTGTCCAGGTCAATCAGCGGGCACATCGCCGCGACCTCCTCGCGCCCGATCAGCTCGGCATCAATGCCGGCCAGGCGCATGGCATTGCCGCGGCGCGTGTAGGCGTTGCGCTGCGCATCGCTGTGATAGAGGTTCAACACGCCGCGCTGGCTCATCATCACATTGTAGCCGAGCGATTGCTCCAGCCCTTCCCAGAGCTTCAGCGAATGCTCGTAGAAATGGTGGTTCTCGGGCAGCAGATAGTTGGAGCGGACGATGGTGGTGTTGCGCCCGGTATTGCCGAGGCCGATGGGCCCGCGCTCCAGCACCGCCACGTTCGTGATGCCGTGAATGGAGGCCAGGTAGAAGGCCGTCGCCAACCCATGCCCGCCGCCGCCCA
Organism: Sediminicoccus sp. KRV36; assembly: GCF_023243115.1. Lineage (NCBI taxonomy): Bacteria > Pseudomonadati > Pseudomonadota > Alphaproteobacteria > Acetobacterales > Roseomonadaceae > Sediminicoccus > Sediminicoccus sp. KRV36. The sequence goes on from NZ_CP085081.1 coordinate 4,127,346, forward strand.
CCACGATCGCGTCATAGGCCGGCTTGGGTTCCGGCTTGCGCCACGCGGGCTTCCAGCCGCGATTGCCGGTGAGCCCTTCAGTCAGGATGCGGAGGCCGGAATAGGACGCCATGGGAACCGAGCCTAGGAGCGCTTCAGGCTGGTGTCACCTGGGTGCGCACGAATTGCGCGCGCAGATGCTCGCCCGAGGTGGTGGGCGGGAATTTCGGCGCTTCACCCGCCGGCACGGTGCCCGGCAGGGCAGCGACGGGCGCGTCGTAATTCGGATTGTGGAAGAAGACGAGCGAGAGACGCCGGCTGCCAGCAGCAAGCTCGGCTGGCGGGTTCACCACGCGGTGCAGCGTGGCCTTCCACAGCCCATTGGTCCAGCGCGCCATGAGCTCGCCGATATTGATGATGTAGCTGTCGGGCGCGATGGGCACATCCACCCACTCGCCCGCGCGGTTCAGCACCTGCAGGCCGCCCGGCTTGTCCTGGGCGCGCAGGATGGTGAGCGAGCCGTAATCGGCATGCACGCCGGCACGCAACTGTCCGGGCTGCGGCGGCACCAGTGGTGCCGGGTAATTGCGCACGCGCAGCCGGCTGATGTGGTGGTTGATCTTGTCGGCGAAGAAGCGCTCATCAAGATCGAGGGCCAGCGCGAACATGGCCATGAGATCCTCGGCCAGCGCGCCCATGGCGCGGAAATACTCTTCGTAGAGGGCGCGAAGCTCGGGCGGATTGTCGGGCCAGAGATTGGGGTGGAAATGCTTGCCGGCGGCGGGGCCGAAGAAATAATCCGTCTCGGGCACATCCACGGGGCCGATCATCAGGCTTTCATTCAGATCGCCCGGCACATCCAGGCCCTGGCTGCGGCCAACGGATTCGGCCTCAAGCGGGATATAGCCGCGCGTGACATCCGGGGCGGGACGCAGCACGCGGTTCTTCTCGGCCTCACTGAGGTCGAAGAAGGCGTTGGAGGCGGCCTGCACCTTGGCGATCAGCTCGGGCTTCACGCCATGGCCGGTGATGACCAGGAAGCCGATGTCATGGATGGCGCGCCCCACCTCGGCGGCGATGGCGCGTTTGGTCGCGGCGTCGCCCTCGTGGAAGGGGGCGACGTTGATGACCGGGACATTCAGCAGCATGGCGCGTTCCTCTCAGATGTGGTGGGTCACATGTCGGGCCAGGGCAGCCCCGTGCGATCGCAGCTTAAAGATCCAACAGCGTGGCGAGGTCGGAGAATAAAAAGCCGGCCAGGCGCGCATCGGCGCCAGGTGCCGCGCACAGCAGCGCACCGACGGGCATGCCGCCATCCAGGCCGGCACGCAGCGTGGCGATGGGCCCACCCAGCGCCGTCATCGGGATGACGAAGGAGGGGTCGCCCGTGGTGCCATCGGCCGGCGCCACATCGGGGGCGGCGGGCATGAGGATCAGGTCCTGCGGGCCGAACTCCGCCCAGAAGGCTGCGCGGAAGCCGGAGAGCGCGCGCAGGGCGGCGTGATATTCCGCATCGCTCATGGCGAGGCCTGTCGCGATATCGGCGGCGAGGCGGGGTGAGATCAGGTCACGCGGAAGGTTCGCATGAGTGCGCCCGGCCTCGGCCAGCAGCACCTGGCGATGGGTGTTGAGCACATCCTCCAGCGCGACGGGCGAGGGCGCGGTCACCACGCTCAGCCCCGCCGCGCGCAGCGTCTGCGCCAGCGACGCAACCGCCGCCGCCGTGCCCGACACGGTGAGGCGCGCCAGCATCGCATCCTCCAGCACCACGATGCGCGGTGCGGCGGCCGTGGCACCCGGCAGGCACAGATGCGCGGCCGCGTAGCCGGCCGCCAGATACGCCGCATCCTGCGCGCTCTGGCCAAAGGCGCCCATGGTGTCGAAGGAGGGGGAGAGCGGCACCACGCCAACGCCGCCAATGGCGAGCGTGGAGGGCTTGAAGGCCCCCGTCCCGGTATAGGCAGCCGGCCGGTTCACAGAGCCCGCCGTCTGCGTGCCCAGCGCCAGCGGCACCGTGCCGGAGGCCACCGCGGCACCCGACCCGGCCGAGGATCCGCCCGGCGTGCGGGTCAGATCCCACGGATTGCGCGTCGGCGGGACGGGCGCGAAATAGGCGTATTCGGTGGTGTGCACCTTGCCCAGGATCACCGCGCCGGCCGCGCGCAGATGCGCCACCACCGTGGCATCCGCCGTGGCCGGCGCGATGTTGGCGCGGGACGCGCTGTTGGCGCGCGTCGGCAGGCCGCGCACGTCAATCACATCCTTCACCGCCACGGGAATACCGTGCAGCGGGCCGCGCTTCACGGCCTCCGCATCCAGGATGCGGGCCTGGGCCAGCGCCTCCTCGGCCAGGACATGAATCCAGGCCTGCACCTGGCCATCCACCTCGGCGATGCGCGCGAGGCTGCGCTGCACCAGGGCTTCGGAGGTCAGCGCGCCACTGGCGATGGCGGCGGAGAGGTCGCGAATGCGGCCCGGATCTTGAACAAGGGGGTCTTTCACAAGGCTCATGCGCGCAACTCCTGACGCCGGGCGAGTGTGGCGGGGATATCCACGGCGAGGGTCTCATCCTCGATCTCGCCGGTGAAGATAACGCCATAGATGTCCCGCGCCTTGTCCCGGCTTTCCCAGCCCTCCAGGACATCATGCAGCACGCGATCCAGGCTGCGATCCAGCGGGCTGCCATAGCCGCCGCCGGAGCTGTCCCGCCCGCGCAGCGCCTCGCCCTTTTGCAGCGTCACCTGCACCACATTGGGCAGGCGTGATGCATCGCCATTCTCGCCCACCAGCCAGGTCTTGCCGGCGGTGCCGTCCTTGCCGCCGACCACACCGCGCGGCGGCGCATGCTGGCCATCGCAGGAAATCACGGCCGTGACGGGATTGCCCGTGGCGGCGAGTTCGATCTGCTGCGCCGGCGCGCCGCGATGCCGCCCGGCACCGGAGCTGTCGGGCACGATTTCCAGGCTGTTCACGCGGATCGGGTGCTTGAGTTCATCCACCTCCACGCTGTCACGATACATCAGCCCAGCGATCACGGGGATCGCGTAATTCACCCAGCCATCGGCCACGGGCGAGGCCGGGCCGCCATTGGTGGAGAGCATCATGCGGTTCACGAAGGGCGCATCCTGGCGGCGATGATCCTTGCCGGAAATCACCGCCATGCCGGCGCCAAGCCCCGTGCCGCCCTCGCTCAGCCCATGACCGTCGCCCAGCTGAGCGAAGGCGGATTGGGTGATGTTCACCAGGCGCTCGGACACGTTGGTCGTGCCCATGGAACAGGAATGCGGGAATTTGGGTGCCGCCACCACGCTCTCCTCGGCGTATTTGAAGGTCAGGCGGCGGAAGCTGCCGGCGTTGCGTGGCAGATCCTTGTCCAGCGCATTGAAGATGGCGCCGACCACGGCCGAGGTCGCGGCCCCCAGCGAGGTGTTCAGCCCCACATCCACGCAGGGCGGATTGTCGGAAAGATCCACATGGATCATCGCCGTATCCGGGTCGATCTCGATCTTCACGGTGAGTTCGAGGCCGCCCGGAAGAATGCCCTCCAGCGGATCGGAGTTGCCCTTGTTGATCAGCTCCGCGCGCGGCATGCGGCGGATATTCTCGATCATCCGGCGCTCCGAATAATCGAACCATTCGCGGGTGAAGTTCTTCACTGCCGCTACGCCGTATTTCGTGCAGAATTCCTCCAGCCGCCGCTCGGCCACACGCGCGGAACCCAGCCCCGCCAGAAAATCGCCATACCACTGATCCGGCACGCGAATGCGCGCGCGGCACATGCGCACGATATCCTCGATATTCTTGAAATCGCGCTGGATACGGACGCCCGGAAAGACCAAGGCACCCTCGTGATAGACGTCGCGCGCCAGCACGAAATAGCTGCTGGGGATAGAGTTGCCGATATCGGCCATGTGGCACTTCGCCACGCTGGTAAACAGATGCTCACCCTCGAAGAAGACCGGCACCATGAAAGTGTGGTCCGCCGGATGCGTGTTGCCGCCATAGGGGTCGTTGTCGAGATAGGCGTCGCCGCGCCGGATATCGCCCGCGTGATAGCGGCGCATATTCGCCGTCTGGATGTGGCAGCCGAAGATATGCACGGGCAGCCCCTCGGCCGGCGCAAGCAGCTGGTCATCGCCGGTGACGAGGCAGCACGAAAAATCCCGCGCCGAGGAAATCACCGCCGAGCGCGCCGCGCGCAGCAGCGTGTTCGTCATCTCGCGCACAATGCCATCGAGCCGATTGGCCATGACGGAAAGCAGGACGGGGTCCATCATCGGTGGCTCCTCACGCGCAATGCAGGATGTAGTTGCCGGCGGCGGAAAGCTCCGCCGAGAGGCCGGGATAGACGACGATGGTGGTGGTTGGTTCCTCAATGATGGCGGGGCCGCTGACCTGCGCGCCGGGCTGCAGCGCGGCACCCCGGAAGATCGGCGTGGGCGCGCGTCCCGTCTCGACGAAGTAGCAGGGGCGCAGCGCGGCCGGCATCGGCACATGCGCGCTGGCTGTAACGTCAGGTGGTGGGGGTGGTGCGAAAAGGCTGATGGAAATGCGGCCCTTCCAGTTCACGAACTCCACCGGGCTGCCCTCGTCGCGCACGGCATAGACCCGCTCATGCGCCTGGTGGAAGGTCTCGGCGAGGGCCGCCACATCGCTAGCGCCAGTGATGCGGTTCAGCGGCAGGCGCGTGTCCAGCTCCCAGACCTGCGCGCGATACCGCGCTTCCACCACGAGCTCCACGCGCGCCTCGGCGCCATCCGCGCCCTGCAGGCCGCGTTGGAATTCCGCAAGCTCGGCCTCGATCTCCGCCAGCGCGCGGTTCACGCCCGCCATGTCGAAATTGGCGCTGTCGGTGAAGCGGCTGCGCGTCGCTTCGAAGATGATGGCGCTGTATTGCATGCCGCAGGCCGAGAGCGCCGAAGCCAGGCGCGGCAGGATCACCGTGTCACAGCCCAATTCGCGCGCGATGGGCATGATGTTGAAGCCGGCCGCGCCGCCGCCCGCCACGATCACGCTTTCGCGCGGGTTCAGACCCTCATTCACCGTGATCTCGCCAATGGCCTTGATCATCAGCTCATTGGCGATGGTCATGATGGCGGCCGCGGTTTCATCCGGCGTGCGGCCGATCTCGCCGGCCAGCCGCGTGATGACGCGCGTGGCCGCCGCCGCATCCAGCGCCAGCCGCCCGCCATTGAAATAGCCGGGGTCAATATAGCCCAGATGCAGCGCCGCATCGGAAACCGTGGGTTGATCCCCGCCGCGCCCATAGCAGGCCGGCCCTGGGGTCGAGCCCGCCGATTGCGGCCCCACGCGCAGCAACCCGCCCGCATCCAGCCAGGCGATGGAACCACCCCCCGCGCCGATGCTGCGCACATCCACGGTGGAGGTGCCGATGATGTCACCCAGCCAGCGCTGCCCCAGCCAGGAATCGCGCGTGTAGACGAGGCCGCCATCACGCACCAATCCGACATCGAAGGTCGTGCCGCCGGTGTCACAGACGATGGCATTGCCGCCCAGCCTTTCCACCGCACAGGCCGCACGCCCCGCGACGGGCGCCATGGCGGGGCCGGATTTGAGCGTGTGGATGGGCCGCGCGATCAGCTCCTCCACCGCCTGGCAGCCGCCGACCGAGGTGCTGACCAGCAAATCCCCGGCAAAGCCCGCGGCGCGCAAATCCGCCGCCATTTCGCGCAGATGCTTCTGCATGAGCGGCTTGAGCGAGGCGTCAATCGCCGTCGCCGACGCACGCCGATACTCGCGCAGGATGGGCACCAGCTGGTGTGACAGCGTGTAGGGCACGCCGGGCATCATCTCCTCCAGCAATGCGCCCAGCCGCAATTCATGGTCGGGCAAGGCGATGGACCAGAGCAGGGAGACGGCCACCGCCTCGATCTTTCGCGCCTTCAGCGTCTCGATCACCTGGCGCGCCTGGGCTTCGTCGAAGGGCACCACCACCTCGCCCTCCGCACTCACGCGCTCGGTGATCTCGAAGCTGAGGCGGCGCGGGATATAGGGGTCCGGGTAGTCGTAGCTGTAGTCGTGCGGGCCGTGCTTGCCGCCTTCCTTGAAGGTCAGCGTGTCCTTGAAGCCGCGCGTGGTGAGAAATGCCGTGCGGGCCGTGCGCTTGGTGACGACCGCATTGGTGGCGCGGGTGGTGCCGTAGATCAGGATTGCCGTCTCAGCAAGCAGCTTGGGCACGCTGATGCCCAGATCACCGGCAACCACGGCCAGCGCGCCTTCCATCCCCTCGAAAATCCGGTCGGGCGTGGTGAGGGATTTGCCGATATGCAGGCGGCCGGCGGGGTCCAGCACCACCATATCCGTGAAGGTTCCGCCGGTATCCACGGAAATTCGATAGGCCATGCACCATTCCCCTGGCTTCACACTTGCCGCCGGGGATGGTGCACTGGCGATACGACTTGTCCACCCGGTCCAGCTTCAAAAACATGGGGTTTCAGCATGAGCGACGACGCCTACACCTCCCGCGGCTATGGCGCGAAACCTGTCGGCTTCGGCGAAAAGCCCGGCCTGGTCGTGGTGGATTTCCAGACCGGCTTCACCGATCCGAGCTTCCCCATGGGTGGCTCGCCCCTCGTCGATCGCGCCGTGGAAAACACGGCCAGGCTGATGCGCGCGGCCAAGGCGGCGGGCGTGCCCATCATCGCCTGCGTCGTCGCCTTTGACGGACCGAAGGGCGCGCCGCATTGGAAGGTGCCGCCCGTGCTCGACCTGCTGGCCGGCAGCGCGGGCACGGCACTCGATCCCCGCATCGCGGCCGAGGAGCCCGACGTGGTGCTGGCCAAGACCGCGCCCTCCATCTTCTTCGGCACCGCGGCCGGCGCCATCCTGACGCGCGAACGCGTGGACACCGTGATCGTCACCGGCTGCATCACTTCGGGCTGCGTACGCGCCAGCATCATTGACGCCTTCTCGCTCGGCTTTCGCGTCCAGGTGCCGGAGGATTGCGTGGGCGATCAGGACCAGGTCGCGCATGACCAGAACCTGAAGGATGTTGGCCGCCGCTATGCCGATATCACCACGGCGGATGCGATGATCGCGCAGATTGAGGTTTGGCGGAAGAAGAACAGCCGGTAGACGCTCCGACTCAGGCGTGCACCCAGCCTTGGCGGGCGCGCCAGTCCAGCGGCAAATTACCGAAGCGGGAAAGCTTCAGCTGCGACAGGTCGGCGAAGTCGCAATCGCCTTCCAGGATCAGCTGCGCCAGCGCGCGCCCGACCGCCGGAGAGAGACCAAAGCCGATCGATGACATGGTCGCGATGGTCACATTATCGGGATCGCCCAGCCGGTCCAGGATGGGCCGGCCATCGGGCGTATTCTCGATGATGCCGCCCCAGCTGCGGATCACCCGCACATGACCGAGCTTGGGGAACATCTCGGTCAGTCGCCGCGCCAGGCTCGCCACCACGGGCGTGTTTTCCGCGCGCGGCGTTCCGGCGCCTTCCAGATCCAGCCACGCATGCGGCCCACCGCCATAGGCGAGGTTGCCGCGCAAGGTCTGCCGCCCATAGATCCCATTGCCATCCACCCCGCCATGGGTGAGCAGCGGCAGCGGCTCCGTCACCATGATTTCCGCACGCGCCGGGGCCATGGGCACGCGCACGCCAAAGGGCTCGGCCAGCGCGCCGGTGTGCGGGCCAGCCGCCAGCAGCACGGCATCGCAGCCGATCTCGCCGGCACTTGTCCGCACCGCGACCGCGCGGCCGCCACGCAGCACCAGGCCCAGCATCGTGGTGTGCTGCAGAATGCGACCGCCCTGGCGTTCGATCGCCCAGGCATAGGCCTGGGCGGTGCGCTGCGGGTTGGCGTGGCCGCCATAATGCCAGAACATCCCGCCATGCACGTCATCCGCCACCCAGGGGATGAATTCGCGCAACTGCTTCGCGTCCAGTTCCTCGGCGCGGAAGCCCTGGTCGGTGGCGATCTTGGCGCTGGCGCGCAGCCGCTCCATCTGGCCTTCATCCAGCGCCACCTTGATGCGGTTCGGCCGCCATTCCGTGGGGTGGCCGAGCAGCTCATCCATCTGCGGCCAGAGGCGCTGCTCCTCACGGAACAAGGGCGAATAGGGGTGCGTGCAGCCGCCGCCATTCCGCCCGCTCGCTTCCCAGCCGACGATGCCCTTCTCGATCAGCGTGACCGGATGCCCGGCCCGCGTCAGCCAGAAGGCGGTGGACAGCCCAGTGACGCCACCGCCGATGATGACGATCATGCCACGCCCTCATGCGCCCGCTGCACGAGGCCCGCATCCCGGTCGCCGCTGCATGCGCTCACTTCCCCACCTCGCTCAGCCGCCCGCCGATGAAGACGGCCTCCTCCGGCACGGGTTCCCAATGCGGCAGCCATTGCTCGGCGATGCCGAACCAGCCGGTCCAATTCGCGCGCAGCGCAGGGTCTTCCTCCAGCGCGCCCAGCACGGCGAGCGGCAAGGGGCGCAGCGGCGCGCGGTAGCTGGCCATGCGTGGCGCCGCGGGCAGCGCGGCATCCTGCGCCAGCAGCGCCTGCACCGAATCCCGGCAGCGCCGCCCCTGGCAGGGGCCCATGCCGGCGCGCGTCAGCCGCTTCACCTGGTCCTGCGGGCCGCCTTCGATGGCCGCCAGCCCTGCCCGCGGCCCCTCGGCGCCGAGGTAGCGCGGCGGGCGCAGCGCGCGCAGATCAGCGAGGCGCACCTCCTCACAGGCGCAGATCATGCGGGCAGGGTCACTGAGCGCGTGCTGCATCCACGCCGCGCGCGCCACGGGCGCCGTGCCCGCCGCATCGCCCGTGATGGCGACCCCGCCGGGCAAGCTGGCCGCGACAAAGCCGCCGCGCGCCGTATCCCAGGCGATGGAGCCACCCAGCACATCCGCCAGCTCGATATTGGGCGCCGCATCCACCGCCAGCACCACCGTATCGCAGGCCAGTTCGCGCCAGCTGCCATCCTTCCAGGCGATGCCCTCCACCTCCAGCGAGCCCAGGATGCGGATCTCGCAAGCCTCGCTGAGGCGCAGCGCGATCTCGGGGAAGCTCACCGCGCCCGCGCCGATCACCGCCACGCGGTTGCCGGTGAAATCGCCGAGCAGGCGATGCGCGGCATCGAGGCCCCGCGCACCCATCACGCCGGGCAATTCCCAGCCCTCGAAGGGCACCACCACATCGCGCGCGCCGGCCGCGATGGTGAGGCGCGCGGCCCCCACCAGCCAGGCCGTAGCGCGATCCGCCAGGCCCAGGATGAAGGGCGCCCCCTGGAAACCGCCCCAGACGGAAACGCCCAGCGCCACCTCCACGCCCGCCTCCATCGCCGCTTCCAGCCCGGGCCGCGCAGCCACCACGCGCTCCTCCATGCGGGCCGGCTGCTGCACGGCGGGGCCGACGCGCCCGCCGAACAGGAAGGGAATATCCAGCCCGATCAGGCCGGGATCGAGCGGCTGTTCATCCAGCAGGATCACGCGCTCGCCACGCGCCGCGGCCGCCAGCGCCGCGGCGATGCCCGCCTCCCCCGCACCGATCACCGCGTGGTCGAACGCCGCACGCAGCGGAAATGTCTTGCCGGCAAGCGAGGTCGGATCAAGGGCCATGGCGGCAGCGCAGCATGTCACGCGGCCCGCGTCCATGCCGAATTCACGCCTCGCGCGCTTCCGCCAGCAGCAGACGCCGCAGCCAGGCATGGCCGGGATCCGCCTCGAAGCGGCGATGAAAGATCATGGAAAGCCGCGTGTGCCGCACATTCACAGGGGGCGCGCGGGTGATCAGCCGGTGGCTCTCGGCCAGGTGCGAAGCCAGCCGCGCCGAGAGCGTCATGATCATGTCCGTCCGGGCCAGGATATCCGGCACGGCCGAGAGATGCGCGACCACGGCGCCCAGCTGCCGCGTCATGCCCAGCGCCGCCAGCACCACATCCATCGCCCCATCGCGCGAGCCATTGGGCGAATGCAGCAGATGCGGCACGGAGATGAAGCGCTCCAGTGTGAATTCGCCCCGCGCCAGGGGATGGTCGCTTCGCATCAGCGTGAGGAAGGCCTCGGGCAGCAGGCGCAGGCGGGTGTAGAGCGCACCTGGCTCCGGCAGCACCGCGATGGCGAGCTGCGCCTCGCCACGCTCCAGCAGCGCCTCGGCATTGGTGCGGTCCGCATGGCGGATCGCGAGCAGGCAGCCTGGCGCCTCCCGCCCCATGCGCTCCAGCACGCGCGGCGCCAGCGCGGCTTCGGCGTATTCGGAAAAGGCCACCGGGAAGATGCGGCGCGCCGTCGCGGGGTCAAAGGGGGCCTGCACCGCCAGCACCTCCGAAAGCCGGTCCAGCGCCTCGGCGATGGGGCCGGCCAGGGCGGAGGCGAGTGCCGTGGGCTCCACACCGCCCGGGCGGCGCAGGAAAAGCTCATCGCCCAGCGCCGCGCGCAGCCGCGCCAGCGCATTGGAAACGGCCGGCTGCGACAGGTTCAGCCGCTGTGCGGCACGCGTCACATGCCGCTCCCGCGCCACGGCATCGAAGACGCGCAGCAGGTTGAGATCGAGTTGCGAGAGTTCGGTCATGCGGCAACACCATCATTCACGCTGGTGATGATCCCTGTTCCAAGCCGCGATTGGAAGGGGCACGTGCGGGGGAGCAGTTTGCCGCCAGCGAAACACACCCGAACGGAGATTTTCCCGATGCCTTCCACCCAGACCACCACCCCTTATGCCGCCCTTTTGCTGCGCCTCTCGCTCGGCAGCATCCTGCTTGCGCATGGCGCCTGGCTGAAGCTCGGCGTCTTCGGCCTTGCCGGCACGATGGGCTTCTTCGGTTCGATCGGCCTGCTGCCCCTCCTGGGCGCGGTGGTGGCCCTGGGCGAGACGGCGGCGGGCCTCGCCCTCATCACCGGTGTGCTGGTGCGGCCGGCGGCACTGCTGAGCCTGCCCATCATGATCGGCGCCACGGTGATGCATGCGGGCAATGGCTGGCTGTTTTCGGCGCCGAATGGCGGCTGGGAATTTCCCGCCTTCCTGACGCTGGCGCTGCTGGTCCAGGCGGGGCTGGGCGCTGGCGCCCATGCGCTGGATCTGCCGCGCCTGCTCGGCCGCGCGCCTTCCGCCCAGCGGGCGTGACCCGGGCTCGGCGTCAGCCGCCCAGCAGTGACGAAACCCGCCCGAAGGGCGGCCAGGCGACGGCGATCTGCGTGCTGTAGAAAATCAGCGCGAAGAAGGCGATGAGCACGATGCTGGCACTCGCCACCCAGGCGATCGGCAGCAATCCGCCCCGGCGGCGCGGCCGGTGCAGCCGCGTGCTCAGTCGCTGCGCCCCGCCGTAATGCGGCAGGTTGCGCTGCTGCAAGGGCGGCGGGGTGGAGGGGCCGGCCGGCCGGGCCGTTGCAGCCATGCTGTCCAGGGCGGTAGCCTCCGCGGGGGGCGGTGCCGCGCGGGCCACTACCGGCTCCGGAAGGGGCGGGGCTGCGGATGCGGTGGGCTGACCGGCCGGCTCCGGCATCCCGCCGAGCGTCACTTCGGGGAAATTCTCCCCCGGGCTTGCGACTTCGGGGCCCGCGACTTCGAGGCTCGCAGCTTCGGGACTCGCAATTTCGGGCACCACCGCGGAGGGAGGGGCCACCTTGTCCGCGGAGATCTCCGCTGGCTCAGCCTCGGCCGCCGGCAGCTCCGGAACCCATTGATGATCGCAGGCAGCACAACGCAGCGCCTTGCCATGGGCCAGGAGCGCATCCGGAACGCGATAGGTCGCGGTGCAATTCGGGCAGGCAATGTCCATGTCGCTGTCGCATGTGCCAAGGCGGCGCATATCCTGCAACCATCTGTTTGCTTTATTGTGAAGCGCGTTGTGAAACTCGGCCCATGGTGCGTTTTTCACGAGTCGGGCTGCGCTATCCGGAAGGTGAGGGCGCCTGGGCCCTGGCCGAGGTGGATCTGGCACTCGCCCCGGGCAGCTTCACCTGGCTGCTTGGCCCCTCGGGGGCCGGAAAATCCAGCCTCCTGGGGCTGATGAGCCTCTCCCTGCGCGCCACCGAGGGCGAGGTGGAGGTGCTGGATGCCCGCATCGGCCGGCTGCCCCGCCGCGCCTTCCCGGCCTTGCGCCGGCGCATCGGCGTGGTGTTCCAGGATTACCGGCTGTTGCAGCATCTCTCCGTGTTTGAGAACGCCGCCCTGCCGCTGCGCATCCAGGGGCTGACCGAAGCCCGCCTGGCGGCCGATGTGCGCGAGATCCTGCGCTGGGTGGGCCTGTTGGACCGCGCCGAGGCCCCGCCCGCCGCCTTGTCGGGCGGCGAGCAACAGCGCCTTGCCCTGGCACGGGCCGTCGTCGCCCGCCCTTCCCTGCTCGTCGCCGATGAACCCACCGGCAACCTGGATGCCGCCCAGGCGCGCCGCGTGATCGCCCTGCTGCGGGAAATGCACCGCATGGGCACCACCGTGATCGTCGCCACGCATAGCGAGGCGCTGCCCGAGGAATACCCGGCACCCACCCTGCGCCTCGAAGCGGGACGGCTGGTGTCGCATGGCTGAGGGGCGGCGCCTCAAGGGGCGCGATCCGCTGGGGCTGCGCCGCGCCCTCTCGGACCGGCTGCTGCCCGCACTCGTTGCCGCCATGGCGCTGCTGGCCGCCCTCGCCATTGCCGGCGCGGATGGCGCGGGGCGGCTGGCCGAGCGCTGGCAGCAGGGCGAGGCAGGGCAGTTGCTGCTGCAACTCCCGCGCGATGCGGCGCTGGAACCCATCACGGCGCGGCTTGCCGCCCTGCCGGGCGTGGCCTCCGTCACCGCCGTGCCGGATGAGCGGCTGCGCCAGCTCCTCGCCCCCTGGCTCGGCGAGGTGCCGAGCCTTCCCCTGCCCCGCATGCTGGCCATCACCCTGGAGATGGAAACGGACCAGATCCCGCTGCTGGAGGCGGTGCAGGCCATTCCGGGCGCCCAGCTCGAATTGCGCAGCGAGGCGGTGCGCCTGGCCATGCGCCTGGCCGATGGGCTGCGCTGGCTCTCGCTCGCCATGCTCGGGCTGATCGGGCTGGTGGGCGCCGCATTGGTGGCGGTGGCGACGCGGGCCGGCATCGCGGCGCGGCGGGACACCATCCTGATCCTGCATGAATTGGGCGCGCGGGATGCCGATATCGCCGGCCGCTTCGCCCGGCGGCTTGCGGTTCTTTGCGCGCTGGGGGCGCTGGCGGGGCTGGCCATCGCCATCCCCTCCCTCTGGTTCCTGGCGATGCAGGCGCTGCCCGTGGTGCTGGCACGCGACGCCCAGCTCGGTGATCTGCCCTGGGCGCTGCTGGCCCTTTTGCCACCCGCGGCGGCGCTGATCGGCTGGGCCACGGCGCTGGTCACGCTGCGCGCCTGGCTCAGGCGCTTGCCGTGAACGCTTGCCCTGGGCGCATGCTTGGTGCCAATCGGTGGGATGCACCTGCTTGTCCTCGATGCCGCCCTCTCCCGTTGCCTCGCCGCCCTGACCGAGGATGAGCACATCCTGGCGCAGGCGGTGCATGAGGGCGCGCATGGCCAGGCCGCCGCCCTGCCCCCCCTGGCCGAGGCCGTGCTGCAAGGCGGGCTGGATGCAGTCACGCCGCGAGGCGCGCTGGATGCAGTCCCGCCGCAAGGCGTGCTGGATGCAGTCGTCGTCGGCATCGGGCCGGGCAGCTTCACCGGGCTGCGTACGGCCATCGCCCTGGCCCAGGGCATCGCGCTGGCGCGCGGCATCCCGGTGATCCCCGTCACCACCGGTGAGGCCCTGGTGGCGATGAGCCATCCTGGCTTCCCCGCCTGGGCCGTCACCGAGAATCGCCGGGGCGGATTATTCCTGGAGCGGCCCGGCACCCATGCGCCCTGCATCCTCGCCGAGGCGGATCTGCCGCGGCCGGACAGCCTCACCTGGATCATGGGCGATGGCGCGCCCCGGGCCGTGGCCCGCATGCTGGCGCGCGGCTGGCCGGCCGGGCTGGGCGAGGCGCGGCGGATCGAGGCCGCGGCGCTGGCCCGCGTCGCGCTGCGGCGCATGGCCGGCGCCCTGCCGCCCTTGCCGCTGGAGCCGCTCTATGTCGAACCGCCGGCCACCACATGAAGCTGATCGCCGCCCAGGCCACGGATGCGCCCGGCCTGGCCGCCCTGCACGCGACGGCCTTCCCGGCCGGTGCCGCCTGGAGTGCCGGGACCATCACCACCCTGCTGGCGATGGAGGGCGTCTTTGGGCTGCATGCGCCGGGCGGCTTCATCCTGGCGCGGCGCGTGCTGGATGAGGCGGAGATCCTCACCCTCGCCGTGCATCCGGCGCACCGCCAGCAGGGCCTCGGCCTCGCTTTGGTCGAGACGTCGGCCCTGGTGGCGGCGACGGCCGGGGCGAGGGTGATGTTCCTGGAAGTGGACGAGGCCAATGCGCCGGCCATGGCGCTCTACACCAAGGCCGGCTTCGCGCAGGCCGGGTTGCGGCGCGACTATTACGCGCCGGGGCGGCATGCCTGGCTGCTGCGGCGGTCACTGGAAGCATAGCGGCAAGGGGCCGGGGCGCGGGCCTTTCCGGCCGGCCCCGGCCCCCTCATCCTTCAGCGATGGGCCGGCTGGCCACGATCGGTGCAGGCCCATCCATGGGAATGGACCAGGCCATCATCGTGCTCATCGGGCCGCGTCGTCATCGGCCGGGCGGCCATGCGGCCGCGCTCGCTGCAGGCGTAGTTGTGGGAATGCACCAGGCCGTCATCGTGATTCTCGTTCATGGTGGTCTCTCCTGTTGAGGATGGTTTGAGGGAGGTTTCCTGCCCGTGAAAACCGCGCGGGACGGGGCAGTGCCCCGCGCGGGATGCTCATGCGTGGTGGAATTGCGCGGCCTCGGTGCTGTCCTTCAGCGCCGTGGTGCTGCTCTTGCCGCCACTCGCCGCCTGCGCGACGGCGTCGAAATAGCCGACACCCACCTCGCGCTGGTGGCGCACGGCGGTGAAGCCATTCGCTTCCTCGGCGAATTCCGCCTGCTGCAATTCGCTGTAGGCGCCCATGCCGCGCTCGGCATAGCCACGCGCCAGCTTGAACATGGAAAGGTTCAGGCTGTGGAAGCCGGCCAGCGTGACGAACTGGAACTTGTAGCCCATCGCCCCCAGCTCGCGCTGGAACCGGGATGCGGCATCCACGCCCATCTTGCGCTGCCAGTTGAAGCTGGGCGAGCAGTTATAGGCCAGCATCTTGCCCGGGAATTCGCGATGGATCGCCTCGGCGAAGTCGCGCGCATCCTGCAGATCAGGGTCGCTGGTTTCCCACCAGAGCAGATCGGCATAGGGCGCGTAGGCGAGGCTGCGCGCGATGGCGTAGGCCTTGCCCATGCCGGGCCGGATGCGGAAGAAGCCTTCGGGCGTGCGGTCATTGCCGATGAAGGGGCGGTCCCGCTCATCCACGTCACTGGTCAGAAGCTGCGCGGATTCCGCATCGGTGCGGCAGAGCAGGATGGTGCTCACCCCCTCCACATCGGCGGCGAGGCGGGCCGCGTTCAGCGTGCGGATATGCTGGCTGATCGGCACCAGGACCTTGCCGCCCAGGTGGCCGCATTTCTTCTCGCTCGCCAGCTGGTCCTCGAAATGCACGCCGGCGGCCCCCGCCTCGATCATCGCGCGCATCAGCTCATAGGCGTTGAGCGGGCCGCCGAAGCCGGCCTCCGCATCGGCGATGACGGGCGCCATATAGTGGGTGCGGTCATCGGCCGTGCCGTCATGCCGTTCCATGGTGGCGATCTGGTCGGCGCGCTTCAGCGCGTTGTTGATGCGCTTGATCACCGTGGGCACGCTGTCCACCGGGTACAGCGACTGGTCGGGGTACATCGTGTTGCCGGTATTCGCATCCGCCGCCACCTGCCAGCCCGAGAGGTAGATCGCCTTCAGTCCGGCCTTCACCTGCTGCAGCGCCTGCATGCCGGTCATGGCACCCAGCGTGGTCACCTGCGGCTCGCTGCGCAGCAATTGCCAGAGGCGGCGGGCGCCCATCTCGGCCAGGGTATGCTGCGTGCGGAAGCTGCCGGCCAGCCGCGCGACATCGGCGGGGCTGAAGTCGCGCCGGATACCGTCGAACCGGCCAGGCTCGGCGCCACCGGAGGAGGCGAGGCCGTCCGGGGCGAGCGGCAGGGTGGGAATGGGGCGCATACCGGAAATCTCCATCATCAAGGGACCAAAGCTTCAACGACCGGGGGGTCATCCCCGATGTGTGAAAGATTGACATTGCAGCGCGCGAAGTCACGCGTAAAACTGCCCCCGGCGCCGCAAGACTGTGCGGATAACGACAGTTTTGGCCGCGATTTCGTCAAGTGTGTAAAGGAACCACCCCATGGCCCGCCCGCTGATTGGCCGCACCATCCGCCGCATCCGCGCCGAGCGCGGCATGACGCAGCAGGCCCTGGCCGTGCGCCTCGGCATCTCGGCCAGCTATCTGAACCTGATCGAGCATGACCAGCGCGCCGTCACCGCCGCCGTCCTGTTCAAGCTGACCGAGGCGCTGGGCGTGGACCTGGCTGCCCTCTCCGGCCATGCCGAACGCCAGCTCGAAGCCGGCCTGCGCGAGGTGCTGGCCGATGCGGTGCTGGGGCTGGATGCCGTGCCCGAGGGCGAGTTGCAGGCCATGGCCGCGGCCGCGCCCAATGCCTCACGCGGGGTGCTTGCCCTGTATCGCGCCTGGCGCGTGGCGCGGGAGGACAGCTCGGGCATCGCGCTGCCTTCGGGGCGCCGGCTTTTGCTGCCGACGGAGGAGGCGCGGGATTTCTTCCATGAGCGCGGCAATCACTTCCCCGAGCTGGAGCGCTTCGCCGAAAAGCTCGGCACGGAGCTGCGCGCCACCCCGGCCGAGATGAACCACGCCATCGCCGAGCGGCTGCGCAACGCGCATGGCGTGCGCGTCACCGTCGCCCCCATGCCCGAAAGCGACCGCCGCTTCGACAGCCGCACGCGCGACCTTTGGCTGTCCGAAGCCCTGCCGCGGGAATCGCGCGGCTTCCGCATGGCCTTCCAATTGATGCTGCTTGAAGCGCGCGAGGTGGTGGATGCGACCCTGGGCGAGGAGCCGCCCTCCAGCACGGAAGCGACGCAGCTGATCCGCATCGGCCTGCTGAACTACGCGGCCGCGGTGCTGCTCATGCCCTACATGCCGTTCCTGCATGCGGCGCGGGAGTTGCGGCATGATGTGGAAAAGCTCGCCGCGCGCTTCGGCGTCTCCTACGAGCAGGCGGCGCAGCGGCTTTCCACCTTGCAGCGCGAAGGCCATCGCGGCGTGCCGTTCTTCTTCCTGCGGGTGGATACGGCGGGCAATGTGACCAAGCGCTTCGCGGCGGCCGGCTTTCCCTTCGCACGCTTCGGCGGAAGCTGCCCGAAATGGGTGGTGCACCATGCCTTCGGCACGCCCGAGCAGGTGCGCGTGCAGCCTGCGGAGTTGCCCGATGGCGCAGCCTTCCTGTGCATCGCCCGCGCGATGCACGGCCCCACGCCGCGCTGGGGCGAGCCCTCCCCCACGCATGTCGTGGCCATCGGCTGCGATATCTCCCGCGCGTCGGAGCTGGTTTACGCCGATGGGCTGGATCTGCTGACCGCGCGCGTCGGCATCGGTCTCTCCTGCCGGCTCTGCGACCGGGCGGATTGCCGCAGCCGCGCCTTCCCGCCGCTGGAGCACCGGCTGCGCCTCGATGCGAATGAGGATGGCGCCTCGCCCTGGCGCTTTGAGAAGACGCCGCCACGGTGATGCGCGGCTTGCATGCGCGGAACGCAAAGCGCAAGGATGCAACCTTACAACTCCCATATTGTTCCGTTGGAAGACATTCCTG
Organism: Sediminicoccus sp. KRV36; assembly: GCF_023243115.1. NCBI lineage: Bacteria > Pseudomonadati > Pseudomonadota > Alphaproteobacteria > Acetobacterales > Roseomonadaceae > Sediminicoccus > Sediminicoccus sp. KRV36. Next base: position 4,145,068 of record NZ_CP085081.1, read on the forward strand.
AGGACGCATTATGATCGAGCTCTACGGCCGTGCGAACAGCACCAACGTCTGGAAACCCCTGTGGGTGCTTGAGGAACTGGGCCAGCCCTATCAGCGCTATGATGCGGGGATGGAGCATGGTGTAGTGGATACGCCCGGATACCGTGCACTCAATCCCAATGGCCGCATCCCCTCGCTCCGGCACAACGGCGTGGAACTCTGGGAAAGCAACAGCATCTGCCGTTATCTCTGCATGATGGTGGGCGGCGATGCCCGTGGCCTCTACCCCGAGGAAGCCGGCGCGCGGGCCAGCGTGGATCGCTGGCTGGACTGGCAGCTTTCGACGCTGTCGCCCGCCGAGCGGGACCTGTTCTGGAACATGGTCCGCACCCCGGAAGACAAGCGCGACATGCAGGCCGTCCGGGCCGCCGTGGCGAATTGCGGCAAGTGCTGGACGATCCTTGAAGCCCGGCTCGGCGATGGGCGCCCCTTCATCGAGGGCGAAAACTTTACCCTCGCGGATATCGTGCTGGGCTGCTTCGCGCGGCGCTGGTTCGGGCCTGAAGTGCGGGTGCCGGGCATGCCCGAATTCCCCAGGCTCGCCGCCTGGTTCGCCCGCCTGGGCGAGCGTCCGGGCTTTCAGAAATGGGTCGCGCCGAAACTGACCTGACGCGCCCGGCATCGCGCAACTTCGCAAGTGACGCCCTGACGAAGCCGTCAGGGCGATCGCGGGAGCGTTCCAACCAGCGATTCACGCCCTGACGAAGACGTCAGGGCGATCGCGGCAGCGCTCCAACCAGCGATTCACGCCCCGACGAAGCCGTCAGGGCGATCGCGGTTCACTCCGGCCGGAAGCGCGTGATCTTCGTGCCATTCAAGGCCAGTGCCGCCATCAGGCCGCGCTGGCCGAAGGTGATGGCATAGACCGGCTCGCGCAGGGTCGTGGCCGTGACATTGGCCTGCACGCCCTGGTCCAGCGCAACCACGGAGGGGCCCGTGCCGATTTCCCAGCCATCGGCGGCCATCAGCGCGGTCAGTGCCGCATCCGTCATGAAGAACATGGCGATGCCCGAGGTCTGCGCCCCGGCCAGCAGGCCGAAGCTGGCGCCGGCGATGCGATAATGCCCCTGTGTCTCGCCGCCGCGCAGCAGCGCGCCCTCACCATACTGGCCGCCGACGATGAAGCCGCCGCTCAGAATACGCGGAAAGATCAGGATGGAATGCGCCGCGGCAAAGAGCGGACGCGCATTGTCCATCCCGCGCAGGGTTTCGACGGCGGAAGCGACCTCGGCGTCAATCTCGCGCCGCGTGGCGGCGGCTGCGGGCCGTGCCAGCAGCGGCAGCGCGGCGAGGATGGGCAGATGGGCGATGATCTGGCGGCGATTCATGGCGTGGCTCCTTGAGGGCATCAGCCGCCCGGACGACATCGTCCAGGCGGGACGGGATGCCCGCGACAACAAACAGCGGCGGGTCGGACCGCCAGCCCTGGCGAGCGGCACGATCCCCGGTGATGGCAGACGAACGCGGCACTGCGCCGCGGGTTGCCTGGGCGGCCCCATGGCGCGGCGCTGCGGCGAATGGTTGACCTCGCCGGATTGGCGGCCGGCGGCTGGCCTTCCCTGCGCATCACGCGCAAGCACGTCGCGGCTGGCCGATGGATGCCTGGGCGCCCGCTTGGGGGGCAGCAGGATCAGCGCAGCAAGGTCATCGCTGGGGCGGGCGGTGCGAGAGACTGGTCCCTTCGCAAGGGCTCCCTGGACAGGCTCTTGGCCATCCGTGTTCTGGAGGGTTCATCCGTTCCAACCAGCCCGTCCGTACGGGTGGTGTTTTACCGCGGCGTCGCGGTCTCCTGGCCGGCGGCGAAGGCGCCGATGGTGGTCCATTGGCCGACCAGCTGGCCATTGGGCCGCAATTCATAAACCCCCATGCTCGGCGTATTGCCGAGGCTGAAGGCGGTGGCGAAGCTCAGCCCGCTCACCATGCCCACACCTTCGATCACGTCGGGGCCGATGGTCCATTGCAGCCGGAAGCTGAGCAGGCCGATCTGATCCAGCTGCAAAACGCCGATATAGGGCGTGCCATCCGGATTGGTGCCGGTGATGTCATATGTGCCGCTGCGCTGCGCGGCGGCGGGCATGGCCATGCACAGGATCAGGCCGAGGCCCAGAACAACACGCTTCATCCGGCACTTCTCCATCACTTGGCGCTCACTTCACCGTGGCCACCCGCAGCGCATTGGTGGTGCCGGGCGTGCCAAAGGGCACGCCCGCCGTCACCACCACCTCTTCGCCCAGCTTGGCGAAGCCCTCCTGCTGGGCCGCCCGGCTGGCGCGCGCCACCATTTCCGTCATGGAGTTGATATCCTGAACCACCAGCGGATGCACCCCCCAGACCACGGCCAATCGCCGCGCCGCTTGCAGGGCGGGCGTCAGCCCCAGGATCGGGCAATCCGGCCGCTCCCGGGCCACGCGCAAGGTGGTGGAGGCGGTGCTGGTGAAGGTGGCGATGACCTGGGCATGCACCGTGCGCGCGACCTGGGCCGCGGCCGCCGCGATGGCGCCGGCACTGGTCGCCTCGGGCGGGGGGCGGCTCGCGTCGGTCTGGGCGCGCCAGCCGGGATCCTGCTCCACCCGGCCGACGATCCGGTCCATGATGTTCACGGCTTCCAGCGGATATTGCCCGGCCGCCGTCTCGGCCGAGAGCATCACCGCATCGGCCCCCTCGAACACGGCGTTGCTGACGTCACTCGCCTCGGCGCGCGTGGGTGAGGGTGCGGTGATCATGCTTTCCAGCATCTGCGTCGCCACCACCACGGGCTTGCCGAGCTGGCGGGCGGCGCGGACGATGCGCTTCTGCACCAGCGGCACCTCCTCCGTCGGCATTTCCACGCCGAGATCGCCGCGCGCCACCATCACGCAGTCGCACAACTCCAGGATGGCATCGAGGTTCTCGACCGCCTGGGGCTTTTCCATCTTCACCATGATCCAGGCGCGGCCGGCGGCGATGGCCTTGGCCTCGGCCACATCCTCGGCGCGCTGCACGAAGCTCAGGCCGATATATTCGACGCCCAGCGGCAGCACGAAATCGAGGTCGGCGCGGTCCTTCTCGGTCAGGGCCGGGATGGGCAGGGCCACGTCCGGCACGTTCACGCCCTTGCGGTCGGAGAGCGGGCCGCCCACCACCACCTCGGTTTCCAGATGGTCATTCTCCACCTGGCGGACCACGCGCAGCTTCAGCTTGCCGTCATCCAGCAGCAGCGAGGTGCCGATGCGCGCCGCGTTGATGATCTCGGGGTGGGGAAGCTGGACGCGCTTCACATCGCCCGGCGTGGGGTTGAGGTCGAGGCGGAAGCGGGCCCCGGTGGTGAGCTGGACGCGCCCGGCGGCGAATTTGCCGACACGCAGCTTGGGCCCCTGCACATCGGCCAGGATGCCGATGGGGCGGCCGGTTTTGCGCTCCACCTCGCGGATCATCAGGATGCGTTCGGCGTGGTCCTCGTGGCTGCCATGGCTGAAATTGAGCCGGAACACGTCTGCACCCTGGCGGAACAGCTTCTCGATCATCTCCACCGTGGCGCTGGCCGGGCCCAGCGTGGCGATGATCTTGGTGCGGCGGTGCCGGCGCAGCGGAATGCGGGAGGCCATGCGGGAAAGTCCTTGTGAGGCGGCCGGCGGGGCGCCCGAGGGGGCGCCCAGGCGTTCCGGCGCCAGGTTGAACAGGCGCGCGACATCGGCCACGCGGTCCGGCGGGACGCGCTTCCATTGGCTGACAGCGGCGGTGGAGATGTTGAGGGCCGTGGCAATGCGGGTGACGGCGCCACGCCGGGCGAGGATGTCTTCGAGGGCTGGGTCGCGCATGGGCTTAGCTTACACAAGGTAAGCCGCGACGCGAGTAAAGCTTTGGTAGCTTACTTTGGCTAAGTGATCAGGATCGCCCGCACATCATTCACATTGGTCAGCGTCGGGCCGGTGGTGACCAGGCCACCGCTGGCCGCGAAGACCTCCAGGCTGCGATGGGCACCCAGCAGCGCATAGGGGTCGAGGCCACTGGCGCGTGCCGCCGCCAGCGTCCCGGGGCCGGCGATGGCGCCGGCCGCCTCGGATTTCCCGTCAATTCCGTCCGTATCGGCGCAGAGCGCCCAGATGCCCGGCGCGCCATTCAGCGTCAGCGCCAGGGAGAGCAGGCATTCCGTGTTCCGCCCGCCGGCCCCAGCCGTGCCCTTGGCCATGGTCACCGTCGTCTCGCCGCCCGAAAGCAGCACGCAGGGCGATGGGATGGGCAGGCCATGGGCGGCCACGCTGCGCGCCATGCCCCCCAGCACCGTGCCGACATGCCGCGCCTCGCCCTCCAGCGCATCGCCCAGGATGAGCGGCGTGAGGCCCATCCCGCGCGCGGCCTCGGCCATGGCGTGCAGCGCCATCATGGGGGTGGCGATCATGCGCAGTTCGGCATGAGCCAGGCGCGGATCGCCCGGCTTGGGGGATTCCTGCGCCCCCGCCGCCAGATGCGCGGCGACGGCGGGGGGCAAGGTCATGCCGTAGCGCGCGACGATGGCGCGCGCCTCGGCGAAGCTGGTCGGGTCGCCCACCGTGGGGCCGGAGGCGATCACCTCGGGGTCATCGCCCGGCACGTCGGAAATCGCCAGCGTGACCACGCGGGCCGGATGGGCGGCGACGGCGAGGCGCCCGCCGGAAAAGGCCGAGAGATGCTTGCGGATGCAGTTCATCTCGCCGATCACCGCCCCCGAGTCGAGCAGCGCCTGGTTGGTGGCGATCAAATCCTCCAGCGACAGCCCCGGCGCCGGCAAGGTGGAGAGCGAGGACCCCCCGCCCGAGATCAGCGCCAGCACCAGATCATCCGCGGTCAGCCCTTGCAGCAGGCCCAGCATGTCGGCCGCGGCCGAAGCGCCCCCGGCATCGGGCGTGGGGTGCTTGCCGAAGCGCAGCGCGATGCGGGTGAGTGGCAGGCCCGCGCCATGCGGAGCGATGACGAGGCCGGTCAGTTCCACATGCGCCCAGGCAGCCTCCACCGCCTGCGCCATCTTCGCCGCGGCCTTGCCGACCCCCACGACGATGACGCGCCCCCCGCCTTCGGCCTTCGGCGCGGGTGGTTCGGGCAGATGCGCGGCCAGCACGGCCAGCGGATCAGCGGCGCGCACGGCGGCGGCATAAAGGGCGCGCAGCGCGGCATCGGCGCTTGCATCATTCCACGGCTTCATGCGCGCATCATGGAAGGCCAGGGCGGCTGGCGCAAATCCGCCCAAACATGCGAAAGGCAGCGCGCAGGAATTCCAAGGAGAGACGCCATGCGCAGCCACAGGATCGCCGCCATCCCCGGGGATGGCATTGGCCAGGAAGTCATCCCCGCCGGCCTCGAAGTGCTGCGGGCACTGGCCGAGCGCGCCGGCGATTTCACGCTGGAGGTGCAGGAATTCCCCTGGGGCAGCGATTTCTATCGCGCCACCGGCCGCATGATGCCGGAAGATGGCCTCGCCACGCTGGAAGGCTTCGACGCCATCTATTTCGGCGCGGTGGGCGATCCGCATCTGCCGGATTCCCTCACCCTCTGGGGGCTGCGGCTGGCCATCTGCCAGGGCTTCGACCAATACGCGAATATCCGGCCCACGCGCGTGCTGCCCGGCCTGGAATCGCCGCTGCGCGGCCTGGCCCCCGGCGCGCTGGACTGGGTGATCGTGCGCGAGAACAGCGAGGGCGAATATGCCGGCCATGGCGGCCGCGCCCATCGCGGTCACGCCATCGAGATCGCCACCGAGACTTCCATCTTCACCCGCGTCGGCGTGGAACGCATCATGCGCACCGCCTTCGCCATCGCCGCCTCACGCCCGCGCAAGCTGCTGACCGTGGTCACCAAATCCAACGCGCAGCGCCACGGCATGGTCTTCTGGGATGAGGTGGCGGCCGATGTCGCGCGCGATTTCCCGGAGGTGACCATGGAGAAGGAGCTGGTGGACGCCATGGCGGCGCGCATGGTGCGCAAGCCTGGCAGCATCGACACGGTGGTGGCCACCAACCTGCATGCCGATATTCTGAGCGACCTGGCCGGCGCTCTCGCCGGCTCGCTCGGGGTGGCGCCCACGGCCAATCTGGATCCCTCGCGGCAGAAGCCCTCGATGTTCGAGCCGATCCATGGCTCGGCCTTCGACATCACGGGCAAGGGTGTGGCCAACCCCATCGCAACCTTCTGGACCGCCTGCATGATGCTGGAGCATCTGGGCGAAAAGCCCGCCGCGGCCCGGCTCATGCGCGCCATCGAGATGGCGACGGCCAAGGGCGTGCTGACGCCCGATCTCGGCGGCACGGCGATGACCAGCGAAGTGACGGCGGCGGTGGTCGAGGCCATTCGCGCGGCGAATGATTAGCGGGTGGCGAGAATGGCCAGGAAGCTTCCTGGCTCTTCAGCGGCAAAAATCCACTGACGAAGGTGCAGGAAACGGGTTTCCTGCCGGGGGGCTCGCCCCTCGATCCCATCGCGCGGATTGCCGCATGCGAGGCGTCAATCCAGCTTGCGCTGCTCCGCCTCGATCACAGCTTCCAGCCGCCCCAGCAATTCATCGCGCGGAACATCCAGCAGTGGCGGCAGGATGCTGATGACCAGAACGCCCGGCCGCTTGATGAAGTGATGCCGCGCCCAGAAGCGCCCTGAATTGGTGGCGACCGGAATCACCGGCAGCTTCACGGCCGAGGCGAGCGCCACGATGCCCGGATGCCATTCATTCAATTCGCCCGCGGTGGTGCGCGTGCCTTCCGGAAAAATCACGATCTGGCGGCCTTCGCGGGCCGAGGTCTGTGCCTCCCGCATCATCTGGCGCATCGCCTTGGCGCCGCCATCCCGGTCCACGCCGATCATGCCGGCGCGGCGCGCGAAGGCGCCATAGACGGGAATGCGGAACAGCTCCTGCTTCATGACATAGGCGACGTCCGGCACCAGGGTGAACCAGACCATCGTGTCGAAGGCCGATTGATGCTTGCTGGCGATCAGCGCGGGGCCCGTGGCAGGCAGGTGCTCGCGCCCGGTCACCCGCACTTCGATCCCGCAGGTTTTCTCCATGATCCAGACCAGCAGCCGGGCCAGTTGGCGCATGGCTTGGCGCTGCAGCCGCTTGGGGCCGAGCAGCAGCGGCGTGCCCAGCACCGCCAGGGTGCCGGCCACGCCAAAGAACAGGATGTTGAAGAGCAGCGAGCGAAGGATCAGCAGCATCAGATCGCCACGCGCACACCCAGCTCCACCACGCGGTCGGACGGGATCTTGAAGAACTCGGTCGCGGGGACGGAATTGCGGCTGAGCAGGGTGAACAGCCATTGCTGCCAGCGCGCCATCTTGGGCACGGCGGCGGCGACGATGGTCTCCCGCCCCAGGAAATAGCTGGTCTGCATCGGCTCGAAGCCGATCAGCCCCTGCTGGGCCAGGCGTTCCAGCTCGCGCGGGATATTGGGGCTTTCCTGGAAGCCGTAGCGCAGGATGACGCGATGGATTTCGCCGCCCAGATCCGTCACCTCGGCCCGGCGCTCGGGACCCACGCTCGGGATGTCGTCATTCAGGACGGTGACGAAGAGCACCCGCTCATGCAGCACCTTGTTGTGCTTGAGGTTGTGCAGCAGGGCGCCGGGCAGGTAGTCGGCCTGGCCGGTCATGAAGACGGCCATGCCGGGCACCCGCGTGGTGCGCGATTGGGGCAGCCGCGCCAGGAAGGATTTCAGCGGCAGACTGTCCTGCCGGAAGCGCGCAAAGAGCAGCTCCCGCCCGCGATACCAGGTGAACATCAGCAGGAAGGCCGCGAGGCCGATGATGACCGGGACATAGCCGCCCTCGGGGATCTTCAGCGCGGAAGCCACGAAATAGGAGAAATCGAGCAGCAGCAGCGGCACGAAGACCACCGCCACCAGCACCGGATTCCAGCCGAATTGCCGGCGGAAGACCAGCAGCGCGAGCACCGTGGTGCACAGGAAGGTGCCGGTGACGGCCAGGCCATAGGCGGCGGCCAGGCTGTCGCTGTTCTTGAATTCCAGCACCAGGATCAGCACGCCGATGAGCAGGATGAAATTCACCTGGGGCATGTAGATCTGCCCCTCCTCGGTCGCACTCGTATGGCGCACATCGAGGCGCGGCGCGAAGCCCAGCTGCACGCATTGCCGGGCGATGGAATAGGCGCCCGAGATCATCGCCTGGGAGGCGATGATGGTGGCCGCCGTCGCCAGCACCACCAGGAAGGGGCGGAACCATTCGGGGGCCAGCAGGTAGAAGGGATTCTCGATGGCGCTCGCATCGCGCAGCAGCAGCGCGCCCTGGCCAAAATAATTCAGCGCCAGCGCCGGCAGCACGAAGGCGATCCAGGCGACCTGGATGGGCCGGCGGCCGAAATGGCCCATATCGGCATAGAGCGCTTCCGCACCCGTCACGGCCAGCACCACGGCCCCCATCGCGATGAAGGCGGCCAGGTGGTAGTGGGCGGCGAATTGCACGGCGTAGATCGGGTTGAGGGCGGCAAAGACGGCCGGGTTGTGCAACGCCTCGATCAACCCGAGCAGCCCGAGCACGCCGAACCAGAGCGCGCAGACCGGCCCGAACAGCGCCCCGATGCTGCCCGTGCCGCGATATTGCACGAGGAACAGCGCGATCAGCACGACCAGCGTGACCGGCAGCACGAGATGCTCGAAGACCGGGTTGATGACCTTCAGCCCCTCCACCGCCGAGAGCACGGAAATGGCCGGTGTGATCATGCCGTCGCCGAAGAACAGCGCGGCCCCGGTGATGCCGATGATCGCGATGATCAGCCGCCCCCGCTGGGTCTGGGCGGAGCGCTGGGCGAGGGCCATGAGCGCCATGATCCCGCCCTCGCCACGGTTATCCGCGCGCAGGATGATCAGGATGTATTTCAGCGTGACCGTCAGCATCAGCGCCCAGAAGATGAGCGAGAGAATGCCGAGGATTTCCCACTCCTCGATGCCGCCCTCATCGAAATGCAGCAAGGCGGCGCGGAGCGCATAGAGCGGTGAGGTCCCGATATCGCCATAGACGATGCCGAGGACTCCGAGCAGCGAGGCGGCGGTGAGCTTGTTGCTGGGCGCGGTCACGCGGAAGGCCTCATGAAGTGGGGGCGCGGAGCCTTAGTCCCGCGCCCTCTCCATATCAAACATCGGCGCCACATGGCAGCCTTGCGCCCCGATACCCCCCTGGGCCGGTCAGTGCCCGCGCAGGATCTGGCTGAGGAAGGTCTGCAACCGCTCGGTCTGCGGGTTGCTGAACAGCGATTGCGGCTCGCCCGATTCCACGATCTCGCCGCGATCCATGAAGATCACGCGGTCGGCCACGGTGCGGGCGAAGCCCATTTCGTGGGTCACGCAGATCATCGTCATGCCCGTCTCGGCCAGCATGACCATGGTGTCGAGCACCTCCTTGATCATTTCGGGGTCGAGTGCCGAGGTCGGCTCATCGAAGAGCATGATCTTGGGCTTCATGCAAAGCGCCCGGGCGATGGCCACGCGCTGCTGCTGCCCGCCCGAAAGCTGGCCCGGATACTTGCTCGCCTGCTCGGGGATACGCACCCGGGTCAGGTATTCCATCGCCAGTTCCTCGGCCTCCTTCTTGGGCATCTTGCGGACCCAGATCGGCGCCAGGGTGCAGTTTTCCAGGATGGTGAGGTGCGGGAACAGGTTGAAGGACTGGAACACCATGCCGACCTCGCGGCGGATCGCGTCGAGGCTGCGCAGGTCATTGGAGAGTTCGATCCCGTCCACGATGATCTGCCCCTCCTGGTGTTCCTCCAGGCGGTTGATGCAGCGGATCAGGGTGGATTTGCCCGAGCCCGAGGGGCCGCAGACCACCACACGCTCGCCCAGGGCCACATCCAGGTTCACGTCGCGCAGCACATGCAGCGCGCCGAACCACTTGTTGACGGCCTTGAGGGAGATGGCGGGCGGCGCGTCGGCGCGGACC